>NZ_JBHSKF010000010.1:0-259862 GCF_042657845.1 Actinokineospora guangxiensis | reverse complement strand
CCCCGCTACATGGCCGCCATCGCCGCCGAGATCAACGACCGACCCCGTAAGATCCACGACTGGAAGAAACCCAGCGAGGTATTCACCGAACTCCTCGCATCACATGCTTCCACCGCCTGAACTCACCAGGCTGTGATCATGGCTTCCTCGCCTCCAGTTACCGACGAGAGCCTGACGCGATGGCGAGAGCAGTCGGATGCGCTTACCAACGAAGAAGACGAACTGAGTGCGTTCTCGAAGTTTGCCGATTTGGAAGATGCTATGGAGCCGATCGAGGACAAAATCACAGCGATGGTAACTGAGATTGACCAAGCTATACAGCAGGAGGTTGACCGGATGCGTGGCAAGTAGGACGGAACGGCTATTGCAGGTGTTATTCAATCTAGCCAAGTGTCGGCCATGCGGTATCTCGCTGGTCCGCAGGTCGAGAGGTTCGATCCACTTCATACATTCCGTCAGTGTTGACGGCAACGCTGACGGCAACGCAGCCAAGAATCCAGCGACCTAGGCGTACCCGCATAGTCTCCTTAACAGAGGTAATGCGGTCTAAAAGAGTTGCTTCGACGGTTTTGCCATGGAAGAGGCCGGGGGTTAGAGTCCCCCAACCCGCACCACTGTTAGCAGCCGTCTTAAGAAGGCGTCTGACAGCGGTTTGACGACAGTTCTGACGGCAACGGTCGCCGTCAGCCTCTACTTCTGGCTCACTCGCAGTGAGCAGTCTTTCTATTCGCTCCAACGACAGACGGCGTGTACCAATATCGTCATGTTGGTAGATCTCTTGCGTCGTAGATACGCGTGCGTGTCCGAGTATCAGTTGTGTGTCTCGCACCGGGATGCCTAAGTCCTTCAGAAGCGTTGCAGTGGTGTGGCGAACATCGTGCACTCGGATACCTGTTACGCCGGCTCGTCCGCAGACGCGCTTGAACTCCTTTACAAACGTCTTTGGCTCAAGCGGGCCGCCAGTCCTGCTGGTGAAAAGCAACTCACCGTCAGATTCGCTGGCGTGTGACTCAAGTACTTTTCGTGCCAGCCGGAGCAAAGGAAGCACACGGTTGCTGGCCCTGGTCTTCACTTGACCAACGACAAGTGCTCGCCTGATTCGTTGGACCTGCTGACAAATGTGTAGTTCATTGGCTTCCAATCTTACGTCTTGCCAACGCAAGCCGAGCACCTCGCCTCTGCGAAGTCCATACAGAACGATGAGGACGAACGCAGGGTAGAGTCGACTTTCCTTAGCGGCTACTAGGAAGCGACGTGCCTCAGCGGAGGTCCAGTGTTGTGCTTGCGCAGCTTGGTAGGTCGGAAACTCGACAAGACGAGCGACGTTACGAGTGATGACCTCGTCCCGCAAAGCGCGGGTGAGCGCCGAACTCAGCACTTTCCGTACAACTTGAACCTTTGGTACAGAGTGGCCGTCCGCGATGAGTTGGTTCACGTACGCCTGAAGCGTCGGTGTTGAAAGTCGATGCAGTCGAATACTTCCGAGGTCCGGCCTCAGGTAGAGGCGCACTATGGTTTCACATTGTGCGTAAGTCGCTGGCTGTCGATTGGGTCGTACAACCTGCTCTAGCCAGTAATCGAGGTACTGGGAGAGTGTCCACGACCTTTCGCTCACCGCTTCACCTTTGCTGATCTTCGATTTTAGTTCCACCAGCTTGCCATGCACTTCTTGTCGCGTTTTCCCGTACAGGTGCACTCGCTTCTGCGTGCCACCAGTTGTGGGTGCGTAGACCGCCGCTTCCCAGCGGCCATCACTGCTGCGCTGGTAGATCGTCCCCTCGCCATTGGCGCGTCGTCCTGCCATTACGCAAGCGACTCATCGCCCAACCGGCTTATGTAATCTTGCACCGCTGCCACTGGCACTAACCGGCGGCGACGGATCTGGATTGACTCCAACTCTCGCGAGCGGATTAACTTGTAGATCGTGTGCTTGCTGATCCGCAACGTGGCGGCAGCTTCGGGAACAGTGTAAACAGTCGGGCTAACAGCTTGGGTCATACTTGTACTCATACTTATATCTCCGATTATAACTTGAACTAGTGATACGCACCCCGGCAATCTATACAAGGATTGCCGCTAGCTGGCAACATACGCACTGAATGTGCCGAGCGTTGTCAAAGGTGTTGTCGAGGTAGACGTCCCCCTGTTGGCGGTGCGCGACCAACGTTGACCATTTCACTACAGGGCATCGCTGATGTCCTGAAGTCGGCTTACCACGAATACAGGTGCCATCTGCGGTTGTAGCTGGTCTACCACCTGCTTGACCTGAGCGGCTCGTTGCTGGCTCGGCACCAGCCACAACACCTGAGGGAACGCGTGATGCTCTACCTGCTCCAGGCCCGTGTGCTCGTACGACAGGTACCGCTGACACTTCCGGCGGATCACGCCCAGGCCCTCTGTGCCGCGGTCCACCTCGACGAACCAGCGGTTCGTCCGGTGGCCTTTGGCCAGCCGCACCAAAGCGTCCGGTCGTAGTTGTGTGCGCAGTTCGCCAGCCAACGTGAAGGTCCGCCAGCACCGTGGCTCAGGCTGGAACTCCAACACATCGACTGCCGCTTGCTCGCGCAGTGCGACGTAGAGGTCCGAGACCGCCAGTAAGTGCAGATGGAAGAAGGGGCGCCGTGCCCACAAGCGGCGGGCGGGCCGTGGCGGAGCTGCCGGAGCGAACAAGACCGCCAAGCCTAGATGGCTCAGCCCGTAGACGGTGCCTCGCGACCCCACTTGACGGTCGCCATGCAATCTGGCGACCCGTTGCACCAGGCCGAGTTGGTGGAGGCGACGTAACAACGCCTGCGTCCGTTGAACGTTGCTCAGCGGCGAGCCGTCCGTAACGTGCAGGCGTTGGACGTGAGCCATGGTCAGCAGACGAGCCTGTTCGAGGGAGGTCAGTACCGCGCGGTCGCGGGCATTGAGCGATACATGCAGGGTGGGGGAGTCGATCATGTGAGTGGTTCCTGTTTAGGGCACAGCAAAGCCACCAGGGGTCTCTGGCGCTCGGGTGCGTAGATGATGATGTTGAGTGCCCTCGCTGAGCTGCCCGTGGTGGGCGTTGCTCAGCGAGGGCGGGTGGAGCCGAAGTCAGTGCTTGCCGTTGATCCGCGTCCCCGGGATTCGGCCCTTGGTTCCCGGAGCGCCGTCCACGACGCTGTCCGGGATGAGCTTGGCGAAGTCGGCGTAGCGGACGTAGACCTCGTCAACCGAGGTGTCCGGCCGGCGGACTTCAACCACCACCAGATCACCCACCGGCTTGAGCTGGTCCAGCTCGCTCGGCAAGGCGTCCAGCCGCTTCGGCTGGTCAACCTTGGGGTGCTGGCGGACGATGAGCGTCACGAAGTCGGCTTCGGCCGCCTCCTCGCCCGTGATATCGCTGATCTTGCGTTGCACGATTGCCACGTTGGCTCCACGAAATGTAGGAGGGCTATCTCCAAGACGGTTGCCTTGGTGATACCTCTACTTATGACGCATCGTGGCGTGCCTGCATATGGTGGAATTGATCGTCTCTGTAGGTGTCGCGCGCTAGTTGCAATGGGCAGCCTGTTTGCGGTGAACTCTCTACGTCGTGCTTTTGGTTGAAGGTTGTGTCATAATGCAAGGTAGTAAGCAGGACTTCGTGTATGGATGCAACCAGTCGGCGGAAGAGTGATCCAAGCCAAAGACTCGACCTCATTAGCGAGCGTGACCAGGACACGTTGCGTTTATGGCTCGAACGCTCGGTAAAGGAGAACAATGTTCCCCTGATGGTTGAGGACGCGACCGCGATAGCGGTCGTCACGATCCTGGCGTCACCGCGGCGTTTGACTGACCGGGCAAGCTGAGCGGGGAAGAAGTGAAGTGAGTAGCCTTCGCCCTGGGGGAGTTGAGGTCATGGCCATGGTCATGGCGCCTCAAACTGGGATCGGTTGCGCCGACGGGTGGGGTTGCTGTAGTGCACCTTGACTGGCTGGTGGGCGCATGGTGATCTCGCTCCATACATCTGCCAGCCTGACCACCGGCAGCTAGGAACTTGTGACGGACCCGCCATCGACTGGTGCGCCGCCGTTCCGCTCGGCACTCGACCTTCTTGTCTGCAACTTGATCCGCTTGCCTGTTACAGCCCCTCTTTGGCGCTGTCCGCGCAACAACCTCCCCTTGTCGTCACACACGACATCTCAGGCTTCGGCAGCGCGCGCTTCATCTGGTTTGCTGGTATCCGAAGAGTCACGAACCACTTAATGGAGTAGTGAACTCCGCCAAACGGCTGAAGTCGCTTGTTCTCGATTGCTCTGGCGTCTCTTCCCTGATGCGCGACTCGCGTTTGTTGCCAACCGGCGTCATGCGACCCATTTATGAGGATTTCTCATCAACTTTGACGAACTGGACGGGTGAAGTGCGGTGGATCTGACAAACGTTCGACTATTGGACCAACCGGGTGAACTTGGAAGGGCCTGGTTAACGGTAGGCAGGCACGTGATGACGTAGTACTAGATAGCCGCGAAGATGCTGAAGGGTTTGAAGCTGTTGAGGTCAATATTGAAGTTTGTTTCACTGGCCCTTTTGCTGGCCCTTTCGCTAATCAACGCGCTTGTCGTTACTTCAGTCGTTCGCGACTCGGGGAGCGGCTGGCAGAACTTCGCGCTACTGTCGGCGCTCTGGCTCGCTCTCTTGGCGATTCACACGAACTTCTTCTTCCGTAAGCCGTTCATTGCAAAGCCAAAGGTTCCATTCAGTTTCCATCAAGTTCCAGACGGTAGAGCGGCAGAGCTTCAAGAAGAAGCTAAGAACTTGAAGAATCTGAAAGAGATTGACGCTGATCAAGCTAAGGTTTTCGCTACGGCTATCGGTCGTCCGGAGCAATTTAGGCGTCGCGTAGTGGAAGAGTACACTCCGGATCGACGTACGTTGCTGAGGACGGCGACAGTCGACATTGAGATCCCAAGGCGCTTGGAGGTTCAACGCGATGATGCTGAGGTCTATCTTCCAGTTATAGTCAACAAGAAGGGTGACCTTCTTGATGACTTTCAGATGCAGGAGATCAGCGGCGAGGGTGTCACTTGGCTGTCGTATCGACAGTATCTGTCACTGGTCGCTCGAGTTCTGCGTCGCCTGCTGCTCGCCGCTTACAGACTCCCAGAAGGCGCTGATCTGCCTGAAGCTGCGGCGAAAGCAGAACTGATGGCCTTGCATGCAATCGTTCGGCGAACGGATACCCGAAACCCGGTCCCGGTCGATTACAGTGGCGCTGATGAGATTGCGAAGTTGGCAGACGCCGCTCCTGCGCTGCGCACTGTCGCAGTCCTGTTTGTACGGCAACTGACCAGCAAATATGCGCTCGTTGTGCGGGTGAAGAATGCGGCTGGACGTCATCACAAGTTCCGCTATAGTTTCACCTTCACTCCCGCCGTCAAGTTTGCGCGCACTGGAAGTAAGCAGCGGTGGTCGGTGGGAGGTTTCTTTCGCCTTCTTTTCGGAGCGCGGCCTGTCGCTCTCAACCTCGATATCGCCAATGCTTCGACATGTGAGAGCTATCATCTCCATGTTCATGCACCCAATGATCTTTACCTTGCGCGGCAGGAAGTGGTGGGCTTGGACGATATCCTAAAGCGCACTGCCGAGAAAGCGCCGACAATGCCGCACTGCCGTTTTCGTCGTCGCCTAGGTCAGCCCCACATGCATTTCTACTCGCGCTTCATGCCGGCATTTGGGCCGGAAGAGAAGCCTATGGTAAGGCTACACTTCTTCGAGGTGCCTCCAGGCTCGGTATTTCGAGCAACTCTTACAGCGATGGCTGGCCTATTTGTACTTTGGCTCGTGGGTTTCGTTAGTTCGAGACACGCGGACCCAGGCACGGACGCTGCGGCTTTCCTCCTTGCTTTCCCAGCGTTGGCGGCGACTTGGCTTGGGTTTGATTCACCATCGAGGAAGCTCTTGGAAGGAACACTTTCTGCGCGGTTGAGCATGACGGTGACGGCTCTTCTGTCGATCGTGGGGACTGGACTGTTCATGCTGCACAGGGTCAACCCTTCATACAATTGGCCCCAGCTGCCTAGCGATGTGTCCTTCTTCGGAATCACAGATGTGGCGTGGGCAGCTGCTGTTGCCGCAGCGTTCGTCAACGCAAGTTACATTGCGTACCTATGTTTCATCCGGACGTGGCAGTACTCCCACCTTCTGGTGAAACCCCTAGATTGACCTTGAGATATGTACAGGAGTGTGTTTAGTTGATACACTACGGCCGTAATATTAGCAACTTGAGAGGATGTGATGGAACGAGGAGAACGCTACAATTGTGGGACCAAGCCGGACGAAGTAAGCGAAGTCAAGCGAAACAAGTCGAAGTTAAGATCTTTAGGGAAAGGCGTTACCATGGTTTTAAGAGGTAGCTCGACGAGAGATTCCCAAGTTGGGCCTGCAATGAGAGATGTGTCGGGGTACCAAGTGGAGACTCATACTTGGTCGTCTACCCCTGGGGAGCCTCAACTGAGTCTGGATGACTTCTTCGACGCTGTTAACGAAATTGGCAAGCACGATCCCAAGTGATCTTTACTCTGGCCTCCCCCACGTAGCTTGAAATGTGTGCTTCTGAGTCATCATGCGTCGATGCCTTCGAACGGCTTGTTCATACTCTTTGGTTTTGTGGTTGTGTGCCCACCACCCGGGAAGATCTCCCAGGTGATGGGCGTTGAAGCTAGTAGGTCAACCCCTCGCACTGCTCCTTCGAAGCTGCGAGGAACCGCCGCACTAGCTCGGTGAACCTGCCCGTTTCGATCAGCGGGCCAACCGTCAAGCTCTCGAACGGCACCCCGTGCCGGATCACCAGCCACTCATCGCCACCGTCGACCTGCTGGATCAAGCACAGATCGCGGTAGTAGAAGGCCGTGCCCACGCACCAGGCCGCCGCCGTTAGCTGCTCCTCCAGCTCTTCGATGCTGAAGCAGCCCGTGAAGCTGGCCAGCGTGAACGGTGGGTCAGTGGCTGCTCGGATCCAACGGTTCTCCTGTCCCGCCCGGAACCAGGCGTCCCGTAGTTGTCCGTCGAGCTCTGGCACGACGCGTACTTCCTCAGCCAGGGTCCACGCCCGAGCGAGGATGATGGCTTGCCGGTACGCCTCATACCAATCCGGAAGCACTGCTTCGTTGCGCTGCCAAGCATGCTCGCCTTGCACGCGCACCTCCACGCGCAAACGAGTCGCCCTGAAGAGCAGGTCGATCAAGTCGGCAGGCGCCGACATTTCGTAGCCCATGTGGTCGACCGGACCCAGCACCATCGCTGGACCGGCAATCACATCTCGGCCCCGGAACGCGCTGTTATGCACCCACAGGAGTGCCGTGGCCCGCGCATTGACCGGCAACCGTTCCAGCTTCCCCTCCTCGTGGAAGTACAAGCTGGACTCAGGGCGACCCAGCGGCACCACCTCCAGCGGCCCACCCACAATCTGGCGGTAGGCGTCCACGTCGTGCAGGTTCAACTTCTGCTGGCGTATCGGCTGCTTTGGATCGGTAGGTATAACAATGGCTGTTACCATTACCGCACTCGCTATCCGAACCAGAGATTCTCGTTGCCTGGTGGGCGGTTCGTTCCGCGCCAGGTGTCAGCGACGGAGGGAAGTCGCTGACACCTGCGGCGGATGTGCGGTTTGATCGGACTGACCCGCTCCATCACCATATGACGCGGCAGTCGCGCTGCATATGGTGGAATAGTTGGTCGCCTGAAGGTCACCTTTGATCATTCATGGTGCTGAGATTGGGTGCTGGATCTTGCTAGTACTTCCACTCAATCTCTATGAAGGCAGGGTTGAAGCGGTACCCGTTCCACATCATCCCGCCTGGGTGACCCGGTAGGACGATGATCTGCTCGATGAGCAGGCCGAGGATGCTGCGTCGCCAGGCCAGGTCTCGCGCCTCCCAAACTTCGCGGATGTTGCCTCCCTCCGGCAGGAGCGCGCTCACACGCGCGTCTTGTTGGTTGCGCAGCTCGGCTGTTGACGCCTCGATGGCGCTATCCAGCTCGGCCAGCATCAACTTGTAGTCGTCGAGGCTCTCCAACTCGCCGAGGGCGTACTGCCGCTGGATGAGGGCTCGACGCTGCCGTAGGGCCGTGAGCCTGCTGGTGAGCGCGGTGGTGGTGTCGTCGGATGTTTGCCTGCTCAGCGTGTCGTGGAGACTCTGCGAGTCCAGCCGGTAGAGCACTGCTTCGGTGACGAAGGCTTCCAGGGCATCGGCATCACGGAAGACCTTGCCGCAGCCGACGCGGCTGCCGTGATTATCGAAGGACTTGCAGCGGTAGCGACGTTGGTAGCCCTGCCCAATTGAACGCCCGTTGCCGTACATCACTGCCAGGCATGGCTCGTCCTCATGTGTGCCGCCACACCGGGTAAGACCGCTCAGTAGATAGCGACGGCCGCGAGCCAGCCCCCTCTCCCATCCCTGAGAACGCGCGCTCAAGACGCTCATCAGCAGTTCGTGGCGATCGCGTGTGATCAAGCCTCGCCACTCGCCGCGGTGGCGCGTGCCGCTGGTGGTGTGAACAAGCGTGCCCCCGTCCTCGCGGTTCTGAAGGCATGGGCACGACGAGGGGTGACCTATTGGGTCAAAGACGACGTAGCTCTCCCTGGTGATGAGGCGGTTGAAGTTGCCGGCAGTCCATTTGCCCCCTCGGGGAGCAGGAATCCCCAGCCGGTTGCTGTCCTGGACGATGCTCCACGCTGTCTCGCCAGCGATGAGGCGGGTAAACCAGTCTTCCAGGTTGGCGATCTCGTGCGGCACCTCGGCAACGCCAATGCGCCCACGGTTGAGGATGTAGCCGTGCTCGTTCTTTACAGCCCCCTCGTAGCCGTAGCGGCGTTCGGTGCCGAGGAACTTGCCCTGGGCGGCTTGGGCCTTCTTCTTGCGGCGCTGGCGGACTGATGCTCGGTTCGATTCGAGCATGGCGTTGTTGACTGCGCCGATCGCCCGGTGGATGCCCTCGGGGGTGGAGAGGTCGTAGCCCTCGCCGTCGGTCGTCCAGATGCCGCTGAGCTTGGAGTGCTCGGCCAACTTGATCAGTGGGAGCAGTTCCTCGACCTGGCGGTAGAGCCGAGGCATCTCCGTCACCACGATCATGACCTTGACTTGGGCGTCGTCTCGGTCGGGCACTGACAGTATGTTCTTGAGCAGTAGCTGGTAGCCCTCGCGCACCTTGGTGCCGAACCGCGATGCGCTGATGTCGTTGTCCTCACGGCTGCCGCCGTGCTCCCAGCCTTGATCGGCGATGAAGTCACGGCTCTCGCCGTGCTGGATGTTGACGTTCTCGCTCAACCCGTTCTTGTCGCGGCTGAGCCGGGCGTAGTCGAACGCGACGATGTGGGTGCGCTGCTTCCCGGATGGCAAGTGATCCATAACTGTCGATCTCCGTTATGTCCTAATTGTACCATTCCGAGGGTGGATAGTCGATCACTGGACGAGGTCTGCGAGTTCCCCGCCGACCGCCTCGAATGCCTCCGCACCGCCCTCGAAGAGGGCGAGATCCGCCTGGCCCGCCGAGACGGCGTGGTCCGCTACCCCGCCGCCTGCCAACTGGTCATGGCCACCAACCCCTGCCCCTGCGCCCCCGCCAAAGACCGCGACTGCACCTGCACCGCCGTAGCCAGAAGGCGTTACCTAACAAGACTTTCCGGCCCCCTCCTGGACCGCGTCGACCTCCAGATCCGCATCCCCGCCATCACCACCATGACCCACCACTTCACCACCCCTCACTCCGTCACCCCCGGCTGCACCACTTCCGACGGCGGCACCTCCGGTTACAGCGCTCCCGGTTCCCGCACTTCCGACCACAGCGCTCCCGGCTCCCGCACATCGGACAACAGCGCTCCCGGTTCCCGCACTTCCGACAACAGCGCTCCCGGCTCCCGCGCTTCCGACTACAACACTTCCGGCTCCCGCACTTCCGACCACAGCGCTTCCGACTACGGCACTCCTGGCTACCCCACTTCCGACTACAACCCGCCCGGCTACACCACCCCCGAGTCCTCCGCCGTCGTCGCCCAGCGAGTACTGGCCGCCCGCTCCCGAGCCACCCACCGCTGGCGCGCCCACGGCTGGCACACCAACGCCGAAGTCCCCGGCTCCACCCTCCGCCGCCACCACGCCCCACCCCCCGAAGCCACCCGCCTCCTAGACCGAGCCCTCTCCCAGGGCGCCATCACCGCCCGAGGCGCCGACCGCTGCCTCCGAGTCGCCCGACCACTCGCCGACCTGGCCGAACTCCCCGCCCCCACCGCCGACCACGTAGGCGCCGCCCTCCAGTTCCGCGACCGAGTAGGCCCCACACCCCCCACCCACCCCCGCCGCCCCCACCCCCACTACGGCCCCGAGATGTCCCCAGGCTGACCCCACCCGCTCACCAGTCCGCACTGCCCACCCACCGCCACGCCCGCCACTGCCACGCCCGCCACCGCCACTGCCACGCCCGCCACCGCCACTGCCACGCCCGCCACCGCCACTGCCACGCCCGCCACCGCCACTGCCACGCCCGCCACCGCCCACTGCCACGCCCGCCACCGCCACTGCCACGCCCGCCACCGCCACACCCGCCGTCTCCGCCACACCCGCTGTACCTGTCTTCACCGCCTTTGCACGCCCGTCACCTCACCCTCCACCGCTACCGCCTCCGCTGCACCTGTCTCCACCGCCCTTTCCCCGTTCGCCACCGCCACACCTGCCTCCGCAGCCCTTCCACGTCTGCACCTCCACGCTGTCGAGCCACCTGTCCTGGCTGGTTCGACCAATCCCAATCGTGCGGATGCCGCTCGTCGGCTCCGCGATCGATCACGCCTTCCCGCAACCGCCACCTGTCAAAGGAGATCCGACGCCCCATGTCCGCAACGCCGTCCGCCCGCCAGCTCCAGTCATTCCGAACCGGCACAGCACTCGTCGGTGCCTTCCCTCGCCGCCGCGCGGTGAAAGCACCGGCCGCCCCGGCTGGTTTGTCCGGTCCCGACCACGCGGATGCCGCTCTCCAACTCCGCGACCGAGCCGGGCCCACTCCCCTCCCCGCCCTCAGGTGTCGCGGCCGTGGTTCTGAGGTGTCCCATGGATGAGGTTCGCGCGGCCCGCTGTTACCTCGCCGCGGTCGCGGAGCCGCCCGCGCCCGCGGTGGTGGCCTTCGTCGGGCGGGTTGGGCCGGTGGAGGCCGCTGAGCGGGTGCGGGCGGGGGCGGTTCCCGGTGAAGTCGCGAAGGAGACCAGTGCGCGGCGGGAGGTGGTGGATGTGGGTGCGGTGGCCCACGCCGCGCGGGAGGCGGGTGCGCGCCTGGTGATCCCGGAGGACCGTGACTGGCCGTCGTGGCCGCTGCTGTCGCTGGGGAACGCGATGGCGCGGGGTCTCAGTTGGGCGGCGCAACCGCTTGCCCTGTGGGTGCGCGGGGCTGTCGGGCTGGCCGACTCGCTCGAACGTGCCGTCGCCGTCGTCGGTGCTCGGGCCGCGACGGCGTACGGCGAGCATGTGGCGGGCGACTTCGGGCACGGTCTCGCGGCGGCTGGGATGACCGTTGTCTCCGGTGCCGCGTTCGGCATCGATGCCGCCGCGCATCGCGGAGCGCTGGCCGCGCACCGGAACCTGTCATGGCCAGACGGAGCAGAGTTGACCGTGCGGGGCCGCACGATCGCGGTGCTGGGCTGCGGAGTCGACGTGGCTTATCCGCTCGCGCACACGACTTTGTTGGCGCACATAGCGAACCACGGTCTCATCGTCAGCGAGTACCCGCCGGGGGTGCCCGCCGCCAAACACCGCTTCCTGGTGCGGAACAGGCTGATCGCCGCGCTCACCTCGGCGACGGTCGTGGTGGAGGCGGGCAGGCGCAGTGGCTCCCGCAACACCGCGTCGTCAGCGGGCGCGCTGGGGAAGCGGGTGCTCGCGGTCCCGGGCCCGGTCACGTCCGCGCAGTCGGTCGGGTGTCACGCGCTGCTGCGGACGGGAACCGCCGAACTGGTGGAGTCGGTGGCCGACGTCCTGGAAGCCGCGGGGGGAATCGGAGAGCACCTCGCCGAACCCCCGGCCTCGCCCCGCCGCCCCACCGACGGCCTCAACCCGGAGGCCCTCCGGGTCCACGACGCCCTCCGCCCTCGAAAGGAGCGGGACGACACCACCATCGCCGCCGAATCCGGAGTGCCCCTCACCCGGACCCGAGCCATCCTCGCCGACCTGGAACTCACCGGCCTGGCCACCCGGGCCGATCTGGGGTGGAGGCGCGCCTGACGCACACCTCGCAGGCAGACGCCGCGACCGTGCTCAGCCGCGGTTCGGGGAGCGGGAACGTGAAACGGAGTCAGGTGGCGGAGTGGTGATGTTTGTCGCGTGGCGGTACTTGACCGGCGGGCGTCGGTGGCGCAGCGTCGAGGGGTGGGTACTGGGGCTGCGGATGGAGTTCGAGCGGTTCGGGCCGGTCTGGCTGAGGCGGACCGGCGGGTTGTCGACGCGTTCGAGCGGCATCTGGGGCTGGAGCGGGGGTTGTCGGAGCACACGGTGCGGGCGTACGTGGGCGATGTGGTGTCGATGCTCGGGTTCGCGCGGGGGTTGGGCGTGGGCGTCGCGGGGATCGAGTTGGGGACGTTGCGGGGGTGGTTGGCGCGAATGCGCGACGGCGGGGCCGAGCGGGCCTCGCTGGGGCGGCGGGCCGCGGCGGTGCGGACGTTCACCGCCTGGGCGCATCGGCAGGGGGAGATGCCCGGCGATCCGGGGCTGCGGCTGGTGGCGCCCAAGCGCGAGCGGCGGCTGCCGACGGTGTTGCGGGAGGACCAGGCCGCCGAGGTGATGGCGGCGTCGGCCCGGGGGGCCGAGCAGCTTGATCCAGTTGCTCTGCGTGACCACGCCATTGTCGAGCTGCTCTACGCCACCGGGGTGCGGGTGGCTGAGCTGTGCGGACTCGACGTCGACGATGTCGATCTGGCTAAACGGCTGGTCCGGGTGCTCGGCAAGGGCGGCAAGGAGCGGGTCGTGCCGTTCGGCGCGCCCGCCGCCACGGCCGTTCGGCTCTGGCTCGATCAGGGACGGCAAACCCTTGCCCGGGACTACTCTCCGCCGGCAGTGTGGCTGGGTGCCCGTGGCGGCAGGTTGCAGCCTGCAAGCGTGCGGCGGATCGTGCGGGACGCCGTCGACGCGGTGGCCGGCACGCCGGGTGTGAGCCCGCACGGGCTGCGGCATTCGGCGGCCACGCACCTGTTGGAGGGGGGAGCTGACCTTCGTAGCGTCCAGGAGTTACTTGGTCACGCTACGCTGTCAACGACCCAGCTTTACACTCACGTGACCGTCGACCGGCTGAAGGCGATCCATGACCGAACCCATCCCCGCTCCCGATGACACCGGGGAAGGTGTGCGGACACCCATGACGCCAGAACCCGGCCCCCCGCTGAACGGCCAGGCCCGCCCGGCGGGCGTCCTGCCCGGCGACCACCGCACCGCCGACGACGTCGAAGCGGGCATCGTCGCCCTCTGGCGCCAGTACGGCGACCAGCGCGCCCAAGTCCAGCGCGCCCAGGCCGACCGCGCCGAGGCCCTCCGCCTCGCCCAGGCCGAACCCGCCGACGGGGAACCCGCGCAGGCCAAGCCCGCCCGTGGCCAGCGCGCGCACGCACCGCGCGGCCAGGCCTCGAACGGCCAACACCTGACCAGTCAGAACGAGCGCGCGAAAGGCAGGCCGGGGCAGCGCACCGCGGCTCCGCGGAACCCGGGCGCCAATGGTCTGAGCGGCCACGACAGTGGCGCCACGACCCGCGCGGAGCCGGGTGCCGAGGCGCTGGGCGTTCCGGACCGGGAAGAGGACGCCCGCGCGGTGTCCGGTCAAGGCGTCGCCGGGTCGGGTGGGGCGGCCCCGGAGGGCCAGGGGGTCGAGCAGCGGGCTCAGGAGCTGCGGGATCGACTGGTGCTGCACTACGCGCCGTTGGTGAAGTACGTGGCGGGCCGGGTGGGAACGGGGCTGCCCGCACACGTCGACGTCTCGGACCTGATCCAGTCCGGGATCTTCGGACTGGTCGACGCCATCGAGAAGTTCGAGCCCGAGCGGGGGCTGAAGTTCGAGACCTATGCCATGCAGCGGATCCGGGGGGCCATCCTGGACGACCTGCGGGCGCAGGACTGGGTCCCGCGCACCGTCCGAGGACGGGCCCGGGAGATCGAGCGCGCCATGGAGCGCCTCGGCGGGAAGCTCCAGCGGACGCCGACCGACGCCGAGCTGGCCGACGAACTCGGGCTTTCCCTCCACGAGCTGCGCGAGGTCTACGCCCAGCTGCAGCTGACCAGCGTGGTCGCCCTCGACGAGCTGGCCGCCGCCGGGCGCGGCAGCACCTCGCTGGCCGACATCCTGGAGGACGAACGCGCCGACGACCCGGTGGCCACCCTGGTCGACCAGGACAACCGTCGCCAGCTCGCGGCCGCCATCGGCAAGCTCGCCGAGCGGGACCGCATCGTCGTCACCCTCTACTACTTCGAGAACCTCACTCTCGCCGAGATCGGCCGCGTCCTCGGGGTCACCGAGTCGCGGGTCTGCCAGCTGCACACCCGAGCCGTCCTGCGCCTGCGGGCCAAGCTCATGGAGACCGTGGACGTCTGAGCGAGCCCGCCCGTGCGGTGGACGGCGACGTATCCGCCTCGGGCGTGGTCTGGTGTGGGTGGTGCGGGCCTGGACCCGACTGCGGGCATCTGCGCGTGTGTGCCAAGAACCATGGCGGACCGTGGGGCGCCGAGCCGCTCAGACGGCATGGCGGACAGCGATGTCGGGGCGCGGCGCGGCCGTGCGTGTCCGCCGTCTTGCGCCTGTGTGCTGGAGATCGTGGACGGTTGGCGGGCTCCTTCCCCCCCTGCCCGCACGGCGGGCGGCAGCGTGTCGGCGTGTGGGGCCGGGGTGCGTGGTTGGGCAGAGCGGTGGACTTCGGCTCTAGTGCGGCAGGAGGCGCACCCGCAGCGGTGTCAGGGTGAGGAGTGGGTCCAGGTACGCCCCACCTCTGCGCAGGCCCCAGTGCAGGCACGCCGGTCCCGGGCAGCCCCGGTGCCCGGCCAGCAGGGTTCCGATCACCTGCCCGGCCGCCACCTCCTCACCCACCCCGACCGACGGTTCCAGCGGTTCGTACGTGCTCCGCAGGGCCGGGCCGTGGCGGATCGACACCACGCCCCTGTCCACCACCCGCCCGGCGAACACCACGGTTCCGGACGCGGCCGCCAGCACCCGGGCGCCGGGCTCGGCGACCAGGTCGACGCCCCGGTGGCCTGCCGCGTACGGACCGGGCGGCTGCTCGAACGGGCGGCTCACCGTCGGCGGCGGGTCCAGCGGCCAGGTGAAGCTGGAGGCGGGCGGGCCCGGAGCGGCGCTCAAGCCGAGGCCGAGGCCGGGGGCGGCGACCGTCATCAGGACGATCGCGGCCACGATGAAGAGCAGGCGGAATCTGGGCTGGTCAGAGGTCATGTGTCCAGGTTCGCGGCGTGGGGGTGGGCGGGGCCACGCGGATTCGCGGGCTGTGGACAACCGGGGCCGGCTGCCGATTCACGCACGTGAGAGGCAACGGCGTACACTTCTCCCCGCACCCCGGAATTGCCCGGGGTGACTTCGCGTGCCAGTGCGTCCGCCGCAAGGCGAGCAAGGGTGCCCGGCGGTCCCGGTGGTGGTGACACCAGCGGGTCCGGGGACCCGCACGGCACCAGGGCGGCGGCTCCACCAGGGGGCCGCCGCGACAACCGAGTTCGCGCGCACCGTGCACCACCGGCGCGCGCCTTACCGAGAGGTGCGATTTCGGCCATGGCCGTCGTCACCATGAAGCAGCTGCTGGATTCCGGCGTGCACTTCGGGCACCAGACCCGCCGCTGGAACCCGAAGATGAAGCGGTACATCCTCACCGACCGCAACGGCATCTACATCATCGATCTGCGCCAGACGCTGACCTACATCGACCGGGCCTTCGAGTTCGTGAAGGAGACGGTCGCGCACGGCGGCAGCATCATGTTCGTCGGCACGAAGAAGCAGGCGCAGGAGGCGATCGCCCACGAGGCGCGCCGGGTCGGGATGCCCTTCGTCAACCAGCGCTGGCTGGGCGGCATGCTCACCAACTTCTCCACCGTGCACAAGCGCCTCCAGCGCCTCAAGGAGCTGGAGTCCATGGAGCAGACCGGTGGCTTCCAGGGTCTCACCAAGAAGGAGATCCTGATGCTCACCCGTGAGAAGGACAAGCTGGAGCGCACCCTCGGCGGTATCCGCGACATGGCGAAGGTCCCCTCCGCCGTGTGGATCGTGGACACCAAGAAGGAGCACATCGCCGTCGGCGAGGCGCGCAAGCTGAACATCCCGATCGTGGCGATCCTGGACACCAACTGCGACCCGGACGAGGTCGACTACCCGATCCCGGGCAACGACGACGCGATCCGCTCGGCCGCGCTGCTGACCAAGGTCGTCGCCGAGGCCGTCGCCGCCGGTCTGATGGCGCGCTCCGGCGCGCGCACCAACGGTGCCGAGAAGCCCGAGGTCGCCGGCAGCGAGCCGCTGCCGGAGTGGGAGCAGGAGCTGCTGGCCGGTGCCGACAGCACCCCCGCTGCCGCCGCCCCCGCGGCTGAGGCCGCTCCGGCCGCCACCACCGAGAACTGAGCGAACGCCGCCCGGGCCCGCGGACACCCGCGGGCCCGGCGCGGCTGCCATGCGACGCCCAGCCGACAGAGCAGCGGCGTCGTCCCCATCAACGCGTGTAAGGAACGAACGCACGATGTCGAACTTCACCGCGGCCGACGTGAAGCGGCTCCGGGACATGACCGGTGCAGGCATGATGGACTGCAAGAAGGCGCTGGCGGAGTCCGACGGCGACTTCGAGAAGGCCGTCGAGCTGCTGCGCATCAAGGGCGCCAAGGACGTGGGCAAGCGCGCCGAGCGCGCCACCGCCCAGGGTCTCGTGGCCGCCGCTGACGGCGTCCTGGTCGAGCTGAACTGCGAGACGGACTTCGTCGCCAAGAACGACGAGTTCCAGCAGCTGGCCGCCCGCATCCTGGAGGCGGCCAAGACCGCCAAGGCCACCGAGCTCGACGCTCTCAAGGCGGCCGAGCTGGACGGCGGCACCGTGGGCGACGCCGTGCAGGCGCTCTCGGCCAAGATCGGCGAGAAGCTGGAGCTGCGCCGCGTCGTCAACTACGACGGCAACGTCAGCACCTACCTGCACAAGCGCTCCTCCGACCTGCCCCCGGCGGTCGGCGTGCTGGTCGAGTACACCGGCGACAACGAGGACGCGGCCCGCGCCGCGGCCATGCAGATCGCCGCCATGAAGCCGCGCTACGTCACCCGCGACGAGGTGCCCGCCGACGTGGTCGCCGCCGAGCGCCGCATCGCCGAGGAGACCGCCCGCGAGGAGGGCAAGCCCGAGGGTGCGCTGCCCAAGATCGTCGAGGGCCGGGTGAACGGCTTCTACAAGGACGTCGTCCTGCTGGAGCAGTCCTCGGTGCAGGACTCGAAGAAGTCCGTCAAGGCGATCCTGGACGAGGCCGGTGTCAGCGTGACCCGCTTCGCCCGGTTCGAGGTCGGCCAGGCCTGAGACCAGGCCAGGGGTTTAGGGTATGCCCCGCCCGCGGCGTCGCGGGCGGGGCATAGTCACGAGGAGGCTCTGACGTGACGGAGACCGGTTTCCGCCGGGTGCTGCTCAAGCTGGGCGGCGAGATGTTCGGCGGCGGGGAGATCGGCGTCGACCCCGACGTCGTCTACACCGTGGCCCGCCAGATCGCCGATGTCGTGCGCAGCGGGGTGCAGACCTCCGTGGTGATCGGCGGCGGCAACTTCTTCCGCGGCGCCGAGCTGAGCGAGCGCGGCATGGACCGCGACCGCGCCGACTACATGGCGATGCTCGGCACGGTCATGAACTGCCTGGCCCTCCAGGACTTCCTGGAGAAGGAGGGCATCGACACGCGCGTGCAGACGGCGATCACCATGGGGCAGGTCGCCGAGCCGTACATCCCGCGCCGCGCCGAGCGGCACTTGGAGAAGGGCCGCGTGGTCATCTTCGGCTGCGGGGTCGGCATGCCGTACTTCTCCACCGACACCGCCGCAGCGCAGCGCGCGCTGGAGATCGGGTGCGACGTGGTGCTGATGGCCAAGGCCGTCGACGGCGTCTACGACGCCGACCCGAGGGTGGTCGCGGACGCCAAGATGTTCACCGAGATCACCCACCGCGAGGTGCTGGAGCGCGGGCTGAAGGTCGCCGACGCGACCGCGTTCAGCCTCTGCATGGACAACAACATGCCGATCATCGTGTTCAACCTGCTGACCGAGGGCAACATCGCCCGCGCGGTGCGTGGTGAGAGGATCGGCACCGTGGTGAGCACGCCCGCCGCCTGATCAGCAGAGACGACCACGAGGAGCCCGCCTTGATCGAGGAGACCCTGTTCGACGCAGAGGAGAAGATGGAGAAGGCGGTGTCGGTCGCCAAGGAGGAGCTCTCCACCATCCGCACCGGGCGCGCCACCCCCGCCATGTTCTCCCGCATCACCCTCGACTACTACGGCGCGCCGACGCCGCTGAACCAGATGGCCAGCATCGCCGTCCCGGAGCCGCGGATGGCCGTCATCAAGCCCTATGACAACGGTCAGTTCCACGCGGTCGAGAAGGCGATCAGGGACTCCGACCTCGGCGTGAACCCGAGCAACGACGGCACGGTCATCCGCGTGGTGTTCCCGCAGCTCTCCGAGGAGCGCCGCCGGGAGATGATCAAGGTCGCCAAGGGCAAGGGCGAGGACACCAAGGTCGCCATCCGCAACGTCCGCCGCAAGGCCAAAGAGGCGCTGGACCGCCTGGTCAAGGACGGCGAGTCCGGTGAGGACGACGTCGTGCGCGCGGAGAAGGAACTGCAGAACGTGACCGACAAGTACGTCGCTCAGGTCGACGAGCTGGTCAAGCACAAGGAAGCCGAGCTGCTCGAGGTCTGAGCGGCGGCGCGGGGAGAACGTGAAGTGACGACGGACGCGGTCGGCGCCGGGTCGCGCGCCGGGCGCAATCTGCCCGCCGCGATCGCGGTGGGAGTGCTGCTGGGCGGTGGGGTCCTGCTCG
Organism: Actinokineospora guangxiensis; assembly: GCF_042657845.1. Lineage (NCBI taxonomy): Bacteria > Bacillati > Actinomycetota > Actinomycetes > Pseudonocardiales > Pseudonocardiaceae > Actinokineospora > Actinokineospora guangxiensis. The sequence continues at coordinate 240,848 of NZ_JBHSKF010000010.1, read as the reverse complement.
CCCTGCTGACGGTGCGCCACGTCTTCGTGGGCATCGTCGCCGCCGCTGTCGCGGTGGCGACCTGGGAGCTGGCCGGGGCGCTGGAGCGCTCGGCGGGCATCCGCGTGGCGGCCTGGCCGCTGCTGGTCGGCGGGCAGGCGATGGTGTGGCTGACCTGGCCCTTCGGCGTCTCCGGTGTGCTCGCCGCGTTCGTGGTGACGGTGCTGGCGCTGCTGCTGTGGCGCTTCCGCGGCGGCGTTCAGGGGTATGTGCGGGACGTGACGGCGTCGGTCTTCACCGCCGCGTACGTGCCCCTGTTCGCCGCCTTCGCCGCCTTGCTCGTCCTCCCCGAGGATGGCGCGGGCAGGGTGCTGTGCTTCATGATCCTCGTCGTCTGCTCCGACACCGGCGGCTACATCGCCGGTGTGCTGTTCGGCAAGCACCCGATGTCGCCGACGATCAGCCCGAAGAAGTCCTGGGAGGGCTTCGCCGGGTCGCTGGTCGCAGGCATGACGGCGGGCGCGCTGAGCGTGTGGCTGCTGCTCGAGGGCCAGGTGTGGCAGGGACTGCTGTTCGGCGCGGCCATCGTCGCGGTGGCCACCCTCGGCGACCTGGTCGAGTCGGTGATCAAGCGGGACCTGGGCATCAAGGACATGGGCACGCTGCTGCCCGGCCACGGCGGCCTGATGGACCGGCTGGACTCGCTGCTGCCCTCGGCCGTGGTGTCCTGGCTGCTGCTGCAGCACTTCGTCCCGGCCTAGACGGGCTAGTCCCCGTACGGGTCGTCGATCTCGGCGCCGATCTCGGTGATGTCGGCCTCGACGGTGATCGAGCGGTCCAGCACGCAGAACTCCGCGCCGCGCGGGTCGCGCAGCACGGCGGTCCTGCCGTAGGGGGAGTCGAAGGGCGCCACGGCGACCGCGCCGCCCAGGCGGCGGGCCCGCCTGCCGAGTTCGTCCACGCCGATCTCCGGCGCGGCCTCGAAGAACACCATCCAGTACGGGGTCCGGCCCTGGGGGAACTCCTTGCCCATGCGGAGCCTGCCCAGCACATCGTCGCCGTTGATCGACCAGGTCGTGTAGTCGTAGACCTCGCCGTCGCCGATCTGGGTGGTCTCGAAGCCGAACAGCGCGGTGTAGAAGGCGTCGGCGGCCTCGCCGTCCCAGGTGTACAGCTCGGCCCAGGTGAACGCGCGGGGGAAGCCGATGCCCAGCTCCCAACCGCGGTCCTGGCGCCAGAAGCCGGTCGGCCCGCCGCTGGGGTCGGCCGCCACGAGCAGGCCGCCCTGCCCCGGGATCTCCCGGGGCTCGGCCAGCACCTCGCCGCCGAGCTGGCGGACCCGCTCGGCGGTGTTGTTGGTGTCGTGGACGGTGAGGTAGAGCGTCCACTGCTGGGGCTGGTCGCCTTGCGGGGTGTAAAGCCCGGCGACCGGGATGCCGTCGACCATCGCGACCCGGTAGCCGTCGTCGCCGACGCGGTACTCCCAGTCGAACAAGCCGCTGTAGAACTCCGCGGAGCCCGCGGGGTCGCCGGTGGCGACCTCGACCCAGCACGGTTTGCCCGGGGTGCCCGCGGGCAGTTCCTCTGCGGCGGAGATCGCGTCGGTGACCATGCTGTGACGTTAGCTAGATCGGGTGAACTTTGGCATCCACTGCTCGGTGGCCAGTTGTGCTTTCCTGGAAGACATGGGCATGGTGTCGCGCGCTCGCGATCTGGTGGCGTCCCTGCGCGTGTCCGAAGTCGTGCCCAGCCCGAACATCTGGCACTGGCCGCGGGTCTACGAGGCCGAGAACCGCGCCCAGGACGCGGGCGGCGCGGTGTGGGCGGCGCTGGAGCCGCTGGCCGACTGGTCCGGCGACGTGGTCGACGTCGGCTGCGGCAGCGGCTTCCACCTGCCGCGCTTCGCCGAGCGGGCCCGCTCGGTCACGGGGGTGGAGCCGCACGAGCCGCTGGTCGAGCAGGCCCGCGCCCGGGTCGCGGGGCTGCCGACGGTGCGCGTGGTCTCCGGGTCGGCCCAGGCGGTGCCGCTGATGGACGCCACCGCCGATGTCGTGCACGCGCGCACGGCCTACTTCTTCGGCGACGGCTGCCAGCCCGGCCTGCGCGAGGCCGACCGCGTCCTGCGGCCCGGCGGCGCGCTGGTCGTCGTCGACCTCGACGCCGCGCGCCCGCCGTACGGGCGGTGGCTGCGCGCGGACATCCCGTCCTACGACGGCGCCGCGGTCGACGCGTTCTTCGAGCGCCAGGGGTTCACCCGGCACCGGGTGGCCACGGTGTGGCGCTTCCCCGACCGGGAGACCCTGGTGTCGGTGCTGCGCATCGAGTTCTCCGCCAAGGTCGCGGCGCGGGCGGCGGCCGAGGTGGACGGGCTGGAGTTCACCGTCGGCTACCGCGTGCTCGTGCGCCGCAAGCCCAGCGGACTGGTCCTCTAGCGGGGGGTGTCCTCGCCGAGGATGGTGTAGAGCTGCCTGCGGGCCTGGTCGAGGATGTCGACCGCGCGGTCCTTCTGCTCGGCGGACGCCGTCTGCGCCACGCCCATGACCGCTGTGGCCAGCCCGCCCAGCGCCTCGCGCAGGGAGCGGTCGGCCGGGTCGACGCCCGCGGCCGCGGCTTCCCACGGCGGGGTGTCGCCGAGCTTGGCCGTGGCCGCGCGGCCCTCGTCGGTCAGCTCGAAGAGGCGCTTGCCCCCGTCGCCGTCGATGCCCTGGATCAGGCCCTCGTCGGCGAGCAGTTGCAGCGTCGGGTAGACCGAGCCGGGGGAGGGCTTCCAGGCCCCGCCGCTGCGGGCGGCGATCTCCTGGATCATCTCGTAGCCGTGCATGGGCCGGTCGGCCAGCAGGGCGAGGACCGCCGCGCGGACGTCGCCGCGCCGCTTGCGGCCGTGCGGGCCGCCTCGGTGCCGGGGGCCGCCGAACCCGCCACCGAACGGGCCGAAGCCGAAGGGGGGCGGCGGCGGGGGAGCGGGGGGGAACGGCGGGGTCATCGGGTGCTCCTCGAAGGGGAAACCGCCGGGGCGGTGGTGTCCGTGCTCGCGGGCCCAGGGGCCGCGGCGGAGGTGTCGGGTACGCATTCTTCACTCCTCAAGTGTCATGTTCGATCGCGATAGCTCAACGATATATCGGAAGCTATCGAGATGCAACGGTGAGCTGAGTCTCCGCGGCATGGGACAATGGCGGACGCCATGACCTCGCTCCCTCTCGTCTTCGACGCGCCCAAGCGCGGCCTCCCGCCGCGCCACCTCGCCGACCTCTCCAGCGCCGACCGCCGCACCGCGGTCGCCGAGCTGGGGGAGAAGCCCTTCCGGGCCGCGCAGCTGTCCACGCACTACTTCGGCAGGCTCACCGCCGACCCGGCCGCGATGACCGACATCCCGGCCGCCGCCCGCGAGCGCCTCGCCGAGGCGCTGCTGCCCCCGCTGCTCTCCCCGGTCCGCCACGTGACCTGCGACGACGGCGACACCCGCAAGACGCTCTGGCGCGCCCACGACGGCACGCTGCTGGAGAGCGTCCTCATGCGCTACCACGACCGCACCACCCTGTGCGTGTCCTCGCAGGCGGGCTGCGGGATGGCCTGCCCGTTCTGCGCGACCGGCCAGGCGGGCCTGCAGCGCAACCTGTCGACCGCCGAGATCGTCGACCAGGTCCGCGCCGCGGCCGCCGCCATGCGCGACGGCGAGGTGGGCGCCCCCGGTCGGCTGAGCAACATCGTGTTCATGGGCATGGGCGAGCCCCTGGCCAACTACCGCAGGGTGGTCGACGCGGTCCACCGCATCTGCGACCCCGCCCCCGACGGCCTGGGCATCTCCCAGCGCTCGGTGACGGTCTCGACCGTCGGCCTGGTCCCCGCCATCCGCAAGCTCGCCGAAGAGGGCCTGAGCGTGCGCCTGGCGGTCTCCCTGCACACCCCGGACGACGAACTCCGCGACACCCTCGTCCCGGTGAACACCCGCTGGAAGGTCGCCGAGGTCCTCGACGCCGCCCGCCTCTACGCCGACCGCACCGGCAGGCGCGTGTCCATCGAGTACGCCCTGATCCGCGACATCAACGACCACCCGTGGCGCGCGGACCTGCTGGGCAAGCTCCTGCGCAGGCACCTGGGGCCGCTGGCGCACGTCAACGTCATCCCGCTGAACCCGACCCCGGGCTCGAAGTGGGACGCCTCGCCCAAGCCGGTGGAGCGCGAGTTCGTGCGCCGGGTCAACGAGGCGGGGGTCTCGTGCACGGTGCGGGACACGCGCGGGCAGGAGATCGCCGCCGCCTGCGGCCAGCTGGCGGCCGAGGGGTAGCGCGGGCGGACAGCGAAAACGCCCGCTCGCGCAGTGCGAGCGGGCGTTTCGGCGTTGGGGGTCCTAGCGGCGCCAGGAGGTGCGGCGCTTGTGGATCATCCACGCGACGCCGCCGAGGAGAGCGATGCCGGTGCCGATGAGCCAGAGGTTCTCGGTCCAGCCGGAGTGGTTGCCGATCAGCATGGCGAGCATGCCCAGGCCGACGACGATGCCCGCGGCCGGGGTGCCGAAGCGGAACTCGCCGTGCCAGCCCCACTCGGCCGACGGCTCGTCGGCGGGGCTCACCGTGTGTCCGGAGGGGGCGGTTGGCTTCCGCTTCTCCAGTGCACTGCCTGCCACGGTGGGTCCTCCCAAGACTGTCTGGTTCCCGATCGACCTGGTTCTCGATCGACGCCATAATCGCACATAGGGCACGGCGGTGACCGCCGTGCCCTATGTGAGTCAGATCGCGCGTTATGCGCGCGCTCGGTTCCCGATGACCGCGCGGTAGATCGCGAGCAGGATCAGCGAGCCACCGATGGCCAGCAGCCAGGTGCCCAGGTCGAAGAAGTTGCTGAGACCCTTGCCGAAGATGGCGTTGCCAATGAAACCGCCCAGGATCGCGCCGACGATGCCGATCAGGATCGTGACGATGATGCCACCGGGGTCCTTGCCAGGCATGATGGCCTTGGCGATGAGGCCGGCCAGCAGGCCAAGGACGATCCAGCCGAGAATGCCCATCGGTAGTACTCCTTCCACATGCGCCGGGGGTGCGTCGGCGCTTTGTTCTTGCCGCTGAGATGCCACCGCTCGCGCTGGGTTAACCGGAGATCCTCAGATTTTTCTCAGGATTAGGCCGAACGGACGCGTGGCCCCGGGCGACGGCCAGGTCGTGGGCATCCGGGATGATGGCGGCGATGACTTCGCAGCGCTCCCTCCTCGTGCTCGGCTCTACCGGATCGGTAGGCACGCAGGCACTCGACGTGGTCGCGGACAACCCTGAGCGGTTCCGCGTTGTCGGGCTGGCCGCCGGTGGCGGCAACCCCGACCTGCTCGCCCGCCAGGCGGTCGAGCACAAGGTCGCCTACGTAGCGGTGACCAGCGGTGAGCTGGAGATCCCCGGGGTGACGGTGTTCACCGGCCCTGAGGCGGTCGACCGCCTCATCGAGACCGCCCAGGCCGATGTCGTGCTCAACGGCATCACCGGCTCCATCGGGCTGCCCGCCACCCTCAAGGCCCTGGAGACCGGTGCACTGCTCGCCCTGGCCAACAAGGAGTCGCTGATCGCGGGCGGACCCCTGGTGCTGGCCGCGGCCAAGCCCGGCCAGATCGTGCCGGTCGACTCCGAGCACTCGGCGATGGCCCAGGCCTTGCGCGGCGGCCGCACCGACGAGGTCGACCGCCTCATCCTCACCGCCTCGGGCGGTCCCTTCCGCGGGCGCACGCGCGAGCAGCTCGCCGCCGTCACCGCGGCCGAGGCGATGGCGCACCCCACCTGGGCCATGGGCCCGGTCATCACCATCAACTCCGCCACCCTGGTCAACAAGGCGCTGGAGCTGATGGAGGCCCACCTGCTCTTCGACGTCCCCTACGACCGCATCGACGTCGTCGTGCACCCCCAGTCCATCGTTCACTCGATGGTGTCCTTCCACGACGGCTCCACCCTCGCCCAGGCCAGCCCGCCGGACATGCGCCTGCCGATCGCGCTCGCCCTGGCCTGGCCCGACCGCGTCCCCGGCGCGGCCAAGCCCTGCGACTGGTCCACCGCGGCCACCTGGACCTTCGAGCCCGTGGACGACGAGACCTTCCCCGCCATCCGCCTCGCCCGGCACGCGGGCACCGTCGGCGGCTGCCTGCCCGCGGTCTACAACGCCGCCAACGAGGAAGCCGTCGCCGCGTTCCGCCAAAACCACGCCACCTTCACAGACATTGTGGACACTGTCGGGAAGGTGCTCGACGCCGCGCACGACTGGACCACCCCGCCGCGCGACGTCACCGACGTCAAAGCAGCGGAGGACTGGGCACGCGCGCGGGCACGAACGCTGCTCGCGCAGGGAGGGAACCGACCGTGACGTGGGTGTTCGGCTTCATCCTCTTCGCGCTGGGCATTGGTATCTCGATCGCCCTGCACGAGGCAGGGCACATGCTCACGGCGAAGGCCTTCGGGATGAAGGTCCGGCGGTACTTCATCGGGTTCGGCCCGACGATCTTCTCCTTCCGCCGCGGTGAGACCCAGTACGGCCTGAAGGCGATCCCGGGCGGCGGCTTCTGCGACATCGCCGGCATGACCGCCCTGGACCCGGTGACCCCCGACGAGGCGCCGCGGGCGATGTGGAAGTACCCGGTGTGGAAGCGCGTCGTCGTGCTGTCCGCGGGCTCCATCACCCACTTCATCCTCGGCTTCCTGATCCTGCTGGCGATGGCGGTCACGCTGGGCCTGCCCAACTGGGAGGGCAAGGCTGTCGTCGGCGGCACCGACTGCGCCGCCGCGTCGCAGAACCCCACCACCCGCGAGCTGACCCCGTGCGGCCCCGCCGACCCCTCGCCCGCCGCCGCGGCGGGCATGCGGGAAGGCGACATCGTCGTCGCCCTCGACGGCGCCCCGGTCGCGACCTGGCGCGAGCTGGTCGAGCGCACCCGCGCCCTCAGCGGCCCGCACGAGTTCCTGGTGGAGCGCGACGGCGAGCGCCTCGGCCTCACCGTCGACGTCGCCACCGTGCAGCGCATCGCGATAGACACCCCGCAGGGCCAGGAGGGCAGGCTGGAGACCGTGGGCGCGGTCGGCATCGCCCAGGGCGGCACCATCCCCTACGCCGTCGGCCCGGCCTTCCCCGCGACGGTCGAGTTCACCGGCCAGATGTTCGCCCGCACCTGGGAGGGCCTGATGCGCTTCCCGGAGAAGATCCCGGCGGTCATCAGGGCCATCGGCGGCGAGGACGACCCGGAGCGGCCGGTCAGCGTCGTCGGCGCGAGCATCATCGGTGCGGACGCGGTCGAGCAGGGCATCTGGGAGATCTTCATCCTGATGCTGGCCGCGCTGAACTTCTTCGTCGGCGTGTTCAACCTGCTGCCGCTGCTGCCGCTGGACGGCGGCCACATCGCGATCACCTTCTACGAGAAGGTCCGCGACGCGCTGCGCAGGCTGCGCGGCAAGGCGCCCGGCGGCCCGGTCGACTACAACAAGCTCGCGGGCGTGACGATGGTGCTGGTGTTCATCGGCGGCGCGATCGTCCTGCTCACCGTGACGGCGGACATCGTTAACCCGATTCGGTTGCCGGAGAGGTAGCGCGCGAAACTGTCGTGATATCAGAAGCCGCCGTTTAGGTCGCTTTTCCGCGCCGTTTTTCCACTATCGAGTGACCCGGAATCGCGAGTATTTCTCTCATTCGCCGGACGTGGGTGACGACCTGCGGAAAGAGCCTCACGGCCGGGGTGTGCTCAGCGTCATGTGGCGGCGCGCACAGTAATGGCCGTCGGGCGATCATGGAATGGTGGCCACCCGGATGGGTGACGGTCGCGCAATTGCGTAGGATGTGGTCATGAGCGTCGCCTTGGGAATGCCCGTCCTGCCGCCCCCGGTGCTTTCCGAGCGGCGCAAGACCCGTCAGCTGCAGGTCGGTTCGGTGGGGGTGGGCAGCGAGCACCCCATCTCCGTGCAGTCGATGACGACCACGCTGACCGCGGACGTCAACGCCACGTTGCAGCAGATCGCCGAGCTGACGGCGGCGGGCTGCGACATCGTGCGGGTGGCGTGCCCGTCGCAGGACGACGCGGACGCGTTGTCGGCGATCGCGCGCAAGTCGCAGATCCCGGTGATCGCCGACATCCACTTCCAGCCGCGCTACGTCTTCGCCGCGATCGAGGCCGGGTGCGCGGCGGTGCGGGTGAACCCGGGCAACATCAAGAAGTTCGACGACAAGGTCAAGGAGATCGCCGCCGCGGCGCGCGACCACGGGACGCCGATCCGCATCGGCGTCAACGCCGGGTCGCTGGACCCGCGGCTGATGGCCAAGTACGGCAAGGCCACCCCGGAGGCGCTGGTCGAAAGCGCTCTGTGGGAGGCGGGCCTGTTCGCCGAGCACGGCTTCTACGACGTGAAGATCTCGGTCAAGCACAACGACCCCGTGGTGATGGTGCGGGCGTACGAGCTGCTGGCCGAGCAGTGTGACTACCCCCTGCACCTGGGCGTGACCGAGGCCGGGCCGGCGTTCCAGGGCACGATCAAGTCCGCGGTGGCGTTCGGGGCGCTGCTGCGCCAGGGCATCGGCGACACGATCCGGGTGTCGCTGTCGGCTCCTCCGGTGGAGGAGGTCAAGGTCGGCCAGCAGATCCTGCAGTCGCTGAACCTGCGCCCCCGCAAGCTGGAGATCGTCTCCTGCCCGTCCTGCGGGCGGGCGCAGGTCGACGTCTACAAGCTGGCCGAGGAGGTCACCGCCGGTCTGGAGGGCATGGAGGTGCCGCTGCGGGTGGCGGTCATGGGCTGCGTCGTCAACGGTCCCGGCGAGGCCCGCGAGGCCGACCTCGGGGTCGCCTCGGGCAACGGCAAGGGGCAGATCTTCGTCAAGGGCGAGGTCATCAAGACCGTGCCTGAGCACCAGATCGTGGAGACCCTGATCGAGGAGGCCATGCGCCTGGCCGAGGACATGGAGCCCGTCGGCGAGGCCCCCACCGTCAGCGTCACCTGATCGCAGCCGTCACCGCTCCCCGAAACGCCCCCTGATCTGGCACGCTTGGGGGATGTTGCGCCTCGCGGGAGCACGGCTGCTCGACGAGCGGGACAGCCAGGCGGTGCGCGCGGTGTTCACCGCCGACAAGGTCGCGTCCTGCATGGTCGCCTCGCGCGTCGAGGTGGCGGGGGTGGACCCCTGGCGGCTGGGCGGCGAGCTGTGGGGCTGCGGCATCCGGGCGGGCAGCAGGCTCGACGCGCTGTGCTTCGCCGGGCCGAACCTGGTGCCGCTGGCCGGGCGGCCATCGGCCATCCGGGCCTTCGCCGACCGCGCGGTGCGCAGGCGCCGGATGTGCTCGTCGCTGGTCGGCCCCGCCGAGCAGGTCATGGGCATGTGGGCCGAACTTGCCCCGGAGTGGGGCCCGGCCCGCGACGTGCGCGACGACCAGCCGCTGATGGCGATGAGCGGGCCGACGAACGTCCGCCCCGACCCGCAGGTGCGCGCCGTGCGGCCCGAGGAGCTGGAACGCTACCTGCCCGCCGCGATCGCCATGTTCATCGAGGAGGTGGGCGTCGACCCGCGCGCGGGCGACGGCGGGGCGGGCTACCGCGCCCGGGTCGCCGAGCTGATCGCCGCGGGTCGGGCGTTCGCGCGGTTCGAGGGCGGCGAGGTCGTCTTCAAGGCCGAGATCGGGGCCATGTCGAAGGCCGTCGGGCAGATCCAGGGCGTCTGGGTGCACCCGGACAAGCGCGGCCACGGCTACGGGGCCGCCGGGACAGCCGCGGTCGTCCGCAGGCTCGTCGACGGGCTGGGCCGCACGGCCAGCCTGTACGTCAACGCCTACAACACGCCCGCCAAGGCCGTCTATGACCGGATCGGGTTCACGCAGGTGGGCCAGTACGCCACGGTCCTTTTCTAGGCGCTCCCGGCCCGCTTGGCCCGGTGCTCACACCGATCCGGGCATACTGCGGCCGTGCGCACTCTCCGTCGTCCCACCGCGCTGGCCGCCGCCCTGATCGTCGCGCTCCCGCTCTCCGGCTGCGGGATCTTCGGCGAGGACTCCGGGCCCCGGGACGTGGCCACCCAGTTCGTCGCCGCCTTCGCCGGTGGCGACGGCGTCACCGCCGCCTCGCACACCGACGCGCCGGACTCGGCCAAGGCGCTCATGGACCAGGTCCGCGAGCGGCTCAAGCCTGCGACCGTGCAGGCCTCCGTCATCGAGGTCGCCGAGGCGGGCGACGCCGACCAGACCACGGCCCGCTACTCCATCACCTGGGACCTCGGCAAGGGCCGCAACTGGACCTATGAGTCCGCCTTCGAGCTGCGCCGCGGCGACGACGCGTGGCGGGTGCACTGGGCGCCGTCGGTGCTGCACCCGAAGCTCTCCACCGGCCAGTCGCTGGCGGTGCAGGCGCTGGAGTCGCCGCTGGCGCCCGTGCTCGACCGCGACGGCACCCCGCTGCTGGCGCCCATCCGCGTCATCTCGGTGCTGTTCGAGAAGGCCAAGGCCGGTGATGCCGACGCCGTGGCCACCACGCTCGCGACCGCGCTGTCGCGCTTCGACAAGGCGATCACCAAGAAGTCGATCCTCGACGGCGCGGCCAAGGCGCCCGCCCACACCGTGGTCACCCTCCGCGAGACCGACTACGCGCAGGTCAAGACCGCCATCTACGAGCTGCCCGGCGTCCGGTTCACCTCCGAGACCCGGCTGCTCGCCCCGGACCGCACCTTCGCTCCCGCGCTGGTCCCGACCATCCGCAAGCAGGTCGAGGAGGTCGTCTCCGGCAAGGCGGGCTGGCGGGTGCACACCGTGGACAGCACCGGCGCCGAGGTCGAGGAGCTCTTCGCCCAGGACGCCGAGCCCGCCGACGCCGTGCGCACCGTGCTGAGCGTGAAGACGCAGAAGGCCGCCGAGAACGCGCTCAAGAGCGAGAAGAACGCCGCGATGCTGGTGGCCATCCAGCCCTCCACCGGCGAGGTGCTGGCGGTGGCGCAGAACCCGGCCGCGGACAAGCAGGGCCAGCTCGCGCTCACCGGCCGCTACCCGCCGGGCTCGACGTTCAAGGTCGTGACCGCGGCGGCGGCGATCGACTCGGGCCTGGTCAAGGCCGACACCAAGGTCGGCTGCCCGGCCACGACGACGGTCGACGGGCGCGTCATCCCCAACAGCAACAAGTTCGACAAGGGCACGGTGCCGCTGCACACCGCCTTCGCGTTCTCCTGCAACACCACCTTCGCCGACCTCGCGGTGAAGATGGAGCCCGGCACGCTGACCGGGATGGCCGCGCGCCTCGGCGTCGGCGTCGACTTCGTGATCCCGGGCGTCACCACCATCACCGGCGCGGTGCCGCCCGCCGAGGACGTCGTCGAGCGCGCCGAGGACGGCTTCGGCCAGGGCAAGGTCGTGGCCAGCCCGTTCGGCATGGCGCTGATGACCTCGACCGTCGCCTCCGGGCGCATGCTGCCGCCGACGCTGATGTCCGGCGCGAGCACCGAGGCCAACATGACCCCCGAGCTGGTGCCCGACGCCGTGCTCGCCCCGGTGCGCCAGATGATGCGCGAGGTGATCACCGGCGGCACCTCGACGGTGCTCAACCGCTTCGACGGCCTGCACGGCAAGACCGGGACCGCCCAGTTCGGCGACGGCACCCGCTCGCACGGCTGGTTCGTCGGCTTCCGCGGCGACCTGGCCTTCGCGGTGCTGGTGGTGGACGGCGGCACGTCCGGGCGCGCGGTGTCGGCGACCGGCCGCTTCCTCGATGGGGTGGGCTGAGGCGGGGTGGGCTGATTCGCCTCGTGGTCCCGGCCGCCGGGGCACGGCTTAAGGTGGGGGCATGTCCGTGCGTGCCCCGTTGACCCCCGGCGTCCAGACGCCGCGCCGCCCCGTGCCCCCCGCGATCCCGCGGCCGGAGTACGTGGACAAGCCCGCCCCCAAGCGCTACACCGGCTCCTACGTGCAGACGCAGGAGACGATCGAGGCCATGCGCGTGGCAGGCCGCATCGCGGCGCAGGCGCTGCGGGTGGGCGGCGAGGCGGTCAAGCCGGGCGCCACCACCGACGACATCGACGCCGTGGTGCACGAGTTCCTGCTCGACCACCACGCCTACCCCTCGACGCTGGGCTACCGCCGCTTCCCCAAGTCGTGCTGCGTGTCCCTCAACGAGGTGATCTGCCACGGCATCCCGGACTCGACGGTCATCGAGGACGGCGACATCGTCAACATCGACGTGACGGCCTTCATCGGCGGCGTGCACGGCGACACCAACGCGACGTTCCTGGCGGGCGAGGTCGCCGAGGAGGCCAAGCTGCTGGTCGAGCGCACCCACGAGGCCACCATGCGCGCGATCAAGTCGGTCCGGCCGGGCCGCGCGCTCAACGTCATCGGCCGGGTGATCGAGAGCTACGCCAAGCGCTTCGGCTACGGCGTGGTGCGCGACTTCACCGGCCACGGCATCTGCCAGGCGTTCCACAGTGGACTGGTCATCCTGCACTACGAGGAGCCCTCGGTCAGCACCGAGATCGAGGTCGGCATGACCTTCACCATCGAGCCGATGATCACCCTCGGCGGCATCGACTACGACATGTGGGCCGACGACTGGACGGTCACCACCAAGGACAAGAGCTGGACCGCCCAGTTCGAGCACACCGTCGTGGTGACCGAGTCCGGCGCGGAGATCCTCACCCTGCCGTAGCCAGCAGCACCTCCAGCACCGCGCGCGCCACCGGCTCCGGGTCGGTGGCCGGGGCCAGGTGGGTCAGCGGCAGGGCGCGGGTCGGCCAGCCGCGCGAGCCCGCTTCGGCCAGGTCGGCCTCGTAGGCGCCGGAGAGCAGCACGTACCCGCTCGGGCCGTCCCAGTCGAGGCTGGGCCTGGGCTCCTTGAGGAACGCGATCGGCACCTCGGGCGCCTCCTCGGCGATCTCGGCGTCGACCGGGTGCCCGGGGAACCAGTTCGGCCAGCGCGGCAGCAGGCCGTCGGGGCTCTTGGCGCGCAGCTGGGCGTACAGCTCGGCGGGGACGGTCTCCCGCCAGCTGCGCCCCGGCGTGGGCAGCCCGGCGTCGAGGTAGACCAGGCCGCGCACCTGGCCGCCCGCGTCATCGATCTGCTCGGCGAAGGCGGGCAGCAGCGGGCCCGCGCCGCTGTGGCCGACGAGTGCGATGGGGCCGGGCGGGGGTGCGTCGGACATCACGTCGGCGAAGGCGCCGATGAGCCGCTGGTGCACCGGCGGGGCGACGACGCTGGGCCGCAGGTCGGGCAGCACGGCGGGGTGCCCGAGCGCGGCGAGCGCGTCGGCCAGGGGGCGCAGGCTGGCGGGGCCGAGGAACGGGCTGTGCACCAGGACTGCGGTGACGGGAACGGCGGGCATGACGGGGATGATGGCAGTCCGGTCCGACGGGCGAGGAGGGGTTGGGCGGATGTCGGGGGCGCTGCTGGTCGCGGGGACGACCTCGGACGCGGGCAAGAGCGTGCTGACGGCCGGGATCTGCCGGTGGCTGGCCCGCTCGGGGGTGTCGGTGGCGCCGTTCAAGGCGCAGAACATGTCCAACAACTCCTTCGTGACGCTGGAGGGCGGCGAGATCGGGCGCGCGCAGGCGTTGCAGGCGTTCGCGTGCGGGGTGGAGCCGTCGGTGCGCTTCAACCCGGTGCTGCTGAAGCCGGGCTCGGACCGCTCGTCGCAGGTGGTGGTGCTGGGGCAGGTCGACGGGACCGTCTCGGCGCTGTCCTACCGCTCGCGCAAGGCGGCGCTGATGGAGGTCGTGCTCTCCACGCTGGAGTCGGTGCGGGCGGACCACGACGTGGTGGTGTGCGAAGGGGCCGGGTCGCCCGCGGAGATCAACCTGCGGGCGAGCGACATCGCGAACATGGGGCTGGCCCGCGCGGCGGGGCTGCCGGTGGTGGTCGTGGGCGACATCGACCGGGGTGGGGTGCTGGCGCACCTGTTCGGCACGGTGGCGCTGCTGGACGCGGCGGACCAGGCGCTGGTGGCGGGGTTCGTGGTGAACAAGTTCCGGGGGGACCGCGGCCTGCTGGAGCCCGGCTTGGCGCAGTTGCGCGGGCTCACGGGCAGGCCGGTGCTCGGGGTGCTGCCGTGGCGCGAGGAGCTGTGGCTGGACGCGGAGGACTCGCTGTCCTACGCCGCCGACGGCGTCGTCGGGCGGCCGACCCCGCCGCTGGGGGAGTGGCTGCGGGTGGCGGTGCCCCGGCTGCCCCGGGTGTCGAACGCGACCGACGTCGAGGCGCTGGCGGCGGAGCCGGGGGTGTCCGTGCGCTTCGCGACCGCCCCGGCCGCGCTGGCCGATGCCGATCTGGTGGTGCTGCCCGGATCGAAGGCGACGGTGGCGGACCTGGCGTGGCTGCGCTCCACCGGACTGGCCGAGGCGGTGCTGGCGCACGCGCGGGCGGGCAAGGCGGTGGTGGGGGTGTGCGGCGGGTTCCAGATGCTCGGGCGGGTCATCGATGACCGGGTGGAATCCGGGTTGGGGATGGTCGAGGGGCTCGGGCTGCTGGACGTGGAAGTGGAGTTCGGCGCGGCGAAGGTGCTCGGCCGGGTGTCGGGCAGCGCGTTCGGGCATCCGGCGACGGGCTACGAGATCCACCACGGGCGGGTGCGCTCCTGCGGTGACGAACCGGTGGTGACCACCGCCGACGGCGCGGAGGGCGCCCGGCGCGGACCGGTCGTCGGCACCCACTGGCACGGTCTGCTGGAGAACGACGGGGTGCGCCGGGCGGTGCTGGTGTGGGCGGCCGCCCTGGCCGGGCGCGCCTACGTGCCGGGCGAGGTGTCCTTCGCCGCTGTGCGCGCGGCGCAGGTCGATCTGCTCGGTGACCTGGTCGCCGAGCACCTGGACACCGAGGCCCTGCTCAGGCTGATCGACGGCGGTGCCCCCGACGGGCTTCCCTTCATCCCGCCGGGTGCGCCGCCGAGCCCCTGATCAGAGGTCTTCCGAGCGGTCCAGCTCGGCGAGCAGCTCGTCCAGGAAGCCCGCCGCCTCCGCCGCGGCGCGGTCGGGGTCGCGGTGGGTGATGGCCTCCAGCAGGCCGCGGTGATCGATGTTGGCCTTGTGCGGGGTCTCGCGGACCGTGGCGGCGACGGAAGCGCGGACCACCTCGGTGAGGCCCTGGTACAGCTCGGCCAGCAGGGTGTTGTGGGAGCAGCGGACGACGGCCAGGTGGAACTCGGCGTCCTTGTCCACGCCCACCTCGTAGTCGCGGGCCTGCATGAGGCGTTCGCGGTCGGTGAGGAGGGTGGTGAGGTCGCGGAGTTCGTCGTCGGTGCGGTTGGTGGCGGCCAGGCGGGCGCCCTCGACCTCCAGGGTGCGGCGGACCTGGAGCACCTCGCGCAACTCCGAGCCGACGAGTCTGCGCAGGGCGCCGGAGAACTCGCTGGTGGCGCGGACGAAGGTGCCGTCGCCCTGGCGGACCTCCAGCAGGCCGGCGTGGGCCAGCGCGCGCACGGCCTCGCGCACGGTGTTGCGGCCGACGCCCAGGGCGCTGACCAGTTCCGGCTCGGTCGGGATGCGCTCGCCGACCTTCCACTCCGCGGTGGCGATGGCCGTCCGCATCTGCTCGATCACCTGGTCGACCAGGCCTGTCCGGCGGGTTGTGGCCAGCGGCACTGTTCAGTTCCCTTCACTCAGGCGAGTGCCACGCGGCGTCGAGGGAGCTGCCCCCGGCACCGCTGCCCGGATGTGGCGAACACCTAGGGTGCCACGTCCCGTTCACCCGGAAGCGGGTAGTCGCCAAAGATCGAGGTCAGAGCGGCAGGCTGAGCAGAGCGTTCTCCACCACCTCGGGCATGGCCGGGTGGATCCAGTACTGGCCACGGGCCATCGAGCGCGCGTCGAGGCCGAAGCTCATCGCCTGGATCAGCGGCTGGATGACGGTGGCGGCCTGCGGGCCGATGATGTGCGCGCCGATCAGCAGCCCGGTGTCGGGGTCGGCGATGAGCTTGGCGAAGCCGGTGGTGTCCTCCATCGCCCAGCCGTAGGCGATGCCCGCGTAGGCCTGGGTGGAGGTCACGTACCGCAGTCCGCGGTCGATCGCCTCGTCCTCGGTCAGCCCCACCGAGGCGACCTGCGGCGAGGTGAACACCGCGTGCGGGACGAACCGGTGGTCGGACTCGATCGGCTCGTCCGGGTGCAGCAGGTTGTGCCGCACGACCCGGGACTCGTGGTTGGCCACGTGCTTGAGCTGCCAGGGCGAGCTGATGTCGCCCAGCGCCCAGACGCCATCGGCCGAGGTGCGCTGCTGGGCGTCGACCACCACGTAGCCCTCCGGGCTCAGCGCGACGCCGCCCGCCGCCGGGTCGAGCAGGTCGGAGTTGGGGGTGCGCCCGGTGGCGACGAGCAGCACGTCGGCCTCGACCGTGCTGCCGTCGTCCAGCCGCAGCCGCACTCCGTCCTGCGCGGCATCACCGTCCTGCGCGAGCCGGTCGACGCGCTCGACGTCGCGGCCGAGGCGCACGTCCCAGCGCTGCGCGGCCAGCTTGGTGAACTGCAGCGAGATGTCGCGGTCCTCGCGCCGCAGCAGCCCGTCCGAGCGGGCGATCACGGTGACCTCGGCGCCGAAGGCGGAGAACACGTGCGCGAACTCCGCGGCGATGAACCCGCCGCCGACGATCGCCAGCCTGCGCGGCACCGAGGGCAGCCGCATGACCGTGTCGCTGGTGTGGAAGGGCACGTCGGCCAGGCCGGGGATCGCGGGCACGATCGGCCTGCTCCCGGCGGCCAGCACGATCCGGTCGGCGGTGAACTCGGTGCTGGTGTCCGCGCCGTCGACAGCGCCGTCGACCGCCATCCGCCGCTCCCCGGTGAACCGCGCGGTTCCGGTGAGCACGCTGACGTGGGCGTTGTCGGGGTGTTCGCGCCGGTACTGCTCGCCGCCCGCGGCGATCGGGTCGATGCGCCCGAACACCCGGTCGCGGATCTCCGGCCAGCGCACGGCGTCCAGCGTCAGGTCGACGCCGAGCCTGCCCGCGTTGGCGGGGGTGGCCGCCAGATCGGCGGCGTGGACGTACATCTTGGTCGGGATGCAGCCGACGTTGAGGCACGTCCCGCCGAAGGTCCCGCGCTCGACGATCGCGATGTCCCAGTCGGCGAAGCGCGGGTCGAGCAGGGAGTTGCCGGAGCCGGTCCCCACGATCACCAGGTCGAAGTGGCGCACGTCGGGCTGCAACCCACCGCGCGGCTCCGGCATTCCCATCAGTGCCGGTAGACGGGCGTGACGATGGCCCTGGCCAGGGTGTGGAAGGCGAGGTTGAAGCTGACCACGGCCGCGCTGGCGTCGGTGTCGACGTCCAGCTTGTCGACGTCGACGGCGTGCACGACGAAGTAGTAGCGGTGGTCCTGGTCGCCCTGCGGGGGCGCGGCGCCCGCGTAGTCGCGGGAGGACATGTCGTTGCGCACGTGGAAGGCGCCGCCGGGCAGGGTGTCGTCGGAGGCGCCCGCGCCGGCCGCCAGCTCGGTGGTGTCGGCGGGCAGGTTCACCGCGATCCAGTGCCAGAAGCCGCCGGGGATCGGCGCGTCCGGGTCGAAGCAGGTGACCACGTAGCTGCGGGTCCCCTCTGGAGCGCCGCTCCAGGACAGCTGCGGGGACACGTTCTCCCCGCCCGCCGAGCCGTGCACGTGCCGCAGCGCCTTCAGCTCGCCGTCAGCCACGTCGGTCGAGGTCACGCTGAACGTCGCGACCTCGGGGAGCAGGGAGTACGGATCGGGCGCGACCGGGCGGTCGAGGCTCATGGGGTTCCTCCGGGGCGGGGCTGCGATCTTCGCCGCCCAGGCTAACGGCGCGCTCGGCGGCGCGCGTGTCGACCACGCGCAGTCCCGCGACCAGGCCGGACAGGCCGCGGTGGTCGCGCGGGCGCCAGGCGAGGACCGCGCTGACGAGCATCAGCAGCGAGGCGAGCGCGCCGAGTTCGAGCGCGTTGAGGGTGAAGAAGCCGCCGGAGCCCGCGGCGAAGCGGACCAGCATCCGCACCAGCCCGGGTTTCCCGCCGTCGGGGCCGACCGGGTTGATCAGGACCACCCGCTGCCCGAAGGTCGCCCCGTTGCCGAGCAGCGGGACGAGCAGGATCAGCAGCCCGACCGGCAGCGCGTAGCCGAAGAGCCAGTCCAGGTGCCGCGGGCCCTCCTGGGCCCCGAGCAGCACGATCCACACCACGTTCGCCCCGACCGAGAGCAGCGCGCTGAACACCGTCACCGACACCACGTCGACGGCCATGCCGAGCAGCCTGCGCGCCGTGGTGACCGGCCGCGGGTCGCCGGGCGCGGCGGAGACCCGCTGGCCGGGCAGCAGGCGCAGCAGCGGGGCCAAGCCGAAGCCCAGCGCCGCGCCCGCGGTGTTGGCCAGCAGGTCGTCCACGTCGAAGAGGCGGTACGGGCAGGCGAAGAGACCCCAGACGGCCGTGAGCTGGGTGAACTCGATGAACAGCGAGGTCAGCGCGCCCGCGACGATGACGGTGGGCAGGCCTCTGCCGAACATGTGCCTGCCGAACATGCCCATGGGCACGAACAGGGCGACGTTGAACACGACCTGGAGCAGCGCCGGGTTGCGCAGCACCGCGCCGAGGCCGGTGCCGATCTGCTCCTCGCGGAAGTCGGCGATGAACCGCAGCGGGCTCAGCTGCGGTTCCCGGACCGCGTTCCGGGTGCACCAGTCCGCCGTCGTGTCCGGGACGGGCAGCAGCGTGTAGGTCCACAGGGCCAGCGCGTAGACCAGCAGGCCGAAGGCCAGGGCCGCGTGGCCGAGGCCGAGCTGGCCGCGTTTGCGGTAGCTCCAAGCGATGTACGGCACGAACAGCAGCGCCGCCAGCACCGTGCCGCCGAGGAAGGCCATCAGCGCCGACATCCCTGGGTCGCCCATACAAGCCGAATCTAGGAGCACTCACCCGGCTCGGCTTCTTGTGGACGAACAACCACTCCTTCCGGGGAATGCGCATAGTGTGGGGTCAGGACGAGGGAGGAACCGGAATGACCGAGGAGAACACGGGCGCGGACACCGGCGCGGATGAGGTCTCGCGCTCGACGAGGGTCCGCTTCCCGGGGATCAGCCCGCGGGCCTACGAGCACCCCGCGGACAAGGGCGCGATGGCCACGCTGCGCGCGGTGCCCGGAGTCGGCGACGTGCTCAAGACCGTCGCGGGCGTGTTCCCGGAGCGCGGCGAGCGGTTGATGGCCCTGGCTTCGAGCATCAGGGTCGGCGAGAAGCAGTACCCGAAGATCAACCAGCTGCGGCTGGAGTGCGCCGAGACGCTCGACCTGCCCAAGTTGCCCAACGTCTTCGTCGCGCGCAACCCGCAGGCCAACGCCTTCACCATCGGCATCGACGAGCCGTTCATCGTGCTGACGACCGGCCTGGTCGAGGCGATGGACACCGAGAGCCTGCGCTTCGTCGTGGGCCACGAGATGGGCCACGTCCTCTCCGGGCACGCCGTGCTGCGCACGCTGCTGTACCGCCTGCTCACCCTGCAGCAGACGATGGCGTTCGTACCGCTGGGCGCGCTCGGACTGCGCGCGGTGATCGCCGCGCTGCGCGAGTGGTTCCGCAAGGCCGAGCTGACGTGCGACCGCGCGGGCCTGCTCTGCGGCCAGGACCCGGCCGCCGCGCTGCGCACCCACGTCTACCTCGCGGGCGGCACCGACCTGACGCAGATCGACATCCCGTCGTTCCTGCAGCAGGCCGCCGAGTACGAGAACGTCGAGGACATCCGCGACAGCATCCACAAGCTGCGCAACGTCGAGACGCAGGGCCACCCGTTCGCCGTGGTCAGGGCCGCGCAGCTGCAGCGGTGGGCGGCCAGCGAGGAGTACCGGGAGATCCTCACCGGCACCTACCTGCGCCGCGAGGCGGACCGGGGCCACAACAACTTCACCGACGACATCAAGGACGCGGCGAAGTCCTACAAGGACTCGGTGTCGAACTCGACCGACCCGCTGGTGAAGATCCTCAGCGATGTCGGCAGCGCGGTCTCCGGCGCGGCCGGGAAGGCGTTCAGCAAGTTCGGCGGCGGCAACCGCGACAACAACTAGCGACGGCGACCAGGACGCGCGGGGGGCCGCGGGAGCGGCCCCTCAGCGGCCGGTGGCGGTGAAGTGCTGGATGTCCAGCGGTGAGGTCCAGTCCCCGCCCCAGGACCAGCCGATCCCGGCGAAGGCGCGCACGACGGCGTCGCCGCGGTGGATCATGCCCGCCCGCTTCCAGCCGCGGTCCACATAGGCCGAGGCGAGTTCGGGGAGCACCAGGTTGCCCCGGACGTAGGGGTTGTTGAACGGGTTGACGTCGATGGCCAGCCCGGAGGCGTGCGCCGACCAGGTCTTCTGGTTCACCGCGGGGCGGCAGACGAACGAGCCGGTGTTGTTGCCGTCGCCGGTCGGGTGCAGGTCCAGCTCCGGCGCGTCGGTCACGCGCATCTCCTCGATGGGGAACCGGATGGCGTGCAGCGTGCCGAAGACACCGACCACGCCCTGTGCGGCGCTGCGGTGCACGATCATCTCGCCGGTGTGGTGCAGGCCGTCGAAGCCCCAGAACGACATGGTCAGGTAGCGCAGGTCGGCGACGGCCACCGGGCACCCGCTGCGCCACGTGCTGCGGGCCAGCACATCGGCGGGGACGGGCGAGATCGTGGACTTGTACCCGCTGCCCGCCGGCGGGGGCAGGCGGTCCTGGGTCGGCAGCCTGCGGTCGCGCAGTTCGGCGGGCGTCGGCAGGATCTGGCCGAAGCCGCCGGGGCCCAGCGGCAGCGGTTTCGCGCCGACGACCCACCGCGCGGGCGGTGGCGGGGCGGTGGTCGTCGGCTCGGGCTCGGCGGTCGTGGTCGTGGTGACCCGCGCCGGGGTGGTGGTCGGCGCGGGGGTGGTCGTGGAGGCCGCCGCGGCGGCGGACTCCGAGGCGCGGGCGGCGCGCTGCTCGGCGGGGGTGGTGCACGCGGCGAGCGCGGTCACGAGCGCGATGAGCGGGATCAGCCGGCGGGGACGCACCCGTCCAGCATGCCGGACGCCCGAAGGACCACCCGTTCGAGCGACACGGCGTCGCTACCGAGGCGCACCCGCGTTGACATAGCGTGCCCTGAGGGGCACGCAGCGTTGATGGCTGCGCAGATGTAGTCAATCCGGACAGGAGACGCCGAATGGGCGGAAAGACCCGCCGAATCCTGGGCGCCGCCGCGGCCCTCGCCGTGCTGGCCGCGATGTTCGCCCAGTTCGTCGCCGACGCCCGCGAGCAGGTCGTGGGCGGCACGCGGGCCTCGATCGCCGACCACCCGTACGTGGTCTACCTCGCCACGCGCGACGGCTACCAGTACTGCGGCGGCACGCTCGTCGCCGAGGACAAGGTGGTCACCGCCGCGCACTGCGCGCGCGCCTTCCCCGCCCGCGACGTCCGCGTCGTCGGCGGACGCGAGGACAAGCAGGGCACCGACGGCGAGGTCCGCGAGATCGCCGGGGTGTGGATCCACCCGGCCTACCGCGACGTCACCGAAGGCAGCGACGTCGCCGTGCTGACGCTGTCGGCGCCCATGCCCTACCGGCTCCTGCCGCTCGCGGGCGCCGACGACGCCGAGCTGTACACCGCGGGCAGCCCGGCGACGATCCTCGGCTGGGGCCGCACGTCCTCCGGCGGCGCCACCTCCCGCTACCTGCTGACCGCCCAGGTCCCCCTGTACAGCGACACCGACTGCGACAAGGCCTACCGCGCCTTCGACCCCGCATCGATGGTCTGCGCCGGTCTGCCCCAGGGCGGCGTCGACACCTGCCAGGGCGACTCCGGCGGCCCGCTGATCGTCGGCGGCAGGCTCGTCGGCATCTCCTCGTGGGGCGAGGGCTGCGCCGCCCCGGGCAAGCCGGGCGTCTACGCCAGGGTCTCGGTCTACGCCGCCGACATCGCCGCCGCCGTCGACCCGGCCCCGGTCGACCCGGTGCCGTCGTCGCCCGCCCCCGCGCCGTGATAGACCCTGCGGTGTGCTGCACGTCGCCACCGGCCCCGAACTGACCGCCGCCGACCTCTACGACCTGCTCCGCCTGCGGGTGGACGTGTTCGTCGTGGAGCAGGAGTGCCCGTACCCGGAGCTGGACGGGCGCGACATGCTGGCGAGCACCGTGCACCTGTGGCTGCGCGAAGGCGGCGCTGTGCTCGGCTGCCTGCGCCTGCTCGACGAAGGCCCCGCCACCCGCGTCGGCCGGGTGTGCACGGCGGCCTCGGCCCGCGGGACGGGTCTGGGCGGCACGCTGATGGCCGCCGCGGTCGAGCGGATCGGGGCGCGCGAGAGCGTCCTCGGCGCGCAGGTCCAGGCCCAGGGCCTCTACGCCCGCTTCGGGTACGCGCCGGAGGGCGAGGTCTACCTGGAGGACGGCATCCCGCACATCTCCATGCGCAGGCCAGGTTCCACGCCCTAGCGGGGAGCCGTCTCGGTGATCACCTTCACCGCCCGCGAGATGTCCTCTTCGGACAGGTCGGCGCGCGCGGTGAGGCGCAGGCGGGAGATGTTGTCCGGCACCGACGGCGGGCGGAAGCAGCCCACCCAGACACCCGCGGCCCGGCAGTCCTCGGCCCACTGGACGGCCGCCTCGGGCGAGGGCGCGCGCACCGAGATGACCGCGGCGTCGGGCTCGCAGGCGTGCAGGCGGGCGGCCCGCAACCGGGTGGACAGCTCGCCCGCGACGTCGCGGACGCGCTGGGCGCGCTCGGGCTCGTCCTTGAGGATGTTCAGCGCGGAGAGGGCGGCGGCGGCGCTGGCGGGGGCCAGGCCGGTGTCGAAGATGAAGCTGCGCGCGTTCTCCACCAGGTGCCGGATGACCCGGCGTGGGCCGAGGACCGCGCCGCCCTGGGCGCCGAGGGACTTCGACAGCGTCACGGTGACGACCACGTCCGGGGACCCGGCCAGGCCCGCGGCGTGGACCGCGCCGCGGCCGCCGTCGCCGAGGACGCCGAGGCCGTGGGCGTCGTCGGCGATGAGGGCGGCGTTGTGGGAGCGGCAGGCGGCCATCAGCTGCGGCAGAGGGGCCAGGTCGCCGTCGACGGAGAAGACCGTGTCGGTGACCACGACCGCGCGCTCGGTGCGCCGGGTGGCCAGGGCGCGCTCGGCGGCGGCGGGATCGTTGTGCCCCACCACGGCCACCTCGGCGCGGGAGAGGCGGCAGCCGTCGATCAGCGAGGCGTGGATGCCCGAGTCGGTGACGATCGAGCACGCCTTGCCCGACAGCGCCGTCACCGCGGCCAGGTTCGCCGCGAAGCCGGAGGAGAACACCAGCGCGGCGGGGAAGCCGCAGAAGCGGGCCAGCTCGTACTCCAGTTCGGCGTGCAGCTCGGTGCTGCCGGTGACCAGCCGCGAGCCGGTCGCGCCCGCGCCCCAGCGCAGCGCGGCGGCGGCCGCCGCGCCGCTCACCCGCTTGTCGCGGGTGAGGCCGAGGTAGTCGTTGCCCGCCAGGTCCAGCAGGCCGTCGTCGGGCCTGCGCGGGTTCAGCCTGCGGGTCAGGCCTGCCTTGCGCCGGTCCTCGGCGTGGGCGTCGAGCCAGTCGAACACCGAATCGTTCACGCCCGCGAGTGTCGCACCGCCGCTGACGCGGACCCGCGTCCGGGGCACGGGAGCGCCAGGCGATACGGTCGCCCCATGCGTGGCACGGTGAGTTTCGTGGGAGCCGGACCGGGCGCGGTCGACCTGCTGACCCTGCGCGGGGCCCAGCGGATCGCCGACGCGGACCTCGTGCTGTACGCCCCCGGCGCCACCGACGCGGCCTGGCTGCGCGAGCACACCGCCGCCGAGCTGGTCGACTGCTCCCGGCTGAGCCCGGAGGAGATCGCCGAGCACTACCGGCGGCTGGCCAGCAGGCGCGGCAAGGCCGTCCGCCTGGTCTCCGGCGACCCGGCGCTCTCGCCGCGGCTGCGCGAGCAGCTGGACCTGTGCACCCGGCTCGGCCTGGACGTCGAGGTGGTGCCCGGGGTCTCGCCGGTCTCGGCCGCCGCGCCGGTGCCGCTGCTGGAGGCGGGCGCCGTCGAGTCGCTGGCCGTCACCACCGTCGAGACCGACTTCACCGCCGTCCGCGACCTGGCCGCCGCGGGCCGCGCGCTCGCCGTGCGCGCCCCGGCCGCCCGCACCGCCGACCTGGTCGAGGCGCTGCGCGGCGCGGGCATCGCCGACGACACCCCCGCTGTCGTGGCCGACAAGCCCAGCCGCCCGGACGAGACCCTGGTGCGCACGACCGTCGGCGAGCTGGTCGCCGAGGTGAAGAAGCACAACCTCTGGCGCTCGGCGCTGTTCCTGGTCGGCGAGTCGCTGCGCACCACCGGCAAGGCCAAGCCCACGGGCGAGGAGTCCGCGCCGCGCTGGACGGCGCGGTCCTGGCGCAGGCCGACCGACGAACCCCGCAAGACCTGGGCCGAGCGCCGGGCCGAGGCCGGAACCACCGCCGCGGCGGCCCAGGCCCCGGCCGCTGCGGCCGCGCGGGAGCCCGAGGACGAGCCGCGCGTGCCGGTCGCGGTCGGCGCCCCGGACTCCGCCGAGCAGGCCCCGGCCACGCCCAAGCCGGTCCGCTCGCCGGGCAAGCGCTCGCCGCGCTCGGCGGCCAAGCGCGCCGCGAAGAAGGCCTGAGCGCGCGTTTGCGCAGGTAATCAGGCGTTCCCTGGCGGGGTGTCGGCGTGGTCGAATGACGCCCATGACGCCATGGTTGCCCGATGTGACCCGGTTGGCCGAGATGGCCAAGCGGCCGTGGGACGAGATCACGGTGGTCAGCGCCGAGGGGCGCGACTTCCGCCGGGCGGTGAACCTCTGCCGGGCGCGGCCCGCAGTGGCGGTGCGCACGGCGCCCGGGGCTGGGCCCGCCGAGCTGGCCAGGGAGCTGGTCGGCTGGCACCGCTACCTCGCTGTGCTGGAGAACGTCGGCGGCGCCACCGAGCAGCTGTCCATAGTGGACTCGACCGAGGCTGAGCGGAAGGCCTGGCGCACGCCGAACCTGGTGCTGTGCCTGAGTTCCCTCGAAGGCGAGCGGGCGCACCGGTGGCTGTCGTCGGAACCGGTGCCGGACGGCAAGGGCTGGGCGTTGCCCGCCACGGCCTTCGCCACCCGCGAGGGCCACTGGATTCCCGAGCACATCCGGGCGCTGGCCCTGGCCCGGCTCGCGCCCCGGCCGGGGGCGCTGCTGTGGGACGTGTGCGCCGGGGCGGGCGCGGGCGCCATCGGCATCGAGGCCGCGCTGCTGGGCGCCGCCGTCGTCGCCGTCGAGCGCGACGCCGCGCTGTGCGTGCGGGTCGTGGCCAACGCCAACGCCCACGGCGTCGATGTGCGGCTGGAGGACGGCGAGCTGCCGAGGGCGCTGCGCGGACTGCCGCGGCCCGACGCGGTGTTCCTCGGCCGCTCGACACCCGAGCTGGTGCGCGCGTGCGCCGGGGCGGGCGCGGGGCGGATCGTGGTGCTGGTGACCGAGCTGGACCACCTCGGCGCGACCCGGTCGACGCTCACCGGCGCGGGCTACACCGTCGGCGGCTGCCAGCTCAGCGCCGCCCCGCTGGTCGACGGGCCCGACGGCGGCACCGCGGTGCGGCCCGCGGAGACGTCCTTCCTCGTCTGGGGATCCCGCACCGACAGCGACGACACCGACGCGACGACACCGACGCGACGACACCGACGCGATGACACCGACTGACGACACCGACTGGCACCCGATGACACAGGTAGGGCCCCGAACGGAGCAGCGCTGTGGGATGAACGGGCTCTGGCGTCCGTTTCCCGGTCGGCAGTGTCCGATCCGGCTCGTCGTCGATCGACAAAGGAGCGCTCCCCAAAGGTGAGGTTGGCCCTTGATACTGGATTTCGGCGGCCTCCTTCCCCATAAGATCGGCCCTGGGGTCCGTGACGAGCGGAGAACTTGTGAACACTGCGCGAACTGTTCGGCTGTCCCGCCGGGCCGCCCTCCTCGGCGGGCTGGGCGCGGGCGCCTGCCTGCTGACCGGCTGCCAGGGGCAGACCCCGGAGATCGACCCCAAGAGCGAGCTGGCCCTGACCAAGCCCCCCGCCACGGCGGCCGAGCCCGTCACCACCGACCGCAAGCTCTCCACGCACGGCCGCGCGCAAGAGGTCGACATCGTCTTCGTCCGCCCGTCCGGCATCCCGCCGGGGCCGATCCCGGTGTGCCTGGCGCTGCACCCGAAGCTCGGCGGGGCGCGCACCTTCCTCAAGTACGGCATCGCCGAGATGCTCACCGAGCTGGCCCGCTACACCAGCGCGCCGTTCGCCATCGCCGCCGTCGACGGCGGCAACTGGGTCGGCACCAAGTACGACGACCCGCAGCGCATGCTCACCGAGGACATGCCCGGCTGGCTGTCCTACCACGACCTGGCCAGCACGCCGTTCGCCGTGATCGGCCTCGGCGAGGGCGCGATGGGCGCGCTCAACCACGCCCGCGCCACGACCGGCATCCGCGCGGTCGCCGCCGTCAGCCCGACGCTGTACGAGGGCTGGCAGTACGCCGAGGCGTCCGGGGACTACCAGGACCGCGCCCAGTGGGAGGCCGCCGAGCCGCTGCGCCACACGTCGGAGTTCTCCGGCAGGGCGGTCGGCGTCTGGTGCGGCGCCGGGGACGCGGCGTTCCTGGGCACCTCAAAGGATTTCGCCGGGCGGGTGAAGGCCAAGGGCACGTGGGCGCCGGGCGGCCACGACGAGGCGTACTGGCGCAAGGCACTTCCCGAAGCGCTGAAATTCGTCGGAGGTCACCTGTAGGTTTCCCTCGGCGAGGGGAGCTTGTGGGGATGAGCGAGGACATCGGGCTGCGACTCGGCATAGTGCCGCTGCGCCCGTTGAGCGTGCCGGATCTGCTGCGCGGCGCGCTGGACGCCGTGCGCAGGCACCCGGGCGCGCTGCTGGGGATCGGTTTCGCCGTGGCGGTGGTGGGGGAGCTGGCCGCCCGGCTCGCGGTGCTGCTGGCCTTCGGCGGCGACCCGGCCGGACTCGACCTGACCGGCCATCCCGGCTCGGCGTTCCCGCCGTTCGCCGCGTCGCTGCTGCGCACCGCGGCGTTCGGGCTGGTGGGGATCGTGCTGGCTGCGGTGGTCAACACCGTCGTGCCGCGCGCGGTCTTCGGCCACACGACCCGGGCGTCCGCGGCGCTGCGCGCGGGCTCGCCGTCGATGCCCGCGCTGCTCGGCGTGGCGGTGCTGACCGGCCTGCTCGTCGGTCTCGCCGCCGGGATGGCCGCCCTCGGCGCCCTGGCCGTGGCGATCAGCCCGCTCGGCCTGGTCCTGGCGCTGCCGCCGCTGGGCCTGATGCTCTACCTCAGCGTCGTGCTGCTGCTGGCCCCACCGGTCGCGGTGGTGGAACGCCTCGGCCCGGTCGCGGCCCTGCGCCGCTCGCGGGAGCTGGTGCACGACGGCGCGGGCGGCTGGTGGCGCGTCTTCGGCGTCGCCCTGATCGCCAGCCTGGTCGGCCTGGCCCTCAAGGTCGCGGTGTACTCGGTCTTCGACGCGATCAGCGGCGGCACCGCCTTCGCCGACGCCCTCGGCGCGATCCTGGTCGGCACCCTCGTGACGCCGTGGACGCTGGCGCTGCACGCGCTGCTCTACGTCGACGCGCGGTACCGGGTCGAAGGCTCGGAAGGGCTGTGGCGCGCGGCGGGGTGAGGACGTGAAGACGGCCCCCGACCTGGTGGTCGGGGGCCGCCGTCAGTCGGACCGGACTAGCTGGTGCGGTCCGGGCGGTGCGTCACCCGCAGCGTGTTGATCACGGGGACGGACTTGCCGCGCAGGGCGGCCAGGCTGACCGAGATCGAGCCGCCTTCCGGCACGGTGACCCAGAAGGTGTGCGAGTCGGCGGCCAGCGTGCCGACGCGGGCGACGATGTCGTAGTTCGCCAGCACCTTGGTGCCGTTGACCGAGACGTCGAAGACCCGCTTGCCCGCGGCCAGGCTCGCGCGCAGCTCCGCGAAGCCCAGCTCGACCTGGTAGGTGCCCGCGGGCAGGTCGTCGAAGCGGTAGCCGCCCGCGCTCTCGCGCTGGGTCTGGAACAGCGCGTCCTCGTCGGTGCCCGCGATGGCCTTCTTGCTGGTCACCACCGGACCCGCGCTGAGGTAGCCGAAGCCGCCCGGCGTCCACTGCTGGTCGCCGACCCAGGCGTCGCTGTTGCGGTCGGTCAGGCCGGGGCCGCCGACGTCGACACCGGTGCGGTAGGCCGGGACGACCAGCTCGACCGGGATGGTCAGCGTGGGGGTCCGACCCGCGTTGGTGGTCAGCGTCACCGAGCCCTCGTGCACGCCCGGCTCCAGGCCGGTCGGGTCGACGCGCACGGTGATCACCCGGGAGGCCCCGGGCGCCACGCTCGCCGAGCCCGGCACCGCCCACAGCCACGGCGCGCTGTCGGCCAGGGTGAAGGACACCGGCAGGTCGGCCGTGCTGGCCAGGGTGACATTCGCGGCGCGCAGCTGGCCTTCCTGGCCGAGGAAGGACAGCGGCCCGCCGGTCAGCTCGGCCCGCGGGGTGTTCAGCGCGACGTTGAGGTCCTCGGCGCCATCGACGACCAGTTCCTCGGTCACGGTGACGTAGTGCTGCTTGGCCACCTCGACGGTGTACGTGCCCGCCAGCAGGCGAAGCGCGTAGTCACCCTCGGCGTCGGTGGTCGTGGTCGCGACGGTGGCGGCGCCGTTGAGCACCTTCACCGAGGCGCCTTCGATGCCGCCGCGGTCGTTGGCGTCGGTGACCTCGCCGGAGACCGTGCCGGAGGCCGGCGGCCGGAACCGGATCGTGGTCTCGTTGGCCAGGGTCGGGGCGTTCAGCGAGTACTGCAGCGCCACGGTGCCGGTCGCGTTCTCGATGCCGACGGTGGCCGAGTTGCCGGTCTCGCGCGGGTTCGCCGCGTCGAGGTTGCGGTAGCTGAACGCGATCTCGCCGCTCTCGGACAGGGTCACCGAGAAGTCGACCCGCGTGGTCGCCTGCTGGTAGACCGTCGCGTTGCGCCACTCGATGGTGAACGCGCGGTTCGGCGCGGTGCCCGCGGCCTTGGTCAGGATCTGGCTCTGGGCGTCGATGACCAGGTCGTCCCAGAACGGGTAGATCGCCGCGTTCGGGGCGGCCGAGGCCGGGATGGCGACGTTGCTGAACACGGTGCTGCGGGCCTGGAAGTTGATGTGGCCGTTGGTGGAGACGTGCGCCTCGCGGTAGCTGCCGCCGTAGTAGAAGAAGTCGAACGGCAGGGCCACCGACGCCGCGGCGTCGTCGCCGGTCAGCGCGACCGCCGTGTCACCCTCTACATAGGACGAGGGCTCCAGGACGCAGTGGTGGCCGAAGGAGTCCCCGCGCGCGGGGAGCACGATGTTGAGCGTCTCCGCGCCGTCGACGACCAGCTCGACCTGGCTCGGGTCGTTGCAGCCGCCCGCGGTCGCGCGGACCTGGTAGGTGCCGTGCGGGACGCCCGCGAAGGAGTAGGCGCCCTCGGCGTCGGAGGTGGTCGCCGCGATCGGGGTGCCCAGGATCTGCACCGACGCGCCCGCGACGGCCGCGCCCTGGGCGTTGCGCACGGAACCGGTGACGGCGGCGCGCGGCGCGGAGGTGAGCGCCAGGTTCACCGTGGCGCTCTGGCCCTCGGTGACGGTCAGCGTGGCGGTGGCCTGCGCGTAGCCGAACGCGGTCGCCGCGACCGAGTAGTCGCCCACCGGCAGCGTGGAGCTGTAGGTGCCGTTGGCCGCGGTGGACAGGCTGCGGTTGGTCGGGCCGGTGATGGTGACGCTCGCGCCCGCGATCGGCTCGCCGGAGGCGGAGTCGGTCACGGTGCCGGTCGCGGTGCCGACGGGGCCGCGCGGGGAGGCCTCGACCGCCGCGTACGCGTCCAGCTTGCCCTCGCCGAAGACGTTGTTGTCGTCCACGGTGCCGCCGCAGGTGAGCGCGTTGACGTCGATGGCGGTGTCGTCCAGCAGCGCGCTGGTCTGCTCGATGTCGCCGATCAGCGACGGGGCCGCCGACCACATCAGGGCGACCGCGGCCGAGGTGTGCGGCGCGGCCATCGAGGTGCCGTTGGCGGTGCCGTAGGTGTTGTCCGGCAGCGACGAGCGCACG
Organism: Actinokineospora guangxiensis; assembly: GCF_042657845.1. Lineage (NCBI taxonomy): Bacteria > Bacillati > Actinomycetota > Actinomycetes > Pseudonocardiales > Pseudonocardiaceae > Actinokineospora > Actinokineospora guangxiensis. The sequence continues at coordinate 210,915 of NZ_JBHSKF010000010.1, read as the reverse complement.
TTGACGCCCGGAGCGGACAGGCTCGGGCGGATCTCGCCGTTCTCGCCGGGGCCGCGGCTGGAGAACGAGGCGATCGCGCCGTTCACGTCGTGCGCGCCGGAGGCGTAGGACTCCAGGTTGTCCCCGGGCGAGCCCGCGGTGTTGCAGCCGGGGCCGGAGTTGCCGTTGGAGAACGACGGGAAGATGCCCGCCGCGCGCCAGGCCTGCACGGTCGCCTTGTACCAGGGGTCGACCGTCGCGCCGTTGGCCGCGCCCCAGGAGTTGTTGACGATGTGCGGGCGCAGGTCCGGGCGCGGGTTCGCGCCGGAGGTGTCGGTCGGGGCGAGGATCCACTGGCCGGAGGACAGCAGCGCCGACTCCGAGCAGCCGCTGGACTCGCAGCCCTTGGCCGCGATCCAGCGGGCGTTCGGCGCGACGCCGACCTGGTTGGCGCCCTCGGAGCCGACCATGGTGCCCATGGTGTGCGTGCCGTGGCCGTTGTTGTCGCAGGGGGCGTCGCCCGGGCAGATGTCGCTCGGGTCGAACCAGTTGTACTGGTGGTCGAACGCGCCGCCGTTGTTGCCGCGGTACTTGCCGACCAGTGCGGGGTGGTCGAACTGCACGCCGGAGTCGATGTTGGCGACGACGATGCCCTCGCCGCGGGTGCCGAAGGCGTCCCACGCGTCGTCGGCGCGGATGTCGGCCACGCCCCACTCGACCGCGTCGACGGTCGCCTGGACCTGTCCGGGGGTCAGCTCGGGGAGCTTGTAGGTGCGCGGGGCGAGGATGTCGGCGACCTCACCGCGCTTGGCCAGCGACTCCGCCAGCGCCTGCGTGCCGTTCTTGACGTGCACGGCGTTGGCGATGAAGTAGGTGTCGTAGTCCACCTTGGCCGCGTCCAGGTCGGCGCGCACCGCCGCCTGGCTCTTGTCGGCCGTGCTCTTGAGGGCGTCCAGGACGGCCTTGCCCTTCGCCGTCCAGTCCGTGATCTTCGAGGCGGGGGAGAGGTCGGCCTGGGTGCCGAAGAGCACCCAGAAGTCCGCGCTGTCCTTGGCGTCCAGCGCGCTGAGCAGCTGGGGTTCGATCTTCGCGTCGGTCCCCGCCGGTGCGGCGAGGGCGGGTGGGGCGAGCAGGGCGGACGCGGCGACCGCGGTGGTGACCGCGGCGAGCCAGGTCCGTGCCCTCCCCTGGTGGGGTCGTGGAGACAAAGCGGGTAGCTCCCATTCCCGCGCGCGGCAGGGGGGTGCGCGCGTTCACCTCCGGTAGCCGTGCGATGACTGCCGGTTCCCTTCCGAACTTGCCGGACGGTGCGGTATTCGGTGAAGGAGTTCCACCGGGCGGTATCTGGTCGATTTGCGGTCGCGCGACCCTGATCTTTGTAACGAAACGACCCGGAAAACGACGGTTGTTGTGAGGGACTGACGTGTGCTCAGCAGTGGGGGTGGCCGGTGACTGTTCTCCGCACGATCGATGGCTCGGAGTTACCCCTGGTCGTGTGCGTCGGCACCAGCTCCGACCAGCTCGCGGCCATCGCCGCGGCTGGTGGCGGCGGTGTCGCGCTGCTCTACGTGCCGGACGCGCACGCCCTGCGCACGGCGTTCGCGGGCGAGCTGCCCAGCGGCCACCGCGTCGTGGAGTGCGGCAAGCTGCGCTTGGACGCCGACCTGCGCGAGGCCACTTGGCACGGTGTGCCGCTGCCGCTGTCGGCGCGCGACTTCGACCTGCTCATGACCCTCGCGGGCGATCCCGGCCGCGTCTGGTCGTTCAGCGAGCTGACCCAGCACGTCTGGGGGCGCACGTACGTCGGCGACAGCCAGGCTGTCGTCTCCGCGGTGAAGCGCCTGCGCAGGTCGCTGCGCGAGAGCGCGCGCGGCGTCGAGGTCGAGTCGGTGCGCGGCGTCGGCTACCGCCTCGCCGTGCCGCATCCGTCACACTGACCGGTGTCGCGCTGCGGTGACCGGGCGTCCACCCGGCATGCTTACCGCCATGGCTGAACAGCACTACCTGGTCGGGCTCGACCTCGCCGGTCGGCGGGTGGTCGTGGTCGGCGGGGGCACCGTGGCCCAGCGCAGGCTTCCCAAGCTCATCGCCGCGGGCGCGGTGGTGGAGCTCGTCTCCCCCGAGGTGACCCCGTCCGTGCAGGCCATGGCCGACTCCGGCGAGATCGCCTGGGCCGAGCGGGTGTACGCCGACGGCGACCTCGACGGCGCCTGGTACGTGCTGGCCTGCACGTCCTCGACGGAGGTCAACGAGGCCATCGCCGCCGACGCCGAGCGGCGCCGGGTGTTCTGCGTGCGGGCCGACGCGGGCTCGGAGGGCACGGCCGTGACGCCGGCGACCGGGTCCTACGAGGGCCTGCTCGTGGGCGTGCTGGCGGGCGGGGAGCACGCCCGATCGGCCGCCGTCCGCGACAACCTCCTCGCCGCGCTGCGCTCCGGCGCCACCGACGACCGCGCCGACACCCCGCCGACGGGTGTCGCCCTGGTCGGCGGCGGCCCCGGCGACCCCGAGCTGATCACCGTGCGCGGCCGCAGGCTCCTGGCCAGGGCCGACGTCGTCGTCGCCGACCGGCTCGGCCCCCGCGACCTGCTGGACGAACTGCCCCCGCACGTCGAGGTCATCGACGCCGCCAAGATCCCCTACGGCCGCGCCGCCGCCCAGGAGGCGATCAACGACGCGCTGATCACCCACGCGCGCGCGGGCAAGTTCGTGGTGCGGCTCAAGGGCGGCGACAACTACGTCTTCGGCCGCGGCTTCGAGGAGGTCATCGCCCTCGCCGAGGCGGGCATCCCGGTCACCGTGGTCCCCGGCGTCACCTCGGCCTTCGCCGTCCCCGCCCTGGCGGAGGTCCCGGTGACCCACCGGGGCGTGGCGCACGAGGTGGTCGTCGTCTCCGGCCACATCGCCCCCGACGACCCGGCTTCCCTGACCGACTGGGACGCCTTGGCCCGGCTGCGCGGGACCATCGTGCTGATGATGGGCGTGGACAAGCTGGCCCGCTTCGCCGAGGTCCTGGTGGCGGGTGGACGAGCCCAGGGGACACCGGTCGCGGTGATCCAGGAGGGGACGATGCGGACGCAGCGGGTGCTGTGGTCTACTTTGGACAAAGTTGCGCATGACGTTGCGGCACAGGGGATTCGACCGCCCGCGGTGACGGTGATCGGCGAGGTCGCCGGACTGGCGGCCGACCTGCCCTGACCAGCGCCGCTTGACCTGGGGGTCGCCGCCGGGCTGGTGGTCCGGGAACGAGGAAGGGCCTATCCGCCGCGGCGGACAGGCCCTTCGTCAACTCGGATCAGTGCTTGCTCTTGGACCTGCGGTCGCCTTCGCGCCAGCCGCGGGGCTTGTGGGCCGCGTGGGTGTCGGTGGGGCGGTCGTGGCGGGTCTGGCTGTGGCGCGGCTTGCGGGGGCGGTCGTCGGTGCGCTCGACGCGGTGGTCGGCGCGGAAGGGGCGCTCGCCCTGGGTGCCCGCGCGGTCGTCGCGGCGGACCGGGCCGCGGCGGTCGTCGCTGTGGCGGGGGCGCTCGTCCCGGGTGCCGAAGCGCGGGCGGTCGCCGCCGTCGAAGCGGCGCTCGGCGCGGTCGCCGAAGCCCTTGCGGTCGGACCTGTCGCCGAAGCGGGGCCGGTCGTCGCGGTCGAAGCGCGGGCGCTCGCCCGCCGGGCGGTCGCCGAAGCGCGGGCGCTCGGCGCGGTCGTCGAAGCGGCGCGGGCGGTCCTCGCGGTCGAACCTGCGGGGCCGCTCGTCGCGGTCGAAGCGGGGGCGCTCGGCGCGGTCGTCGAAGCGGCGCGGGCGGTCCTCGCGGTTCGGGCGGTCGGACGCGCCGCCGAAGCGGGGGCGGTCACCGGAGGCGGGGCGGTCGCCGAAGCGCGGGCGGTCGTCGCGGTCGAAGCGACGGGGACGGTCCTCCCGCTCGCCCGCCGGGCGGTCGCGGAAGGACGGGCGGTCGCTCGACGGGCGGTCCCGGAAGGAGGGACGGTCGTCCGCGGAGCGGTCGCGGTACGACGGGCGGTCGCCCGCCGGGCGGTCGCCGCGGTCGCGGAAGGACGGGCGGTCGCCGCGGTCGCGGAAAGAGGGGCGGTCGCGGAAGGAGGGGCGCTCGTCCCGGCTGCCGCGGCGGGGACGGACCGGGGCGACGTCCTCGGGGACCGGGATGCCCGACGGGGTGCGGGCGCCGGTGATGCGGGCCAGCTCCTCGTCACCGGGGCGGACCTTGGCCGAGGCCGGGGAGACGCCCGCGCGGTCGGTCAGGCGCAGGACGGTGCGGCGCTGGTCGTGGGTGACGACCGTGACGACCGTGCCCGACTCGCCCGCGCGCGCCGTGCGGCCCGCGCGGTGCAGGTAGTCCTTGGAGTCGGCGGGCGGGTCGACGTGGACGACCAGGTCGACGCCGTCGACGTGGATGCCGCGCGCGGCGACGTCGGTGGCCACCAGGACGGGCAGGTCGCCGTCGCGGAAGCGGCTCAGGACGCGGTTGCGGGCGCCCTGGGTCTTGCCGCCGTGCAGCGCGCCCGCGGACACGCCGACCGAGCGCAGCTTGTCGGCGAGGCGGTCGACGTGGTGCTTGGTGCGCACGAACATGATCGTGCGGCCCTGGCGGGCGGCCATCTCGGCGACCACGTCGGGCTTGTCCTGCTTGGACACGAACAGCAGGTGGTGCTCCATCAGCGCGACGTCGGTGTCCGGCGGGACGACCGAGTGCGTGACCGGGTCGGTCAGGTAGGCCTTGACCAGGGTGTCGACGTCGCCGTCGAGGGTGGCGGAGAACAGCAGCACCTGGGACTCGCGGCTGATGAGGTCCAGGATCTCGCGCACCTGGGGCAGGAAGCCCATGTCGGCCATCTGGTCGGCCTCGTCGATCGCGACGTGGGCGATGTCGCCCAGCTCGCAGGTGCCCTGGCGGACGTGGTCGGAGAGCCTGCCGGGGGTGGCGACCAGCAGGTCCACACCGCGGCGCAGCGCCTCGACCTGCTTGACGAAGGACATGCCGCCGACGGCGGCGCGGACCCACAGGCCCAGCGACTTCGCCATCGGGTGCAGGGCGTCGACCACCTGCAGGGCCAGCTCGCGGGTCGGGACCAGCACCAGCGCCCGCGGGCGGCGGGAGCGGACGGGCTCGGCCTCGGCGAGGCGGGCCAGCAGCGGCAGGCCGAAGGCCAGCGTCTTGCCGGAGCCGGTGCGGGCGCGGCCCAGCACGTCGCGCCCGGCGAGGGCGTCGGGGATGGTGACCGCCTGGACCTCGAACGGGGTCTCGATGCCCGCGGCGGCGAGGGCGTCGACCAGCTCGGTGGGCAGGCCAAGGTCAGCAAAGCTCTGGTTAAGCACGGGGTCCTCTCGGGACGTGGTGGCACGTCGCGTCAGGACTCCCCTGGGGAGAACACGGACGGGCCCGGCGCTCATTCGGCGCCTGTCGTCTGGTGTGTCGGGCCGCGATCAGTGCGGCTTATGGTGGCTGCCGGCGGGTCGGGCCGGGCAGGGAGCGGCGCCCGCCGCTCGTGGTGCTCTGTCGAGCGTACCCGACCAGGTCGGACGCACTCGCGGCGGGCGCTGCCCAGGGCTACTCCAGGCCGGCGGCCGACATCAGTCGCTCGGCCACGATCAGCGGGTCCACCAGGGGTTCCGGCAGTCCACGCCCCCGGAACCAGGTGGCGACCGAAGTCACATCCCTGACCAGGAACTGCCTGCCCGCCGGGTTGGCCACGAGGTCGACGACCTGGGGCAGGTCGATCAGCACGATGTGGCCGTCGTGGACGAGCAGGTTGTAGGCGGACAGGTCCCCGTGGGTGAGTCCCTGGGCCGCCATCAGCTCCAGCGCGGTCAGCAGCTGCTCCCACAGCTCAAGCGCCTCGTCGGGCTCCGGGCGCAGCTGGGCCAGCCGCGGCGCGGCCTGCCCGTCGGCGTCGCCGAGGAACTCCAGCAGCAGCTCGGTGCCGTCGCGCTGCACCGGGTAGGGCACCGGGGCGCCCACCGACCACAGCCGCGACAGCGCGGCGAACTCGGCGACCGCCCACTGCTCGGCGATCAGGTTGCGGCCGAAGGAGCTGCGGTTGGCGATCGCGCGCATCTCGCGGGAGCGGCGCATGCGCCGCCCTTCGAGGTAGCCGGAGTCGCGGTGGAACATGCGGTGCTCGCTGCCGCGGTAGCGCTTGGCCGCCATCAGGCACGACGCGCCGCCGGGCGCGGCGCGTTCGAGCAGGAAGACGTCGGCCTCCTTGCCGGTCTTGACGATGCCGAGGTCGGAGTCGGCCGCGCCGCCGTCGGTGATCACCCAGTCGGGCCGGGGGTGCGGGCCCTGCTCGGCGTCGATCCAGGTGGTCCAGCGGTCGGCGCCGTCGGGCAGCTCCGGTCCGGCGTCCTCGCGGGCGCGCTCCAGGCGGACCTTCTCGGCCTCGGTCAGCCTGCCGGAGCGGGTGGGTTCGGTCTGGCCCTCGGCGCGGCGGCGGCGCATGCGCTGGGGCTGGGCGGATTCAAAGGCTTCCTCGACGTCGAGGTAGTCCTCGTACGCAGAGAGGATCTCGTGCTTGCGCACTGGTGGGTTCTCCAAAGCTGGTGTCTGGGAACCCCACCGCGCGGGTGGTGATCAGCGCACGGCTGCGACGCCCTCAGGGGGCGCGGGTGCGGGTGTGATCAGCGCGGCGGGGCTGGTGGAAGGGTCGGTGCCTCGACCACCCGGGCGGCAATACCCATGACGGCACCTCCTCGTGATCCACCGGTGAATCCCCACCGGCCTGTTCGGGCGGAAGTCTCCCCCGGCCCGGCGCGGCCGGGCAACCGAATTAATCGATGACCAGTTCCAGGGCGTTCTTCCCGACCGCCTCCAGCCGCAGACCCGCGGCCGCGGCGATCGAGACGAGACCGCGCACCGTGCCGGGCTCGCGCGGCGCGCGGGCCAGCGCGGCGGCCAGCCTGCCCTTGTGCGCCTTGTTGAAGTGGCTGACCGCCAGCCCGGTCGCGGTCACGACCTTGACCGTGACCGCGTGCGGCACCGCCGCGAGCGCGGCGTAGGGGCCCGAGCGCAGGTCCACGACGAGGTCGTCGGCGGTCGAGAGCGCCTTCTCCAGGTCGACCCGCCACACCCCGCGCAGCCCGCCGACCCCGGGCAGGACGGTGCCGCCGGAGAGCCGGTAGGCCGGGATCGGGTCGTCGGCGCGCACGACCCCGAACAGTGCGGACGCGATCGCCAGCCGCCTGCCCGCGCGCGCCCGCTGGCCCCGGGTGAAGGAGCCGTAGTCGAGCGCGTCGTAGAGCACGCCGGTGTAGCGGCGGATGGCGGGCGTGGTGGGCGCTTCCCGCAGCCGGGCGTTGCGCTCGACCTCGTCGGCCTGGCGCTCGGAGAGGCCCAGCGCCTTCGACGCGGCGGCGGGGTCGAGCCCGGACAGCGCGCCGACCAGCCGCTCGCGCACGGCGGTCAGTTCGGGAAAGGACAGCGCGGCGAGGTCCAGCGGCGCGCCGGAGCCGCCGTCGGCCTTGGTCTCCGACGGGGGGAGCAGAACGAGCACGGTGCGGAGCCTATGTCAGCCGGGCCGGTCAGCCGTTGCGGGAGCCGACGCAGAACTCGTTGCCCTCGGGGTCGGCCAGCACGGTCCACGACAGGCCGGGGACGACCTGCTCGCCGAGCACCGTCGCGCCGAGGTCCACCAGGCGCTCGACCTCGGCCCCGCGGTCCTCGGTGTGGAAGTCCAGGTGCACTCGGTTCTTGCTCGATTTCGGCTCGTCCACCTTCTGCAGGGCGACGTACGCCGCCTCGCCCGGCGCGGCTCCCGGGGGGACCAGGAACAGGAAGACGCCCTGGATGTCGGTGCCGACCTCGTAGCCGAGGGCGGCTGTCCAGAAGTCGGCCAGCTTCGCGGGGTCGGCGCAGTCGATCGTCACGCCGCCAATCTCCATGCCCATGGGAGTCGACGGTAGACCTCCGAGCCCTGATCATGTCCTCTGTGCGCACCGTGGACTGGGCCGATCACCGGATCGTGGCAATCGATCAGACTCGCTTGCCCCACGAGGTGGTCCTGCTCGACATCGAGACCGTCGACGACCTGATCGCCGCGATCCGCTCGCTGGCCATCCGCGGCGCCCCGGCGCTGGGGGTGGCGGGCGCGCTCGGGGTCGCGCTCGCGGCGGTGTCCCCCGGCTCCGCCGACGACGTCCCGGCGGCGGCGGCCAGGCTGCGCGCCGCCCGGCCGACCGCGGTGAACCTGGCCTGGGGCGTGGACCAGGCCCTGGCCCACCTGGCGGGCGGACCCGACGCCGTGCTGTCCGCCGCGATCCGGGTCCGCGACGAGGACATCGCCTCCTGCCGCGCCATCGGCGAGCGCGGCGCGGACTGGCTGCTGGAGCGCGTCGGCGGCCCGCTGGCCATCCAGACCCACTGCAACGCGGGCGCGCTGGCCTGCGTGGAGTGGGGCACCGCGCTCGGTGTCGTCCGCTCGCTGCACGAGCGCGGCGCGCTCGCCCACGTCTACGCCGACGAGACCCGCCCGCTGCTGCAGGGCGCGCGGCTGACCGCCTGGGAGCTGGCGCGGATGGGTGCGGCGCACACCGTCGTCGCCGACGCGGCGGGGCCGTCGGTGATCGCCAACGGCCTCGTGCAGGCGGTCGTCGTCGGGGCGGACCGGATCGCGGCGAACGGGGACGTGGTCAACAAGGTGGGCACCTACCCGCTGGCCCTGGCCGCGCACCGGGCGGGCGTGCCGTTCGTCGTCGCCGCACCTGAGTCCACAGTGGATATGGCCACGCCGACCGGGGCGGACGTGCCGATCGAGGTGCGCGCCGCTGAGGAGGTCACCGCGTTCGCCGGGGTCGCCGTCGCGCCGCCGGGCACCGCCGCGCTCAACTACGCCTTCGACGTCACCCCGCGCGACCTGGTCACCGCGATCGTCACCGAGGCCCGCGTGTTCTGAACCCGAATGCGCAGGCCGGGGGTGCGTCACTACCCTTCTTGGCACCACTTGGACCAAGGAGCCATGCCGTGATCACCAGGATGTCGTCGCTGTTCCTGCGCACCCTGCGCGAGGACCCGGCGGACGCCGAGGTGCCCAGCCACAAGCTGCTGGTGCGCGCCGGGTACGTCCGCAGGGTCTCCCCGGGCGGCTACTCCTGGCTGCCGCTGGGCCTGCGCGTGCTGCGCAAGGTCGAGGGCATCGTCCGCGCCGAGATGGACGCGATGGGCGCCCAGGAGATCCAGTTCCCGGCGCTGCTGCCCAAGGAGCCCTACGAGGCGACGAACCGGTGGACCGAGTACGGCCCCAACCTGTTCCGCCTGAAGGACCGCAAGGGCGGGGACTACCTGCTCGGACCCACTCACGAGGAGCTGTTCACGCTCACCGTGAAGGGCGAGTACACCTCGTACAAGGACTACCCGGTCACGCTGTACCAGATCCAGACGAAGTACCGCGACGAGGCGCGTCCGCGCGCGGGCATCCTGCGCGGGCGCGAGTTCCTGATGAAGGACTCCTACTCCTTCGACCTGGACGACGCCGGCCTGGAGGCCAGCTACCAGGCGCACCGCGAGACCTACATCCGGATCTTCGACCAGCTCGGCATCGACTACGTGGTCGTCAAGGCGACCTCGGGGGCGATGGGCGGCTCCGCGTCGGAGGAGTTCCTGGCCGAGGCCGCCACCGGCGAGGACACGTTCGTGCGCAGCACCGGCTCGGGCTACGCCGCCAACGTCGAGGCGGTCGTCACCACGGCCCCCGCCGAGATCCCCCTCGACGGGCTGCCCGAGGCCCAGGTCCACCACACGCCGGACACGCCGACCATCGGCACGCTGGTCGACTTCCTCAACGGCGCGGGCATGGGCCGCACCTTCACCGCCGCCGACACGCTCAAGAACGTCCTGCTCAAGACCCGCCTGCCCGGCGCGGCGGAGTGGGAGCTGCTGGCCGTGGGCGTCCCCGGCGACCGCGAGGTCGACGCCAAGCGCCTGGAGGCCGCCCTGGCCCCCGCCGAGACCGCGATGCTGGAGGAGGCCGACTTCGCCGCGAACCCGTTCCTGGTGAAGGGCTACATCGGCCCGAAGGCGCTGCTGGAGAACAAGGTCCGCTACCTGGTCGACCCCCGTGTGGTCACCGGCACGGCCTGGGTCACCGGCGCCGACCTGCTCGACCACCACGTGGTCGACCTGGTCGCGGGCCGCGACTTCACCCCCGACGGCACCATCGAGGCCGCCGAGGTCCGCGAGGGCGACCCGGCCCCTGACGGCACCGGCACCCTGGTGGCGGCGCGCGGCATCGAGATCGGCCACATCTTCCAGCTCGGCCGCAAGTACGCCGACGCCTTCTCCCTGGACGCCCTCGGCAAGGACGGCAAGCCCGTCCGGGTCACCATGGGCTCCTACGGCATCGGCGTCTCGCGCCTGGTCGCCGTGCTGGCCGAGCAGAGCCACGACGACCGCGGCCTGATCTGGCCTCGCAACGTCGCCCCGTACGACGTGCACCTGGCCGTCGCGGGCAAGGACGAGACCCAGCGGGCGGCGGCGGAGAAGCTGGCCGCCGAGCTGTCGGAAGCGGGCCTCGACGTCCTCTTCGACGACCGCCTCGCCTCGCCCGGGGTCAAGTTCGCCGACGCCGAGCTGGTGGGCGTGCCGACGATCGTGGTCGTCGGGCGCGGCCTGGCCACCGGCGTGGTCGAGGTCAAGGACCGCGCCACCGGCGAGCGCCAGGACGTGCCGGTGGACGAGGTCGTCGCGACCCTGGTGGGCCTGGTCAGGGGCTAGTTCCCGGAGTCGATCCGGTGCTGGCCGCGTCCATCAGCGCGGCCAGCGCCGTCGGGGTGTCGGAGAGGTCTTCCAAGACCAGCTGCGCCCCGCTCTCCCGCAGCTCCGCCACCGTCGATCGGCCCGTGGCCACCCCGACGCCGATCGCGCCGTGGTGCAGGGCGGCGGCGACGTCGTGCGGGGTGTCGCCGATGACGACCACGCGGGCCGGGTCGAAGGCGGTGCCGTACTTGGCGCCCGCGGCGGCGATGGCGGCCGAGACCAGGTCGTGGCGGTCGGCGGAGAGGCCGCCGTAGCCGCCCACCTCGAAGTCGAGGTGGTGGTGCAGGTCGAAGGCCTCCAGCTTGCACGCGGCCAGTTCCGGCAGGTTGCCGGTGACCAGGGACTGCACGACGTTCGGCCGCTCGGCCAGTGCGGCGAGCAGGGCCGCGGCGCCGGGGAGGGCGCGGCCCAGTTCCGGGAGGTCGGCCCTGGCGGCCTCGGCGATGGCGATCAGCTCGGTGAAGAGTGCCTGGACGGCGGTCTCGGTGACCTCCACGCCGTGGGCGGTGAGCAGTTCGGCGGTGATCGATCGTTCCGTGCGGCCGGGGAAGGCCGGGACGTGCACGATCGGGAGTCCGTGGGCGGCCGTCATGGCCTCGCCGTACCACTTGCGGCCGATGCCGCTGTAGTCGACGAGCGTCAGGTCGATGTCCCAGAGGACGAGCAGGTCGGGGCCGGGCAGTCGCGGATCGGTCACGCCGCACATGGTGGCACGAGCCTCATTCAACGCGTGTTGATTTCGGGATGCCGCGCGGCTACCGTAATTCAACACACGATGAAAGAAGGTTCGCCATGCCCAGACCCCCCGCGCTGGTCGCGGCCCTCGCCCTGCTCGGCGGACTCGTCGCCGCCGTGCTGGGCCTGCTCACCTTCGGCGCGCAGGCCAGTTCCGCGCCCGAGGCGCTGCCGCTGGCCGTCACCGGAGCCGGCGCCGAGCGCGTCGCGGGGCACGGACCCGTCGACTGGCGGGTCGTCGCCCCGGAGCAGGCCAGGCGACTGCTGCTCGACAAGGAGGTCTACGGCGTCCTGGAGCTGGGCAGGCCCGCCACGGTCGTCGTCTCCGGCGCGGTCAACCCGGCGGGCACGCAGGCCGCGCAGCAGGTGCTCAGCGGCGCGGCCCAGGCGGCGGGGGTGCCGTTCACCGTCGAGACGCTGCACCCGGCGAGCACGGCGGGCCGCACGGCCCCGCTGGCCGCCTCGGCGCTGCTGTGGATCGGCGGTCTCGTCGCCGCCGCCGCCCTGGGCGCGCTGACGCTGCGCCGCCGGATCGCCCCGACCACCGCTTCGCGCTACGGGCTCGTCGCCGGGGTCGGCCTCGCCGCGACCGGCGCGGTGGCGGGTCTGCTGGCGCTGTGGGACTCCAGCCTGCCGCTGACCGCCGACGTCCTCGGCTACCTGCTGCTGACCGCCGTCGCGTTCGCCTCGGTCCAGGGCGCGCTGGTGAAGTTCCTGGGCATCCGGGCGCTGGCCGTGCTCGGCCCGCTCTACCTGATCGCGCCGAGCGTCGCGGGCACGGTCCCGGAGCTGCTGGACCCCGTCTACCGCGCCCTGCTGTGGTCGTGGACGCCGTTCCGCTTCTCCGCCGAGGGCCTGCGCAGCCTCCTGCAGGGGACCCCGGACGCGCCCGACGTGCTCACCGGCGTGGTCGTCCTCGGCGGGCTCGCCGTGCTCGGGCTGGCCGCGCTGGCGCTGCCCTCAGCCCGCCAGGAAGCTCAGCCGGACCGTCCGCACGGGGTTGTCGACGTTGGTGTCCACCAGGCAGACCGACTGCCAAGTGCCTAGCGCCATCCGCCCGTCCAGCACCGGCACGCTCGCGTACGGCGGCAGGAAGGCGGGCATGACGTGGTCGCGCCCGTGGCCGGGGGAGCCGTGCCGGTGCCGCCACCGGCCGTCCTTGGGCAGCACGTCGCGCAGGGCGGCCAGCAGGTCGTCGTCGCTGCCCGCGCCGGTCTCGATGACGGCCAGGCCCGCGGTCGCGTGCGGCACCCACACGTGCAGCAGCCCGTCTCCCGCGCCGCGCACGAAGCGCTCGCACTCGGCCGTCAGGTCGTGCACGACCTCTTCGGCGCCGGTCCTGATCTCGATCTCCTCGCTGCGCACGCGGACCAGCCTAGGGTGGGACCTGTGCGTAGCGCCTTCGGAGAGAAGTTCGACGTCCCGCCCGGCTACCTGAACACCGCCTCGGTCGGCATCCCGACCGCGGCGACCGCGGCAGCCGTCGCCGCCGCCGTGACCAGGTGGGCGGGCGGGCAGGACGAGCCGCCGGTGTACGACGAGCCGGTCCGCCTCGCCCGGCAGGGCTTCGCCGACCTCATCGGCGTCCCGCTCGAACGGGTCGCCTCGGGGGCGACGGTCTCCCAGCTCGTGTCCACCGTCGCCCGCCGGGGTGCCGGACGGCACCCGGGTCCTGGTCGCCGAGGGCGAGTTCACCAGCGTCACCTTCCCGTTCGCCGCCCAGGCCGGGCGCGGCGTCACGGTGACCGCCGTGCCGCTGGCCGACCTCGCCCACCGCGCACCCGAGTTCGACCTGGTCGCCGTCGCCGTGGCCCAGTCCGCCGACGGCGCGCTGGTCGACCTCGACGGCCTGCGCGCCAGCGGCACCCGCGTGCTGCTCGACGTCTCCCAGTCCCTCGGCTGGCTGCCCACCCGCCTGGACTGGGCGGACTGGGTCGTCGGCGCGGGCTACAAGTGGCTGATGTCGGTGCGCGGCGGCTCGTGGCTGGCCGTGCGCCCGGAGGCCGCCGACTGGACCCTGCCGGTCGCCGCGAACTGGTACGCGGGCGACAACCCGTGGACGACGGTCTACGACCTGCCGATCCGCCTGGCCCCCGACGCCCGCGCCTACGACCTCGCGCCGGTCTGGCTCGCCCAGGTCAGCGCCGCGGTCGCCCTGCCATGGCTGGTCGGGCTGGACATGGATGCCGTCCGCGCGCACGGCGTCGGCCTCGCCGACCGGCTGCTGGCCGAACTGGGCCTGCCCCCGCGCGGCTCGGCCATCCTCGCCCTCTCCGGCGACGGGGTGGCCGAACGCCTCGCCGAGGCGGGCGTGCGGTGCGCGATGCGGGCCGGGAAGGTCCGCCTGTCCTTCCATCTGTACTCGGACGAGACCGACCTCGATCGGGCGGTTACGGCTCTGAGCAGGGTAAACGGACAAATCTCCTAGTCGATCTGACACGGATGGGCGACACCGATTACCGTGGTTTCCCGTGTCCGCCCCCCAGCGGCCCGGCCCACCGCCGTGGTCGAACCAGCCGCAGCCCTACGGGCAGCCCGGTCAGACGGAGTACATCCCCCGGGTCACCGAACCGCGCCGCGACGAGCCCTTCCAGTTCGAGGAGCCCCAGCCCGAGCCGCCGTCCAACCCGGCGGCGACCTGGGCGCTGCGCGTCGCCGGCCTGGTCGCGATCGCGGTGCTCTCCGGCTTCGTGTGGGCCTACCTGCAGGACGACTCCCCGGAGAACCCGCCGGCGGCGGGCGGTGACCAGCAGACCGAGAACGAGGTCCCGGCGGGCCGCTTCGAGTTCACCCCGCACAAGGACATGCCCGAACCCAAGCGCGACACCGACTGCGCCGCCAACTCACGCGACGCGGTGAAGCAGTTCTTCCAGCGCTCGCCGTGCACGGGGTTGATCAGGGCGCTCTACACGAGCACGCCCCCCGGTCAGGACAAGTTGATCTACACCTGGGTCGCCGTCGTCCAGATGCCCACCCCGGAAGCCGCGGCCGAACTGCACGAGATCGCCCAGACCCCGAACACCGGCAACATCACCGATCCGTTCCTGGCAGGCATCGCCTCCGCTGAGGGCGTCGGCAAGTTCGGCCTGGGCCAGGGCGGCTACGAGTCCCAGCTCAGCGGCGCGAACCTGATCATCGTGGAGTCCGACTGGATGCCGTCGGACAAGCGCACCGAGGAGCAGGACGCCTTCCTGACCAGCGTCAGCGCGGACGCCCTGCGCTACGGGCAGCAGTTCGCCGCTCAGGGCTGACCGGGGAACGAGGGCACCGCGGGGGTGACCCCGGCGGCCCCGCGCCAGCGGGTGGCGCGGATCGAGGACTCGGTCAGCGCCTCCAGCGCCGAGGCGCGCAGTTCCGCGTCGTCGCAGCGGTCCAGGACCGCGCGCCAGGCGATGGTGGTGTCGGTCTCGGCGGTGGCGACCAGGGCGATGGCCGACTTCTCGCCGTCGACCGGCTCCGGGGGCAGGTAGGCGGCTTCGGCGGGCTTGGGCTCGACCCCGGCCGCCGACAGCTGCCGAGCCGTGACGTCACGGCGGGCGCGGTGCACGGAGACGCCCTCCCGCAGTCCCTTGTCATAAGCGGCGGGCAGGAAAGCGCTCACCAACCCGTACACCCACAGCGCCGCGTGTTCGGCGCCCAACGCCGCCTGGACGGCGTCCACGGTGTCTTGGGGCAGGGACTTCACAGGACCTCCCGCAGGCTCGCGCACGCCGCGACGACGGAGCCGACCATGCCCGCGCGGTGCCGCGGCAGGGAAGCCACCAGCGCGGTCGCTTCCTCCTGGGCCTTCGTCAGCGCCTGCACCAGCGCCTTCTTCGCCGCCGCCGCGTCGGCCGGGGCCTTCGGCGGCGCGGGCGGGGGCGCGGTCGTGCTGCTCGGCGCGGGCGGCCGCTCGCGTTCGACCTCGGCGCGCAGGGCCGCCGCGTGGTCGCCGCGGACGCGGGCCACCTCGCCCGCCGAGGCCTTCAGCGCGGGCACCGCCGCCGCGACCGCCGCCGCCAGCGCCTTGTCGGCCTCGGCGCGGACGAGCAGGGCGGACAGCGGGTCCGGCGGGGGCGGCGGCTCGGGGTCGGTGCAGGCTGCGACCGCTCCCACGGCGATGCCCACCAGCACCGCTCGCCGGGTCACGCCGGGGTAGGTCCTCACGGATAGTCATCCTGCCAGGTCGCCGAGTCGGACCACGGCGGGCGCGGATGATCGCCTGCGGGCGCTCGCCCGGACGGGGCGAGATACGCTAGGTGACCACGGTCGGCGAGCGGTACCGCCGACCGGCCGACAACTGCGACACCGACCAGAACCAGGGGGCGCCGTCCACGTGGCCGACCAGCGAGAACACGAGTTGGAGCCGATTGTCGCCGAGGCCGTCGCCGCCGCCGGATTCGAGCTGGAGCAGCTCGACGTCCAGCAGGCGGGACGCAGGCGCTTGGTCAAGGTCGTGGTGGACGGGGACGACGGCGTCGCCCTGGACGAGGTCGCCGACGTCAGCCGCGCCGTCTCGGCCGTGCTCGACGAGAACGACGCCGTCCTCGGCGGGCCGTACACCCTCGAGGTCACCTCGCCCGGCACCGACCGCCCGCTCACCAGGCCCCGGCACTGGAAGCGCGCGCGACTGCGCCTGGTCGCGGTGACCCCGCACGAGGGCGCCGCCTACACCGGGCGCGTGGGGACCGCGGGCGAGGACGCCGTCGAGCTTCTGGTCGACGGCTCGCTGCGGGAAGTGCGTTACGCGGACGTGGCCAAGGCCGTTGTCGAAGTGGAGTTCAAACAGCCGCCGGAGGCGGAGATGGCGATGCTCGAACCCCGGGCGTCCGGCACAGAGGAGGACGCGCGATGAACGTCGACATCGCGGCGCTTCGCGCGATCGAGCGCGACAAGGACATCCCGTTCGAGACGGTGATCGAGGCGATCGAGACCGCCCTGCTCACCGCGTACAAGCACACCGACGGCCACCAGTCGCACGCCCGCGTCGACATCGACCGCAAGACCGGCGTCGTGCGCGTGCTCGCCTTCACCACCGGTCCCGACGGCGAGATCGCCGAGGAGTGGGACGACACCCCCGAGGGCTTCGGCCGCATCGCCGCCACGACCGCCCGCCAGGTCATCCTCCAGCGCCTGCGCGACGCCGAGCACGAGCGCACCTACGGCGAGTTCGCCGCCAAGGAGGGCGAGATCGTCGCGGGCGTCGTGCAGCGCGACACCCGGGCCAACTCCCGCGGCATGGTCGTGGTGCAGGTCGGCGACACCGAGGGCGTGCTGCCCGCCGTCGAGCAGGTGCCCGGCGAGGCCTACACCCACGGCACCCGCGTCAAGTGCTACGTGGTGGGCGTCTCCCGGACCGCGCGCGGCCCGCAGATCACCCTGTCGCGCACGCACCCCAACCTGGTCCGCAGGCTCTTCGCCCTGGAGGTCCCGGAGATCGCCGACGGCACCGTGGAGATCCCCGCGGTGGCGCGTGAGGCAGGTCACCGCTCGAAGATCGCGGTCCGCTCGACGGTCTCCGGCGTCAACGCCAAGGGCGCCTGCATCGGCCCGATGGGCGCGCGCGTGCGCAACGTCATGAGCGAGCTGGCCGGCGAGAAGATCGACATCATCGACTGGTCCGACGACCCGGCCACCTTCGTGGGGAATGCGCTGTCACCTGCGAAGGTTGTGTCTGTCACGGTCGTCGACGAGCGGGCCAAGACCGCGCGCGTCGTCGTCCCGGACTACCAGCTGTCGCTGGCGATCGGCAAGGAGGGCCAGAACGCCAGGCTGGCCGCCAGGCTGACCGGGTGGCGCATCGACATCCGCAGCGACGCCGCGGCGCCCGCGCCCTCCACCCCGGTATCCGGTTCGGCCGACTGAAAGAAACGAGATAGACTTTCCGTGGTTCATCGTCCGGAACCGGTTCCCCCGCGTCCCGGTCCCGCCCAGAGGGTGCGGACCTGCGTCGGCTGCCGTGTCCGGGCAGTGGATGTGGAACTGCTGCGAGTGGTGCTCGCGGACGGGGATCTGATCCCCGACCCGCGGCGGCGGATGCCCGGTCGGGGGGCGTGGATACACCCCCAGCCCGAGTGTCTGGCCAAGGCCGAGAAGCGGCGCGCGTTCCCCAGGGCCCTGCGGGCCGAGGGGGAGGTCGCCGCCGACGGCCTCCGGTCGGTCATCGACCGGATCGCGAGCGAGACCGGCCCGGGATCTTCCCGGGCCGTGGAAGACAGGAAGCAGGTCGACCCGTCATGAGTCAGCCGTGAAGCTGAAGACATGAACGCGCGACGTCGTTAGGACGAGGTCGACGGGACCTATGCCCGCCGACCTCCCCAGTGAGGAGAGCAGTGGCAGGCAAGGCCCGAGTGCACGAACTCGCAAAGGAGTTCGGCGTCACAAGCAAAGATCTTCTCGCCCGTCTGAAGGACATGGGCGAATTCGTCAAGTCGGCGTCCTCCACCGTGGAGGCGCCCGTGGCGCGCAGGCTGCGCGACACCTACGAGGGCAAGAGCGGCAAGGGCGGTGCGCCGTCCGGCGATGCCAAGCCCGCCGCCAAGCCCGGCCCCCGGCCCGGCGTCAAGCCCGGCCCCCGGCCTCCGCAGTCCCAGCAGGCGCCCGCGCCCGCTGCCGCCCAGCAGGCCCCCGCGCCCGCCGCGGGCGCCCCGGCCCCGGGCCCGCGGCCGAGCGCCGCACCGGGACCGCGTCCCGGCGCGGGCCCCAAGCCCGGTGCTCGGCCCGGCCCCCGGCCCGAGCAGCCGCAGACCCAGCAGCCCGCCCCGCAGGCGGAGCGGCCCGCGGCGGCCTCGGCCGCGCCCGCCAAGTCCGCTCCGGCGCCCGGCCCTCGGCCCGGCCCGAAGCAGCAGCCCCCGGCGCAGCCCGGCGGTCAGGGTGGCCAGGGTGGACAGGGCGGACAGGGCGGCGCTGTCGTGCCCCCGAAGCCGCAGTCGCCCAAGCCCGGTCCGCGCGCGCCGCGTCCCGGCAACAACCCCTTCGGCGTCGGCGCCGGTGCGCCCGCGCCGCGTCCGTCGGGCCAGCGCCCCGGCCCCGGCGGTCCCGGTGGCGAGCGCGGCGACCGTCCCGAGCGCGGTCCGCGCCCGGGTGGCGACGCCCGTCCGGCCGCCGCGCGCGGTGACCGCCCCGGCGGTCCGCGTCCCGGCGGCCCGAACCCCGGCATGATGCCGCCCCGGCCCAACCCCGGCATGATGCCGCCCCGGCCCCCGCGCCCGGCGGGCGCCGGTCGTGGCCGACCGGGCGGCGGTCCCGGCGGAGCGCGTGGCGGCCCCGGTGGCCGCGGCGGTCCCGGCGGTGGCGGCGGCGGGTTCCGCGGTGGCGGCGGTGGCGGCGGCGGTGGCGGCTTCCGTCCCGGCGGTGGCGGCGGCGGTGGCTTCCGCCCCGGCGGCGGTGGCGGCGGCACGGGTGCCCCGGCCGGTGGCGGCGGCGGGTTCCGCGGTCGTCCCGGCGGCGGTGGCCCCGGTGGTCGCGGCGGCGCCGCGGGCGCCTTCGGCCGTCCCGGCGGTCCCTCCAAGCGCGGTCGCAAGTCGAAGCGGCAGAAGCGCCAGGAGTACATGGAGAACATGCAGGCGCCGAGCGTCGGCGGCGTCCGCCTGCCCAAGGGCAATGGCGAGACGATCCGCATGGCCCGCGGCTCCTCGCTGACCGACTTCGCCGACAAGATCAACGCCAACCCGGCCTCGCTGGTGCAGGTGCTGTTCCACCTCGGCGAGATGGTCACCGCGACGCAGTCGGTCTCCGACGAGATCCTGGAACTGCTCGGCACCGAGATGAACTACACGGTGCAGGTCGTCTCCCCCGAGGAGGAGGACCGCGAGCTGCTCGACTCCTTCGACATCACCTACGGCGAGGACGCCGGTGTCGAGGACGACCTGCAGGCGCGGCCCCCGGTCGTGACCGTCATGGGTCACGTCGACCACGGTAAGACCCGACTGCTGGACACCATCCGCTCCTCGAACGTGCACGAGGGCGAAGCGGGCGGCATCACCCAGCACATCGGCGCCTACCAGGTGCTGACGCAGCTCGACGGCAACGACCGCCCGATCACCTTCATCGACACCCCGGGCCACGAGGCGTTCACCGCCATGCGTGCCCGCGGTGCGAAGGCGACCGACATCGCGGTCATCGTCGTCGCGGCCGACGACGGCGTCATGCCGCAGACGGTCGAGGCGATCAACCACGCCCAGGCGGCGAACGTGCCGATCGTGGTCGCGGTCAACAAGATCGACAAGGAGGGCGCCAACCCTCAGAAGATCCGCCAGCAGCTGACCGACTACAACCTGATCGCCGAGGAGTACGGCGGCGACACGATGTTCGTCGACATCTCCGCCAAGCAGGGCCTCAACATCGACGGCCTGCTTGAGGCGATCCTGCTGACCGCCGACGCCACCCTCGACCTCCGGGCCAACCCGGAGATGGAGGCCCAGGGCGTGGCGATCGAGGCCCACCTCGACCGCGGTCGCGGTCCGGTGGCCACGGTCCTGGTCCAGCGCGGCACGCTGCGCGTCGGCGACTCGATCGTGGCGGGCAACGCCTACGGCCGGGTCCGGCGCATGGTGGACGAGCACAACGAGGACGTCACCGAGGCCTACCCCTCGCGTCCGGTGCAGGTCATCGGCTTCACGTCGGTGCCCGGCGCGGGCGACACGTTCCTCGTCGTGGAGGAGGACCGCATCGCCCGGCAGATCGCCGAGCGGCGCGCGGCCCGCACCCGTGCGGCGCAGAACGCCCAGAAGCGCAAGCGCATCAGCCTGGAGGACCTGGACTCCGCGCTGAAGGAGACCAGCCAGCTCAACCTGATCATCAAGGGCGACAACTCCGGTACCGTCGAGGCACTGGAGGACGCGCTCACGAAGATCGACGTGGGCGACGAGGTCGAGCTGCGCGTCATCCACCGCGGCGTCGGCGGCATCACCGAGGGCGACATCAACCTCGCGATCGCCGACAACGTCATCGTGATCGGGTTCAACGTCCGCGCCGAGGGCAAGGCCACCGAGCTGGCCAACCGCGAGGGCATCGACGTGCGGTACTACTCGGTCATCTACCAGGCGATCGACGAGATCGAGGCGGCCCTCAAGGGCATGCTCAAGCCGATCTACGAAGAGGTGGCCCTCGGCCGTGCCGAGATCCGCGACGTCTTCAAGTCCTCGAAGGTCGGCACGATCGCGGGTTGCCTGGTGATGTCGGGCGAGATCAAGCGGAACTCCAAGGCCCGCTTGCTGCGCGACAACGTGGTCATCCACGACAGTCTGTCGATCGGCACGCTGCGGCGGTTCAAGGACGATGTCACCGAGGTCCGCGAGGGCTTCGAGTGCGGTCTCACCCTCGGCTCGTACAGCGACCTGCGGGTCGATGACGTGATCGAGACCTACGAGATGCGCGAGAAGCCGCGCGCGTAGTCACCTGACCGAGGGGTGCCGCTCCGGCGGCGCCCCTCGGCCCGACTCTTCCCCCATCACATGTATGTAGGTGCTCTAGAGCTGGACGTGCTGCTCGGCGACGTGCACTCCCTGAAGCAGAAGCGGTCCGCGGTGCGGCCCGTGATGGCCGAGCTGCGCCGCCGCTTCGAGGTCTCGGCAGCCGAGGCGGGACACCTCGAACTGCACCGCCGCGCGCTGATCGGCGTCGCGGTGGCCGCCGCGGACGCCGGGCACGTGCGCTCGGTGCTGGAGGCGTGCGAGCGCTTGGTCGCCGGTCGCCCCGAACTGGAACTCCTGTCCGCCCGGCAGCGCCTGCTCGGGCCGGACGACGACTGATGTAGCAGGACCCCGAGAGAAGGACGCCGTCGTGGCCGACGCACCCCGCGCGCGCAAGCTGGCGAAGCGCATCACCCAGATCGTGGCCTCGGCCCTGGAGCACGAGGTCAAGGACCCGCGGCTGGCCAGGGTCACCATCACCGACACCAAGATCACCGCCGACCTGCGCGAGGCCACGGTCTACTACACCGTCCTCGGCGACCGCATCGACACCGATCCGGACATGGTGGGCGTGGCGGCGGCGCTGAACAGCGCCCGCGGCGTGCTGCGCAGCAAGGTCGGCCAGCAGACCGGGGTCCGCTTCACCCCCATCCTGGAGTTCGTGGCCGACACGATCCCCGAGGAGTCCCGGCGCATCGACGACCTGCTCGCGCGGGCCCGCGCCGCCGACGCCGAGGTGGCCGCCCTGGCCTCCGGCGCCTCTCCGGCTGGTGACCCGGACCCGTACAAGCCGCCGCGCGACGCCGACGGTGATGACGCCGACGGTGATGACGCCGACAGTGACGCCGACGGTGACGCCGACAAGGCGGGCCCCGGGGCGCAGCGTTAACCGGCAACGGATCGATCAAGGCGCGGCCGACCGCTAGCGTTTCCCACCGTGATGTCCCGTCTGGCCTGTGCCGTTCTCGCCACCGCCCTGCTCGCCGCCTGCTCGGCCGAGCCGGAGCGCCCTCCGATGAAGGTCAACGACGGCCCCGCGCCGCAGGAGTCGCCGGAACGCCTCTACGGGGAGTTCGTCTCCCGGCTCAGCAAGGCCGACGGCCCCGGCACGTGCGCGCTGTTCACCCCGGCGGGCCAGGTCGCGTTCCAGGAGGAGTGGGGCACCACGGCCTGCGACCTCGGCGTCACCAAGGCCGCGGGCGAACTGGCCGATCCGGCGGCGTTCGCGGCGAAGACGCCGGAGTCCACCATCCGCGACAGCGAGACCGTGGTGGAGATGAGCGGGTGCGGGGTGGGTGCGGTGAAGGCGCTCTCGGCCGAGGGCGGCTGGCTCATCGACGCCTTCCTGCACCCGGACGCGGTCGAGGACTGCTGAGGGAGCTTCCCGGGCGATACGCCCGTTTCCGCCGACAGGGCCGCGGTCGCCGCGGCCCTTTTTCACATCTGGACCTGTTCGGGGGTTAAAGTCCGCCCGCTGCGAGTGGTATAAACCAATCGCGTCAGCGGCCGATGGTGATTCCTGCGCGATAGGCTGTTGACAGATGTTTGGAACAGGGCCAAACTGCGCACAAACATGCAGCCGCGAGGCGAGAGCGGCGTTTCGATCGGGTGGTGATCATGCGTTCGACCAGGTTGACGGTCATGGCGGCGGCAGTCGCGCTCGCGGTGGCCGGGTGTGGTGGGGGCGGGGAGTCCGGCGGTGGCGGCGGCGGGGAAGCGCCGCTCACCCTGCCCGGGGTTGACGAGTTCCTGAACGCGCCGTGCCCGGAGGCGGGGACCAAGCCGACCACCGACAAGGAGTTCACCTACTGGTCGATGTGGACCGCGGAGGAGCCGCAGGGCAAGGTCCTCAGCAAGGCCATCAAGTGCTTCCAGGAGAAGACCGGCGTCACGGTCAACGTGCAGTGGCTCGGCCGCAAGCTGCTGACCCAGAACGTCGCGCCCTCGCTCAACACCGACACCGTGCCCGACCTGTTCGACCAGGACATCAGCCAGGTCAAGGCCGCCGTGGTCGCCGCCGACGGCACACAGTCGGTGCAGGACGTGCTGGGCTACAAGGTCGGTGAGGGCGACAAGACCGTCAAGGACGTCGTCCCCGCGGGCTTCTACGACATGCCGCAGAACAAGCTCGACGACGGCACGATCTTCTCGGTGCCGTACGAGATCCTCGGCAACGCCTGGTGGTACAACAAGGACCTCATCCCGGACCTCAAGGCCCCGGCGACGATGGACGACCTGTTCGCCCTGTTCGACAAGGCGAAGGCCGACGGGATGGCCGCGGTCTCCCAGGACGGCGACATCAACTTCTACAACGCGTACTTC
This sequence comes from Actinokineospora guangxiensis, assembly GCF_042657845.1. Classification (NCBI taxonomy): domain Bacteria; kingdom Bacillati; phylum Actinomycetota; class Actinomycetes; order Pseudonocardiales; family Pseudonocardiaceae; genus Actinokineospora; species Actinokineospora guangxiensis. The sequence continues at coordinate 187,733 of NZ_JBHSKF010000010.1, read as the reverse complement.
TACACCCAGATCGCCGCCCGCTACGTCGGTCCCGGCGGGCTGGCCAAGGCCGCCGAGGACAAGACCGGCCAGGCGTGGAAGTCCGACCCCGGCCTGCTCAAGGCGGCCGAGCTGGTCGGGCGCATCGGCACCGGCGGCTACCTCATCGACGGCTGGGACGCGGCCAAGTTCCCGCAGGTGCAGCAGCGCTGGGCCGACGGCGACGCGGCGTTCCTGTTCGTCGGCTCGTGGGGTCCGAGCGAGACCCGCGAGTACCTGAACAAGCAGGGCGGGGACCAGGGCATCACCTACGGCTCCTTCCAGTTCCCGATGCCCGAGGGCGCCACCCACAAGATCGTGGAGCAGTTGCCGATCGGGTTCTCGGTGACCAAGAAGGCCGCGCACCCCGAGGCCGCCAAGGCGTTCATCGCCTACGTGCTCAACAAGGACATCCTCGCGGGCATCCCGGCCGTGGCCGACAACCTGACCCCGCGTCCGGACCTGGCCGTGCCGGACTCCCTGAAGGACATCAAGGCGGCGCTGGAGGACCCGGCCGCCGAGCGGTCGATCTTCATGGACGGCCTCGACGGCCTGGCCGCGGGCAAGTGGGTCGACAACGTGTTCTACCCGCTCAACAACGACCTGCTGAAGGGCAAGATCACCGCCCAGCAGTTCATCGACGGCCTGGCGGCCAAGCAGGCCGAGTTCTGGAAGACGACGGCCTGATGCCCGCACCGGCGAAGGAGGCGGACGCGACCGTCGCGTCCGCCTCCGGCGCGCACCTGGTCCGCAAGAAGCGGCTGTTCTGGCCGTTCCTGCTGCCCGCGATCGCGCTCTACGTGCTGTTCATGGTGGTGCCCACGGTGGCGACGGTCGTCCTGGGCTTCACCTCGTGGCAGGGCGCGGGGGACACCCCGGAGTTCACCGGCTTCGCGAACTTCGCCGAGCTGTTCTCCTCCGACGCGTTCATCCACTCGTTCCTGAACACGCTCATGTACATCTTCGTCGCGGGCGCGGGCACCTTCCTGCTGGCGTTCCTGTTCACGATGGTGCTGCGGGAGATGCGCGGCGGCAAGATCGTGCGGGCGATCCTGTTCTTCCCCAACATCGTCGCCCCCGTCGCGCTCGGCATGTTCTTCAGCATCATCCTGATCTTCCGACCGCGCAGGCAGGGCCTGGTCAACTACCTGCTGGAGTCCGTCGGCATCGACGCGGTCAAGTTCCTCGCGCCGGAGAACGTGACCTGGGTGGTCGTCGGCTGCCTGATCTGGGCCAGCGCGGGCTTCTACATCACGATCCTGATGGCCGCGGTGGACCGCATCCCGCCCTACCTCTACGAGGACGCCGACATCGCGGGCGCCTCGCCGTGGCAGAAGTTCCGCAACGTCACGCTGCCGCTGACGTGGGACGTCATCGGCGTGGCGGGCGTGCTGTGGACGATCAGCGCCATCAAGATCTTCGAGCTGGTGTTCGTGCTCGCCGGGCCCGGCACCTACTCCCCGCCGATCGAGGCGTGGACGCTGGGCCTGTACGTGTTCGACCGGTCCTTCGGCACCCAGGGCACGCCCGAGTACGGCATGGCGTGCGCGGCGGCCGTGGTGATGATCGCCCTCGTGTCCGTCCTCGTCGTCTCGCTGCGCAGGCTCATGCGCCGCGAGACCATCCAGTTCTAGGAGGCGGCGTGACCGTGACCTCGCCCAGTTCCGCGCCCGCGTCCACGCGTCCCCGGCCGGGGACGCGCACCCCGCCGCGCAAGCCCAAGCCCGCCCCGACCGCGCGCGGGTTCAGCCCGATGCGCCTGCTGGGCATGCTGTTCGTGTGGCTGTTCACCGCGCTGAACGTGCTGATCCTGTACTGGCTCGCGACGGCGATGTTCAAGACGCCGCTGGAGATCTTCAACAAGCCGTTCCACCTGCCGTTCACCTGGTTCGAGCGCGGCGACCCGTTCTACAACCTGCGCTACGCCTGGGAAAGCGCCGGCTTCGGCAACGCCTTCGTCGTGACGGTCGTCCTCGTCGCGGTGTCCAGCGTGGTCATCGTGCTGATCTCCGCACCCGCGGCGTACGCGCTGACGCGCCTGGGGGTGCGCGGGTCCAACCCGCTGACGAGCTTCATCGCCATCGGCATGGGAATCCCGTTCCAGACGCTGGTGATCCCGCTGTTCATCGGCATGTCCGACCTCGGGCTGACCAACAGCCTGTTCGGCATGTTCCTGGTGTATGTGGCGCTCTCGCTGCCGTTCACCGTGTTCCTGCTGACCGGCTTCTTCAAGTCGCTGCCCGACGAGCTGGAGGAGGCCGCCGCGATCGACGGCGCCTCGCCGTTCCGCACGTTCTTCACCGTCATGCTGCCGCTGGCCCGCGGCGGTCTGATCACCGCGCTGATCCTCAACGCGATCGGCCTGTGGAACGAGACCCTGCTGGCGATCGTGTTCCTCACCGACAACGCGAACTTCACCCTGGCGCGGGCGCTGTTCACCCTCTACGGCGCCGCCAGCTACCAGTCCGAGTACGGCGGCCTGATCGCCGGTGTCGCCATCGTCGTGCTGCCGATGCTGGTTCTCTACCTCCTGCTGGCCCGCCGGATCATCACCGGCCTGACCCTCGGCGCGGGCAAGTGATCCGCCCGGAAGGGGAGAACTGATGGCTACGGTCACCTTCGACGGGACCACGCGCTTCTACGCGGGCAACCCGGTGCCCGCCGTCGACGGGCTGGACCTGGAGGTCGCCGACGGCGAGTTCCTGGTGCTGGTGGGCCCGTCCGGCTGCGGCAAGTCGACCACGCTGCGCATGCTCGCGGGCCTGGAGGGCATCGACGACGGCGCGATCCGCATCGGCGAGCGGGACGTGACGAACCTGCCGCCGAAGGAGCGCGACATCGCCATGGTGTTCCAGAACTACGCGCTCTACCCGCACATGACCGTCGCCGACAACATCGGCTTCCACCTGAAGATCGCCAAGATGCCGAAGGAGGAGCGGCTGCGCCGGGTCAAGGAGGCTGCGGCGCTGCTGGACCTGGAGCCCTACCTGGACCGCAAGCCCGCCAAGCTCTCCGGCGGCCAGCGCCAGCGGGTGGCGATGGGCCGGGCGATCGTGCGCCGCCCGCAGGTCTTCTGCATGGACGAGCCGCTGTCCAACTTGGACGCCAAGCTGCGGGTGCAGACCCGCACGCAGATCGCCTCGCTGCAACGGCGCCTCGGTGTGACCACGATCTACGTCACCCACGACCAGACCGAGGCCATGACCATGGGCGACCGGGTCGCGGTGCTCAAGGACGGCCTGCTCCAGCAGTGCGACACCCCGATCGGGCTGTTCTCCCGTCCCGCCAACGTGTTCGTCGCCGGTTTCATCGGCTCGCCGGGCATGAACCTGATCCCGGCGGCGGTCTCCGGCGAGACGGTGTCGGTGGGCGGCGCGGCGATCCCGCTGACGCCCGCCCAGCGCGCGGCCCTGACCTCCGAGCGCGTCGTCGTCGGCATCCGGCCGGAGGGCTGGGCGATCGGGCCTGCCGCCACCGGGGTCGCCGCGGTCGTGGAGGTGGTCGAGGAGCTGGGCAGCGACCAGTACCTGTACTGCTCGGCCGACATGCCGCACGTCGAGGTGGACGAGACCGCCGAGGAGCGCGAGGCCCCGCACTCCTTCACCGTCCGCGCGCCGGGCATGTCCGGCTACCAGGGCGGCGACAAGCTCGGCCTGACCCCGCAGGCGGGTGCGCTGCACCTCTTCGACGCCGACTCCGGGGAGCGCCTCCCCGACTGAGCACACCCCCGCGCGGGCTGATCCAGTCGGATGTAGACGGTCGGCTCGTGCGGGCAGCCGGGTGCCGCGAAGGCGACCCACCCGCGCGCGATCCACTGTCGGGTAGTCGGGGCAGCCGGACAGTCCTCGGCGTCGGAGGCGGTCGTCGCACGGCTGGACTCCCGCGCGCGGCGCTTCGCCGGGATTCAGGGCTGCCCGGTCCTTCGGGCCCGGAAGGCGGCGACGTTGGCGCGGTTGGCGCAGCGGGTGGAGCAGAAGCGTTTGGCGCGGTTGGTGGAGGAGTCGAGGTAGAGGTTGCCGCAGGGGCACTTGCCCCAGCGGTCGAGGCCGTGGCGGACGATGGCCTGGGCCAGACCCCACGCGGCGGCGGCGGCGACCTCGGTGGCGGGCGGGTCGTCGGGGGAGGCCACGTGGACGTGCCAGTTGGGGCCGCCGTCGCCGCCGTGCCCGGAGAGGCGGGGGCGTGGGGGGTGGGCCGTGAGCAGGGCGTTGACCTCCGACAGCACGGCGTCGGGGTCCGCCGCGGTCGCGGCGGTGAAGGCCGAGCGCAGGGCGGCGGCGACCGGGCGCAGGGCGGTCAGGTCGTGCTCGGTGGCCCGGTCGGCCCACCAGGGTTCGTCGTGCAGGGCGGCGCGAAGGGCGGGGACGTCGGCGAGGGTGGCGTTGGCCAGGCGGAGGGCGACGTCGAGGTAATCGGCGTTGTCCATTGGCGGTCCTTACGCGTACGGTAATGGGCGACGAGCCGAGTCGTATATTACCGAGGGGGTGCCGTGAAGGACAGCACGCTGCGCCAGGTGCTCAGGCTCGCGGTGCCCGCGCTGCCGGTGCTCGCCGCCGAGCCGCTGTACCTGCTGGTCGACACCGCCGTCGTCGGCGGCCTCGGCGGGCTCGAACTCGGCGCGCTGGGGGTCGGGGCGGTCATCCTGGCCACCCTGGCCACGCAGTTCACCTTCCTCTCCTACGGCACCACCGCCCGCGCCGCCCGGCTCTACGGCGCGGGCAGGCGCGAGGACGCCGTCGCCGAGGGCGTGCAGGCGACCTGGATCGCCGCCGGGCTCGGCCTGCTGATCGTCCTCATCGGACAGATGGCCGCGCAGCCGGTCGTCGAGCTGCTGGCAGGCCCGGGAGAACTGGCCGACGCCGCCGCCGGGTGGGTGCGCATCGCGATCTGGGGCGCGCCGCTGATCATGATCACCCTGGCGGGCAACGGCTGGATGCGCGGCGTGCAGGACACGCGCTCGCCGCTGCGCTACGTGCTGGCGGGCAACGCCGTCTCGGCCGTCCTGTGCCCCGTCCTCGTCCACACCGCCGGGTGGGGGCTCAACGGCTCGGCCTATGCCAACGTCGCCGGGCAGACCGTCGCGGCGGCGCTGTTCCTCGCCGCGCTGCGCCGCGCGCCGCTGCGGCCCCGCCCCGACCTGATCCGCGCCCAGCTGGCCGTCGGGCGCGATCTGATCCTGCGCAGCCTCGCCTTCCAGGCATGCTTCGTCTCCGCGATGGCCGTCGCCGCCCGGTACTCCGTCGCCGCCGCGGGCGCGCACCAGGTCGTGCTGCAGCTGTGGAACTTCCTGGCGCTGGTTCTGGACTCCCTCGCCATCGCCGCGCAGGCGCTCGTCGGCGCCGCGCTCGGCGCCCGCGACGAGCGCCGCGCCCAGTCCCTCGCCCGCGGTCTCACCGGCTACGGCCTGGTCTGCGGCGTGCTCACCGGCGTCGGCTTCGCCGCCGTCGCCGGGCTCCTGCCGAAGGTGTTCACCACCGACCCCGGCGTCCTGGCCGAGATCCCGAACGCCTGGTGGTTCTTCGTCGCGCTGCAACCGGTCGCGGGCGTGGTCTTCGCCCTCGACGGCGTGTTCCTCGGCGCGGGCGACACCCGCTACCTGCGCACCACCACGCTGCTCGCCGCACTCGTCGGATTCCTCCCGCTCATCTGGGTGGCGCACCTGCTCGGCTGGGGCCTGCCCGGGATCTGGACGGGCCTCTCGGCGTTCATGCTCATCCGGCTGGGGGCGCTGCTGCTGCGCGCCCGCAGCGCCACATGGGCGGTCGTCGGCGAAACCCTGTGACCAAAGGCACTGGTCAGCGGGCTAACCAATCCCGCGGGCGCTCGATGTAATGGACGAGTCCCTCCGGTGATTGGAGCCGCCCGGTGAGTCCCGCCAAGCGCCGCGCGCTGGCGATCTGGGCTACCGCCGTCGGCGTTTACCTGCTGGCCGTCTTCCACCGCACCACCCTCGGCGTCGCGGGCCTGGAAGCCGCCGACCGCTTCGACATCGGCGCCGCCGCGCTCGGCGGGTTCACCGTCCTGCAGATCGGCGTCTACGCCGCCATGCAGATCCCGACCGGCCTGCTGGTCGACCGCTTCGGCCCGCGCGTGACGCTCAGCTGCGCCGCTCTCTTCATGGGCTCCGGCCAGCTGCTGTTCGCCGTCGCCGAGAGCTACCCGCCCGCCCTGCTCGCCCGCGGCGTGCTCGGCGTCGGCGACGCGCTCGCCTTCGTCAGCGTGCTGCGCCTGATCGCCGCGCACTACTCCCCGCGCCGCTACCCGACGCTGACCGCGGCCACCGCCGCGCTCGGCTCGGTCGGCAACCTCGCCGCCACCGTCCCGCTGACCCTGCTGCTGGTGCACGCGGGCTGGACGGCGACCTTCGCCGTCGTCGGCCTGGCCACCGCCGCCTACGCCGCCGTCGTCGCCTGGCGGGTCCGCGACGTGCCCGATGGCGAGGAGCCGCAGCGCAGCGACGCCGTCGGCCTGCGCCAGACCGCCGACCAGGTCCGCCAGACCTGGCGGGTGCCCGGCACCCGGCTGGGGTTCTGGGTGCACATGGTGACCTGCTTCGCGCCCAACGTCCTCGGCCTGCTCTGGGGACTGCCGTACCTGGTCCAGGTGCAGGGGCTGACCGCCCCGCAGGCGGGCGCCGTGCTGAGTCTGATGGTGGTGGTGAGCACCGTGGCCGGACCGGTCATCGGCGAGACCATCGGCCGCAGGCCGCACTGGCGGATGCCGATCGTGCTGGCCTACGTCGTCACCGCGATCGCCATCTGGACCACCATCGTCGGCTTCTCCGGCTCGCTGCCCACCCCGCTCACCGTCACCGCCATGGTCGTGCTCGCCGTCGGCGGACCGCTCTCGGGCACCGCCTTCGCCCTCGTGCGCGACTACAACCCGCTGCGCCGCGTCGGCACCGCCAGCGGCATCGCCAACGTCGGCGGCTTCGGCGCGACGACGGTCGCCGTCCTCGCCGTCGGCCTGCTCATCGGCGGCGACACCGCCGCGGCCACCGCGCCGGACTTCCGGCTCGCCTTCACCGCCGTGCTGGCGATGCTGCTGGCCGGGGCCTGGCGGACGGTCGTCTGGTACCGCAGGGCGCGCGCCGCGGTGCTCGCCAGGCTGGAGGCGGGGGAGACCGTCCCGGTGCAGATCCGCCGCCGTGCGTGGGACATCGCGCGCGCCGCGTAGGATCTCCTGCCGTGTCCGCTCGCCCCGCTGTCCCGCCGGGACTCGTCGTCGTCGACAAGTCGCCCGGCATGACCTCCCACGACGTCGTCGCCCGCGCCCGCCGCATCCTCGGCACCCGCAAAGTCGGGCACGCCGGGACCCTCGACCCGATGGCCACCGGCGTCCTCGTGCTCGGCGTCGAACGGGCCACCAAGCTGCTCGGCCACCTGGCCCTGGACACGAAGGTGTACCTGGCGACCATCCGCCTCGGCACCGCGACGACGACCGACGACGCCGAGGGCGAGCACCTCGGAGAACCGGACCCCGCCCGGCTGGCCGCGGTCACCGACGCCGACATCGCCGCGGGTATCGCCCGGCTGACGGGGGCGATCGAGCAGGTGCCCAGCTCGGTGAGCGCGGTGAAGATCGACGGCAAGCGCGCCTACGCGCGGGTCCGCGCGGGTGAGGACGTGGTGATCCCGGCTCGCCCGGTGACGGTGTCCCGCTTCGACGTGCTGCACTCCTCGCGGTCGGAGTTGGCAGTTGACCTGGATGTGATGGTGGAGTGCTCGTCGGGGACCTACGTCCGGGCTTTGGCCAGGGACCTCGGAGCGGGTCTCGGCACCGGGGGACACCTGGCCCAGCTCCGGCGGACCCGGGTGGGGCCGTTCGACCTGCGGGTGGCCCGGACGCTGGAGCGGTTGGAGGAGTCGCCGGGGCTGTCGCTCGATCTGGCCGCGGCGGTGGACACGGCGTTCCCGCGGCGGGATCTCGATCGGGTGGAGTCCGCGGCGCTGGCGCATGGGAAGCGGTTGCCTGCTGCGGGGATCGCGGGGACTTATGGGATGTTCGATCCGGCGGGGAAGGTGCTGGCGCTGGGGGTGGATGAGGGCCGGACGGCCAAGGCGCTCGTCGCGTTGGCGGTCTGAGTCGAGGTTCCCTTGGGCGCGTGCGGGTGGTCCCTGCTTCGTGCGGGTGGTCCACCGCCTGCGAGTAGGCTCGGCCCCGTGCAGCGATGGCGTGGGCTTGATGACCTGCCGGGCGGGTGGGGGCGGTGTGTCGCCACCATCGGCGTCTTCGACGGGGTGCACCGGGGGCACCAAGCGTTGATCTCGCGGGCGGTCAAGTTGGCCGCTGAGAAGTCGGTCCCGAGTGTCGTGGTGACCTTCGACCCGCATCCGGCAGAGGTGGTGCGGCCGGGGAGTCATCCCGCTCAGTTGACCACCCTCGCCCGCAAGGCCGAGTTGGTCGAGCAGCTCGGCGCCGATGTGTTCTGTGTGCTGCCGTTCACCCACGAGATGTCCAAAGTGCCCGCGGACGAGTTCGTGCACGAGTTTCTTGTGGAGCGGCTGCACGTGGCCGCCGTGGTGGTGGGGGAGAACTTCACCTTCGGCAACCGGGCGCTGGGCACTGTGGGGTTGCTGGCCGAGTTCGGTCGGCGCTTCGGGTTTGCCACTGAGGGGGCGAGTCTGGTGGGTGGGGAGGTGACGTTCTCCTCCACCTACATCCGCGCGTGCATCGATGCGGGGGATGTGGCCGCCGCTGCCGCGGCGTTGGGGCGGTCGCACCGGATCGAGGGGATCGTGGTGCGGGGGGACCGCCGGGGGCGGTTGCTGGGGTTTCCGACGGCGAACCTGTCCACGCCGCGCTACACCGCGATCCCGGCGGACGGGGTCTACGCCTGCACGTTCCACCTGCCCAACCGGGCGCCGATGGTGGCGGCGGTCAGCGTGGGGACCAATCCGACGTTCTCCGGCCGCGAGCGGCGGGTGGAGGCGTTCGTGCTCGATGTGGACGAGGACTTCTACGGGCTGCGCGTCGCGCTGGACTTCCACGAGCGGCTGCGGGCGATGGAGAAGTACGACTCCACCGAGGCGTTGGTGGAGCAGATGCACGCCGACGTCGCCAGGACCCGCGAACTTCTGACCTGACCCGTTTGGGGCGATTCCGCACGCTCGGTGACCAAGACCTGGCAAGATACGGCCGGGTCGACGGGAGAGAGGCCGACGGTGGAGGACCACAAGATCGTCCAGCGCAACATCGCCCTGCAGCGGGAGTGGTACGGCGAGCCGCTGGGCGACCGGGTGCGCAGGCTCGTCGTGGCCTTCGACACGTCGCAGGCGAACCTGGCCGACGTGCTCGGCATCAGCGCTCCCATGCTCAGCCAGGTGATGAGCGGGCGCCGGGCCAAGATCGGCAACCCCGCCGTGCTCGCCCGGCTGATCATGCTGGAGCGCAAGATCCTCACCCCCGAGGTCGCCTCGGGAGCCAAGGAGCACCTGCAGAAGGCCCTGGAGGACGTCCGCGTCTCCAAGCCCGCCGTCACCCGCGACAGCCTCCCCGTCGACGTCGGCCGCTCGGCCATCATGGCGCTGCGCAGGCTCATCCCGCCCGACGACCTCACCTCGGCCGCCGAGCTGATCGACGGCCGCTACCCCGACCTGGCCGACCTGCTTCGCAGGGCCGGCCGGCACCGGGTGTGACCAGGTACTTCGCCGCCTTCGCCCTGCCCGAGGAGGTCGCCGCGCACCTGGCGGCGGCGCTGCCTGCCTTTCCGCCGCGGGTCCGCCCGGAGCCGCGCCACCAGTGGCACATCACGGTCGCCTACTACGGCGAGGACGACCCCGAGGCGCGCATGTCCTGGCTGGCCTGGCGGGTCGGCGCCCACCCCGCGCCGCGCGTGCGCCTGACCGGAGTCGGCGGCTTCCCCGGTGTCACCTGGATGGGTGTCGCCGGTGATCTCGCCGCGCTCGCCGCCCTGAACGACGCCGCCGTGGTGGAAAAGGAGTCGCGCCCGTACCTGCCGCATGTCACGATCGGCAGGCAGCCGCGCCCCGGCGAGTGGTACCCGGACCTGGGGGACTACGCCGGGCCGGAATGGATCGCCCGCGATCTGGTGTTGTACTCCAGCGAGCAGGGCCGCTACACCCGTGTGGGTGGCGTCCGGCTTCGGCACGAGCCCACCTGGTAACCTCGCGTTTTGGGTCCGGCTGCGGTCCGTGGCGGCCGGTACCGACGAACCACTCGCACGGCACAAGCACAAGGAGCATCACCAGTGGCGCTGTCCACCACCGAGAAGAAGTCGATCCTGGCCGAGTACGGCGTGCACGACTCGGACACCGGATCGCCCGAGGCCCAGATCGCGCTGCTCACCAAGCGCATCCGCGACCTCACCGAGCACCTGCGCACGCACAAGCACGACCACCACTCGCGGCGGGGCCTCCTGCTGCTGGTGGGCCGCCGCCGGCGGCTGCTCAACTACCTGACCAAGGTGGACATCGAGCGCTACCGGTCGCTGATCCAGCGCCTCGGCCTGCGCCGCTGAGCATCCGGGGGGAGTGGCCGAGCGCCGCTCCCCCCGTTCACAACAACCAATAACGGGCTCGCGCCACTGAAGGACAGGTTCGCCGGTCCTCGGTAGTGGCTTCCGGGGTGGGGAAACCCCGGTGGCTTCGATCGATGACCGGCCTCGTCCGAACCGCGCACCTGCACGTGCCCCCGCGCGCCCGCGGATGAGGAGAATCATGACCGAACCCACCGTGCACGAGACCACGGCGACCATCGACAACGGCGCCTTCGGCACCCGCACCGTCCGCTTCGAGACCGGCCGCCTGGCCCGCCAGGCCGCGGGCAGCGTCGTCGCCTACCTCGACGAGGAGACGATGCTCCTCTCGGCGACCACGGCGTCGAAGCACCCGAAGGAGCACTTCGACTTCTTCCCGCTGACCGTCGACGTCGAGGAGCGGATGTACGCCGCCGGGCGCATCCCCGGCGCGTTCTTCCGCCGCGAGGGCCGCCCCTCCACCGACGCGATCCTGGCCTGCCGGCTGATCGACCGCCCGCTGCGCCCGTCGTTCGTCGACGGCCTGCGCAACGAGATCCAGGTCGTCGTCACCGTGATGAGCCTGAACCCGCAGGACCTCTACGACGTGGTGGCCATCAACGCCGCCTCCGCGTCCACCCAGCTCGCGGGTCTGCCGTTCTCCGGTCCCATCGGCGCCGTGCGCGTCGCCCTGATCAGTGGCCAGTGGGTCGCCTTCCCGACCTACGAGCAGCTCAAGACCGCCGTCTTCGACATGGTCGTCGCCGGCCGCGTGGTCGACGGCGACGTCGCGATCATGATGGTCGAGGCCGAGGCCACCGACAACGTGATCGACCTGATCGGCGAGGGCGCGCAGGCGCCCACCGAGGAGATCGTCGCCTCCGGCCTGGAGGCCGCCAAGCCGTTCATCAAGGTGCTGTGCGACGCGCAGGCCGAGCTGGCCGGTGTCGCCGCCAAGCCGACCGGGTCCTTCCCGGTGTTCCCGGCCTACCAGCCGGAGGTCCTGGAGGCCGTCTCCGCCGCCGTCTCCGACGAGCTGGCCCAGGCGCTGACCATCGCGGGCAAGCAGGAGCGCGAGTCCCGCCTGGACGAGGTCAAGGCGCTGTGCCTGGAGAAGGTCGGCGCGGACGAGGCGTTCGCCGGCCGCGAGAAGGAGATCGGCGCCGCGTTCCGGTCGCTGAACAAGAAGCTGGTCCGCCAGCGCATCCTCCGCGAGAAGGTGCGCATCGACGGCCGCGGCCTGACCGACATCCGCCAGCTCGGCGCCGAGGTGGCCGTGGTGCCGCGGGCGCACGGCTCGGCGCTGTTCGAGCGCGGCGAGACCCAGATCCTGGGTGTCACCACGCTGAACATGCTGCGCATGGAGCAGATGATCGACTCCCTCTCCCCGGAGACGACCAAGCGCTACCTGCACCACTACAACTTCCCGCCGTACTCCACCGGTGAGACCGGCCGCGTGGGCTCGCCCAAGCGCCGCGAGATCGGCCACGGCGCGCTGGCCGAGCGGGCGATCATGCCCGTGCTGCCCAAGCGCGACGAGTTCCCCTACGCGATCCGCCAGGTCTCCGAGGCGCTGTCGTCCAACGGCTCGACCTCGATGGGCTCGGTCTGCGCGTCCACGCTGTCGCTGCTCAACGCGGGCGTCCCGCTGAAGGCCCCGGTCTCCGGCATCGCCATGGGCCTGGTCTCCGACCAGGTCGACGGCAAGACCGAGTATGTCGCGCTGACCGACATCCTCGGCGCCGAGGACGCCTTCGGCGACATGGACTTCAAGGTCGCGGGCACCAAGGAGTTCGTGACCGCCCTGCAGCTGGACACCAAGCTCGACGGCATCCCGTCGTCGGTGCTGGTCGGGGCGCTCGGCCAGGCGCGCGACGCCCGGCTGACGCTGCTGGAGATCATGACCGAGGCGATCGACCGCCCGGACGAGATGAGCAGCTTCGCCCCGCGGGTGACCTCGGTGAAGATCCCGGTCGACAAGATCGGCGAGGTGATCGGGCCCAAGGGCAAGATGATCAACTCGATCACCGAGCAGACCGGCGCGGACATCTCGATCGAGGACGACGGCACCATCTACGTCGGCGCGGCGGACGGCCCGTCGGCCGAGGCGGCGATCGGCCTGATCAACGCCATCGCGAACCCGCAACTGCCCAAGGTCGGCGAGCGTTTCCTCGGCACCGTGGTGAAGACGGCCGCCTTCGGCGCGTTCGTCTCGCTGCTGCCCGGCAAGGACGGCTTGGTGCACATCTCCAAGCTGGGCGCGGGCAAGCGGATCAACAAGGTCGAGGACGTCGTCAAGGTCGGCGACAAGCTCCGCGTGGAGATCGCCGACATCGACCAGCGCGGCAAGATCAGCCTGGTCCTGGTGAAGGACGAGGACGCCGCCGCCGAGGGCGCGTCCGAGGCGAAGGAAGAGGCGACCGCGCAGTCGTGACCCAGCGCACGTCGACGGCCGCGGGCACCACCGGTGCCCGCGGCCGGTCTCAGAAGACCGGCAGCACGGTCGTGCTCGACCGCACCGCCGAGGGCACCGAGGTCAAGCGCACGCTGCTGCCCGGCGGCCTGCGGGTGGTCACCGAGCGGATGCCCGGCGTCCGCTCGGCCGCGATCGGCATCTGGGTGGCCGTCGGCTCCCGCGACGAGCCGCTGTCGGTCGCGGGCGCGGCGCACTACCTCGAACACCTGCTGTTCAAGGGCACCGCGAAGCGCTCGGCGGCGCGGATCGCCGAGGAGATCGACGCCGTCGGCGGCGAGCTGAACGCGTTCACCGCCAAGGAGCACACCTGCTACTACGCGCACGTCCTCGACGAGGACCTGCCGCTGGCGCTGGACCTGGTCTCCGACGTGGTGTTCGACGCGCTGTGCACCGAGGCCGACGTGGAGACCGAGCGCGGCGTCGTCCTGGAAGAGATCGCCATGCGCGACGACGACCCGGAAGACCTGCTGCACGACGCGTTCTGCAGCGCGCTGCTGGCCGACCACCCGCTCGGCCGCCCGGTGCTGGGCACCGAGCAGTCGATCGCCGCGATGACCCGCGGCGCGCTCAACGGCTTCTACCGCCGCCGCTACACCATGCCGCGCATGGTGCTGGCCGTGGCGGGCAACATCGAGCACAAGCAGGTGCTCTCCTTGGTGCGCAAGGGGTTGCGCGACCGGCTGACCGGCGACAAGACCCCGATCGCGGCCCGCGCAGGCCGCGCCCGCGTCGGCAAGCAGCCCCGGCTGGTGCTGCACACCGACGACACCGAGCAGGCGCACCTGATGCTCGGCGTGCGCGCGCTGGACCGCCACGACGAGCGCCGCTTCACCCTCGGGGTGCTCAACGCGGCCCTGGGCGGCGGCATGAGCTCGCGGCTGTTCCAGGAGGTCCGCGAGCGCCGCGGCCTGGCCTACCAGGTGTACTCGTCGGTGGCCGCCTACGCCGACACCGGCCACCTGTCCATCTACACCGGATGCCAGCCCGAGCGCCTCGGCGAGGTGGCGGGTGTGGTCCGCGACGTGCTCGGCCAGGTCGCCCGCGAGGGCCTGACCGACGCCGAGGTGGCCCGCGGCAAGGGTCAGCTGCGCGGCGGGCTCGTGCTCGGCCTGGAGGACACCGGGTCGCGGATGTCGCGCATCGGCAAGGGCGAACTGGCCTACGGCGACTACCTGTCGGTCGAGGAGACGCTGGACCAGATCGCCGCGGTGACCGCCGAGGACGTCGCGCGGCTGGCGAAGGAGATCCTGGCCCGCCCGCTCGCCGCGGCCGTGGTCGGCCCCTACGACCACACCGACGACGTCCCGCTCGAACTCCACGAGGTGACCAAGTGAGCCTGATCCGGGTTGGTGTGCTGGGCGCGCGGGGGCGGATGGGCGCCGAGGTGGTCAGGGCCGTGGAGGCCGCGGACGACATGGAGATCGTCGCCCAGGTCGACACCGGCGACTGGCTCTTCGACGTCGCCGACGCAGGCGCCCAGGTCATCGTGGACTTCACCCACCCCGACGTGGTGATGGACAACCTGCGCTTCTGCGTCGACCAGGGCATCCACGCCGTGGTCGGCACCTCCGGCTTCGACGACGCGAAGCTGGCCTCGCTGCGCGAGTGGCTGGCGGCCAAGCCGGACCTCGGCGTGCTCATCGCCCCGAACTTCGCCCTCGGCGCGGTGCTGTCGATGAAGTTCGCGCAGGCGGCGGCCAAGTACTTCGACACCGTCGAGATCATCGAACTGCACCACAACCGCAAGGCCGACGCCCCCTCCGGCACCGCGGCGCACACCGCCCGCCTCATCGCGCAGGCCCGAGCGGCGGCGGGCCTCGGCGAGGTCCCGGACGCGACGACGTCCGAAGTGGACGGAGCGCGCGGGGCGCTGGTGGACGACATCCGGGTGCACTCGGTGCGCATGAGCGGACTCGTCGCCCACCAGGAGGTCATCCTCGGCGGCACGGGGGAGACGCTGACCCTGCGCCACGACTCGCTGGACCGCACCTCGTTCATGCCGGGCGTGCTGCACGGCGTGCGCGCGGTGCTGGATCGGCCGGGCCTGGTCGTGGGCCTGGAGAACGTGCTGGAGCTGTAGTGTCCGCCCGCTCGGTCTCCTGGGTCCTGGCCGCCGTCGTCGTCGTGTACTTCGTGCTGCTCGGCGGCCGGGCCGTCGCCCTGTTCCGCGACGGCAGCCCGATCGCGGTCGCCTTCGGCGCAGGCATCCTGCTGCTGCCGATCGTCGGCGCGTGGGTGCTGTGGTCGACGATGCGCTTCGGCTTCCGCACCCAGGAACTGGGCCGCAGGCTGGCGGCCGAGGACGGCCTCCCCGACACCTCCGGCCTGCCCCGCACCCCGTCGGGGCGGGTGGACCGCGCGGCGGCCGACGCCTGGTTCGAGGAGCGCCGCGCCGAGGTCGAGGCCGCGCCGGAGGACTGGCGGGTCTGGTACCGCCTGGCCGTCGCCTACGACGTCGCGGGCGACCGCTCCCGAGGCCGCGACGCCATGCGCAAGGCGCTGGAGCTGGCGGACTAGGTCGCAGCGGCCAGGCGCGGGTCCACCTCACCGCCCAGCCAGGCGCGCAGGGTGTCGTTGAACAGGTCCACGTCCTCGATGTTCCAGATGTGGTGCATTCCGGGCGCGATCCGCGCCGTGGTCCGCGGCGCGGCTGCCGTGAGCACCGGCAGCGACCGCACGGACGCGGCGTCGCGTTCGCCGGCGACCGCCAGCAGCGGCCCGGTGTAGCGGGCCAGTCCGGCGGGGGCGCCGCCCGCGCACACCTCGGCGTTCACCGCCTTGGCCGTTTCCGGTCGCACCGACGCGCCGTGGGCGACGTAGCGCACGCGCGAGTCGGCGGGCAGCCGGAACGCGGCGGCCTGGGCGCGCCAGTACCAGTGGAAGCGGCTCAGCGCCTCGTGCGCCGCGCAGTACGCGCGCAGTCCGGGGCCGGCCGGGGTGAGCGGGGCACTGGTGATGAACGCCGAGCGGACCCGGTCGGTGGCGTGCCAGCACCCGCAGCGCGGTGAGCGCCCCGAGGGACAGTCCGGCGAGGTCGACGGGCCCGTCGACGCCGTGCTCGGCCAGTCCGGCCACGACGGTGTCGGCGACCGCGTCGAGCCCCGGCCAGACCTCGTGCGCGCGCTCCCCGAAGCCGGGCAGGTCCGGGGTGATCACCAGCCGGTCGCCGAAGGCGGGCACCTGCGGCTCCCACATCCAGTTCGCGACGTTGCCGCCGTGCAGCAGCACCAGGGGCGGGTAGGCGCTCACGCGAACTCCTCGGTGACGGCGTCGAGCCAGGTCAGCTCGGCGCGCAGGTGGGCGATGCCGTTGTCCAGGGTGGCCAGGCGCAGGCGCGCGGCCCGGGTGCCGGTGTCGGACTCGGCGCGCAGGCGCTCGTAGTCGGCCAGGCGGGTCTGGGCCTCGGCGCGCCTGCGGGCGAGCAGGGCGAGCAGGGCGTCCGGGGCGAGGTCGGCGCCGAAGAAGACGCGGGCCAGGAACGGGTCGCGGTCGACGTGGCGCTCCGGCTCGGCGGCCAGCCAGGCGGCGAGCGCGGCGCGGCCCGCGTCGGTGACGCGGTGTTCCTGGCGGTCGGGCGCGCCGGACCCGGCGACGGTCTCGACCTCGGCGTGCCCGTCGGCGACGAGTGTGGCCAGGGCGCGGTAGATCTGCGCCCGGTCGGCGGACCAGAAGTGGCCGACGGTGGAGTCGAAGTGCCGTTTGAGGTCGTATCCGGTCATGGGGGCGAGGGCGAGGAAGCCCAGGATGATGTGTGCGAGGACCACGCCTGTAGTAGATAAGTCTCCTATGAGACTTGTCAACTAGCCCGACAGGCGTCGGGCGGTGGCGGTAGCGTCGGCGCGTGGATCTCGACGAGCACCGGCCGGCGCTGGGGGCGTACTGCTACCGGATGCTCGGCTCGCCCTTCGACGCCGAAGACGCGGTGCAGGAGACGTTCCTGCGCGCCTGGCGCTCGCGCGAGGGCTACGACCCGGCGCGGTCGCTGCGCACCTGGCTCTACGCCATCGCCACCAACGTCTGCCTCGACGCCCTGCGCGCGGCGAAGCGGCGGGCCGGTCCGCTGCGCGGCGACCCGTCGACGCCCGGCCCGGACATCGGCGCGCCGCTGCCGGAGACCGCCTGGGTGCTGCCCGCCCCGGTCGACCCGGCGGTCGCGGCCGAGGAGCGGGCCTCGGTGCGGCTGGCCTTCGTCGTCGCGCTGCAGGCTCTGCCGCCGAGGCAGCGGGCCGCGCTGGTCCTGCGCGACGTGCTCGCCTTCTCCGCCGCCGAGGTCGCCGAGCTGCTGTCGACCACCGTCGCGTCGGTCACCAGCGCCCTGCAGCGCGCCCGCGCCGCGCTGCCCGCCGTGCCCGACGCCGAGGAGCCCGACCAGGCCGTCCTCGACGCCTACTGCGCCGCCTTCCACGCCCACGACGTCGAGGCCATCGTCGCGTTGCTGCACGAGGACGCCACCACCTCCATGCCGCCGTTCACCTGGTGGCTGCGCGGCCGAGCCGACATCGCCGCCGTCCTCGCCCACGGGGACCACTGCGTCGGTCACCGGCTGGTCCCCGTGCGGGTCAACGGCGCGCCCGCGTTCGCCCAGTACGACGCCGACGGGTCCGCGTTCGCGCTGGTCCAGGTCGAGACGGCGGGGGGTGGGGTGGTCGCGGAGACGACGTGGCTGATGCCGTCCCTCTTCCCCGCCTTCGACCTGCCGATGAGTTCGCCCGCTGCCGCGCGTAGTAGTGGGTGAAGGGAGAACGCACATGGAACCGACGATCGAAGACCGCGCCGAGCAGGCGTACGTGGGCATCACCGAGGTGGCGACCCTCGCCGAGTGGGGACGGGTGAACGCGCTGGTCCCGGAGGTGCTGGAGTGGCTGACCGGCCACGGCGCGACCCCGGTCGGACCGCCGATCTACCGCTACTACGCCGGTGAGCCCGGCGGGGAGATCGAGGTGGAGGTCGGCTGGCCGGTCTCCGGCGACGTGCCCGCCTCCGAGCGCGTCACGGCGGGGACGCTGCCCGCGGGCCGGTACGCGGTGCTGGTGCACCACGGCCACCCGGACTCCATCGGCCAGTCTTTCGCCGCGCTGGAGGCCTGGTCGCAGCGCACGGGGGAGAACTGGGCGTTCGCCGACGGCCGGTGGTCCTGCCGCTACGAGTCGTACCGGACCGACCCGGCGGTCGAGCCCGATCCCGCACGGTGGGAGACGGAGATCTGCTACAAGCTGGCGGAGTAGCGGGCAGTATGGGGGCCATGTGCAGGAGTATCAAGACGCTGCGGCCCCCGTACACCGAAGACCCCGGGGTGGAGGACGTGGAGGCCGCGGCGCGGCAGTACGTCCGCAAGATCTCCGGCTTCCACCGCCCCGCGCCGCACAACGAGGAGGTCTTCGAGAAGGCCATCCAGGTGATCGCGGCGGCCACCGAGGAGCTGCTGGCCACCCTCGTCGTCCGCGGCGGCAAGAAGGCGGCGGACCAGGAGGACAAGTCGGCCTAGTGGAACCACCCGTGGAACACCGCGGGTGAGGCCGCCAGCAGGCTGAACCGGATGAACCGGCCGATGATGCCCGCGCCGAGGAACGTGGCCACCTTCATCCGGACGAGCCCGGCCAGCATCGTCATCGCCATGAACGGGGGCAGCCCGGCGACCGCGCTGAGGCTGTAGGTGCCGAACATCCAGTGCGGGTGCGCCTCGCACTTCTCCCGCGTCCAGGCGACCCAGGCGCGCACGCGCTTGGTCCGCAGCTGCCAGCGCAGCCGCCGGTCGGTCATGACCCGCGGCTCGCGCTGGCGGCGCCGCAGGACCGCGGGCAGGTGGATCGCGCCGCGCGCGGCGTAGAAGTAGACGAGCTTGCCGGTCACGTGCCCCACGGCGACGACGGCGGCGATCAGCGCCCAGGAGATGTCCGGCCGCTGCAGGGCGAACCCGATGACAAACAGCTCAACACTGACAAAAGGGACAAGGGCGGCCCCAACGGCGACCGCGAGCGCCAAGCACAGCCACGGCCACACGAGTCGGAAACCCCCTGACGAAGTGCCCCGGTCCACGACGGTACCGGACCTTACCCACCCAGACGGGCGAAACCGCCCGCGGTTGTCCGCAGCCGGCACTTCCCCTGGATTCCATCCCCCCCCGGGCGGCATGACCTGGCGGCGGGGGTCGGATGCCCGGCTACTCCAACGGCAGCGAGACCGGCCCGGTGAAGCGGATCTCGCGCAGCGGGACGCCGCCCGCGTCGAGGGTGCGCAGGACGCCGTCGGGGGCCCAGCCCGCGCGCCGGTAGAAGCCCTTGCCCGCCTTGTTCTGCTCGGGCGTCCACGCGATCGCCCTGGTCATCCCGCCGTCGCGGAGCAGGTCGAGCGCGGCGGCCAGCAGGCGGGTCCCGTGGCCCCTGCGGCCCCAGCGCGGCTCGACCAGCAGCGTGGCGAGCAGGCCGACGGTGTCGGTGTCCGGCGCGGGCAGGCCGTTGGCGGCGGCCGACTCGGATTCGGGGGACGGTCCGGCGCAGCAGAACCCGACCAGCCAGTCCCCCTCGACGGCGACCAGCACGCCGGCCGGTCCCTGCTCGATCGTCTGGAGCCACTGCTCGGCCGCGGCGGCCGGGTCCAGGGCGGCGAGGACGTCGGGGGGCAGCAGGTCGGAGTAGCCGGTCTGCCAGGTCGCCACCTGGATGCGGGCGATCTCGGCGACGTCGGCGGGCTCTGCTGTGCGCACAGCGGCTGCGGCCATGCGGGCGAACCTACCGGGTGAGACCCGGATGAGACTCCGCGCACCCGTCCCGCCCCTGGCGTTCGCGCCACCTGGGCGACCCCGGGTTTCGACGGTGACGGAGGACTCCATGGTCAGGAAGGTGCGCAACGGCCGGGTCGTGCACGTCTGGTCGTGCACGTCTGGTCGTGCACGTCTACGTGTGCCAGGCGCAGGAGCGGTTCCGAGCCGGAGGTCTTCCACCAGCGGTTCTCCCGCGCCGGGGTCGCCGCCTGGCTGGACCGCCTCGGCCCGGCCGCGGTGTCCCGGCCGATGCGCGGTGGGCCACCGGCGAGGTCCGCCGCGCGCTGGCCGCCCTGCACGACCCGGCGCGGCTGGCCCGCTGGCGACCGCCGCGGGCTCGGTGACCGCCCAGGCCGGTCAGGTGCTGGACCTCTACCACGTGCGCCGCGGCGTGGACCACGTCGGCGCGGCGATGCGCCTGCGCCTGAGCCGGGCGACCTACTTCCGCAGGCTGGACCGCGGGCTCGCCGCGGTGGCCCAGGCCGTGCTGGACGACATCGGCGACGCGGTCTAGGCGTTATGCGGCGTTCGTCCCCGAGATCGGCGGGATCGTGTCGGTGGTTGGCGGGATAACCGGTCAACTTATGACGGTGGTTCGTGCGAGGCTGCGGTCATGGGATCGAGGACGTGGGTGGCGTGGGGCGCGCTGGGTGTGGTGTACGTGGTCTGGGGGTCGACGTACCTCGGCATCCGGCTGACCCTGGAGTCGATGCCGCCGCTGCTGTCGGCCGGGTTCCGGTTCGCCGCGGCCGGGTTGCTGCTCGGGGTGGTCGTGGCGGTGGTGGCCGGGGTCGGCGCGTTGCGGATGACGTGGCGGCAGTTCGGCACGGCGGCGCTGGTCGGGCTGCTGCTGCCCGCGTGGGGCAACGGGCTGGTCGTGGTCGCCGAGCAGCACGTCGCCTCGGGGCTGGCGGCGCTGCTGGTGGCCTCGATCCCGCTGTACGTCGTCCTGCTGCGCCGCGGCCTGGGGGAGCGGCCGCCCGCGGTGACGCTGCTGGGAGTGGTGGTCGGCCTGGCCGGGCTGGCGCTGTTGCTGCTGGTCGGCGGGCCGTCGGAGGGCACGCACGGCTCGGCCTGGTACGGGCCGTGGCTGGTGCTGCTCGCCGCGCTCGGGTGGTCGATCGGCACGGTGCTCAGCACCCGCCTGCCCACCCCGTCGAACCCGTTCGCCCTGGCCGCGGCCGAGATGCTGGTCGGCGGGCTGGTGCTGCTGCTGGCCGGGGTGCTCTTCGGCGAGACCTTCGACTTCGGCGCGGTCACCGCCACCGCCTGGTGGGCGTGGGCGTACCTGGTGGTGTTCGGCGCGTTCGCGTTCAGCTCGTTCATCTACGCGCTGGGCAAGCTGCCCGTCTCGACGGTGGCGACGTACGCCTACGTCAACCCGGTCATCGCGGTCCTGCTCGGCTGGCTGGTCGCCGACGAGGTGTTCGGGCCGTGGCAGCTGGTCGGCGGGGCGGTGGTGCTCGTGGCCGTCGTGCTGGTCGTGCGGGCCGAGCGGCGGCCGGTGTCGGTGGCGGCCGGCACGATGCGCGAAACGAGTGAGGTGCGATGACCGAGTCCATGACCCAGGCGGCCGCCCGCCGCACCGCCCTGGCCGCCCAGGGCTTCGCCGAGTCCCGCCCGTCGGGCCCCCCGACGCGCAGGCACCTGGCCAAAGTGCTCGACCGGGTGCGCCTGCTGCAACTGGACTCGGTCAACGTCGCGGTGCGCGCGCACTACATGCCGGTCTTCTCCCGCCTCGGCTCCTACGACATGTCCCTGGTGGACGACGCCGCCTGGAACCCGACAGCGCGCAAGCCCCGCCTGCTGGTGGAGTACTGGGCGCACGTGGCGAGCCTGATCCCGGTCGACGACTGGCCGCTGCTGCGCTGGCGGATGCGCGCGCACGAGGTCTCCTGGGGCGAGTACCTGCGCAAGAACGACATCGACCCGGCCCTGCAGGACGAGGTCCTGCGCGTGGTCAAGGACAGCGGCCCGATCGGGGCGGGCGCCATCGAGACGGCCCTGGGCGGCGGCGCAGACCGCCCCAAGGGCGGCTGGTGGAACCTCTCTGCCGTCAAGCACACCTGCGAGTACCTCTTCGCCGCGGGCGCGCTCACCACCGGCACCCGCCGCGGCTTCCAGCGCCTCTACGACCTGCCAGAGCGCGTCCTGCCGCCGGAGCTGCTCTCCCGCGAGGTCCCCGACGACGAAGCCGCCCGCGAGCTGATGCGCTCCGCGGCGATCGCCCACGGCATCGGCACCGAGTTCGACCTGCGCGACTACTACCGCCTGCCGCCGGCCATGGCCCGCCAGGCCCTGCTGGAGCTGGTCGAATCCGGCGAGCTGACCCCGGTCACCATCCCCGGCTGGCGCCACCCCGCCTACCTGCACGCGGGCGCCCGCACCCCGCGCGCGGTCCGCGGCCGGGCCCTCCTGTGCCCCTTCGACCCGCTCGTCTGGGAGCGCGACCGCACCGAGCGCCTCTTCGACTTCCACTACCGCATCGAGATCTACGTCCCGGAGCCCAAGCGCCAGTACGGCTACTACGTCTTCCCGTTCCTGCTCGACGGCGCCCTGGTGGGCCGCGTCGACCTGAAGGCCGACCGGGCGGCCGGGACGCTGCGCGTCCACGGCGCGTTCGCCGAGTCCGGGGTGGACGTCGGCAGGGTCGCCGCGGAACTGGCCGGGGAGCTGCGGGAGATGGCGGGCTGGCTGGAACTCGACCAGGTCGCCCTCGGGGAGAGGGGCGACCTGGTCGCGCCGCTGTCGAAGTGCCTGTGAGGGCGCTCAGCCCGCCGCTTTGTGCACCAGGATCGTCCCGGAGCCGGTGCGGCCGGTGACGTGCAGGGCCGCGGCGGCCACCCGCTTCTGGGTGATGGGGATCTCGCTGCGGGCCACCGAGGACGTGGAGACCAGGTCCAGCTCCGCCGGGGCGGCCACGCCGACGCGGAAGCTGCCGGAGCCGCTGGTCAGCTCGATCTTGCCCGACACCGCCTCCTTCACCGCGATGTCGCCGGTCCCGGTGCGCACCAGGACGTCGGCGGTGACCGTGCCCAGCCGGATCATCCCGCCACTGGTGGCCACTGTGGACGACCCGCCGAGGCTGGTGACGTCGATCTCCCCGCTGCCGGAGCGCAGGTGCCCGCCCGCGGGGGCCGGGCCCATCCGGATGGCGGCGGTGCCGGAGGTGAGCCGGACCGGGCCGGTGGCCTGCTCGACGGTGATCTCGCCTGCGCCGGTGCCGATCTCCACCCGGTCGGCGCGGCCGGTGACCGCGGCGTTCGCGCCTTGGGTGGCGATGTCGACCGAGGAGCCCGCGGGCGCGTGCACGACCACCGAGATCGGCTGGCCGCGCAGCGGGCCGCCCTTGGCCGAGCGCACGGACAGGACATCGCCGCCGAAGTCGACGCTGGCCTGGGTGACGGCCTCGGCGGTGAGATCGGTCCCCTGCTGCTCGCCCATGACCCAGCTCATGATGCCCGCCAGACCCTCGGCCCACGGGCTGGCCTCGTCGGGTGCGGGGCTGATCTCGACGGTGACGCCCGGCTCGTCGCGCAGGCGGACCTCGACGCCGCCCGCGCCGATGTGCACGGCGATGTCGACGGGGCCCTCGGCGTCGTAGGAGTGGCGGCGCGTGGTGTCAGGTGTGGTCATCGTGACATCACCCCTCGTACCAGCCCTGGACGCGCGATCCGCGTTCGCCCTGGCCCCAGCGCGACGGTCCGCGGCCGCCGGACAGGGCGCCGTGCAGCGCGTTCTGCACGAACGTGTTCAGCGAGACGCCCTGGGCTGAGGCGGCCTGCTCGGCCTTGGCCTTCAGCTCCTCGAACAGGCGCAGCGTCATGCGGCTCATGTCGCCGCCCTCCGGAGGCGGGGGCGGGGCCGACTCCCCGGCCGGGCGCGACTCGCCGGAGACGACGACCCGCACGTCGCGGCCGTCGAGGCGGACGTCGACCACGTGGTCGGGCAGCGAGGCGGTGACCTCGGCGGCGAGGTCGGCCAAGGCGGTCATGACCGCCAGGCGGGCGGCGGGCTCCAGGGCGGCGGTGAGGGCGGCGGCGGCGCGGCGGGTGTGCTCGTCGCCGACGGCGGCGGCCGCGGTGAGGTCGTCCCGCAGCGCGGTGACATACGGCGTGAGGTCCATGACACCACCATGCCACCACATCTGACATCACGCCACCACCGCCCGCCGGACCGCCGGGTGAGCCGACATCGGCCGTGCCGCCAAAGATCCGCCGGATCGCGGGGCTTAGGCTGACCGGGCGAAACACAACAGGAGGGGTCACGTGGCCGAGACGGTGTCGCCCAAGGTGCAGCTCATCGCCAAGACGGAGTTCTTCCCCCCGGCGGACGTGCCGTGGTCGACCGACACCGACGGCGGTCAGGCGCTGGCCGAGTTCGCGGGCCGGGCGTGCTACCAGTCGTGGAGCAAGCCGAACCCGGCGACGGCCACGAACGCCGGCTACATCAACCACATCATCGAGGTCGGCCACCTGTCGGTGCTGGAGCACGGCTCGGTGAGCTTCTACATCACCGGGATCTCCCGCTCGCTGACCCACGAGCTGATCCGCCACCGCCACTTCTCCTACTCGCAGCTCTCCCAGCGCTACGTCCCCGAGCGCGAGGCCGCGATGGTGGAGCCGGAGGTCATCGCCGCCGACCCCGAGCTGCACCAGCTGTTCCTCGACGCCGCGCAGGCCAGCCTGGACTCCTACAACGCCCTCCTGAAGGGCCTTGAGGCGAAGTTCGCCGACGTGCCGAGCGCCACGCTGCGCCGCAAGCAGGCCCGCCAGGCCGCCCGCGCCGTGCTGCCCAACGCCACCGAGACCCGCATCGTGGTGACGGGCAACTACCGCGCCTGGCGCCACTTCATCGCGATGCGGGCCACCGAGCACGCCGACGTCGAGATCCGCGCGCTGGCCATCGACTGCCTGCGCGAGCTGCACAAGGTCGCGCCGAGCGTGTTCGCCGACTTCACCATCTCCGCGCTGGCCGACGGCACCGAGGTCGCCTCCAGCCCGATGGTCACCGAAGGATGAACCGGCTCGTCATCGACGTCGCCGACGGGGAGTACGCGGTCACCCGGCTCGACCCGGGCTCGTCGGTCCCTTCCGGCCTGTTCTCCGGCGCGGGCCTGGTGAGCGTCACCAGCACCGCCGCCGAGGTCTCGGTGGTCTGCCCGACCGCCGCCGCCCCCGAGGACGGCCGGACCGAGGCGGGCTGGCGGCTGCTGACGGTGCGCGGCCCGCTGGAGTTCACCCTCACCGGGATCATGGCCGCGCTGGCGGGGGCGCTCGCCCAGGCGGGCGTGCCGCTGTTCGCGCTGTCCACCTTCGACACCGACCACCTGCTGGTCCGCGACGCCGACCTCGACCGCGCGGTGGCGGCGCTGCGCGAGGCGGGTCACGAGATCGCCTGAGCGGTCGGTCCGAGGAAACGTCGGTCAGCTGAAACTCCGTCGCCGCCAGAGCGATGTGACCTACGATGCCCCGCATCCGCAGGAGGTGGACGTGTCCCAACAGCCAGGGCCCCTGGTCGCGCCGGGTAGCCAGCGCGTCATCGCCGGTCGCTACGCCGTGCTCCACGAGCTCGGCCGCGGCGGCATGGGCATGGTCTGGCTCGCCGAGGACACCACGATCGGCAGGCACGTCGCGATCAAGGAGCTGCACCTGCCCGACGGCACGCCCGTCGCCGAGCGGATGGTGTTCGAGGAGCGGGTGCTGCGCGAGGCGCGCACCGCGGGCAGGCTCAACGACCCGGCGGTCGTGACCGTGCACGACGTGCTCCAGGAGTCGGGCACGACCTACATCGTCATGGAGCTGATCCAGGCCCCGACCCTGGCCGACATCATCCGCGACCGCGGCCCGCTCAAGCAGGAGGCGGTGGCCCGCCTGGCCGAGCAGCTGCTGTCCGCGCTGGAGGCCGCCCACCAGGCAGGCGTCGTGCACCGCGACGTCAAGCCCAGCAACATCATGCTGGCCGCCAACGGCCGCGCGAAGCTCACCGACTTCGGCATCGCCCAGGCCGTGGACGACCCCCGGCTGACCACCAGCGGCCTGCTCATCGGCTCGCCCGCCTACCTCGCGCCCGAGCAGCTGCGCGGCGACGCCGCCAGCGCCGCCTCGGACCTGTGGGCGCTGGGCGCGGTGCTGTTCTACGCCGTGGAGGGCTATTCGCCGTTCGAGCGGGCCAACACCGCGGCCACGATGCACGCCATCCTCAACGAGGTGCCGTTCCTCACCCGCGGCTCCGGCGCGCTCGCCTCGATCATCACCGGCCTGCTCAACACCCACCCGCAGGCCCGCCTCACCGCGGCCCAGGTCCGCGGCCTGCTCGGCCACGTCCAGCAGGGCCCGCCGACCGGCCCGCACACCGGTCCGACCGCGATGTACTCCGGCGCGCACCAGACCATCGCCGCGCCCCGGCCCGCCCCCGCCCAGCGCGGCGGCGGCCTGGGCTGGAAGGTCGTGGCGATCCTCGTCGGGGTGATGGCGCTGGCGGGCGCCATCGGCGGGTTCGTGCTGAGCAACGCGATCAACGCCCCGGAGACCGACACCACCCAGGTCTTCACCTACGGCAAGAACGGCGAGGTCACCGAGTTCTCGGTGAGCAACGGCTACTGCAGCCTCAACAAGATCCAGCCCGGCGCGGCGATCTCCAGCACCGACACCTGCGAGGAGCCGCACGCCTTCCAGGTCTACGACGCGATCTCGCCCAACGGCGGCTCCGAGTACGACGCGGAGCGGCTGACCGCGTGGGCCAAGGCCTACTGCTCGTGGCGGTTGAACACCGGCCGCGTCGAGCCCACCCAGCTGGCGAACCTCTCGGTCGTGGTCATGATCCCGTCGCAGGACGCGTGGAACGCCAGCAGCAACTCCGGCGACAAGGCCGACGCGGTCGGCTGCGTGATCGTCAGGACGGACGGGACGATGCTGGCCGAGTCCTACGTGATCGACCCGAACTGACCGCGACCCTACTGCCGGTA
Organism: Actinokineospora guangxiensis; assembly: GCF_042657845.1. Taxonomy (NCBI): domain Bacteria; kingdom Bacillati; phylum Actinomycetota; class Actinomycetes; order Pseudonocardiales; family Pseudonocardiaceae; genus Actinokineospora; species Actinokineospora guangxiensis. The sequence continues at coordinate 161,035 of NZ_JBHSKF010000010.1, read as the reverse complement.
GGGTGGAGGGCATGAGTGTCGCCAAGGACGAACGCGCCCAGCTCAGCGACCTGTTCGTCCAGGTCGGCCCCGACCAGCCCACGCTGTGCGGGGAGTGGACGACCCGCGACCTCGCCGCCCACCTCGTCGTGCGCGAGCGCCGCCCGGACGCCGCGGGCGGCATCCTGCTCAAGCCGCTGGCGGGCTACCTCGCCCGCGTGCAGGCCAAGATCGCCGCGAAGCCGTGGGACGAGCTGGTCCGCCTGGTCCGCACCGGCCCGCCCGCGTACTCCCCGTACGCGCTGCTGGACGATCTGGTCAACACCACCGAGTTCTTCGTCCACCACGAGGACGTGCGCCGCGCCCGGCCCGGCTGGGCGCCCCGGCCCGCCGACGCCGAGCGCGACAAGGCCCTGTGGGTGGCGCTGGGCAGGGTGGGGCGGATGATGTTCCGCAAGAGCCCCGTCGGCGTGGCCCTGCGCACCCCGGCCGGACGCGAGACCCCGGCTGGACGCGAGATCATGGCCAGGCGGGGGCCGAACACCGTGGCCGTCGTCGGTGAACCCGGCGAGCTGCTGCTGTACGCCTTCGGCCGCGACCAGGCCGTGGTGGAGTTCGAGGGGGAGCAGTCCGCGATCGGCGTCGTCCGCGGTCTCTCCCGAGGTCTGTAACCGCAGGTGGCCTGAGCCGCCCGCCCCCCGAAGAGGTAGCGTCACACTCCATGACCACATGTCCGACCGCCGCTCCCGGCAGACCGTTCGGCCGAGTGCTCACCGCCATGGTCACGCCTTTCGACGCCGACGGCAGGCTCGACGTCGACCGCGCTCAGCACCTCGCGCAGCACCTGGTCGACCTGGGCAACGACGGCTTGGTCATCAGCGGGACGACCGGTGAGTCGCCCACCACCACCGACGCGGAGAAGTCCGATCTGCTGCGCGCGGTCGTGGAGGCGGTCGGACACCGCGCGACCGTGGTGGGCTCGGTCGGCACCTACGACACCGCGCACACCGTGCACCTGGCGCGCGATGCCGAGAAGGCGGGCGCGCACGGCCTGCTGGTGGTCACCCCGTACTACTCGCGGCCGCCGCAGGCCGGGCTGCTGGCGCACTTCTCCACCGTGGCCGACGCCACCGGGCTGCCGGTGATGCTCTACGACATCCCGCCGCGCTCGGTCGTGCCCATCGAGGTCGACACGCTGCGCAGGCTCGCCGAGCACCCGCGCATCCAGGCGGTCAAGGACGCCAAGGGCGACCTGCTCGCGGGCAGCAACGTGATCGCCTCCACCAACCTCGCCTACTACTCCGGCGACGACGCCCTGAACCTGCCGTGGCTGTCCATCGGCGGGGTGGGCGTGGTCAGCGTCATCGGGCACGTGGTGGCGGGCAGGCTGCGCTCGATGCTGGACAGCTACGAGCGCGGCGACGTCGCCACCGCCCGCACCGTCCACAACGGAATGCTGCCGGTGATGCGCGCGATGAGCCGCGTCGGCGGCGTGATCTTCAGCAAGGCCGCGCTGCGCCTGCGCGGCGAGCCCGCGGGCGACCCGCGGCTGCCGCTGCCCCCGGCCACCGCCGAGGAGATCGCCGCCATCGCGGGCGACCTCGCCGAGGGCGGAGTCCCGCTGGCCGACAACCCGGCCACCCACCAGGCCGCGCACCGCGTGGCGCGCGCCGACGCGGCAGCCGCCTACGTTTCCACCACTACGCACACGAGCGCTGGGACGGTCCACAAGTGACAGTTAGGCCGACGAACCCGCCACCCGCACTGCCCGACGGCGCCCTCCGGGTCGTCGCGCTGGGCGGCATCGGCGAGATCGGTCGCAACATGACCGTCTTCGAGTACGGCGGCAGGCTGCTGATCGTCGACTGCGGGGTGCTCTTCCCCGAGGACCAGCAGCCCGGCGTCGACCTGATCCTGCCGGACTTCCGGGCCATCGAGGACCGCCTGCACGACATCGACGCGATCGTCCTCACCCACGGGCACGAGGACCACATCGGCGCGGTGCCGTTCCTGCTGCGGCTGCGCCCGGACGTGCCGGTCGTGGGTTCCCGGTTCACCCTGGCCCTGGTCGCCGCGAAGTGCCGCGAGCACCGCCTCACCCCGGTGCTGCGCGAGGTCAGCGAGGGCGAGAAGGCCTCCTACGGCGAGTTCGCCTGCGAGTTCTTCGCGGTCAACCACTCGATCCCGGACGCGCTGGCCGTCGGCATCCGCACGCCCGCCGGCCTGGTGCTGCACACCGGCGACATCAAGCTCGACCAGCTCCCGCTGGACGGCCGCCTGACCGACCTCGCCGGTTTCTCCCGCCTCGGCGACGAGGGCGTGGACCTGTTCCTGGTGGACTCCACCAACGCCGAAGTGCCCGGTTTCGTCACGCCCGAGCGCGAGATCGGCCCCATCATCGACAGCGTCATCGCCCGCGCCCGGCAGCGGGTCATCGTGGCCTGCTTCGCCAGCCACGTGCACCGCGTGCAGCAGGTGCTCGACGTCGCCGTCGCGCACGGCCGCCGGGTCGCGCTGGTCGGCCGGTCGATGGTGCGCAACATGGGCATCGCCGCCGACCTCGGCCTGCTCACCGTGCCGCCGGGCCTGCTGGTGAACCTGGACGAGGCCATGGCGATGCCGGAGCAGGACGTCGTCTTCGTCTCCACCGGCTCCCAGGGCGAACCGCTCTCGGCGCTCTCCCGCATGGCCCGCGGCGAGCACCGGCAGATCGAGATCCGCGCGGGCGACACGGTCATCCTGGCCTCCTCGATGATCCCGGGCAACGAGACCGCGGTCTTCGGCGTGGTGAACGGCCTGGTCAGGCTGGGCGCGCACGTGGTGCACCAGGGCAACGCCAAGGTCCACGTGTCCGGCCACGCGGCGGCGGGCGAGCTGCTGTTCCTCTACAACGCGGTCCGCCCGTCGAACGTGATGCCGGTGCACGGCGAGTGGCGCCACCTGCGCGCCAACGCCGCCCTGGCCGTGCAGACCGGGGTGCCCGCCGAGCGCGTGGTCATCGCCGAGGACGGCGTCGTGGTCGACCTGGTCGACGGCCAGGCCGCCATCTCCGGCCGCGTCGAGGTGGGCCACGTCTACGTCGACGGCCTGTCCGTCGGCGACGTCGGCGAGTCGACCCTGTCCGACCGCCTCATCCTGGGCGAGGGCGGCTTCATCGCCATCACCGTCGCCGTCGACTCCGCCACCGGCCGCGCGATGTCCTCCCCGACCGTCTCCGGCCGCGGCTTCTCCGACGACCCGAAGGCCCTGGACGAGGTCGTGGCGCTGGTGGAGAAGGAACTGGCGCACACCGAGGCCGAGGGCGTCACCGACACCCACCGCATCGCCCAGTCGGTGCGCCGCGCGGTGGGCCGGTGGGTGGCCGACACCTACCGCCGCAGGCCGATGATCGTCCCGACGGTCATCCCGGTCTGAGCGCGCTCAGCACGTACTCGGCTTCGGCGATCCACTGCCGCAGGTCTTCCACCGCGGGCGGCAGGTCGTAGACGTGGTGGTGCGCCGCGTGGCTGAGGGCACACCACAGCGCGCGGGCGCGGCGGGCGGTGTCAGCGCCCGCGTGCACCCGCAGCGCCAGCAGCTGCCCGCGCATCGATGCCGCCGCCAGCTCGGGGCACCGGCGCGCCCAGTACTCGCGCAGGGCGTTCTCCACGGCCAGGCGGGTCGCCCAGCAGATCCAGCGGCTCCAGTTGGCGCCGCTGGGGCCCGCGGCGTACAGCGAGCGGGCGGTGTCCAGGCGCAGGACGGCGCTCACCGGGCGATCCAGGCGGCGAGCCTGCGGGTGTTGTCGATGAGGACGAGCAGGTCCCCGCCGTAGGAGCGGTGGGCGCCCTGCTTGCACGCCCGCACGGTGTCGCCCGCCCACCGGCCGTGGGCGTTGAGCGCGGGCATCAGCTCGCCTTGGCGGGTGTCGTCGTCAAACAGGGCCAGGGTGAGTTTCGCGGTCGTCTTCACGGCCTTGGTCAGGGCTTCCTCGACCTCGTGGTGGGGGATTCCCCGCGCCAGCCGCACCCTGCGGACCTTGGCGTGGGCCGCGGCCTCCAGCGCGCTGCGACAGCAGGTCGCGGCGATCTCCCTGCGGACGTCGTCGGGGATGTCGGCGCGCTCCTTGGCGATGGCCCAGGCGTCGCCGAGGTAGGCGTCCACGGCGTCGCGGGAGCGCTCCAGGGCGACCGAGGAGCGCTCGCCGCGCACGACGTCCCAGACCGTGGCCTCGATGTCCTGCCTGCGCAGGGATTCGGTGAGCCGGTCGTCGTGGGTGAAGACCACCACCTGGCGGGTGGCGGCCACCTCGGCGAGCACCTGCGCCAGGCCGTCCACTTTGGAGGGGTCCATGGCCTGCACCGGGTCGTCGATGACGATGAAGCGGAACGGGCTGCCCTCGACCCTGGCGCGCGGCAGGAACAGCGCCAGGCCCAGGGCGTGCAGCTCGCCCTGGCTCATCACGCCGAGCGCGGTCGTCGCCTCGCCGTCCACGCGCACGTCCAGTTCCGCCCGCCGCAGGGTGCCGCCCTTGGCCAGGACGACGTCCTCCAGTGTGACGCTGCCGCTCTGCCGCAGCACCCGGTAGATCTGGCGCGTCTGCTCGGCGAACGGCCGCATCCGCGCGTCCCTGAGCGCCGCCGCGGTGTCCTTGTACCACTTCTCCGCCTTGGTCAGCGCCGCGTGCTCCGGCGCGCGTGCGGCCGCTTCCTCGGCCTTCTCGATCCACGCCGACAGCCGCACCGCCGCGGGCCGCCACACCTCGTCCAGCCTGCCCAGCTCCGCGCCGACCTCCTTGTGCAGCAGCGCGAGCGCGTCCACGAGCACCCGGTGCGCCTCAGCGAACCCGCGCTGGTCGGCCTGGTGCCAGGCCTGCCACGCCGCCAGGGCCTCGGCGGCCGACGGGACCTGTCCCAGCGCCGCGGGCGGCTCCGGGGCGAGCGCGCGCAGGGCGGTGACCGCGCGGTGGTGCTCGGCGCGCGCCGCGCGGAACGACCGGGCGGCCCGGCGCGCCGCCTCGATCTCGGCGCGCCGCCCGGCGTCCAGCGTGCCGACCTCGCACACCGGGCAGGCGCTGTCGCCGTGGCGGTCGTGGTAGCCCAGGACGCGGCCGTAGAGGTCGTCCAGTTCTTCGTCGATCGCCGCGCGCGTGCGGTCCAGCGCGGCTTCGGCGGTCTCCACGGCGCCGACCGCGCCCGCGACCTCGGCCGGGGTCGCGACGCCCACGGCGGCAAGGGCGCGCAGGTCGGCGGCGTCGTCGGTCTGCCCGCCGACGGCGATGTCGATCAGCCGGTCGAGTGGGGGAGCGGTGAGCGCGAGGGCGGCGTGGGCCTCGCGGGCGCGGTCGTCATCGATGGCGGCGAGGTCGGCCAGCAGCGCGGCCTTGCCGTCCTTGACCTCCTTGCGGAGCTTGTCGACGCGCAGCCGCGGTTCGCGCAGGCGGTCCTTGGCATCGTCCAACTTCTCCAGGCCGAGTACGCGGTGCAGGGCGTCGTGCAGCTCGGTGGGCCTGCTGTCCACGAGCCTGCCCAGCTCGGTGTAGGACAGGAACGGCCGGTGCACCTCGAAGGCGCGCCGCCACCGCTGCCCGTCGTAGGCGACGCGCCTGCCGCCCGGCGCCTGCACGGTCCAGGCGCGCTCGTCCAGCTCGGCCCCGTCGGCCCAGGCCAGCCGCAGCGTCGTGGGCCCGCCGGTCCCGGAGACCAGCACCTGCACCTCGACGGCCGCGCCGGTGCGCGTGTGCAGGTTGCGCCAGCCGCCCTGCCACTGCTTCCGCGTGGCGTCGGCCTTGCCGTCCCAGCGCGAGTTCCGCCCGGTCAGCGCCATCTCGACGCTCTCGGCGATGCTCGACTTGGCCGAGCCGTTGCGGCCGGTGACCAGTGTCAGGCCGGGACCGGGAGCCAGCGGCAGGCGCACCGTCTCGCCGACGCCCCGGAAGCCGCGCACGGACACCGAGGCCAGGTACACCTCGGCGGAGTCCGCCGGGTCGTCGGCGGCGGCCGACGGCGTGGCGGGTGCGCGCTCGATGGCCAGCCGGACGGCGTCCTCTCCGTCCAGGGCGGCCAGGACGAGTGCGCGCGGCCAGCCGGTCAGCCCGGATTCCGCGAGGTGGTGGTGCACAAGCCGGTCGAGGGGCAGCTCGGCGCTCATACCTGTAGAGGCGCGCGAACCCGCCGGGTGTTACACGCTGGGGTCTTGTTTCCGGGCACTACAGCCGATCGAGCAACCCGATCGTGCGCTGGAGGACGTGGCCCGCGGTGGTCGGGTCGTAGGCGGGCAGGCTGCTGTCGGTGGTCAGGTGGTCGGTGCCGGGGTAGAGGAACAGCTCCGCGCCCGGCGCCTGTTTGACCAGCTCGCGGGCCACGTCGGCGTCGCCCCGCTCGTCGTGTTCGGCGGTGTGGATCTGCAGGGCGACCGACGGCGGCCAGGTGTCGCCGAAGAAGCCGAGCGGGACCGCGGCGTGGATGAGCACGGCGGCCTGGGCGCCGCGACGTGTCTGGGCGAGCTTCTGGGCGGGCAGTGCGCCGAGGGAGAAGCCGACGAAGACGGTGGCGTCCGGGTCGGCGGCGGCAGCGCCCCGCTCGGCGATCGCCGCCATGCCGGCCGACTCCGCGTGCGCCATGCCCTCGGCCAGGGGGGCAAACGTTTGCCCGTCGAACAGGTCCGGGGTGCTGACGCGGTGGCCGTGGGCTTCCAGCGCGCTCGCGAACGCGCGGACGCCGTCGGTGAGGCCGTGCACGTGGTGGAACAGGGCGATCGAGGCCATGGGCGGAAGCTACCCGGTTTGGGCGGGCCGCGGTCGGGCTACTCGGCGGTATGACCGCGATGCCGCCCGATCCCGATCCCGACCTCACCCCCGGCCTCGAACCGGGCGGCGGGGTGCGGCCGGGCGAGACGCCGCCGGACTCCGGGAGCACGACGCCCGGGGTCTCCCGGCCGGAGACCTACCGCTCGCGCACGGGCGCTGTCGTCTGGCTCGTGGTGATCGCGCTGTTCACGCTGTCGGTCATCGGGTTCATCGTGGCGCAGATCGTCGGCTGGATCAGCGCCTTCTGAGGAGCCCGCGCCGCGGATCGCGCGGCGCGGGCCTTGCCTCAGCGGGCGGTGAGCACCGCGCCGCGCCCGGGGAGGGGCTCGAAGCGCTGCGCCTGCTCGTCGAGCATCAGCAGGGTCCCGGTCGGGATGTCGAAGAACAGCCCGACCAGGCGCACGCCGGAACTCGCCAGCACCGGCATCTCCCGCAGCGCGCCCAGCTGCACGGCCACGTTCACCATCGCCAGCTGGTCCACTTCGGACCAGCCGTCGGCCGCGGCGTGCAGGCCGAGGGGATGCCCGGCGCGGTAGGCGGTCAGGCTCGGCTCGGCCCAGCTGAGCCAGCGGCCGATCGGGCCGTCGGACGGGCCCGCCAGCAGCGCCGTCATCGCGCCGCAGCCGGAGTGCCCGCACACCATCACCACGGGCACGCCGAGGTTGTCGACGGCGTACTGCACTCCCGCGTGCACCGACAGGTCGCCGGAGGTGCGCGGGTCGGGCACCAGGTTGCCGATGTTGCGCACGGTGAACAGGTCGCCCGGGCCGGAGGCGGTGATCACGTTCGGCACGATGCGCGAGTCCGCGCAGGTCAGGAACATCGCGTTCGGCGCTTGCGCCGCGGCGAGCCTGCGCAGGTGCGGTCGCAGCACCGGCGCGCCCCTGCGGTGGTACTCCCGCGCGCCGGTCATCAGCGGGCGCAGCGCGTCGTGCCCGCGGACCTGGCGCGGGATCACCGGGTGCACGCGCTGCCAGTGCGACCACGGCGAGAACCACCGCGGCACCGGCAGGCCCGCCTTGCGGCGGGCCGTCGGACCGGGGCCGCCGATCTCGTCCACCACCACGCTGCCCCCGCCGCTCTCGTGCGCGGCCCGCCAGGCGGCGAGGTGGTCGAACGCGGCGTGGTCGAGGTAGTCGACCACCAACTCCAGGTGCACCGCGGCCCCATCGGGGACCTGGGCGAGGACGCGGGCCAGCCGCGGCAGCGACAGGAAGCTCAGGGTGCCCTCCACCACGACGGCACAGGTCGGCCTGCCGTCGGCGTCGGGGTCACCGGGCTCGACCCTGACCCGCGCCCAGACGATGCGGCGCAGCGTGGCGAGCAGCGCGCAGGCCAGTCCGATCAGGACTCCCTGCAGCAAGTCGAGGAAGACGACGCACGTGATCGTCACCAAGTACACAGCCAGCTCGCCGTGCCTGCGAGCCGAGGTGATGTTGCCCCAGTTCACCAGTTGAACACCCACGACCACCAGCAGACCGGCCAGAGCGGCCATCGGGATCTGCTCCACCAACCCCACCAGAAACACCGAGAACACCAGGATCCACACCCCGTGCAGCACCGCCGACGCGCGCGTGCGCGCCCCCGACCGCACGTTGGTCGAGCTGCGCACGATCACCCCGGTGACCGGCAGTCCGCCCGCCATGCCCGAGGCGATGTTGGCCAGCCCCTGCCCGCGCAGCTCCCGGTTGAGGTCGGTGCGCGTGCCGGGCTTCATCTTGCCCACGGCCACCGCCGACAGCAGGCTCTCCACGCTGGCGATGAGCGTCATCGTCAGCACGCCCGCGGCGAAGGCGGCCCACTGCCCGTCGGGCAGCGCGGGCAGGTGCAGCGCCGAGAGCGGCGAGTCCGGCAGGGAGACCCGGTCGATGGCCAGCCCCAGCGCGGCCACCGTCGCCACCGCGACCGCGACGAGCTGCCCCGGCACCACTCGCGCCTTCGCGGGCAGGCGCGGCCACAGCACCAGCAGCGCGACGACACCGAGGCCGACCAGCGCGGCGGCCGGGTCGAGCCCGAGCACCGCCGAGGGCAGCGCCGTCAGGTTCTCCCAGGCCGCGCCGGGGGCCTGCCCGCCGAGGAGCACGTGCGCCTGGCCGAGCACGATCGTGACGCCGATGCCCGCGAGCATGGCGTGCACCACGGTGGGGGAGACGGCGAGCGCGGCCCGCCCGACGCGGCAGGCGCCCAGCACGACCTGCAGGACGCCGGCGAGGACGGTGATGGCGCAGGTGGTGTACCAGCCGAACTCGGCGATGAGCTGGGCGACGACGACGGTCAGCCCGGCGGCCGGTCCGCTGACCTGGAGGGGGGCGCCGCCGAAGATCCCGGCGACGATGCCGCCGATGACGGCGGCGATGAGCCCGGCGATGACGGGGGCTCCGGAGGCGGCGGCGATGCCCAGCGAGAGCGGGACCGCGACCAGGAAGACGATGAGCGAGGCGGGGATGTCGTGCCGTGCGTCCCGCGCGAGCCACCGCCGTGGTGGCGAGTGGGCGTGCGCGGGGCCGGAGGCGGGTGATCCGCCCATGGTGGAACCTCCCAGCGGAGTCGGGTGTGGTGTCGCAGAAGGACGCGATGTGCACATGGTGACCGATCGGACACGCGCTGTCGCGTCCGCTGGGTAAACGTTCCTTTACCGGCCAGGGGTTCCGGTGACGCAGAAGGGAAAGAGCACTTCACTCGTTCGAGTGGTTATGTCCGTGATGGCGGTCTCATTTGGTGGGTAGCGGCTCGGCGGGCGTCACCGGGCCGCGCGAAGCGACCTGGACCAGGGCTGCTCCGGAGAGCAGGACCACCATTCCGGTGATCTGCGCCGGGCTCAGCACCTCGCCCAGCATCAGCCACGCGATCAGCGTCGCCACAACGGGTTCGGTCAGTGCGAGCACACTGGCCACTGTGGAGGGCAGGTGTCGCAGCGAGCTGAGGCTCAGCGAGTACGCCAGCGCCGTGCTCAGCACCGCGACCGCGACCAGCAGGACCCACACCGGGGACTCCCATGGTCCGAAAAGGACGGCTTCGTCCAGCAGCTCGAACGGCATCGCCCACGGCGGCGCCACGACGAACAGCCCGGCCGCGCCGACCACCATGCCCCAGGTGACCATGCCGATCGGGTGCTGGCGCCCGGCGCCGCGCTCGCCGAGCAGGTAGTAGCCCGCCGAGCACACCGCCGCGCCGATGCCCGCGACCAGGCCGACGACGTCCAGCCGCAGCCCCGACCACACCTGCGCCACGAGCACCAGCCCCACCAGCGCCAGGCCCGTGCCCACCCACGACCGGCCCGGCAGCCGCGTCCCGCGCACGAACCGCACCCACAGCGCGACCAGCACCGGCGAGGTGTACTCCAGCAGCATCGCCACCCCGACCGGCAGCCGCGAGACCGCCACGAAGAACAGCGCCTGCACCGCGGCCACCCCGGTGAGCCCGTAGGCGATGAGCAGCGGCCACTGCTCCCGGCGGACCCGCAGCACGCCGGGCATCACCGCGCCGACCACGGCGAGCAGCACGAGCGCCGCCAGCCCGGCGCGCAGCGCGGCCACCTGCATGGGGGAGAAGCCCGCCTGCATCGCGGGCTTGGCCAGCGGGCCGGAGCTGCCGAAGGCCACCGAGGCCAACAGGATGTACGCGGTCCCGCGAGCGCGGTGCCCCGCGGCGTCCCGCGGCGTGGTGTCGAGCCGCACGTGTCCCCCTGTCGAGTGAGTCGTCCGATGTTAGGGCCTGTCCTTTCGGGCAGTGGACGCCTCCCGCACGGCCGACCCGACGCCGGATCACACCGCGTGCCCGACCCGGCACGGTGGCGTGGTCGGGGGTGACTGACCGAGCGGAGGAGGACGACGGTGGCGATGCGAGGACAGGGCGGGGTCGCCGACCGGGTGGCGCAGCTGGCCGTCCAGCGGCTGCGCGGCATCCGGCACGCGAACGTGGCGATCCCCGGGGAGGACGTGACCGACGACCCGGTCGCCGTCGTCCTGCGCTACTTCGACCAGGCCAACCGCGACGACTGGGTGCTCGGCGACGGCGCGGACAAGCACCTCGACGGCGACACCGACGGCGACCGCGAGATCCAGGCGATCCTGGACGCCCTCGCCCCCGGCCAGGACACCCTCCAGCAGGCCATCGACCTCATCACCAGCGCCGAGGCGGGCGACGTCAGAGCCGAGCGGGAGTCGGACCGGCCGCTGCGGATCGCGTTCTCCGTCGGCCTCGGCAGGCGCGCCCGAGCGCACCACCGGCCCCGGCTGAACCCGAGCAAGTACCACTCGATCGCGGGCGTGCTGCACCGCTCGGACTACATCCGGATCTCGGTGCACCACATCGGCCCCGGCTACGGCCTGAACTGAGGAGGAGCACCCGATGGACCCGGAAGTCAGCGCCCTGGTCTCGGCCGTCCCCGCGGAACACCCCCGCGCCGACGAGCTGTTCACCGCCGTCCGCGCGGCGTGGGAGGCCGAGCAGACCGACCTCGACCCCTTCCTCGACCGCCTGCGGCAGGAAGCCGACCACCTGCTCGGCCCCGACGACCTGGACCTCCTGCGCGCCCAGCTCGACCAGCTGGGCGGCGACCCGATGGACCACCTCCGCCGCCTGGCCGAGCACGACCCCGCCGAACTGGCCGCCCACCACGCCGAACTCCATGCCGATCCCCATGCCGATCCCTATGCCGATCCGCACGCCGCCGGGCCCGACCTCGGCGGCAGGCTCGACTGGGTCCGCCCCGACCAGGCCGACCGCATGGCCGCCGAGTGGGGGCCGGGCTGGCCCGAGTTCCTGCCCGACCAGCTCGACCACCGCTGGGGCGCGGACTGGGAGTCCCACCCTGCCGAGCACAAGGCCGAGTGGCTCGGCGCCGTGCTCGACGAACTCGCCGCCGAACAGTCCGCCGTCGAACAGTCCGCCACCGACCAGTCGACCGCCGAGCAGCAGACCGGGGCAGGCCGCTTCGACTGGGTGCCCGCCGAGCAGGCCGACCGCCTCCAGTCCGCGTGGGGACCGGACTGGCAGCAGCACCTCGGCGACCAGCTCGACCACCGCTGGGGCGCGGACTGGGAGTCCCACCCCGCCGAGCACAAGGCGACGTGGCTCCCCGACGTGGTCGACGACCTGCTCACCCCGGCCGAGGCCATCCCGGCCCAGGCGGACTCCCCGGAGCAGGAGCAGCAGCCGGACCAGGCGCAGGAGGCCGCCGCGGGCTTCTCCGCCCGGGAGATCGATGACGCCGTGTCCGCCGCCATCGCCGACGTCCCCGGCGCCGAGGACCTCTCCGAGGCCGACCTCGCCGAGATCCGCGCCGCCGTGGCCCAAGCCCTCACCGCCGAGCCCGCGCCCCAGTGACCCTGAGCCCCAGTGACCCTGAGCCCCAGTGACCCTGAGCCCCAGTGACCCTGAGCCCCAGTGGCCCTGAGCCCCAGTGGCCCTGAGCCCCAGTGATCCGGAGCCCTCGGCTCGTCAGCGCGCCGAGCGCCGGTAGACGCGCGACTCCCACGGGCCGAGGGTCGCCGCGCCCGACCCGCCGCCGGTCTCGATGACGACCTCCTCGCCCAGCCAGGCCGGGTCGACCTCCAGCGCGGCGGGCTCGGCGCTCCAGTTCGCCACCACCAGCAGCTCCGTGCCCTCGTACGCGCGCGTGAACGCGTAGACAGCCGGGTCATCCGGCATGAGCAGGGTGAAGTCGCCGTGCACGACGCACGGCTCGGTGTGCCGCAGCTCGATCAGCCTGCGGTAGTGGTGGAACACCGAATCCGGGTCGGCGACGGCCGCGGCGGCGTTGATGTGCTCGTAGTTGGGGTTGACCGCGATCCACGGGGTGCCGGTGGTGAAGCCCGCGTGCGGGGAGGCGTCCCACTGCATGGGGGTGCGGGCGTTGTCCCGGCCGCGGGCGCGCAGGGCGGGCAGCGCCCCGTCGCCTGCCTCGGCGTGGTGGTTGAGGGTCTCGATGTCGCGAAAGTCGCCGATCGAGGCGAACGGCGCGTTGGTCATGCCGAGTTCCTCGCCCTGGTAGACGTACGGCGTGCCGCGGTGCAGGTGCAGCACGGTGCCGAGCGTCTTCGCCGAGCGCGGGCCGCCGTCGCCGAAGCGGGAGACCACGCGCGGCTGGTCGTGGTTGTTCCAGTACAGGCTGTTCCACCCGACATCGGCCAGACCCGCCTGCCAGCGGTTCATGCACGCCTTGAGCGCCAACAGGTCCAGCTCCTGGACGTCCCACTTGGACGGTCCGTGGTCGAGGCCGACGTGCTCGAACTGGAACACCATGTCGACCTCGGCGCGCGCGGGGTCGGTGAACCGCAGCGCCTGCTCGACGGTCACCCCCGGCATCTCCCCGACGGTCAGCAGCTTGCGGTCGCGCCCGGCGAACACCTCGCGGTGCATCTCCTGCAGGAACTCGTGGATGCGCGGTCCGCACAGGTAGTGCGCCGACCCGTCGCCGCCGGGCCCGTCGGGCAGCGCGGTGTCCTTGGAGATCATGTTGATGACGTCCATCCGGAACCCGTCGACGCCGCGGTCCAGCCACCAGTTCATCATCGTGTGGATGGCGTGGCGGACCTCGGGGTTCTCCCAGTTCAGGTCGGGCTGCTTGCGCGAGAACAGGTGCAGGTAGTACTCGCCGGACTCCGGGTCGAACTCCCAGGTGGGGCCGGAGAAGAACGAGCGCCAGTTCGTCGGCTCCGCGCCCGGCGTCCCCGGCTCCATCCCCTCGCGCGCGGGCCGCCACCAGTACCAGTCGCGGTGCTCGCGGAACCACGGGTGCTCGTCGGAGGTGTGGTTGACGACCAGGTCCATGATCAGCTTCATGCCGCGGGCGTGCACACCGGCGAGCAGCCGGTCGAAGTCCTCCAGCGTGCCGAACGTGGAGTCGATGTCCTGGTAGTCGCTGATGTCGTACCCCGCGTCGTCCTGCGGAGAGGGGTAGACCGGCGACAGCCACAGCACGTCGACCCCGAGCGCGGACAGGTAGTCCAGGCGCTCCTCGATCCCGCGCAGGTCGCCGATCCCGTCGGCGTCGGAGTCGGAGAAGCTGCGCGGGTAGATCTGGTAGACGACGGCGGACTTCCACCAGGCATCGGTCATGGCGGCCATGCCACCACTCCGCTCTGAAGCGGTCAAGCCGGGTCGGGCCGCCAGGGGCTCCTGGTGTCGGTCGGCCGGGTCGGGTCGTAGAAGCGCGGGACGTCGGGTTCCCCGGCGCGCAGGGGCACCAGGTCGGCGGTGATCTGGCGCATGATGCGGGCGTGGGCGCGCCGCGCGTCGCCCGGGGTCGTGGCGTTCAGGCCGGAGAGGTCGACCTCGGCGCCGAAGTGCACCTTGAAGGTGCGGGGGGAGGCGATCGAGCGCAGCGACGAGAACAGCAGCGGCTTGACGTCCTGCCAGCCCGCCACCGTCTCGGTGCCCCAGTAGACCGCCTCGTGCGCGCCCCACTGGCTGATCGTCACCACCGGCACGTTCCCCGCGAGCGCCATCCTGGCCACCCCGGTCTTGCCGCGCTCGGGCCACAGCCCCGGCTCCCGGCTGACCCGCCCCTCCGGGTAGACCAGCAGCGGAGCCCTGGCCGTGCGCAGCGCCTCGACGGCCCGCCCGAACGCCTCGGCCACGTTCGCCTTGCCCCGGTCGACGCGCAGGTGGCCGCTCTCGCGCAGCGCCCAGCCGAGCACCGGCGCGTCCAGCAGGCCCGCGGTGAGCATGAAGCGGGGCGGCAGCCCGATCTTCGACATCGCCGAGATCAGCACGAACGGGTCGAACATCCCGATGTGGTTGGCCGCGACCAGCACCGGCTTGCCGCGCAGGTGCGCGGGGAACTCGCCGGTGATCTCCAGCCGCCCGAGCGAGCGGACCACCGCCCGGTCGAGCCCGGTCATCGCCTTCCAGATCACCGGCGTGTCGGCCGACCGGCGTGTCGACTCGTCATCGCCCCCGTGAAGCGCAACCATGGCGGGAGCATCGCACGCCCCGCCGTGTCCATCCGTCCCGGGTTGCGGGGCGGGAGTTACCCGTGGGGCGGGAGGGGCGGTCGGGCTACCGTGTTCGGCATGGCCGGGAAGACGACATCCAACCGGGGCGGCGCGCGCCCGAAGAAGGCGCCCGCGCGCAAGCCCGCGGCCAGGCCCGCGGCGCGCAAGGCCCCGGCCAAGGCCCCGCCGAAGCGGCGCGGCGCGTTCTCGGCCACCTGGGGGCTGGTGGCCAAGGGCGTCGGCTCGGTCGCCAGGACGGTCGGGCGCACCAAGGAACTGGACCCCGCGCACCGCCGCGACGGCGTCGGGTTCGCCCTGATCGCCGTCGGCGTCGTGCTCGGCGCGGCCGTCTGGTGGCGGGCCGCAGGGCCGGTCGGCAACTGGCTGGAGATCGGGGTGCGCACGGTCGTCGGCGCGCTGACGACGGCGCTGCCGATGGTGCTGCTCGTCATCGGCGTCGGCCTGATGCGCTCGGACCCGGCGCCGGAGAAGCGCCCGCGCTTCGTCGTCGGCGGTCTGGTGATGCTGCTGGCTTTACTCGGCGTCCTGCACGTGTTCAGCGATCTGCCCGCCGACAACGACGGCCGCATGTACGCGGGCGGTGCGATCGGCTACCTCTCCGGCGGCCTGCTGACGAAGGCCTTCAGCGCCTGGGTGGCGCTGCCGGTGCTGGCCCTGCTGCTGGGCTTCGGCGTGCTGGTCTTCACCGGCACCCGCATCCGCGAGATCCCGAACCGGCTGCGCGAACTCGGCCTCGAACAGCTCGACGAGGAACTCGAGCCGGAGCCCGAACCCGAGCAGCCGCCCGCGCGCAAGCGCAGGCCGCGCAAGGAGCCCGCCGCCGAGGAGACCCCGCAGCCCGAGCTGCCGCTCGCCGAGCCCGCCCCGCCCAAGCGCCCGCGCGCGGAGGTCAAGGAAACGCCGCAGGCCAAGGAGAAGCCGGTCGAGATGGCCGTCACCCGGGTCGTGGACGGCGACTACCAGCTGCCCGACCCGGCGCTGCTCAAGACCGGCGACGTCCCCAAGTCCCGCAGCCGCGCCAACGACGCCATGATCGAGGCCATCACCGGCGTGCTGGACCAGTTCTCCATCGACGCGCAGGTCACCGGCTTCACCCGCGGCCCGACGGTCACCCGCTACGAGGTCGAGCTGGGCCCCGGCGTCAAGGTCGAGAAGATCACCGCGCTGACCAAGAACATCGCCTACGCCGTGGCCACCGACAACGTCCGCCTGCTCGCCCCGATCCCGGGCAAGTCCGCGGTCGGCATCGAGGTGCCCAACAGCGACCGCGAGATGGTCCGCCTCGGCGACGTGCTGCGCTCGGGCACCGCGGTCAACGACAGCCACCCCATGGTGGTCGGCCTCGGCAAGGACATCGAAGGCCACATGATCACCGCGAACCTGGCGAAGATGCCGCACCTGCTGTGCGCGGGCTCGACGGGTTCGGGCAAGTCCAGCTTCGTCAACTCGATGCTGGTGTCGCTGCTGGCCAGGGCCACCCCGGACGAGGTCAGGATGATCCTGATCGACCCGAAGATGGTCGAGCTGACCCCGTACGAGGGCATCCCGCACCTGATCACGCCCATCATCACCCAGCCGAAGAAGGCCGCCGCCGCGCTGACCTGGCTGGTGGAGGAGATGGAGCAGCGCTACCAGGACATGCAGGCCAACCGGGTCCGCCACATCGACGACTTCAACCGCAAGGTGCGCACCGGGGAGATCGCCGCCCCGCCCGGCAGCGAGCGCGAGTACCGTCCCTACCCCTACATCCTGGCGATCGTGGACGAGCTGGCCGACCTGATGATGACCGCCCCGCGCGACGTCGAGGACGCCATCGTGCGCATCACGCAGAAGGCGCGCGCCGCGGGCATCCACCTCGTGCTGGCCACCCAGCGGCCGTCGGTGGACGTCGTCACCGGCCTGATCAAGACCAACGTGCCCTCGCGGCTGGCCTTCGCCACCTCGTCGCTGACCGACTCGCGGGTCATCCTCGACCAGCCGGGCGCGGAGAAGCTGATCGGCATGGGCGACGGCCTCTTCCTGCCGATGGGCGCCTCCAAGCCGCTGCGCGTGCAGGGCGCCTACGTCAGCGACGAGGAGATCGCCGAGATCGTCGCCGCCACCAAGGAACAGGCGCAGCCGGAGTACACCGAGGGCGTCACCGCGGCCAAGCAGGGCGAGGCCAAGGACATCGACCCGGACATCGGCGACGACCTCGACCTGCTGCTGCAGGCCACCGAGCTGATCGTCACCTCGCAGTTCGGCTCGACGTCGATGCTGCAGCGCAAGCTGCGCGTCGGGTTCGCGAAGGCGGGCAGGCTGATGGACCTGCTGGAGACCCGCGGCGTGGTCGGCCCGTCGGAGGGCTCGAAGGCCCGCGACGTGCTGATCAAGCCCGACGAGCTGGAGAACGTGCTGTGGACCATCCGCGGTGGTCCCGCCGCGGACGAGGACTGAGCGACGGCGCGAGGGCCGCGGGGGATCGCCCCGCGGCCCTCGCGCCGTGCTGGGTCAGCTGTTGCCGAACTGGCGCACGGCGGCGTAGTAGACGTCCGCGGTGCGGCGGCAGCCCCAGTGGGTCCCGCAGACGGTGTACAGGTCGGACTTGAACCGGTTGTCGATGGACAGGCGGTTCGACTCGGTGAAGCGGCCCTGGCGCTTGTAGTTGCGGTAGCCGAAGTCGTGGCGGTGGCAGGCCGGGGTGAAGTTGAAGCCGAACGGGTTGTCCGGGGAGTTCGAGCACGCGTCCGAGGACCAGTCCAGCTGGCTGGCGTACGGGCGGGCGGCGCGCGTCGAGCCGAACTGGCCCAGCGACTGGGAGAACAGGTAGTTGTCGGTGGTCGAGCGCAGCTGGCTCGGGCTCAGGTCCGCCGACGCGGTGCCCGCCCCGAGGACGATCGCCGTCGCGGCGGTGATGGTGGCGAGCGCTCCTTGGGCGGCGCGGCGCAGGGTTGACGTGGCCACGGCTCCTCCTGTGGGTGATCCGGACCGGAGTGGCAGGTCACATCCGGTGTGACAATTACGCACTATCTGCCACGGCCGCGACACCACCGTTTGGGCCAGCGCGGAGCAATTCCGGGTGAACCCGTGTCCACTGGCGACTAAAGTTCGAGCAGCATCCGGGTATTTCCCAACGTGTTGGGCTTGACGTAGGGCAGGTCGAGGAACTCGGCGACGCCCTCGTCCATCGAGCGGCGCATCTCCTCGTAGACCTCCGGGGTCACCGGGGTGCCGTCGATCTCGGTGAAGCCGTGCCTGCCGAAGAAGCCGGTCTCGAAGGTCAGCACGAAGATCTTGGCCAGGCCCAGCTCGCGTGCCACCTCGACCAGCTTCTCGACCAGCAGGTGCCCGACCCCCGAGCCCAGCGCCTCCGGCGCGACGGCGATCGTGCGGATCTCGGCGATGTCCTCCCAGAGCACGTGCAGCGCCCCGCAGCCGACGATGCGCCCATCGATCTCCACGACCCAGAACTCCTGCACGTCCTCGTACAGGGTGACCAGGGCCTTGGCGAGCAGGACTTTGCCGACGTAGTGATCCACGATGGCCTTCATCGGCCGGACGTCGGCCGTGCGAGCACGGCGTACCAGCGGTTCCACGAGTCCGGGACTCTAGCCCTGAGTGAGAGTTCGGTCATCGCCGATACCCCGCGCCGCGCCCGACCGGTTTAATCGGCCCGTCGACGACGACTGGAGTGACGACGCATGCGCGAAGCGGTCATCTGCGAACCCGTCCGCACCCCCGTGGGCCGCTTCGGCGGCGTCTTCGCGGACGTGCCGGTCACGGACCTGGCGGCCACCGTGCTGCGCGCCCTGCTGGAGCGCACCGGCATCGACCCCGCGCTGGTGGAGGACGTGGTCTTCGGCCAGTGCCACCCCAACGGCGAGGCCCCCGCCATCGGCCGCGTCGCCGCCCTGGACGCCGGCCTGCCGGTCACCGTCCCCGGCCTGCAGGTCGACCGCCGCTGCGGCTCGGGCCTGCAGGCGGTTCTGGACGCGGCCATGCGCGTGCAGACCGGCGTCAACGACGTGGTCGTCGCGGGCGGCGCGGAGAACATGAGCCAGGTCGAGTTCTACTCCACGGCCATGCGCTGGGGCGTCAAGGGCACCGGCGTCGAACTCCACGACCGCCTGGCCCGCGCCCGCGTCACCGCGGGCGGGGTCAACCACCCGGTGCCCGGCGGCATGGTCGAGACCGCCGAGAACCTGCGCCGCTCCCACGCCATCAGCCGCACCGAGCAGGACGAGCTGTCCCTGCGCTCGCACCAGCGCGCCGTGGCCGCCATCGAGGCGGGCCGCTTCACCGACGAGATCGTCCCGGTGACGGTCCGCTCCCGGCGCGCCACGACCGTCGTGGACCGAGACGAGCACCCCCGCCCCGACGCCGACCTGGCCGCCCTGTCCGCCCTGCGCCCGATCATGGGCAAGGCCGACCCGGAGGCGACGGTCACCGCGGGCAACGCCAGCGGCCAGAACGACGGCGCCGCCGCCTGCCTCGTCACCACCCCCGAGCGCGCCGAGTCCCTGGGCCTGCGCCCCCTGGCCCGCCTCGTCTCCTGGTCGGTGGCGGGCACCGCCCCGTCCACCATGGGGCTGGGCCCGGTCCCGGCCACCGCTCGCGCCTTGGCGCGCGCCGGCCTCACCCTGGCCGACATGGACCTCATCGAGCTGAACGAGGCCTTCGCCGCCCAGGTCCTCGCCGTCGCCCGCGAGTGGGACCTGGCGGACTCCGACTGGGACCGCGTCAACGTCAACGGCTCCGGCATCTCCCTCGGCCACCCTCTGGGCGCCACCGGCGGGCGCGTCCTGGCCACCCTGCTGCGGGAACTGGACCGCCGCGAGGCCCGCTACGGCCTGGAGACCATGTGCATCGGCGGCGGCCAGGGCCTGGCCGCCGTCTTCGAGCGCGTCGCCTGAACCCCCTGGCCAACCGCGCACGCTCCGCCGCGCCCGAATCGCTCGGCGACCCGTCACCCCGCGTCGAAGTCCGCCACCAGCGTGGCGGGGGCGCGCAGGCGCCAGGACTCCGTCAGCACGTCCAGCAGCGCGGCCTCGTCCAGCTCCGCCAGCCGGGCCAGCACCATCGCGTACCCGTCGTAGTGCGGGGTGGTGAAGAACACCCGAGGGTCGTGGGCGATCAGCGCCTGCTTCTCCGACTCGTCGGCGCAGTACAGCGCCAGGGACGCCGCATCGTCCAGGACGCGCGCGAATAGCCTGTCCTTCACCCGGAACCCCGGCGTCCCGTAGGACGGCCGCTCAGTCGTCCCCGGCAGCCCCAGCGCCGCTCGCCGGACTTGCTCCACGTCCACCATGGGGGCCATCCTGCCGCCCCGCCGCAGGTGCGCGGCTACCCTCTAAGCCGTGTCCACCCCAGCCGCGTCGCGTCGTGTCGCCCTGCTCACCCTCGGTTGTGCTCGCAACGAGGTCGATTCCGAGGAGCTGGCCGGGCGCCTGGCCGACGGCGGCTGGGAGCTGACCGACGAGGGCGCCGAGGTCATCGTCGTCAACACCTGCGGGTTCGTGGAGCAGGCGAAGAAGGATTCGATCGACACGCTGCTCGCCGCCGCCGACACCGGGGCGAAGGTGGTCGCCGTCGGGTGCATGGCCGAGC
This sequence comes from Actinokineospora guangxiensis, assembly GCF_042657845.1. Classification (NCBI taxonomy): domain Bacteria; kingdom Bacillati; phylum Actinomycetota; class Actinomycetes; order Pseudonocardiales; family Pseudonocardiaceae; genus Actinokineospora; species Actinokineospora guangxiensis. The sequence goes on along the minus strand of NZ_JBHSKF010000010.1, from coordinate 140,722 downwards.
GCTACGGGGCCGAGCTGGCCGAGTCGCTGCCCGAGGCCAGCGCGGTGCTGGGCTTCGACGCCTACCCCGACCTCGCCGAGCGGCTCGGTGACGTCGTCGCCGGTCACGCCGTGCCCTCGCACAAGCCGGTCGACCGGCGCACGCTGCTGCCCATCTCCCCGGTCCAGCGCCAGGACTCCGACGTCGCCGTCCCCGGTCACGCCTGGGGTCCGCGCGTGCAGCGCAGGCGGCTGGACGACGCGCCGGTGGCCTCGCTGAAGATCGCCTCCGGCTGCGACCGGCGCTGCTCGTTCTGCGCGATCCCGAGCTTCCGCGGCTCGTTCGTCTCCCGCAGGCCCGACGAGGTCGTGGCCGAGGCCGAGTGGCTGGCCGAGCAGGGGGTGCGCGAGCTGGTGCTGGTCAGCGAGAACTCGACCTCCTACGGCAAGGACCTCGGCCCCTCCGGCGCGCTGGAGCCGCTGCTGGCCCGCCTGGGCGCGGTCCCGGGCATCGACCGGGTGCGGGTGAGCTACCTGCAGCCCGCCGAGACCAAGCCGTCGCTGGTCACCGCGATCGCCACCACGCCCGGGGTCGCCGCCTACTTCGACATGTCCTTCCAGCACTCCAGCGAGCCGGTGCTGCGCCGCATGCGCCGCTTCGGCAGCACCGAGTCGTTCCTCGGCCTGGTCGAGCGCATCCGCGAGCAGGCCCCCGACGCGGGCATCCGCAGCAACGTCATCGTCGGCTTCCCCGGCGAGACCGACGCCGACGTCGACGAGCTGGCCCGCTTCCTCACCGAGGCCCGCCTGGACGCCGTCGGCGTGTTCGGCTACTCCGACGAGGACGGCACCGAGGCCGAGGGGCTGGAGGGCAAGCTGCCCGCCGACGTCGTCGCCGCCCGCGTCGCCCGGATCAGCGAGCTGGCCGAGGAGCTGACGGCCCAGCGCGCCGAGGACCGTATCGGCGACCAGGTGGTCGTGCTGGTCGAGCGCGCCGAGTCCGACGAGGACGACTGCGCGGGCCGCGCCGCGCACCAGGCGCCCGAGGTCGACGGCGAGTGCGTGCTGGTCGACGGGGAGATCGCGGTGGCCGACCTCGCCGTCGGCGAGATGGTCGCGGGCGAGGTCGTGGACAGCGAGGGTGTCGACCTGATCGTGCGCGTCCGCGCGCTGGTGCCGAGGACGTGAGCACGGTGCCCGCGGAGGGCGAGGACCAGGCGGCGGTCCCGCTGCCGGGTCCGACCTCGGTGCCCGACGACGTGCCGGTCCCGCCGCCGGTGCCGACCCAGGTGCCGGTGCTCAACATCGCCAACCTGCTCACCGTCAGCAGGCTCGCGATGGTGCCCTTCTTCCTGCTCGCCCTCTTCGCGGGCACCGACTTCTGGCGCTGGACCAGCGCGCTGATCTTCGCCGTCGCCTCGATCACCGACCACATCGACGGCAGGCTCGCCCGCCGCCACGGCCTGATCACCGACTTCGGCAAGATCGCCGACCCGATCGCCGACAAGGCGCTGACGGGCTCGGCGCTGATCGGGCTGAGCGTGCTCGGCGAGCTGCCCTGGTGGGTCACCATCGTCATCGCGGTGCGCGAGGTGGGGGTGACGCTGCTGCGCTTCTGGGTGATCCGCCACGGCGTCATCCCGGCCAGCCGCGGCGGCAAGCTCAAGACGCTGCTGCAGGTCGTGGCGATCGGCGGTTTCCTCATCCCGCTGCCCGGCCTGCTGCACGTCGCGGCCTGGATCGTCATGGGCGCCGCGATCGCGCTGACGGTCGTCACCGGGGTCGACTACGCGGTGCGCGCGGTGCGGCTGCGCGCCCGGGGCAAGCGCGCGGTGGCGTGAGCGGGCGGGTCGCCGCGCTGGTCCGCGGCCTGGCCGGGCGCGGGGAGACGGTCGCGGCGGCGGAGTCGCTGACCGCGGGCCTGCTGCTGGCGGCGCTGACCGAGGTGCCGGGTTCCAGCGCGGTCGTGCGCGGCGGGTTCGTGGTCTACGGGACCGACCTGAAGGCGACCCTGGCGGGCGTGCCCGCGGCGCTGCTCGCCGAGCGCGGACCGGTCGACCCGGATGTCGCCGAAGCTCTTGCCGAGGGCGCGCGGTCGCGCTGCGGGGCATCGATCGGCGTCGGGCTGACCGGGGTGGCCGGGCCGGGGCCGCAGGACGGCGTCGAGGCCGGGACGGTCTACGTGGCGCTCGCCTCACCCCGCGGGCGCCAGGTGTCGCTACTGCGCGCGACGGGTACCCGCGCCGAGGTCCGCGCGGCCGCCGTGGAGATGGCCGTCGGGTTGCTCGAAGATGATCTCGCTACGATCATCGAGTGAGATTCTGGCTACCCTGCGTGCGCGGAAACGGGGGAACATCCAGGTCGAACCTGGTGTTCGCTCTTGGCGTACGCGGTGAGAAGGCAGTGCGACATGTCAGTGCCTCTGGGTAACGTTGTCCTATCCGTCGGAGGAAGGGAGGTGTGCGATGACCGTGCTGCTGCGCGAGGCCATCGGTGACCGGCTCCGCCACACCCGCACCAACCAGCGCCGCACGCTCCGGGAGGTGTCGCGATCCGCCCGGGTCAGCCTCGGCTACCTCTCCGAGGTCGAACGCGGCCGCAAGGAGGCCTCCAGCGAGCTGCTGGCGGCCATCTGCGACGCCTTGGAGCTGCCGCTGGCCGAGCTCCTGTCCAACGTCGCCTCCGACATGGGCGCCCTCACGTCCGTCGAGCACGGCGTGCCCGAGCCCGTCGTGGTCGCCGAGGCGCACCGCGACGCCGAGCACGCCGAGGCGCGCGGGGTCGACGGTGGCTGCCTGGTGCCCGCCGTCGTCGGCGACAGCCTCGCCGACCTCCGGCTCCAGCCCGCCCTGCGCTCGCTGGACTCCCTCGGCGATCCCCGGCTGGGGGAGACGAGGGCCTTCGCCGCGGCCTGAACCGGCACTTCGAGAATTCTCTCTTCGACTCCACCGGACCGGAACACGGTTCGGTGGAGTCGCGCGTTCGGGCGAATCCTCGGTTACCCTGGGTGAACGATCAGGGAAGACCCGGACGCGGGTCCGGGTGAGGTCGGGGTCACCTGGGAGTTGATCCCGGAAATTGTCCGGGTCCGGTGGAACGGCCCACACCCACCTGACACGATGGAACCCAACCAGGGTGCTGGGACGTTGCCGTTTCATCGGAAGGTCAGGCGGCGACTTATCCGAGTGGAACCGACAGTCGTGAGAAGGCAGGCGGAGGAGATGGCCAACCCGTTCGTGAAGTTCTGGAAGTACCTGATGGCCTCGTTCTCGTCGAAGATCGACGAGCACGCGGACCCGAAGGTGCAGATCCAGCAGGCCATCGAGGACGCGCAGCGCCAGCACCAGGCGCTGTCGCAGCAGGCCGCCGCCGTGATCGGCAACCAGCGTCAGCTGGAGATGAAGCTCAACCGCCAGCTCGGCGAGGTGGAGAAGCTGCAGGCCAGCGCCCGCCAGGCGCTCGTGCTCGCCGACGAGGCCCGCGCCAAGGGCGACGAGGCCAAGGCCACCCAGTTCGAGCAGGCCGCGCAGTCGTTCGCGACGCAGCTGGTCACCGCCGAGCAGGGCATCGAGGACCTCAAGACCCTGCACGACCAGGCCCTGCAGGCCGCCGCCCAGGCCAAGCAGGCCGTTGAGCGCAACGCCATGGTCCTGCAGAACAAGCTCGCCGAGCGCACGAAGCTGCTCAGCCAGCTGGAGCAGGCCAAGATGCAGGAGCAGGTCTCCCGCTCGCTGAACCAGATGAGCGAGCTGGCCGCCCCCGGCAACACCCCCTCGCTGGAGGAGGTCCGGGAGAAGATCGAGCGCCGCTACGCCACCGCGCTCGGCTCGGCCGAGCTGGCCCAGAACTCCGTGCAGGGCCGCATGATGGAGGTGCAGGCCAGCACCACCGAGATGGCGGGCCAGTCCCGCCTCGACCAGATCCGCGCCTCGATGGGCGGCGGCCAGGTCGCGGGCCAGGTCACCAGCGGCCAGCAGGCCAAGCCGGGCGCGAACATCGAGGCCGAGATCGCCCAGCGGGTGGCCCAGGAGCGCCAGAGCAACCCGCAGGCCAACAACTAGCCGTACCCGGGAGGGGAGGTCGGCCATGAGCCACCGGCACGACGAGCCGACGCTGATGGCCGTCCTCACCGACCGCCCTGCCCTGCCCGCCGTGTCGAGAGGGGGCCGGGCATGAGCTTCCGGCGCAACGAGCTGGCGCGGGTGGCCGACCTGGCCGCCAAGCACCTGCGCGCCGAGGCGGTCACGCAGCTGCGCGGGCGCATCGCCCAGTGGCGCGATCCGAGGGCGAAGGCGCTGCGCAGGCGCAAGCGCTCCAAGCGGGCCACGACGACCTGGACCGGCGTCGGCCTGACGACCGGCACCGGCGCCGTCGTCGTGGACGCCGCCGTGGCCAACCCCGGCGCGTCGGTGCCCGTGCTCATCGGCACCGCGGCCCTCTCCGGCGTGGCCGCGGTGTTCTCCGGGGTCAAGACCTGGCGGCTGCACCGCGAGCCGCTGCCCGAGGCGGTCCAGGCGCCCACGGCGCTGCCGTCGCACGACTCCGCGGCCCGCGAGCCGATGCGCCGCCTCGCCGACGCCGAGGACACCCTCCGCGAGCTGCTGGTGCAGCTGGGCCGCGGCGCGCTGGTGCCGCCGGAGTCGGTGGAGCACTCGCGCCGCACCGGGGCCGAGGCCGCGGGCGCGCTGCGCGGGGTGTCCGCCCAGCTCCAGGCCGTCGAACGGGCCCGCGACCACGCCTCGGGCCCGGACCGGTCCGCGCTGACCGCGGGCGTGCGCGGGCTGCGCTCGCAGCTGGACGAGGGCGTCGAGGGCTACTGCGCCCTGGTCGCCGCCGCGGGTCGCGTGCTGGCCGCCTCCACCGCCGCCGGGCCGCGCCACGACCTGGACGACGCCACCGACCACCTCGCCGCCCTGGCCGTGGCCCTGCGGGAACTGTCGCCGCACACGTCATGACAGCGGCCTCCGACCGTCCTCTCTGCGGACCCCACCGGAGAGGACGGCACCGAATGCCCATCTCGGAGATCGAGCTGGCCCGCGCCGTGGACGGGCGCGCCGCGGACATGCCCGCGCACGAGGCCCGCTTCTGGGACGCGGTCGACTCGGCCCGCCTGGACCGGCGGTGGGCGACCCGGCTGCTGGCCGCGGCCGTCGACTGGATCGGCGAGGGCCGCACGGATGTCGTAGACCCCTATGCGCTCGCGCTGTCCTGGGCGGTCCGGTAGCCCGCCGTAGTCGGAATGGCCGCAATGACTGCGGCATCTGGGTAAACATCACGGTGTCGTATCGACTTGGCGACTACTAGCTGTGGCACCATGCCCGGAACCAGTCGGGGACACCGGGTGTGGCCGGGGACGTGGCGGAGGGTCGACGGTGGCTTTGTGGTCCGTGCACGGAGACGGGCGGCGTGTGCGAGACGGCGAGGTCGTCGCCCCCGACGAGCGGCTGAGCTGGCCGCTGACCATGGGTCTGGGCCTGCAGCACGTGGCGGCGATGTTCAGCGCGACGGTGCTGGTCCCGGCGCTCACCGGCTTCCCGATCACCACGACCCTGCTGTTCTCCGGCCTGGGCACACTGCTCTTCCTGCTGATCACCCGCAACCGGGTGCCCAGCTACCTCGGCTCGTCGTTCGCGTTCATCGCGCCGCTGCTGGCGACCAGGGGCGACGGGATCGCCGTGCAGCTCGGGATCGTCCTGGCGGCGGGGCTGCTGCTCGTCGGCGTCGGGATCGCGGTGAAGGCGCTCGGGGTGCGGCTGCTCGACTCGGTCATGCCGCCGGTGGTGACCGGCGCGGTCGTGCTGCTCATCGGCCTGAACCTCGCGCCGGTGGCGACCGGCTCCTTCGCCAAGCAGCCGCTGATCGCGGTGCTGACGCTGATGGTGGTCCTGCTGTGCGCGGTGCTCTCGCGCGGGCTGCTGTCGCGGATGTCGATCCTCGTCGGCGTGCTCGTCGGCTGGGTGGCCGCGGCGCTGACCGGCGGCCTGGACGAGGGCAGGCTGGACGCGGTCGCGCAGGCGGCGTGGTTCGGGCTGCCCGAGTTCGCCGCGCCGGTGCTGCGGCCATCGGAGATGCTGCTGGTCATCCCGGTCGTGATCGTGCTGGTGGCCGAGAACGTCGGCCACGTGAAGGCCGTCGGCGCGGTCACCGGCCGCGACCTCGACGGCAGCGTGGGCGACTCGCTGATCGCCGACGGCCTGGCCACCACCCTGGCGGGCGCGGGCGGTGGCTCGGGCACCACGACCTACGCCGAGAACATCGGCGTCATGGCCGCCACGCGCGTGTACTCCACCGCCGCCTACGCCGTCGCCGCCGTCGTGGCACTGGTGCTGTCGCTGGTGCCGAAGTTCGGCGCGCTGATCAACACCGTCCCCGACGGCGTGCTCGGCGGGGCGACCATCCTGCTCTACGGCATGATCGGCCTGCTCGGCGTCCGGATCTGGCAGGCCAACCGGGTCGACTTCGCCGACCCGGTGGTGCTGATGGTCGTCGCCGCCGCGGTGGTCGCGGGCGTGGGCAACCTGACCCTGGAGTTCGGCGCGCTGCGGTTGGAGGGCATCGCCTGGGGCTCGCTGGCCGTCGTCGTGCTCTACCCGCTGCTGCGCACGCTCAGCGCCTGGCGATCGCGCGGTTGACCCCGCGCACCAGCGCCGGGCCGGAGTAGATGAACCCGGTGTAGAGCTGCACCAGCCGCGCGCCCGCGTCGAGCATGCGGGTGGCGTCCTCGGGGGCCATGATCCCGCCGACACCGATCACCGGCAGGTCGCTCTCCTTGGCCACGAACGCCACGACCTCGCGCGCGCGCGCGGTGAGCGGGCTGCCGCTGAGCCCGCCCGCCTGGGTGGCGACGGCGGTGTCGGCCAGTCCCTCGCGGGAGAGGGTGGTGTTGGTGGCGATGAGGCCGTCGATGTCGTGGTCGGCGCAGACCTGCAGGACCTCGCCGATGGCGTCGTCGGTCAGGTCGGGGGCGATCTTGACCAGCAGCGGCGTGCCGTCGGCCTCGGCGGCCAGCGCGCCGACCAGCTCGTCGAGCGCGGCGCGGTCCTGCAACCCGCGCAGGCCGGGGGTGTTGGGGGAGCTGACGTTGACGGCGAAGTAGTCGGCGTGGCGCTTGAGGGCCTTGAGCGAGTGCAGGTAGTCCTCGACGGCGTCCTGGACCGGGGTGACCTTGGACTTGCCGATGCTGACCCCGATGGGCACCCCGATGGGGCCGGTCGCGGCCAAGCGGCCGGCCAGTGCGTCGGCGCCGGAGTTGTTGAAGCCCATGCGGTTGATGACGGCGTGGTCATCGGGCAGGCGGAACAGCCGCGGCTTGGGGTTGCCCGGCTGCGCGTGCCGGGTGACGGTGCCGACCTCGATGAAGCCGAAGCCGAGGCCGGGCCAGGCGCGCAGGGCGCGGCCGTCCTTGTCCATGCCCGCGGCGAGGCCGACCTGGCCGGGGAAGCGGAGCCCGAACGCGGTGGTCTCGGTGTGCGGGCCGAGCAGGCGCCGCAGGGGCTTGAGCGCGGGCCCGAGCGCGCCGAGGGCCCTGACCGTGCGCTCGTGCGCGACCTCGGCGTCGCCGTCGCCGAGGGAGAACAGGACACGCCGGACCAGCCGCTGGTACACCACGCGGCCATCGTGTCACCCGCCCGCGATGATGGTCGGGTGACCCACGACCCCGACGAGCTGTACAGCCTGCCGCGCGAGGAGTTCACCGCCGCCCGCAAGGCCATGGCCAAGGCCGCCCGCGCCGCGGGCGACGCCCAGGCAGCCGCCATGATCGACAAACTGGCGAAGCCCACCACCGCCGCCTGGCTCGTCAACCGCCTCGCCCGCGAGAACCCCTCGGCCGTGTCCGATCTCACCGCCCTCGGCGACGCCCTGCGCGCGGCCCACCAGTCCGCCGACGGCCCCGCCCTGCGCGAGCTGACCCGGCGGCGCACCGAGGTGCTGCGCGAGCTGGTCGGACAGGCGGGGCAGGGGGAGCCGCTGAGCGAGTCGATCACCCGGGAGCTGGAGGAGATGTTCACCACCGCCCTGCTGGACGAGTCGGCGGGCGCGCGGCTGCGGACGGGCCGGATCGCGTCGGTGCGGGACCTGTCGGGGGCGCCCGCGTGGCCGGGGCTGGAGGTCACCCCGGTGAAGCGGGCGGCTCCCGCCGCTCCGCGGAAGAGTCGGGACGCGGCGGAGACGCGCAAGGCGGCGATCGCGGAGGCCAAGGCGGCGGTGAAGGCCGCCGAGGGGGAGCGGGCCAAGGCGGACAAGGCGGTGGAGGCCGCGGAGAAGGCGGTGGCCAAGGCGGAGGAGCGGGTGCGCGAGATCACCGAGCAGTTGGACGCCGCCGAGGCCGCTGAACTGGAGGCGCGGCGGGGGTTGCAGCTGGCGCGTCGGGGGGCGAAGGAGGCTGAGCGGGCCGCGGCGGCGGCGTGGCGGAAGCGTCAGCGGGTGGAGGAGTAGAGGCGCGGGTCGTGCGGGCGGATAGCGGGTCGGGCCGCTGAAGCCGCTGGTCGACCTGCACGAGCCTGGCCACTTCCACCGTGGCCGCCGTCTGTGCGAGCGCGCTCGGCCCACCGAGGCCGTCCACGCCGTCGCCGAGCGCCACCGGGCGCAGATCCCTTACCGCCGCTTCCCGATCGAGCCACCCGGAGCCGGGCGGGGGCGACGCCCTCACCGCCGTGCTGACCACCGACCTGGTCTCGACCACCGAGATGCGCTGCTGTTCCCCGACTCGGCGATCTGGCACGAGAAGGCGCTCGGCATGACCCAGTCCCTCGTGGCGGTGCGCACGTGATCGGTGGTCCAGGCATGGGACAGCCCCCGGGCTGCTCCGCTCGCTCACGCGATCGGCTCAGGTGGACTGCGCCTGAGAGCCCGGGGGCCGGGTGACTGCCTGGTATTCGCCTGGGTGGTCCTTAGCGGACAGCCACCTCACGAGTCCGAAGAGAAATCACTTCTGGACCACCTCCTCTCTTGTGTGACTCCACGCTAACCCCGCCTCGCCCCCACTTCAACGGAGTTTCCGCAGCCACCCGTACGGGTGATGCTAGGGTCTTTTCCCAATACGCAGAGTGTGTGAAAGATACTCACAACGTGACGGGGGAGGCCGGGTGACCGGAGCGGCGCGCGTTGCGGTGGGGGCTCTCGTCGGGGCCGCGGTGGCCGCTCTGTTCTTCGAGGGGGTGGGGACCGGAGAGCGGCCGGAGGCGCTGCCCGACGCGCCGGTCCAGGCGCCGCCCTCCTCCTCGGCCGCGCCGCCGTCCACCGTCGTCCTGATCTCCGCCACGTCGGCCGCCGAGCCCGCGGACAGCACCACCACCGCCACCTCGACCACGACGACGTCGTCCACCACCACGACGACGACCGGAACCTCCGACACCACCGCGACCACCACCACCGAAGCCCCGGTCACGACCACAACGACTCAGGCTCCGCCGCCCACGACGACGACCACCCAGCCGCCGCCGCCCACCACGACCACCACGACCCGCAGGCCCTGCGGCATCCTGTGGTGCCCCTGACGCGCTCGCCTCAGCGGCGGGCCACGGCGTGCAGGCGGGTGGCGATGTCGCGCAGCGGCGGGGTGACGGCGGCGACGGCCTCCAGGGCGGCGAGGGTGTCGGTCGCGCCAGGGGTGGACTCCAGGACGGAGCCGGGGATCAGGTCGGCGAGGGTGCCCAGGCCCAGCACCTGGTGAACCGTCAGGCCCGCGTCGTCCAGGAGGGCGCGCAGGGAGACGGTGTCGAAGCGGTGGGGCTCGCCCACGGGGGCGGGGTTCTCCAGGAGGTTGCGTGCGTCGGTGAGCTTGCCGGTGATCGCGCGCTGGATGACCGCGGCGAAGCGGTTCGCCACCACGATCGACACCGCGCCGCCGGGGGCGACGGCCGAGGAGAGGGCGGCGACGGTCAGCTTCGGGTCGTCGACGAACTCCAGCACGCCGTGCGCGATCACCAGGTCGAAGCCGGGCGTGACCAGGTGGTCCAGGGCGTCGCTGTCGCCCTGGACGGCGGTGATGCGCTCCGCCACGCCCGCATCGGCGGCGCGTCGGTGCAGGGTGGCCAGGGCGTTCGGACTGGGCTCGACCACGGTGACCTCCGCGCCCGCCGCGGCCAGGGGAACGGCCAGGACGCCGCTGCCGCCGCCGACGTCCAGCAGCCGGGGCGGGCCGCCGCGGCGGGCCCGGGCGGCGGTCAGCTCGGCGTCGAGGACGCGGCGAACGGGATCGGGGCGCATGGGCGTGAGCGTAGAGACCCGCGAGGTGGCCCCCTAAGGTGGCTGCGTGCAGACGGTGGCGGTGCTCAGCCTCAAAGGCGGTGTCGGGAAGACCACGGTGGTGCTCGGGCTGGCCTCGGCGGCGCTGCGCCGCGGCGCGCGGACGCTGGTGGTCGACCTCGACCCGCAGTGCAACGCCACCAGCACCCTGGACCCGGCCGAGACCGAGTCCACCCTCGCCGACGTCCTGGAGACGCCCCGGCCCGCGGTGATCCGCGAGGCCATCGCGCCCAGCGCGTGGGGCGAGGAGGTCGACGTGCTGGTCGGGTCCGAGGAGGTCGAGACCCTCAACGACCCCGACCCGGGCACGCGCAGGCTGGAGAAGCTGGGCCGGGCGCTCGCCGAGCTGAAGACGATGCTCGCCGAGGACGAGCTGCCCTACCAGCTCGTCCTCATGGACTGCCCGCCCTCGCTCGGCAGGCTGACCCGTTCCGCGCTGGTCGCCGCGCAGGGCGCGCTGCTGGTCACCGAGCCGACGATGTACGCCGTCTCCGGCGCGCAGCGGGCGTTCGAGGCCGTCAACGACACCCGCGACGAGCACAACCCGAACCTGACGGCGCTCGGCGTGGTCGTCAACAAGGTCCGCAACCACTCCTACGAGCACCAGTTCCGCATCGCCGAGCTGCGCGAGTCCTTCGGCGCGCTGGTGATGCCCGTCGCCCTGCCCGACCGGCTCGCCGTGCAGCAGGCGCAGGGCGCGTGCCTGCCGATCCACCAGTGGCACACCCCGGGCGCGCGGGAGGTGTCGCTGGCGTTCAACCTGCTGCTGGCGCGCGTGCTGCGCAGCGGCCGCAAGGGCCGTCACCAGGGGATCGACTGGCCGGACGACGACGACGTCGAAGCCGTCGAGGTCTGATGCCCGAGGGCGACACCGTCTTCCGCACCGCGGCCAGGCTCCGCGAGGCGCTGGCCGAGCACCCGCTGACGCGCGGCGAGCTGCGCCACCCGCGCCTGTCGACGGTCGACCTGGCAGGCCGGGTCGTGGTCGGGGTGCGGCCGGTGGGCAAGCACCTGTTCGTGCGGTTCGACCGCGACCTCAGCCTGCACAACCACCTGCGCATGGACGGGATCTGGCAGATCGGCGTCCCCGGGCAGCGCTGGCGCAGGCCCGCCCACCAGATCCGGGCGTGGCTGGCCACCGCCGAGCGCCAGGCGATCGGCTTCCACCTGCACGACCTGGCGCTGGTGCCGACCGGCGAGGAGGACCGCGTCGTCGGGCACCTCGGGCCGGACCTGCTCGACCCGGCCTGGGGTCCGGAGCTGGCCGCCGAGGCCGCCGCCCGGCTGCGCGCCGACGGCGGCCGGGAGCTGGGGCAGGCGCTGCTGGACCAGCGGGTGATGGCGGGCGTGGGCAACGTCTACAAGTCCGAGGTGTGCGCCGTCCTGCGGGTGACGCCGTGGACCCCGGTGGCGGAGGTCGACGCCGATCGGGCGGTGCAGGTCAGCCGGGACCTGCTGTACCGCAACCGGATGCGGCCGGAGCGGATCACCACGGGTGATCCCCGGCGGCCGCAGTGGGTCTACGGGCGCGCGCGGTACCCGTGCGCGCGCTGCGGCGGGCGGGTCACCCGGGTGGGGACCGAGGAGCGGGTCACCTACTACTGCCCGGCGTGCCAGGCGGGCCCCGGACCGCGCTGAGCCTGTCGCCCCCCTGTGATTCCATGGGCCCATGGGGCGCAGCGGAGACCTCCCGCGCGGGCTGGTCGACCGGTACCGCGCGACAGGCGCGGACCGGCCGGACGACACCGGCTGCCCCATCCTGCACGTGGACATGGACGCCTTCTACGCCTCCGCCGAGATCCGCGAGCGCCCCGAGCTGGTCAACCGGCCGGTGGTGGTGGGCGGGGTGGGCAACAGGGGAGTCGTCTCCTCGGCCAACTACATCGCCAGGGGCTTCGGCGTCCGCTCGGCGATGCCCACCGCGCACGCGCGCCGCCTCTGCCCGCACGCGGTGTTCCTCCCGCCCACCTTCGAGCTGTACCAGGCCGTCTCCGCGGGGGTGCTGGCGATCTTCCGCGACATCACGCCCCTCGTCGAGCCCCTCAGCCTCGATGAGGCCTTCCTCGACGTCGCGGGCGCGCTGCGCAGGCTCAAGGCCACCCCGGCCGAGATCGGCGCGCGGATCCGCGCGCGCGTCGAGGCCGAGCACGGCATCACCTGCTCGGTGGGTGTGGGCCCCACCAAGTTCGTCGCCAAGCTCGCCTCCGGCCTGGCCAAGCCCGACGGCATGCTCGTGGTCCCCCGGGACCAGATCCAGCCGTTCCTGCACCCGCTGCCGGTCTCCGCCCTCTGGGGAGTGGGCAAGGCCACCGCGGAGCGCCTGGCCGCGATCGGCCTGGAGCGGGTGGCCGACGTCGCCGCCACGCCCCTGCCGCGCCTGCGCAAGGCCGTCGGCGTGGCCCAGGCCGAGCACCTCTACGCCCTGGCCCTCGGCCAGGACAGCCGCTCGGTCATCGCCGAGACGGCGGAGAAGTCCATCGGCGCGGAGGAGACCTTCGAGGTCGACCACTTCGACCGCATCCTCCTGGCGCGCGAGCTGCTGCGCCTCAGCGAGCGCACCGCCGCGTCCCTGCGGGCCAAGAACCTTGCGGGCCGCACGGTGTCGATCAAGGTGCGCTACTCCGACTTCACCACCATCAGCCGCTCGCGCACGCTGCCCACCGCCACCGACGTCACGCAGGAGATCTACCGCACCGCCGTCCGGCTGCTGACAGAGCACGCACCGCCCGGCGCGGTGCGCCTCATCGGGGTGCGGATGGAGCAGCTGGGGCCCTCGGGCCGTGGTCAGCTCGCCATCGACACCCCCGAGCACGGCTGGCGCGAGGCCGACCAGGCCGCCGACAAGGCGCGCGGCAAGTTCGGCACCGCCGCCGTCCGCCCGGCCTCGCTGCTGGGCCAGCGCCCCGAGCGGGCCGGAGTCACCGAGCCCAAACCCGAGCGGGCCTAGAAGAAGATCCGCGCGTGCGGGGTGATCTCCGCGCCCGCCGCAGCCAGCTCGGCCTCCACCCGGCGCGAGATCGCCGCGGCGTCCTCGCCGTCGTCGTAGGTGGCGTGCGCCCCCGACGCCAGGACCACGGAGTGTCCGCGCCGCAGGCCGGACAGCACCGTCGCCCGCACGCAGTACTCGCTCTGCATCCCCGCGACGACCAGCCGCGACCCCGGCGGCACCAGGTCGGCCAGGCCGGTCCTGGCGAAGGCGTCGGCCTCGTCCTTGTCGAGGATGTGCTCGCCGCCGTCGACGTCGTGGACCAGCTCCCAGCCGGGGGTGCCGATCTCGTCCGGGTCGCCGGTGCCGCCGTTGTTGCGCACATGCACGATCTGCGCGCCCGCCCCGCGCGCGCGGGCCAGCAGCCGGGTCAGCGCGGACTCGACCTCGTCGGCCTCCGGCACCGGCGTCGGCGGCCGGAGCATGTTGCGCTGCACGTCCACCATCACCAGGAAATCGGCCATGACCTGCACGTTAGCACCTTTGTTCGATTAAGGTCCGACCGCTTCGCCGCCCGGTCGGCCGCGGGGGCGCACCCGGCGCCGAAACCGTTTCCGCTGATCAACAAGAGGTGTGTTTGAACTCGACCGCCCCGGGGTACAGCCCTGGCGGACTTCACCGCCGTGGGGCGGGGTGGAGAATGGCGCCCGCGAGTCGGGACGGCGTATCCCACCCCGCTCCACACATTTGCGTCCAGCGGGTGAACGACGGAGGGCAGGCAGAGTGTCAGAGGTCGAGACCGGATCGGTCGCCAGGGCGTCGCGGGTGCGCGATGTCGACGTCCACGTGGGCGCCGATGCCGACCAGGTTCCCCTGGTGCGCTCCTTCGCCGCCGACGTCGCCATGCGCTTGGACTTCGACCTCGACGCGATCGAGGACCTGCGGATGGCCGTCGATGAGGCGTGCTCGCTGCTGGTGCGGGCCGCCGCGCCGCAGAGCAGGCTGCACTGCGCGTTCGAGCCGAGGCCGCAGGCGCTGCTGGTGCGCGTCGAGGTCGACGCCGCGACCGGGGACGCCCCCTCGGCGGACCCGCTGGCCTGGCAGATCCTCACCGCGCTGGCCGACGGCCTGACCGAGCGCATCGACAGCGACGGCGGCACGCACCGGATCACCGTCGAGTTCCTGGCCCGTCCGACGGTCGCGGACTCGCCGTGAGCGACGCCGTAGATCCCCGGTTCGCCGAGCTGGCGGGGCTGCCCGAGGACGACCCGCGGCGCGCGGGCATGCGCTCGGCGATCGTCGCCGACTACCTCGACCTGGCGCGCAACCTCGCGCGCAAGTTCGACCGCCGCGGCGAGGCCCTCGAAGACCTCGTCCAGGTCGCCACGATCGGGCTGATCAAGGCCGTCGACCGCTTCGACGCCGAGCGCGGCAACTTCTACGCCTTCGCCGTGCCGACGATCATGGGTGAGCTGCGCCGCCACTTCCGGGACACCGCGTGGGCGGTCCGGGTGCCGCGCCAGCTCAAGGAGCTGCACGTCACCGTGGCCTCGGCCAGTGCGGAGCTGAGCCAGACCCTGGGCCGCGCGCCCAAGCCCTCCGAGCTGGCCGACCACCTCGGCCTGGACCAGGAGCAGGTGTACGAGGCGCTGGTCGCGGGCGCCAGCAAGCAGGGCGCCTCGCTGGACGCGCGCCTCGCCGAGCCCGCGGGCGACCGCTTCGGCTACGAGGACGAGAACTTCGACGAGGTCGACAACCGCAGGGCGCTCGCGCCGCTGCTGGACGCGCTGCCCGAGCGGGAGCGGCGGATCATCGTGCTGCGCTTCTTCCGCGGCATGAGCCAGTCCGACATCGCCCGCCGCGTCGGCGTCTCGCAGATGCAGGTCTCGCGGCTGCTGGCCAAGACGCTGCGCCAGTTACGGGCCGGCCTTGGCGATGACTCGACAATGGCCGGCTAGCACCGATCATGAACAGACAACCGCTGCACAACACGAAGGAGCACCGCCGCTCCGGCGGTGCTCCTTCGTGTCACCTGATCACTGCAGGGATGCGCACCGCCCCCGACGCGATGCGCACGCCCGGTGTTCAGGAGGCTTTGACCGTGCGCCTGCGCTGCGCGATGAGCACCCGCCGCTCACCCTCGCCCATCGCACCCCAGATGCCGTACGGCTCCTGCACGGCGAGCGCGTGCTCGCGGCACTTCTCCAGCACCGGGCACGCGCGGCAGATGGCCTTCGCGCGCTCCTCGCGGGCGTGGCGGGCCGGTCCGCGCTCGGCGTCCGGGTGGAAGAACATCATGGCGTCGGCACCGCGGCAGGAGCCGTTCATCTGCCACGACCAGGTCTCGGCGACTGGCTTCGGCAGGCGGGTGATCTCGGCCATGGCATTCCCTCCCTCAGGCGCCCGCCGCTGCTGCGGTGGGGTTCGTCTGCGACTTACCCGGCGCCGTCGCGGGTGAAACGGAGTCGTCCCGACTGCTCTGGTCGGGTCTGTGATTAGGGTGTGCCCAGCAGGGCATCCCCGCTGAGGAAGGACGATTGTGGAGACCAAGACCGAAGGCACTGACCCGATCGTCATCACGGTGTCCGGGGAAGTGGACCTCGCGACGGCGGCGGACCTGGAGCGCGCCATCGCCGAGGCTCTCGGCACTTCGGCGACCGTGGTCGAGGTGGACCTGGCCGGCGTGGAGTTCATGGACTCGGCGGGTCTGCGGGTTCTGGTGGCCGCGCGCAAGCAGGCCGACGACGCGGGCCGCGAGCTGCGGCTGCGCTCCCCGCACGAGCGCGTGCGCCGCATCATCGAGATCACCGGCCTGTCGGCGGTGTTCGGAATCACGTCGTGACAGCGGGTGCGGTTCGCCTTCCTCCGGTCGGGGTAACTCCCCGGGCGTGAAGGCGGCGACGGGGGACAACCGTGACGCGGCCGGGCAGGGAGTCCGGACCGCTGTCATCCGGCTGCGCCCCCGACCGGGTTCCGCCGCGTCCGCCCGCTATTTCACCTCGACGGTGCTGTCGTCCTGGCGCATCGCCGAGCAGGTCATGGAGGACGTGCTGCTGGCGGTCTCCGAGTTGGTGACCAACGCCATCGAGCACGGTGTGGGCGAGGTGCTGCTGGAGGTGTTCGACCTGGCGGGACGGTGTCTGCGCGTGCAGGTCACCGACCACGGCGTCGGCGCCAACCCGGCGCTGATCCCGTTCACCCCGGACTCCGCGCGCAGCCGCGGCCTGGCGATCGTGGCCGCCGTGAGCGCCTCGTGGGGCCACGAGGCCCGCGAGGACGGGCTGCGCGTCTGGGCCGAGTTCCCGATGGTGCGGATCAACCCGATCTGAAGGGGTCGCCGCGCGCGCACGCCCCGCGTGCGGTGTGCCACCCTTGAGTGCATGGCCGCCGAGGTTCCCGGCCCGGATGAGGTCGCCGAGATCGAGGGCAGCGCGCTCGCCCTCGGCCTTGTCCTCACCCGGGCGAACACCGCCGTGTACCCGAAGGTCCCCGCGCTGCAACTACGCGCCCTGCACTTCATAGAGACGACGGGCCCGCTCACCCTGACCCGCCTGGCCGCGATGCTGCGGGTCCTGCCGTCCTCGGCGACCCGCCTGTGCGACCGCCTCCAGGCCAACGGCCTCCTCGACCGGCGCCCCGGCGCCACCGACCGCCGCGAAGTCGACCTCATCCTGACCGACAAGGGCCGCGACCTGCTGGAACGCCTCCGCCGCGACCGCCGCGCCGACGTGGGCCGGGTGCTGGCCCGCATGTCCCCCGACGGCCGCGCCGCGCTGCTCAGCGGCCTGCGGGAGTTCACCGCCGCCGCGGATTCGGCGCTGCTCGTCTAGCCCGTGTTGCCGATGTGGGGCTAGCTCCGGAACCCGGCCAGCAGCGTGTCCGCCGTGCGCGTGTTGACCACCCGGTCGGCGGTGACGCCGCACTCCTGCGCGCGGGCGCAGCCGTTGGGCAGCCAGTGCAGCTGTCCCGGCGCGTGCGCGTCGCTGTCGATGGCGAAGTCGCAGCCCCGCGCCACGGCCAGCGCGAGCAGCCGCCGCGGCGGGTCCAGGCGCTCCGGCCGGGAGTTGATCTCCACGGCCACCCCGTGCTCCGCGCAGGCCCCGAAGACCTCCTCGGCGTCGAACTCCGACTCCGGGCGCCCCTTGCCGGTCACCAGCCGCCCGGTGCAGTGCCCGAGGATGTCCACCAGCGGGTTCGACACCGCCGCCACCATCCGCCGGGTCATCTCTCGGCGCGGCATCCGCAGCTTGGAGTGCACGCTGGCGACCACCACGTCCAGCTCCGCGAGCAGCTCTGGCTCCTGGTCGAGGGCGCCGTCGTCCAGGATGTCGACCTCGATGCCGGTCAGGATGCGGAACGGGGCCAGTTCGGCGTTCAGCTCGGCGACGAGGTCGAGCTGCCTGCGCAGGCGGTCGGCGCTGAGGCCGTGGGCGACGCGCAGGCGGGGGGAGTGGTCGGTCAGCGCCATCCACTCGTGGCCGAGCTTGATCGCCGCCTCGGCCATCTCCCGGACGGGGCTGCCGCCGTCGGACCAGTCCGAGTGCGTGTGGCAGTCGCCCTTGAGCGCGGCGCGCAGCTCCTCGCCGCCCTGGACCGGGCCACTGGCCGAGGCCAGCAGGTCGGTCAGGTACTCCGGCTCACCGCCCGCGACCGCCTCCTTGATCGCCTTCGCGGTGGAGTTGCCGATGCCGGGCAGCGCGGTCAGCGTGCCCGCGGCGGCGCGCTTCTCGACGTCGCCGCGCGGCAGGTCGGCGATGACCTGGGCGGCCCTGCGGAACGCGCGGACCTTCTGCGTCGGTGCGCCCGAGCGCTCCAGGAACAGCGCGATCTGCTTGAGCGCCGAGACGGGGTCCATGCCGACAACCCAACCGCACAAGCCGATCACCCGCCAGCAGGCGGGGCCGCGCGCCCGGCACTAGCGTCGGGCCATGGACATCCCGGACACCCCAGCGGTCCCCGTGGAGGCGCTGACCGCACTGCTCGACGGCCGGTGGGCGCACATCCGCGAGGAAGCGCGCAAGCGCATGGCCGAGCGGGGGCTGCCCGACACCGCCGACCTGACCACCGAGCAGTACCGCGCCGTCGTCTTCGAGGAGATGCGCGCCCTCGCCGAGTCCGGCTACCCGACGACCGGCTTCGCGCCCGAGTACGGCGGCGCGGGCGACCCCGGCGGCTCGCTGACCGCCTTCGAGATGCTCGGCTTCGGCGACCTGTCGGTGATGGTCAAGGCGGGCGTGCAGTGGGGCCTGTTCGGCGGGGCGATCGAGGCCCTGGGCACGAAGGCGCACCACGACGCGCACCTGCGCGCCATGATGTCCATGGACCTGCCGGGCAGCTACGCCATGACCGAGGTCGGGCACGGCTCGGACGTGCAGAACCTGCGCACCACGGCGACCTTCGACGGCGACGGCTTCGTCATCTCCACCCCCGACGAGTCCGCCCGCAAGGAGTACATCGGCAACGCCGCCCGCGACGGCAAGCTCGCCGTCGTCTTCGCCCAGCTCATCGTCGGTGGCGAGAGGCACGGCGTGCACGCGCTGCTGGTCCCGCTGCGCGACGAGGACGGCGCGGTGCTGCCCGGCGTCCGCATCGAGGACTGCGGCCCGAAGGCCGGTCTGAACGGCGTCGACAACGGCCGGATCTGGTTCGACGACGTCCGCGTGCCCCGCGGTGCCCTGCTCGATCGCTACGGCTCGGTTGACGCGGACGGGACCTACCACAGCCCCATCGAGGGCGACGGCAAGCGCTTCTTCACCATGCTCGGCACGCTGATCCGCGGCCGGATCAGCGTGGCGGGGGCGGCGGGCAGCGCGGCGAAGAAGGCGCTGGCGATCGCCGTGCGCTACGGCGAGCGGCGCACCCAGTTCGAGCACCCGGACACCGGCGCGGAGATCGTCGTCCTCGACTACCTCGCCCACCAGCGCAAGCTGCTGCCCGCGCTGGCCACGTCCTACGCCCTGCACTTCGCGCAGGAGGAGATGGTCAGCGCCCTGCACGACCTGCCGGAGGACGCCGACCGCAGGGAGCTGGAGTCGCGCGCGGCGGGCATCAAGGCCGTCGGCACCTGGCACACCACGCGCACGGTGCAGGCCTGCCGCGAGGCGTGCGGCGGGGCCGGGTACCTGATGGAGAACCAGCTGCCGAGGATCAAGGCCGACACCGATGTCTTCACCACCTTCGAGGGCGACAACACGGTGCTGCTCCAGCTGGTCGCCAAGGGCCTGCTGACCGGCTACCAGCAGCACATCGGCGAGCGCGGCATGGCGCTGTTCATCGCAGACCAGTTCGTGGAGACGGTGATCGAGCGCACAGCGGCCCGCGGCCTCATCGAACGCCTGGTGAACGCCGTCACCCCGCGCGACGAGGAAACCGACCTGCTCGACCGCGGCTGGCACATCAAGGTCTTCGAGGACCGCGAGAAGCACGTCCTGGACACCCTCGCCCGCAGACTCCGCCGAGCGGCCGACCCGGACACCGACGCCTTCGAGGTCTTCAACGACGCCCAGGACCACGCCCTGCGCGCGGCGCGCGTGCACATCGACCGGATCGTGCTGGAGGCCTTCGTCGCCGCCATCGAGCGCGCGCCGTCTCCGCTGCTCAACCGCGTGTGCGACCTCTACGCCCTGGCCAACATCGAACAGGACCTGGACTGGTTCCTCGGCCACGGCCGCTTCACCACCGCCCGCGCCAAGGCCGTCACCGGCGCCGTCAACGCCCTCTGCCGCGCCCTGCGCCCACACGCGTCGTCCCTGGTCGAAGCTTTCGCCATCCCCGATCGGCTGATCGCGGCACCCATCGCTTTGGGTGATAATCACACTACTGTGAGTGCTGCTCGGGTGATGGGATCACACGGGAAGGGGGAGTCCGGCAAAGCTGTCGCAAGGTGATCCGGGATCGGGTAGTCGCGGCGTGGAATGCGCCGTATCCTGGTGTACGACACCCCCAGCGGGGTGCCCGCCGGGGTTCGGCGGAACCCGTGACGCCCGGCGCCCGCGACAGTGCCGGAGGAGGAACGATGCCACTCTCCGAGCACGAGCAGAGACTGCTCGACCAAATCGAGCGTGCGCTGTACGCCGAGGACCCGAAGTTCGCCTCCACCGTCCGAGGTGCGCGCCTGCGCAAGCCGTCCCGCCGCCGCAAACTGCAGGGCATCGTCCTGCTGATCGTCGGCGCGGCACTCCTCGTCACCGGTGTGATGCTGCCCAAGGTGGCCGGGGTCCCGATCGTCAGCCTGCTCGGCTTCCTGATCATGTTCGGCGGCGCTCTGCTCGCTTGGACGTCCTTCCGCGGCGGCGGCGACAAGGCCGCTGCCGAGGGCGAGGCCCCCAGTGGCGGAGCGTCGGCTCCGCCGAGTCGGAGCAACTTCTCGCAGCGGATGGAGGACAGGTTCCGCAAGCGGTTCGACGAGGAGCGCTAGGGATCTGACGGACGCCGGTTCGCCCTGCGGGGTGGACCGGCGTTGACGTCTGCCCATGCCGGCGGAGCCCGCGACTGGTTGGCCGTCTTCCTCCGGCGTTGCACCGGAGGAAGACGGCTCCGTCAGTCCTCGCTCGGACGCTGCTTGCGGCGCATCACCGACCGAGGGGCCAGCCGGGACTTCATCGCCAGCGGAGACGTCCGCCGCAGCCCCGCCACGACCTCGTCGAAGGCCGACCGCAGCTGCGGATCATCCCCTGCCCGGTCGGCGTACCAGGACCGCTCGACGCTGTCCACGACCGTCCGGAGCGCCTGCTTGCCCGGCTCGTCCAGGCTGTGGTCCTTCGCCATCCGGCGAGCGGCCAGTCGGACGGTGTCGGACTCCGGGATGGGCACACCGCGGTCGGTGGACTCGGCCAGGATCTCCCGCCAGGCCGCCGTGGCCGGGTCCGCCGAGCCCGGGGTCGTCATGGCCCGCCGGTGGAGGTGGCGTCGCCTGCCGCGGATGGTGGCGGGGACGGCGGCCAGGGCGAGGACCAGCCAGAGGGCCGAGAGCCACCAGGACAGCAGGCTCAGCAGGAAGAAGCCGCCGAGGACGGCCAGCGGCACCGCGGCCCACATCCGGCGCAGGCCCGCCGCCGCCCCGGCCAGGAGCAGCAGGACCAGCCCCGCCCAGGCCGTCCACGGCAGGGAGAAGCCCTCGTCGGCCGACTCCGCGCCCAGCGTTGGGTCGGTGGGGACGTCGTCTTCGGGTGCCGCGGTCGTGGGCTCGTTGGGGGCGGACGGGAACTCCTCCTCGGTCACCCCGCCCGACGGGTCCGTGCTGGTGCCTTCCTCGACGTACGGGGGCTGGTAGCCGCGGCCGTCCGACAGGGGGGTCGGGTCGAAGGTGACCCAGCCTTCGCCGGGGAAGAAGATCTCGACCCACGCGTGCGCGTCCTGCGTGGTGATCGAGCGGTAGTCGCCGGACTGGAAGCCCGCCGTGTACCCGATGGCGACCCGGCTCGGCAGGCCCGCGGCCCTGGCGAGGACGGCCATGGCGGAGGCGTACTGCTCGCAGTAGCCGATCTTCGAGGTGAAGAGGAAGTCCTTGAGCGCCTCGACCCCGGTCGCGCCGCTGGTCTCGGTGCGGTACTGGAAGCCGTTGGCGCTGCTGAAGTACTCCTGGATGGCCAGCGCCTTGTCGAAGGACGTCGACTCGCCGCGGGTCAGGTCCTCGGCCAGGGCGACGACGTCGCCGTCGATGCCGTCGTTGGTGAGGTAGATGGCGTCGATCTCGCCGTAGTCGGCGCCGGTGGTGCGCAGGTCCTCGGCGGCGGGCTGGGTGAGGTCGGCCTCTTCGACGTACTTCGGCAGCGTGCGGTTGTTGCGCGAGTAGACCATCCCGCCGCTGGGGTCGTAGAACATGCCTTCGGGCAGGTCGCGCAGGCGGCGGGGGATGCCGTAGACCGGGGCCCACAGGTCCTTGGAGTTGATCGGCTCGATCTCGATGGTGGTGATCAGGCCGCCGCCGTCGTCGCCCGGGCCCAGGGGCAGGTCGCCGCTGGCGGGGACGTTGTCCGGGAGGGCTTCGGCGGGCTGCCAGCCGCCCGCGGCGTCGTAGCGGGGCAGGGTCATGGCGCGCAGGTAGCGCGATTCGGTGCCGAGGCCGCGGACGCGGAACAGCTCGACGTTGGCGCCCTGGCTGAGCATGCCGTTGAGCGCGGTGAACGGCTTGAGCGCCAGGCCACCGGCCGCGCCGCCGCCGCTGCCGCCGCCGGGCAGGCTGCCGACCGTCCCGACCGCCGTCGCCGTCGCCCCGACGAGCAGGCCGACCGCCAGCGCCACCGACACCAGCGCCGAGGGCGACCCCAGGCCGCCACCCGTGCCCGACCCGACCGGCCGGTTGCGCCACATGTGCTGCCGGTGCGCCCCGTCCACGGCCAGCAGCACCGCGAACGCCGTCGCGCCCAGCACGAACGACCACCACGGCAGCATCTCGTCGGCCAGCGAGGCGGGCACCGCGTACACGCACAGCAGCACCAGACCACACGCCGCCGGCGTCCCGGCCGCGACGGCGAGGGTGTCGACCGACAGGCCGACCATCCCGATCGCGATCACCACCAGGCACAGCACCGGCGTGGTCGCGGGCACCGGCGGCACGCCGACCCGCACGGCCTCGACCGAGGCCTCCAGCACCGTGCCGAGATCCGCGAACGCGGCGGGCCCGGGGAACAGCCCGAGGATGCCGCTGCTGGTGAACAGCGCGACGTTGAGGCAGAGCAGCGCGAACAGCTGCGCCAGCGCCACGAGCACCGTCGGTGTCCGCAGAGCCCGAAGCCCGAGACCGGTCGCGGTGACGACCATCAGCGCGATACCGGCGTAGCCGAGCCACCGGAACCCCTCGATGACCCCGCTGAGCGCCGTCGACGCGCACAGCGCCGTGATCGCCGCGACCACCGGGGTGACCGTCGTCGACCACTGCGCCTGCGGCGTCTGCTGGTCCGCGGCCATCAGCCCACCCCCGTCATGCTGTCGCCGCGCTTGGTGCCGGTGCGGCACAGGTCCGCCCACACCTGGGTCATCGGGGCCTCCGGGCGCGCGGTCACCACGCCCCAGCCCGCGCCGGTCAGCAGGGCCGCCGCGCCCGCCGGGTCGCTCTCCCCGGCGCCCGCGCCCCACGCCCCCACGTCCAGCAGGATCGCCAGGCTGCGGGCGCCGCGCGTGCGGTGGCGGATCAGCTCGCCGAGGGAGGCCGCCGTGGCGGCGCCGAGGATGGCGATGAGTTCCTGGCCGTGGCCGGGGTCGGCCGGGCAGGCGACCTCGCGCTGGTGGACCGGTTCCAGGGCGGCCAGCGCGTCCAGGACCAGGCCGTCGTTGTGGCTGCCGTCGCCGTGGTCGGTGACGATGATGCCGCCGCTCTCGGTGACCAGGCGGATCTGGTGGCCGTGGCGGTGCAGCTGCACGCAGACGCTGGCCGCCATCGACACCGCCCACTCCAGGCTGGAGGCCGCGCCGGAGCCGCGGTGGCCGACGATGCGCCGGTCCAGCAGCACGGTCGTGCCGCCGCGCCAGGGGCTCTCCTCGACGCGGACCATCATCTCGTCGCGCTTGGCGGTCGAGCGCCAGTGGACCTTCCGCAGGTCGTCGCCTTGGCGGTAGGGGCGGACGACGGCGTCGTCCTCGCCTTTGCCCGCGTTGAGGCGCACCGAGCCGTCGTCGCCGGAGCCCAGGCCGGAGCCGCCGGGGACCCCGCGCAGCGGCACGACCCTGGGCACCACGACCAGCCGGGAGGACCCGGCCAGCTCGCGGTCGAACTCCGCCAGGCCGAACGGGTCGGTGACGGTGGCCTTGAGCGGGCCGATCTGCTGGATGCCGCGCAGCATCGGCTGCAGGCCGTAGCGCAGCTGGGTACCGCCGTGGCGGGGCAGGTGCTCGATGACGAACCGCGGTTTGCCGCCGAGCGCGTAGGGCACGCCGTCGGAGACCAGCAGGCCGCCGGTCGGGAGCCTGCCGCTGCTGCGCACGTGCAGCACGACCTCGGCGCGCCCGCCGACGTGCACCCGCGGGGGCATGATCTGGCGCTGGGCGTGCAGCCCGACGCGCGCCACCGCGGTCATCACGGCGACCAGCAGCGGCAGCGCGACGATGAACGCGGCCACCCGCAGCAGGTCGCGCTCGTTGAGGACCAGCGAGCACAGCGCCGCCGCGAGCCCGGCGGCCAGCAGGCACCGGCCCCGCGTGGTCAACCCCGACAGGGCCCCCTTCATGGCCGTCTCCCCTTAGCGGTGGGCGGCGGACCAGACCGCGCCGCCGCGGTCCGGGTTCGGCTGCGGCACGGGGACCCGCTGGAGCAGGCCGCGGATCAGCTCGGCCGGGTTGCGGCGCGCGGCCTGGGCCTCGGGGGTGAGGACGAGGCGGTGGGCCAGCACGGGGATCGCGACGGCGTGCAGGTCGTCGGGGACGACGTAGTCGCGGCCGGAGAGCGCGGCCTGGGCGCGGGAGGCGCGCACCAGGTGCAGGGTGGAGCGCGGGGACGCGCCGAGGCGGATCTCCGAGAGCCTGCGGGTGGCGCTGACCAGCTCGACGGCGTAGCGGCGCACGTCGTGGGAGATCTGCACGCCGCGCACCGTCTCCACCAGCGAGCGGACCTGCTCGGCGTCGGAGACCGGCTGCAGGGTGCTCATCACGTCCTGCCCGGCGTGCTCGTCGACCATGGCCAGCTCGGCCTGCGGGTCCGGGTAGCCGATCGAGACGCGCGCGGTGAAGCGGTCGCGCTGGGCCTCGGGGAGGGCGTAGGTGCCTTCCATCTCGATCGGGTTCTGGGTCGCGATGACCATGAAAGGCGAGTCCAGCCCGTAGGTCTGCCCGTCGGCGGTGACCTGGTGCTCCTCCATGCACTCCAGCAGCGCGGACTGCGTCTTGGGGGAGGCGCGGTTGATCTCGTCGCCGACGACGATGTTGGCGAAGACCGGGCCGGGCCGGAACTCGAACTCGTTGGTCTGCCGGTTGAAGATGGAGACGCCCGTGACGTCGCTGGGCAGCAGGTCGGGCGTGAACTGGATGCGGCTGACCGAGCAGTCGATGGACCGCGCGAGCGCCTTGGCCAGCGACGTCTTGCCGACGCCGGGCACGTCCTCGACCAGCAGGTGGCCCTCGGCGAGCAGGGTGACCAGGGCGATGCGGACGACCTCGGGCTTGCCGACCAGCACGCGCTCGACGTTGGCGGCGATGCGCTGGGCGGTGTTGTGCAGCTCGTGCAGCGGCTGGCGGGCCTGGCCGGGCTGGCCGTCCTGCTGGGCGGCGGGTGCGCCCGCGTACGGGGAGGTCGTCCCCTCGCGGCCCGGTACCGAATAGTGGTTACCCGGCAGGGCGGCGGGCGGGGGGCTAGACGTCACTCGACCTCCTGATGCAGACCGGCGGTTCCGGCTCCGCCGTCGCCGCGGCACGTCCCGTGGCTGCCGGGACGGGTGTACCCGTGGCCGCGTCAGCCTGTCACGAAGTGTGTCAAACCGGGGCGAAGTGCGGCAGAACTCCGCGCGGTCACTCTCCGCTGTCGACCCGCTCCGGGTCGCGGCGCCTGCCCCACCCGCCTCCCCGGCGGAGCCCCACTTCGCCCCACCAGGACGGCCGCGAGGCCGCGCGGAGCACTTCCCGGTGCGCAAGTTGATCGTTCTGGCGCTGTCCGGGGTAACCCGGCCCGGTCTTCCCCCACCACGGCCCCCACCGCGCCCCCCGGGCGTCTAGCTGCGAAAACGCGGAAAGGGTCGCTGCGGGAGCCGCGCGATTCGCGTTGACTGTGGTGAAAAGTGGGGTACTGTGGCCCGCAGTGGGGCGGCAGGGGTCCCCATGGCCGATCCGTCAGGTTCGGCAGGGAGGTGGGTGCTTGATGTTCTTGGGCACGCACACCCCGAAGCTGGACGACAAGGGGCGGCTGACACTGCCCGCCAAGTATCGGGACGCGCTCGCGGGTGGGCTCATGGTCACTAAGGGTCAGGATCACTGCCTTTACGTGTTCCCGCGCGCGGAATTCGAGGAGATGGCGCGCAAGGTCGCGGCGGCACCGCTGACGAACGAGGCGGTTCGGGCCTATCAGCGGTACCTGTTCGCCGGGACAGACGAGCAGCGCCCCGACGGTCAAGGCCGCATCTCCATCGCCCCCGAGCTGCGGCGCTACGCCGGGTTGTCAAAGGAGTGCGTGGTCATCGGCGCGATCACCAGGCTGGAGATCTGGGACGCCCAGTCCTGGCAGACCTACCTGGACGACCACGAGGAGAGCTACGCCCAGGCTCGGGAGGAGGTCCTTCCCGGCGTGTTCTGAGCGTGCCGAACACGACGGAGCGGGTGCCGCCAGGCCTCGGTCCGCTCGCTTTCGGCCCTGGCGCACCTTCCCCGGCGCCAGGTCCGACGAGCGGGCGGGGACCTGGCGGCATCCGGGGGACCTGGCGAGGAGAAGGGGGTGGCGATGAGTGAGCCGCGGCATGTTCCCGTGCTGCTCGACCGCATCATCGAGCTGTTCACCCCCGCCCTGGCGGGCGACGCGCCCGTGCTGGTCGACGCCACCCTCGGCCTCGGCGGCCACACCGACGCCCTGCTCACCGCCTTCCCGTCGCTGACGGTCGTCGGCCTCGACCGCGACACCGACGCCCTCGCGCTGGCCGGTGCCCGGCTGGCCCGCCACGGCGAGCGCATCCGCACCGTGCACACCGTCTACGACGGACTCCCCGACGCGCTCGCCGGCCTCGGCCTGTCCAAGGTGGATGGCGTGCTGTTCGACCTGGGCGTGTCCTCGATGCAGCTGGACGTGGCCGACCGCGGCTTCGCCTATTCGCAGGACGCGCCGCTGGACATGCGCATGGACCAGACCCGCGGGCAGACGGCGGCCGACGTCCTCAACACCTACTCCCACGGCGACTTGGCGCGCCTGCTGCGCGTCTACGGCGAGGAGAAGTTCGCTTCCCGGATCGCCTCGGCCGTGCTGTCGGCGCGCGAGAAGGAGCCGTTCACCACCAGCGGCAGGCTCGTCCAGCTCATCTACGACGCGGTGCCCGCGCCGGCCCGCCGCACCGGCGGCCACCCGGCCAAGCGCACCTTCCAGGCGCTGCGGATCGAGGTCAACAGCGAGTTGGACGTGCTGCGGCGGGCCATCCCGGCCGCGCTGTCGGCGCTGCGCGTCGGCGGTCGGATCGTGGTGGAGTCCTACCAGTCCCTTGAGGACCGCATCGTCAAGCACGCGCTGGCCGAGCTGGCGAAGTCGACCGCGCCGCAGGGCCTGCCGGTGGAACTGCCCGAGCACGCCCCCCGCATCCGGCTGCTCACCCGCGGCGCCGAGCAGGCGGGCGAGGCCGAGACCGCCGCGAACCCCCGAGCCCAGTCCGTGCGCCTGCGCGCCGCGGAACGCACCAGGGAGGACCCATGAGCGCACCGGCCCGCCGTTCCCGCGACGTGGACGCCGACCTGGACCGCCCGCGCGCCCGGCGCGGCCGCCGCTCTGAGGAGGAGCGCGCCGCGACCCGGGCGGGCCGCCGCACGGGCAAGGCCAAGCCGGGCACCGAGCCGCAGCGCGCCTACCACCCGCCCGCCGACGAGCCGAACATCCCGATCCGCAAGTCCCAGCGCACCCCGGAGACCGAGGAGCCCTCGGCGACCACCGCCGCCCCCGCCCGTCCCGAGGCCCCGGCGCCGCGCCCCCGGCGCAGCCGCGAGCGCCGCGGCGCGCGACCGGGCGCGGGCGCCAGGGCCGACGCCCCCGACCGCGCGGGCAGGCCGGGCAGGCTGGGCCGCGCCAGGGCGTTCGCCGCCGAGCGCGTGCAGGCCCGTCGCGGCCGTGCGGGCTCGGACCCCGACGACGCGGGTGCGCAGCAGGCGGGCGCGGGCCGGGCGTCGTTCGTCGTGGCGATCATCGCGCTGCTGGTGGTGGGCGTGGCGGCGACGCTGTGGCTCTCCACCCAGGCCATCGCCGACTCCTACCGCCTGGAGGCGGCCAAGGAGGAGGCCGCCCGCCTGGCCGAGCAGAAGGCCGTGCTCCAGCGCGAGGTCTCGGGCATGGAGTCCGCCCCCGCCCTGGCCAAGCGCGCGCGCGAACTGGGCATGATCCCGGCGGGCGACCCAGCCTGGCTGCGCGTCGGCCCGGACGGCAAGGTCACCGTGGTCGGCGACCCGACCAAGGTCGTCCCGCCACCCCCGCCGGAGACCAAGAAGCCCGACCCGACGCCCCCGGCAGGCGACACCGAGCGCCCCGCAGGCGGCAGCGAGCGCCCCGCAGGCGGCAGCGAGCGCCCCGCGGGCGAGGCAGACGGCGACGGATGACCAAGCGCGACGGCCCAGACGACGGCGACGGCCACCCACGGCCGTCCCGCTGGGCCGCGCGCAAGTGGCACGAGGACAGCGGCCGCCGCACGCCCAGCGGCAGGCCGACCGGATCGGCGGGCCGCTACCCCGGCCCGCGGCAGGACCCGGCCGACGGGGATCGGCGGGGAGCGGGGGGACGCGGAGTGAGCGGACGCGACGGCACCAGCGGCGGACCTGGCGCGGGTGAGGCCCGCGGCGCTGGTGGTTCGGCCGGTGAGGGGCCCGGTTCGGGCTCCGGACGTGGCCCTGGTGAGCGGCGCGGTGGGCCGGGTGGCGGTAGTGGGCGGCGCGGTGACGGGCGTGGTCAGAGTGGGTGGCGCGGTCCGGGCGGGGGCGGTGGGCGGCCTGTTCCTCCGTGGCGTGAGTCCGGGGAGCGCGCTGAGGACTACCGGCGTGGTGGGGCTGCCGGATGGATGGCTCCCGAAGGTCGGGCAGGTGGACGGCCGCAGGGCGGAGAGGCCCGGCGGGCGGGCGGTGGGCGTGGTGACGCGCCGTGGCGAAGCGGGGCGAGCGCGACCGGGCGTGGGGCGGCCGGGACTGGTGGACACGGGACTGGTGGACACGGGACGGGCGGGCGTGGGTCGGGTGGAAGCGGCGGGCGCGGGCCTGCTGGGGCCGGGCGTGGAGCGGGTGGAACCGGCGGGCGGGGGGCTGGTGCGCGGGCGGCCGGTGGGCGGTCTGGCGCGCTCAGGCCGGGGGACAGCTCTGGTGGGCGTGGGTCCGGTGGGCGCGGCGGGGCCGGGCACGGGGGAGCGGAGTCCGGAGTCGCGCCGGGGCGGATGCGGCGGGTGCGCAAGCGGGCGCAGGGGACCGACCACCGGGTTCGGGTGGTGGTCACCCGGTTCCTGCTGATCGGGGCGCTGCTGGCCGCTGGGCTCAAGTTGGTGCAGGTGCAGCTCTTCCAGGCCGAGGCGCTGGCGGAGAAGGCGCTGCGGCAGCGGGTGACGATCATCCCGATCCCCGCCGCGCGCGGGTCGATCGTGGACCGCAACGGGGTGGAGCTGGCCTTCAGCGTGGAGGCGCGGGCGCTGGCCTGGCAGCCGCGTGCCCAGCGCAAGGCGATCGCCGAGCACAACGCCAAGCAGGACGAGGCCGTCAAGGCGGGCAAGCAGGGGGCCGCGAAGCTCGACTACGACGCCGACACCGCCGAGCTGGCCAAGCTGATGGTCAAGGTGCTCGGCAGCCAGGTCGACGAGGCCGACCTGCTGGAGAAGCTGCGTTCGGACAAGGGTTACGTCTACCTCGTCAACAACGTCGAGCCCGGCAAGGCGCGCGTCATCAAGGACAGCTTCCCCGCGCTCATCGAGGAGTACCGCGCGCTGCGCGAGTACCCGGGCGGGGAGCTGGCCTCCAACGTCGTGGGCGTGGCGAACTGGCGTATGGAGGACCCGGTCCAGGCCAACCACAACCTGCACGGCCTCGTCGGCCTGGAACTGCTGCGCGACAACGCCCTGTCGGGCAGGCCGGGGTCGGTGACGGTGGAGACCAAGGAGGGCGGCAACGTCGTCATCCCGGGCAGCGAGCGCAACCAGCAGCCCGCTGTGGACGGCTCCGACATCGAGCTGACGATCGACGCCGACCTGCAGTACTTCCTGCAGCAGAAGTCCGCCGAGTACGGCAAGCGCAGCGGCGCGAAGTCGGTCAGCGCGGTGGTCCTCGACGCCAAGACCGGCGAGGTCTACGCGCTGGCCAACGATCGCACCTTCAACGCCTCCGGCAGCGGCTGGGACCCGAAGCTGATGCAGAACCCGGCGGTCACCACGCCCTACGAGCCGGGGTCGGTGAACAAGGTGGTCACCGCGATGGGCGCCATCGAGCACGGCATCACCACGCCGAAGGACGTCCACTCGGTGCCGGGCTCGATCCGCGTCGCCGACCGCACGATCAGCGACGCCTGGGCGCACGGTCGGCTGAACATGACCACCGCGGGCATCTTCGGCAAGTCGTCCAATGTGGGCACGCTGATGCTGGCCGAGCAGCTGGGCCCCGACCGCTTCGCCGACCTGCTCAAGAGGCTGGGCATCGGCCAGCGCACGGGGGTCGGCCTGCCGGGGGAGAGCCCGGGGTCGCTGCTGCCGCAGAGCCAGTGGTCGGGCAGCACGTTCGGCAACCTGCCGATCGGGCAGGGCCTGTCGATGACGGTCCTGCAGATGGCGGGCATCTACCAGACCATCGCCAACGGTGGCGTCCGCGTGCCGCCGCGCATCGTCAAGTCCGTCGTCGGCCCGGACGGCGAGCGCCAGGACGAGCCGCGCCCGGAGGGCGTGCGCGTGGTGTCGGAGAAGACGGCCCGCACCACTGTCGACATGTTCCGCGCGGTCGCCCAGGACGGCGAGGGCATGAACGACGGCACCGCTCCCAAGGCGGCCCTGGTCGGCCACCAGGTCTCCGGCAAGACGGGCACCGCCCAGCAGTTCGACCCGGAGATCGGCCGCTACAGCAACTCCAAGTACTGGATCACCTTCGCCGGGATCGTCCCCGCCGACAATCCCCGCTTCGTCGTCGGGATGGTCTACGACCAGCCGAAGTACGGCACCCCCGACGGCGTCTCGGCGGCCCCGTTCTTCCACGACGTGGCCTCGTTCCTGGCCCAGCACTACAACATCCCGCTGTCCAAGGAGCCCAGTCCCGTCGTGCCGCTCGTCGTGCCCTGACGGCTTCTACCCCATGGCGACGCCCGCCCCCCGGCCCAGGGGTGCTTCGGTAGCACTGCGTGCGCGGGTAGCCTCCCCGACGTGCCCGCCAAGCTCGTAGGCAAGGCTGTCACGGCGCCGCCTCGCCCCACTCGCATCCCGCCCGTCGCGCTGGCCGAACTGGCCTCCCGCGCCCACGCACGCCCGGACCCGGATCTTCCCGGGCTGTCCGATGTGGCCGTCACGGGCGCGACGCTGCGCGCCCAGCACGTGCTGCCCGGAGACGTCTTCGCCGCGCTCCCCGGCGCGCGCGTGCACGGGGCCGACTTCACCGCCGACGCCGTGACCGCCGGTGCCGTCGCCGTCCTGACCGACGCCGCCGGGGCGGCCCGACCCGCCGTGCGCGCGGCGAACGTGCCCGTCCTGGTGCACGAGGACCCGCGCGCCGCGCTCGGCCCGCTGGCCGCCCGTATCTACGGCGAGCCGTCCCTGGCTCTCAAGATCATCGGCGTGACCGGGACCTCGGGCAAGACCACCACCACCTACATGATCGACGCGGGCCTGGCCGCCGCGGACGTGACGACCGGCCTGATCGGCACCGTC
The DNA here is from genome assembly GCF_042657845.1 of Actinokineospora guangxiensis. Classification (NCBI taxonomy): domain Bacteria; kingdom Bacillati; phylum Actinomycetota; class Actinomycetes; order Pseudonocardiales; family Pseudonocardiaceae; genus Actinokineospora; species Actinokineospora guangxiensis. The sequence goes on along the minus strand of NZ_JBHSKF010000010.1, from coordinate 109,088 downwards.
GAGACCCGCATCGCGGGCCAGCGGCTGGCCAGCGCCTTCACCACCCCCGAGGCCCCCGACCTGCAGGCCCTGCTCGCCGTGATGCGCGAGCGCGGGATCACCCACGTGCCGATGGAGGTCTCCAGCCACGCCTTGGAGCTGGAGCGCGTCGGCGGGACGCACTTCACCGTCGGCGCGTTCACCAACCTCTCCCAGGACCACCTGGACTTCCACGCCGACATGGAGGAGTACTTCCAGGCCAAGGCCCGCCTCTTCGACGGCCGCTCGGACCGGGCCGTCATCTGCGTCGACGGCGACTGGGGCGTCCGCCTGGCCACCCCCGAGGCCGTCACCGTGGCGATGACCCGCGACGCCGACTGGACCGCCGCGGGCCTGACGACCTCCCGCTCCGGCGAGCAGTCCTTCCGCATCCGCACCCCGCACGGCACCGAGATCCCCGTCGTCCTGCCCATGCCCGGCCTGTTCAACGTGGCGAACGCCCTGCTGGCCGCCGCCTGCCTGAACGCCGCCGACATCGGTGACGAGGCGATCGGCGCGGGCCTCTCCCAGGTCCAGGTGCCCGGCCGCATGGAGCGGGTGGCCGTCGGCCAGGAGTTCACCGCGGTGGTCGACTACTCCCACAAGCCCGAGGCCGTCGCCCTCGCCCTGGACGCCGTCCGCGCCCGCACCGAGGGCAGGGTGATCATCGCCCTGGGCTGCGGCGGCGACCGCGACACCGCCAAGCGCCCGCTGATGGGCCAGGCCGCCGCCCGCCGCGCCGACCTGCTCGTCATCACCGACGACAACCCCCGCAGCGAGGACCCGGCCGCCATCCGCGCCGCGATGCGCGAGGGCGCGCTGAACACTTCCGGCCGCGGCGAGGTGGTCGAGGTCGGCGACCGGCGCGAGGCCATCGCCACCGCCGTGCGCGCCGCGCGGCCGGGCGACGTCGTCGTCATCGCGGGCAAGGGCCACGAGACCGGCCAGGAGATCGCCGGCGTCGTGCACCCCTTCTCCGACCGCGACGAGCTGGAAGCCGCCATCCGGGCCCACCTGGGAGAACAGGCATGATCCCGCTGACCCTCGCCGAGATCGCGCAAGCGACCGGCGGCAGGCTCCACCGCGCCGACGGCACCGAGGTCGTCTCCGGCCCGGTCGAGTTCGACACCCGGCAGCTGCGGCCCGGCGGGCTGTTCATCGCCATGCCGGGCAGCAAGGTCGACGGCCACGACTTCGCCGCCCAGGCGCTCGCCCAGGGCGCGGTCGCCGTGCTGGCCGCCCGCGAGGTCGACGCCCCCGCCGTCATCGTCCCGGCGGTGGACGAGGCGCACCGCCGCTCCGTGGCCCTGCTCGGCGACCGCGACGGCTCCGGCGCGGCCGTGCTCGCCGGGCTGGCCCGCCTGGCCCGGCACGTGGTCGACACGCTCGACGGCCTCACCGTCGTCGGCGTCACCGGCTCCTCCGGCAAGACCTCGACCAAGGACCTCATCGCCCAGGTCCTGACCCCCCTGGGCGCCACGGTCGCCCCGCCCGGCTCCTTCAACAACGAGCTGGGCCACCCCTGGACGGTGCTGCGCGCCGACGCCGACACCCGCTTCCTCGCGCTGGAGCTGTCCGCGCGCGGGCCGGGCCACATCGCCGCGCTCTGCGACACCGCCCCGCCGCGCATCGGCGTGGTGCTCAACGTCGGCACCGCGCACGTCGGCGAGTTCGGCTCCCGCGAGGCCATCGCCCAGACCAAGGGCGAGCTGGTGGAGAAGCTGCCCGCCGACGGCGTCGCGATCCTCAACGCCGACGACCCGCTGGTCGCCGCGATGGCAGCCCGCACCCAGGCGCGCGTGGTGCTGGTCGGCGAAGCCCTCCAGGCGCACGTGCGGGCCGTGGACGTCCACCTGGACGAGCAGGCCCGTCCGAGCTTCACCATGGTCACCCCCAACGGCTCGGCCGATGTGACCCTGGCTCTGCACGGCGCCCACCACGTGGGCAACGCGCTCGCCGCCGCCGCCGTCGCCATTGAACTCGGCGCGACCCCGCAGGAGGCGGCGGCGGCGCTCTCCGGCGCGCAGCGCGTTTCCGCGCGCCGCATGGAGGTCACCACCCGCGCCGACGGGGTGACCGTCCTCAACGACTCCTTCAACGCCAACCCCGAATCCATGCGCGCCGCGCTCAAAGCGCTGGCGACCATGGCGCGCGCGGGCAACCGCAGGCGGTCCTGGGCCGTCCTGGGGGTGATGGGCGAACTCGGTGACGAGTCCGTGGCCGCGCACGACGAGATCGGGCGGCTCGCCGTCAGATTGGACATCAACCGCCTGGTGGTGGTCGGCGAGCAGGCCGCGCCCATGCACCAGGGGGCGAGCCTGGAGGGCTCGTGGGGAGAGGAGTCGGTGCAGGTGCCCGATGTGGACGCCGCCGTCGCGCTGCTGCGCGCCGAGCTGGCCCCCGGTGACGTCGTGCTGGTGAAGGCTTCCAAGGCGGCGGCCCTGTGGCGGGTCGCCGACGCGCTGCTCGCGGAGGACACGCAGTGAAGTCCATCCTGATCGCCGCGGCGATCGCGCTCATGGCCTCGATCCTGATCACGCCGTACCTGATCAGGGTGTTCTCCCGGCAGGGTTTCGGCCAGGAGATCCGCGAGGAGGGCCCGGAGGGCCACAAGTCCAAGCGCGGCACCCCGACCATGGGCGGCGTCGCGATCATCCTGGCGATGTGGGTGGGCTACGGCTTCGCCCACATCTTCAACGCGATGAGCGACGACAACGCCAACCTGCCGACGGCATCGGGCCTGCTGGTGCTGGGCCTGGCCACCGGCCTGGGGATGGTCGGCTTCCTGGACGACTTCATCAAGATCCGCAAGCAGCGCAACCTCGGTCTGAACAAGACGGCCAAGCTGGTCGGCCAGCTCGCGGTGGCGATCATCTTCGCGGTCCTGGCGCTGCGCTACCCGGACGAGAACGGCCTGACGCCCGCCTCGGACCACCTGTCGTTCGTGCGCGACATCTCGATCGTCAGCTTCGGCACGATCGGCTTCATCGTCTTCTGCTACCTGGCGGTCTCGGCCTGGTCGAACGCGGTGAACTTCACCGACGGCCTGGACGGCCTGGCGGGCGGCTCCTCGGCGATGGTGCTCGGCACCTACGTCGTCATCTCGTTCTGGCAGTTCAGCCACGACTGCTCCCGGGTGACGGAAGCGGGCTGCTTCGACACCCGCGACCCGCTGGACCTCGCCGTCGTCGCCGCCGCGGCGATGGGCGCGTGCATCGGCTTCCTGTGGTGGAACGCGGCCCCGGCCAAGATCTTCATGGGCGACACCGGCTCGCTGGCCCTCGGCGGCCTGGTCGCCGGCCTGTCCATCGCGACCCGCACCGAGCTGCTGATGATCGTCATCGGCGGTCTGTTCGTGGTCGAGATGATGTCGGTGGTTCTCCAGATCGCGGTCTTCCGCACCACCCGCCGCAGGCTCTTCCGCATGGCGCCGTTCCATCACCACTTCGAGCTTGCCGGGTGGGCGGAAACCACGGTGATCATCAGATTCTGGCTGCTGGCCGGGGTCTGCGCGATGTTCGGCCTCGGTCTCTTCTACGCCGACTGGCTCGCCCTCGGCGGCGGTCAGTGACGCTCTTCGAGGGCCGGAAGGTCCTGGTGGCGGGTGCGGGTGTCGCCGGGACCGGTGTCGCCCGCGCCCTGCTGGGCCTGGGCGCGCGGGTCACCGTCGCCGACGGCAACGCCGAGCGCCTGGCCGCGCTCGACCTCGACGTGCGGACCGCGCACGCCATCACCGAGGTGCCCGAGGGCATCGACCTGGTGGTGACCAGCCCCGGCTGGCGTCCGGACAGCCCGCTGCTGGCGGGCTCGCCGGTCGAGGTCATCGGCGACGTGGAGCTGGCCTGGCGCATCGCCGAGACGCTGCCCGAGCCGCCGCTGTGGCTGGCGATCACCGGCACCAACGGCAAGACGACCACCGTCGGCATGCTGGAGTCGATCCTGCTCGCCGCCGGACTCGACGCCGTGGCCTGCGGCAACGTCGGCCTTCCGGTGGTCGACGCCGTCCTGGCCGGGCACAAGGTGCTGGCCGTGGAGCTGTCGAGCTTCCAGCTGCACTGGCAGTCCTCGCTGCGCGCGCACGCCGCCGCCGTCCTCAACATCGCCGAGGACCACATCGACTGGCACGGCTCCCTGGCCGAGTACGCCAAGGCCAAGGGCCGCATCTACACCGGGGTCAAGCACGCGGTCTACAACGCCGCCGACCCGCTCACCGAGGAGCTGGCCGCCGAGCACGAGACCCGGCGCGTGCCCTTCGGCCTGGACACCCCGCGCCCCGGCGGCCTCGGCCTGGTCGAGGACCTGCTCATCGACCGCGCCTTCACCGACGACCCGGTCAACGAGGCCGCCGAGCTGGCCACCCTGGCCGACGTGCGCCCACCCGGCCCGCACAACGTCGCCAACGCCCTGGCCGCCGCCGCGCTGGCCCGCGCCGCCGGGGTCTCCCCGGCCGACGTCCTCGCCGGGCTCACGGCGTTCACCCCCGGCCGCCACCGCGCCGAGGTCGTCGCCGAGGCGGGCGGGCTCACCTACGTCAACGACTCCAAGGCCACGAACCCGCACGCCGCGGGCGGCTCGCTGCGCGCGTTCGCCAAGGTCGTGTGGATCGCGGGCGGGCTGCTCAAGGGCGCCAGCGTCGACGGCCTGGCCCAGGAGGTGGCCGGGCGGCTGCGCGGGGTCGTCGTGCTGGGCGCGGACGGCGAGGCCATCGCCGCTTCGGTGGCGCGACACGCACCGGATGTCCCCGTCGAGCGGGTGCCGCCGGGAGACGATGAGCCCATGATCGCAGCGGTTCGCGCGGCACGCGCCCTGGCAGGCCCGGGCGACGTCGTGCTGCTCGCCCCCGCCGCGGCCTCCCTCGACATGTTCCGCGACTACGCCCACCGCGGCGACGCGTTCGTCGAAGCCGTGCGGCGGCTCACCGGGGAGGACGACGGCGGCACCGGGGCGACCTGATGTCCACCGAGGCGCCCGCCCCCGCGGCCAAGCCCAGGCCCAAGCGCGGCGTGCGCGCGGGCGGCAGGCTCGGCGCGGCCAGCACGGCGCTGACGGCGTGGCTGGGCAGGCCGCTGGCCTCCTTCCACCTCGTGCTCGCGGTGTTCGGCCTGCTGACGGTGCTGGGCCTGGTCATGGTGCTCTCGGCGTCGTCGGTGGTGTCCTTCGCCACCGGTGACGGCCTCTACACCGTCTTCCTCAAGCAGCTGATCTACGTGGTGGTCGGCTCGGTCGCGTTCTGGCTGGGCGTGCGGCTGCCGCTGGCGACGATCCGCTCGTGGAGCCCCGGCGCGATGGTCGGCAGCATCGTGCTGCTGATGCTGGTCATCACCCCGCTGGGCGCGAACATCAACGGCACCAGCAGCTGGTTCGTCGTCGGCCCGATCTCCTTCCAGCCGATCGAGGTCGCGAAGGTGGCGCTGGCCCTGTGGGGCGCGCACGTGCTGGTGGTGAAGAAGGCCGTCCTGCACCGCTACCGGCACCTGCTGGTCCCGGTGATGCCGGTCGCGCTGCTGATGTGCGCGCTGATCATGCTCCAGCCCGACCTCGGCGGCACGATCACGCTGGTCGTGGTCGTGGTGGCGCTGCTGTGGTTCGCGGGCGCGCCGCTGCGGCTCTTCGGCGCGCTGGCCCTGGGCGGGGCGGCGGGCATCGCGCTGCTGGCCGTGGGCACCGAGTACCGGCTCGACCGGGTGCTGGGCTTCCTCAACCCCGGCGACGACGCCCAGGGCAACAACTACCAGGCCGTCCAGGCGCAGCTGGCGATCGCCGACGGCGGACTGTTCGGCCGGGGCCTCGGGCAGGGCCCCTCGAAGTGGAGCTACCTGCCCAACGTCCACAACGACTTCATCTTCGCCCTGATCGCCGACGAGCTGGGCCTGCTCGGCTGCGCGCTGGTGCTCGGCCTGTTCGTGATGCTGGCGATCGTCGGCCTGCGCATCGCGACCCGCAATATCGACCCGTGGATCAGGATGGTCTCCGGCACGATGACGGTGTGGCTGGTCGCCCAGGCGGCCATCAACATCGGCTACGTGGTCGGCCTGCTGCCGGTCACCGGCATCACCCTGCCGATGATCTCCAGCGGCGGGACGTCGATCGTGGTGACCATGCTGGTGTTCGGCATCCTCGCCAACTGCGCGCGCAATGAGCCCGAAGCGGTCTCGGCGCTACGCTCTCAGGGGCCGGGCCGCTTCGGCCGGATCATGCGCCTCGCCGCGCCGGACCCGTACCAGCCGCCGAAGAAGCGCAGGCCCGCCCGCCCGAGCGCCCGACCCAAGGCGACGGGCAGGCCTGCGGGCGTCACCGCCAAGCGGGTGCCCCAGGCCAGGCAGAAGGCGAGCCGCGCCGCGCCCCGCGGCGCCAAAGGTGGAGGAGGACGTCGGTGAGTTCAGGGAGTCCCTGCGTAGTGGTCGCGGGTGGCGGGACGGCAGGGCACATCGAGCCCGCGCTGGCGCTCGCCGACGCGGTGCGCAGGCTGCGCCCGGACGTCCGGGTCGTGGCGCTCGGGACCGAGCGCGGCCTGGAGAAGACGATCATCCCGAACCGCGGCTACCCGCTGGAGATGATCCCCCCGGTCCCGATGCCGAGGAAGCCCAACGTCGACCTGCTCAAACTGCCGCTGCGCGTGCGCTCGGCGATCAAGCAGACCCGCGACGTGCTCGACCGCGTCGGCGCGGACGTGCTGGTCGGCTTCGGCGGCTACGTCGCGCTGCCCGCGTACCTGGCCGCGCGCGGCCGGATACCGATCATCGTGCACGACTCGAACGCGCGCGTCGGCCTGGCGAACAAGGTGGGAGCCCGCTTCGCCGACCGGGTCGCGGTCGCGGTGCCGGACTCCGGCCTGCCCAACGCCGAGGTCATCGGCATCCCGCTGCGCGAGTCGATCATCCGGCTGGACAGGGCGGCCCTGCGCGAGCAGGCCCGCCGCTTCTTCGGCCTGCACCCCGCCGCCCCGACGCTGCTGGTCTTCGGCGGCTCGCAGGGCGCGCGCTCGATCAACACGGCGGTCTCCGGCGCGGCGAAGGCCTTCGCCGAGGCGGGCGTCGGCGTGCTGCACGCGCACGGTCCCAAGAACACCCTGGCCGTGCAGGAGTTCCCCGGAGCGCCCCGGTACGCGTCGGTGCCGTACCTGGAGCGCATGGATCTGGCCTACGCCGCCGCGGACGCGGTGCTGTGCCGCTGCGGCGCGATGACGGTCGCCGAGGTCTCCGCCGTCGGGCTCCCGGCGGTGTACGTGCCGCTGCCGCACGGCAACGGCGAGCAGGCCCTCAACGCCGAGCCCGCCGTCCGCGCGGGCGCGGCCCTGATGATCCAGGACGACGCGCTCACCCCGGAGCGGGTCGCCTCCACGGTCGTGCCGATGCTGGCCGACCGCCAGCGCCTGGCCGCGATGTCGGCGGCGGCCTCGGGCAGCGGCCACCGCGAGGCGGCCGACATCCTGGCCCGCATGGTGCTCGACAGCCTCAAGGAAACCCGCGCGATCAAGGGCGGCGCATGAGCCTGGAGAGAGCCCACCTGGTGGGCATCGGCGGGGCGGGGATGAGCGGCATCGCGCGCATCCTGCTCGCCCGGGGCATGGCGGTCTCCGGCTCCGACGCGAAGGAGGCGCGGGCGTTCCTCGTGCTGCGCGCCCAAGGCGCGAAGATCGCCGTCGGCCAGGCGGCGGAGAACCTGGACCTGCTCGACGGCGCTCCGACGGCGGTCGTGGTGTCCACCGCGATCAAGGAGGACAACCCGGAGCTGGTGGCCGCGCGCGAGCGCGGGATTCCGGTCGTGCACCGCGCGCAAGCGCTTGCCGAGCTGATGGCGGGCCAGCGCGCGGCCTGCATCGCCGGGACGCACGGCAAGACCTCCACCACCTCCATGCTCACCGTCGCGTTGCAGCACTGCCGGTTGGACCCGTCGTTCGCCATCGGCGGCGACCTCAACGAGTCCGGCGCGAACGCCCACCACGGCACCGGCGGCGTCTTCGTCGCCGAGGCGGACGAGTCCGACGGCTCCTTCCTCGTCTACGCCCCGGCTGTCGCGGTGGTGACCAATGTGGAGGCCGACCACCTCGACCACCACGGCACGGTGGAGAAGTACACGGCCGTCTTCGACGAGTTCATCGCCCGCATCGAGCCCGGTGGCGTGCTCATCGCCTGCGCCGACGACCCGGGCTCGGCCGCCCTCGCCGAGCGCGCCGAGGCGCGGGGGATCAGGGTCCGCCGCTACGGCAGGCGGGCCGAGGACGCCACGATCCTGGACTACCGCCCCGAGGGCACCGGCAGCGTGGCGCGGGTGCGCGTCGGCGGCGAGGAGTTCGAGCTGCGGGTGGCCGTGCCCGGCGAGCACATGGCGGGCAACGCGCTCGCCGCGCTGCTGGCCGGCGAGGAGCTGGGCGCGCCGCGCGCGGAGCTGCTGGAGGGCATCGCCCTCTTCGGCGGGGTGCGCAGGCGCTTCGAGTTCAAGGGCCGCTCCGGCGGGGTCCTGGTCTACGACGACTACGCCCACCACCCCACCGAGGTCGACGCGCAGCTGCGCGCCGTGCGCCCGACGGTGGGCGACGGCCGCATCGTGGTGATCTTCCAGCCGCACATGTACTCCAGGACGGCGGCGTTCTCCACCGAGTTCGCCACCGCGCTCGGCCTGGCCGACGAGGTCGTCGTGCTGGACGTGTTCGGCGCGCGCGAGGAGCCGGTGCCGGGCGTCTCCGGCGCGCTCATCGCCGACGCGGTCCCGCTGGGCCCCGAGCACGTGCACTACGAGCCCGCCTTCGACAAGGTCATCGTGAAGGTCGCGGATCTGGTGCGCGACGGCGACCTGGTGATGACGATGGGCGCCGGCGACGTGACGTCGCTGGGCCCTGAGCTGCTGGCGGAACTGGACCGCCGTGCCTGAAGCCGTCCGGACCCGGCCGCGCCGCGCCCCGGCGCGGCCGGTCCGCCGACCCGTGGACCGCAAGTTCGTCCTGCGTCGGCTGACGGTCATCTCCGTGATGCTGGTGATCACGGCGGTGGTGTACATCGTCATGTTCACGCCCATGCTGGGGGTGAAGGAGGTCGCGGTCAGCGGCGCCAAGGACCTGACGGTGGAGGAAGTGCGCGCGGCGGCGGCGGTGGAGATGGAAGCCCCACTGGCCCGTGTGGACACCGCCGAGATCGCCGCGCGGGTGCTCGAACTGCCGCGCGTGGCCGAAGTGGACGTTCGCAGGTCGCTGCCGGGGACGGTGGAGATCGCGGTCGTGGAGCGCACCCCGGTGGCGTATGTGGTGGCACAGGACGGTTTCCACCTCGTGGACGGCGGGGGAGTCGACTACGCGGTGAAGAAGAAGGCCCCGCCCGGCTTGCCCACGCTGAAAGCGACCGACCAGCGCGCCGTCGAGGCTGCGGTGCAGGTGCTGGCGGCGGCTCCGGCGAAGCTGCGCGCGACGGTGAAGGCGGTCACCGCCGACACCGTCCACGACGTGCGGCTGACGTTGAAGAACGGCAAAGTCGTGAAGTGGGGCGGGGTTGAGGACTCCGCGCGCAAGGCCGCCGTGGTCGGCGTCCTGCTCACCCAGCCCGGCAAGGTGTACGACGTCGCCGCGCCGGAGTTTCCGACCATCGGGTGACCTGCCGATTTCCGCCTCCGCAATGCCCGGACGGTAGCCGGTTGGTTACGGCATGCTTGGGAAATGGGAGGCGAGCGCAGACCACCACAGGGCCGAGACCGGGCGATCGGCGCGCAACTGCGTGCGATTCGGTTGAAGTACACCGATCTGACCGCCGATCAGGCGGCCAAGAGAATGAGTTGGACCGGGCCGACGCTCAGCCGCACTGAGAACGGTAAGCGCCACATCACGAGCGAGGACGTCGCCGCTCTGCTGATGGTCTACAAGGTTCCGCGCAAGCTGCGCGAGCAGATGATCGAGAACGCCAAGATCGGCTGCCAGACCGGCTGGTGGTCGGCGGACATGCCCGGAGTGCTCCCCGACGCCGGTGCTCTCGCCAGCTACGAAGTCGACGCGCGGGCGATCACCGACTGGGCGTCCAACCTCGTTCCCGGTCTGCTCCAGACTCGCGAGTACTCGGTGGCGTACATGCTTGCCGATGGCGTGTCGCCCGATGATGTCGAACGTCGGTGGCAAGTTCGGGAGATGCGCCAGAGTCGGCTGTCGCACATCGATTACACCGCCTTCATCTACGAGCCAGTGCTACGCAAGCCCCTTGGTGGACGTGAGGCGTACCGAGAGCAGCTGAAACACCTCTGCAACGCGTATGACCGAGGCATCGGCGTGCGGATCGTTCGGGACATGAGCCCCGCGTTGCTCCATTCGTGGATGCTGCTTGAGTTCCCCCGGGCAACTCCCATGGTGCATGTCGAGCTGCTTCGCAGCAGCGTCTTTCTCTACGATCAAGAAGTTGGGCCCTATCTCGATGTCCATGCCAGAATGGCAAGCAAGGCGATGTCGTCCCTGGAGAGCAGGAACGCCATCAATGGCATCTTGGAGAGGTTGTAGGCATGGAGTGGCGCAAGTCCTCTCGGTCCGGCAGCACGAGCAACTGCGTTGAGCTGCGGCAGGACCTGTCCGCCATCCGCGACAGCAAGCGTCCGGATGTGGCCCTCCCGCTCTCCCGCTCGGCCGTCCGCCACCTCGTGACCACCCTGCGGTAGCCGCCCGCAACCTGGCGTCACCGTTCTTTGCGGTTGTGTGACGCCCTTTTCGAGCCCGCCTGCCCTCGGCCGCCAATCCGCCACAATCCCGCCGTGCGCACCAAGGCCGGCTTTCGCGGGATGGACCCCTGGCCGGTCGACGCCGGCATGGTCGAGTGCACCGGCACTGCCTTGGGCGACGTCGACCTGCACAGCGACTGCGCCGTCCTCCGCGTGTCCGTGGACCTGCACGCCCGCGCCTTCACCGTCCTGCTGCGCCACCTCCCCACCGGCCACCGCGCCCGCCTGCGCTTCACCGGCGCCAAGGTCGTGCGCATCGACACCGTCCCCGGCGGCGCCGAGGACACCCTGCACTCCATCGACCACTACCCCGACCCCCTCACCGCCCGCCCCACCTTCGCCCTGGACCTCGGCGCGGTCTGCGCCGTCCTGCGCGCCTCCACCGTCACCTTCGCCCTCCTCGCCCGCTGACCGCCGCGCCCGCGTGTCCACTAACCCGCACAGTCGGAAACGGTCGAGTCCACTTTCATTCCGGTAATCCCCGCCATTCACCGCGCAATAGGAAACCCGGGTTCACCTTTTCGGGGCACGACTCCTCTCTTTTCGGCTCGTACCGTGTTCACTGTCGAACATCGGGAGCAGGGGGAGATAATGCGCATGTCAACGAGAATCGGGTCCAGACGGTTAGCCAGGCTGGCCGTCCTCACCGCGACCACGTCCGCCATCAGCCTGGCCACGCCCGTGAGCAGCGCCCAAGCCGCCGCCGACGCGCTCGCCCCGGCGAAAGAACTCGCCCACCTCGCGCAGCAGTTCGTCGAACGGCGGACCCAGGCGCTCGTGGCGGGCGCGGCCCCGCAGATAGCCGCTCTCGACAACGGAACCGCCTACGAAACGCGCGCGGTGTACGCGGCGGAATCGGTGGGTGTGGAGAAACTCGCCGGATACCGCGACGCCCTGCGCGGCATCGGCGAAGCCTATGCGAAGCACGAATCGTCGGTCACCATTGTCGGCGTGGAGGTGTCCGGGCGCACGGCCGTCCTCACCGTCGATGAGGACTCCACGCTGCACTACGCCCGGATCAGGGGCGCCGAGCCCACCGTCACCTCCTGGCTGGCCCCGCGCGAGTTCACCTACGAGCAGCGCGGCGCGGGCTGGGCCCTGACCGGCCAGCGCCTCCTCGGCGGCGGCGTCCCCCCGGTCAACGACCCGCCCGCCGTCACCGCCGAGGAGGCCCGCAAGGCCCTCGCCGAGCTGCCCGCCGCCGACCTCGCCGAGCGCGCCGCCGTGCAGAGCGGCCCGGCGATCACCGGCACCTTCAACCGCTCAGCGGCGGCGGCCTACGCCACCCGGCACGCGAAGTCCTACAACACCGCCTACCGCCGCTTCTCCGACGTGGGCGGCGACTGCACCAACTTCGTCAGCCAGTCCATGCGCGCGGGCGGCTGGCCCAACGACCTCGGCTGGTACCGGGACGCCACGAACTGGTGGTACAACGCCGGCGGCGAGACCTGGTCGTGGGTGAACGTCGCCCACTGGCACTCCTTCGCCGCCGTCCACAGCAAGCGCACGACCCTCATGAGCGGCGCCCGCAGCCTGGTCGCGGGCGAGGTGCTGCAAGCCGACTTCACCAACAACGGCAGCAAGGATCACAGCATGATGGTCACGCTCAGGCAGAACGGCGAGGTCTACCTGTCGTATCACACCACCGACACCCTGAACCGCAGCTACGCCAGCATCGCCGCCGCCTACCCCCGCGCCCGCTGGCTCCCCCACTTCGTGAAGACGACCTACTGATGCCACCGACACCCCGCCGGATGACCCCCAAGGCACGGCGAGCGCTGGGGATCACCCTGGCGCTCGCCGCCGTGGCCACCCTCGCCGCCCTCGCCCTCACCACCACCTGGCGCACACCCCCGCCCCGCCCCGACGACCCCGGCCCCGCCGCCGCCGAGCAGTACGCCCGCGACTACATCACCGCCCTCAACACCGGCGACCCCACCACCCTCGCCACCCTCATCGGCCGAGCCCCCGACTCCCCCGAAGTGACCACCCTCCTCACCACCCACGGCAACCGCTCCCTGACCGACGTCGCCATCCGCGTCAAAGAGGAGTTCCGCAACGTCTACCTGGTCTGGATAGACGCCACGACCTCCACCGGCGAACCCGTCCACCTCTACGAACAACTCGAATGGGACCGCGACCGCTGGTGGCTCGCCCCACCCGCCACCCCCTGACACCGCCGGTTCCGCCCGTCGCGGGCGGGCTGACCGTCGCCTTGTCTTCCGCCCCCCGCCCCGCCCGGCAGCTACCTCGTCTCGATCAGCGCGACCGCCGAGGACGAGCAGATCCAGTTCCTTGAGGTGCTGGAGTGGAGCCAGGACCGCTGGTGGCTCGTCACCCGCGGATAGGTGAACTCGCCGCAAGCGCTGTCCCCCGCACGTCATCAGTCCTTGGTGACGATGCGCTCGGCCTCGTCGTAGGCGTCGCCGCCCGGAGGTGAGGTGCGGGTGATATTGAGGCGGATCACCCGGTTGTCGGTGCACCTGATCTCGATGTCCTCGAGACCGCTGTTGATCGTGTAGCTGCCGACGCTGGCGATACCAGGGTGCCCGCTGTTGGCGAGAAGGTCGCGCACGTGTTCCACAAAGCGTTCGCGGCGCATTCAGATCACCGATTCGGGGATCTCGTAGGGGTGATGGTTGGGCACGCCGGGTCCGCTCACTTCACGAATCGTGATCGTGGCGACCGCGCCACTGGCGAACTCGACGCGAACACGGCTGTGCTGCTTGTCGAGCGGGACCACCTTGGCGATCTCCGGATGATCGTGACTCAGTAGATCAACTAGAAGTTGATCCAGTTCGCGGATCTGCACCGGGCCATCATGCCCTCCCGCTCAGGCGCGGCGCAGGCAGACTGCCGTCACTCTGCCGCTACCAGGTCAACCGGGGATCGAGGTCTGTCCGACACCGGAGCATGGGTTGCGGGTACCCGGCTCCTGATGGGGGCCGACCGTCTGGCCGGCGGAAGACGTGGCGCGAGCACCACACACGGGGCAACACCCTCCACCAGTCATGGTCAAGAACTCCTCTGGATGGAATGTCCGGGGCGCCAACTGGTCATCGCGTGCGCATCCATCGTACGTCTTGTCACAGCCCCGACCGCCGAATAACCCGGTGCGCTTGTCGGTCCTCCTTGCCACACTCCGCACCCATGACTGCCGCCACCCGCACAGACCCGCCCTACACCGGCTCCGAGCTGGCCCAAGCCGAAGGCTTCCTCGACTACCTCCGCGCCACCGTCGTCATGAAGGCCGCCGACCTCTCCGAGGACGACGCCCACCGCTCCGTCCTCCCCTCGGAGCTGATGACCATCGCGGGCCTCCTCTCCCACCTGCGCTGGGTCGAGGCCTACTGGTTCCGCACCGTCCTCTGCGGCGAGCCCGACAAGGCCCCCTACAGCAAGGAGCGCCCCGACGGCGAGTTCGAGGACGCCGCGCACCTGCCCACCGCCCAGCTCATCGCCGAGTACGAGGCCGAGTGCGCCAACTCCCGGGCCGTCACCGCGCGCCTGCCGATCGACCACGCCGTGCCCTTCCGCAACGGCGGCGACGTCAATGTCCGGTGGGTCGTGCTGCACATGATCGAGGAGACCGGGCGGCACGCGGGGCACCTGGATATCATCCGGGAGTTGCTCGACGGGACGACCGGGGAATGACCCCGGCCCCGCTCACGCCGGGTGACGAACATCCGGTTGCTTTCTCGGCGTGGCGGCTGGATCGGTCGTCGGACTGTGCCTACCGTCAACAGACGTAGGTCCGGGGTTGACACAGCTCTGACTCTCTGGTTGAGGTCGAGGGTTTCGCCGGGCGGTAGTGCAGGTCCAGCGAACAGGAAGGCGGCTCCATGACGCCCCCGCACAACTACCTCGCCGTGATAAAGGTCGTCGGCATCGGTGGCGGCGGCGTGAACGCCGTCAACCGCATGATCGAGGTCGGGCTGAAGGGCGTCGAGTTCATCGCCGTCAACACCGACGCCCAAGCGCTGCTCATGTCCGACGCGGACGTGAAGCTCGACATCGGCCGCGAGCTGACCAGGGGCCTCGGCGCGGGCGCCAACCCCGAGGTCGGCCACAAGGCCGCCGAGGACCACCGCGAGGAGATCGAGGAGGTCCTCAAGGGGGCCGACATGGTCTTCGTCACCGCAGGTGAGGGCGGCGGCACCGGCACCGGCGGCGCGCCCGTCGTGGCCTCGATCGCCCGCAAGCTCGGCGCGCTGACCATCGGCGTGGTCACCCGGCCGTTCTCCTTCGAGGGCAAGCGCCGCGCGAAGCAGGCCGAGGACGGCATCCAGCAGCTGCGCAACGAGTGCGACACCCTCATCGTCATCCCCAACGACCGGCTGCTCCAGCTCGGCGACGTGGGCGTCTCCCTCATGGACGCCTTCCGCTCCGCCGACGAGGTGCTGCTCTCCGGTGTCCAGGGCATCACCGACCTGATCACCACCCCCGGTCTGATCAACCTCGACTTCGCCGACGTCAAGTCCGTCATGTCCGGCGCGGGCTCCGCGCTCATGGGCATCGGGTCGGCGCGCGGTGAGGGCCGGGCGGTGCAGGCCGCGCAGAAGGCGATCAACTCGCCGCTGCTGGAGGCCAGCATGGACGGCGCGCACGGCGTGCTGCTGGCCATCGCGGGCGGCTCCGACCTCGGCCTCTTCGAGATCAACGAGTCCGCCTCGCTGGTCCAGGAGGCCGCGCACCCCGAGGCCAACATCATCTTCGGCACGGTGATCGACGACTCCCTCGGCGACGAGGTCCGCGTCACCGTCATCGCCGCGGGCTTCGACGGCGGCACACCCACGCACAAGAAGCTGGACCCGACCGCGCTCTCCTCGGCGAAGGCCGCCGCCCCGACGGCGACGGCCTCGGCCACCGCGGGCGAGGTCCACCGGCCCGCCGAGCCCGAGCCGACCCCGCCGCCGGTCACCTACGCCCCGCCCCCGGTCAGCACCCCGACTCCGCCGCCCGCCGAGCCGCAGACGAGCGCGTACCCCGGTGGCTACCAGAGCGCCACCTACCCGCCGCGCACCCCGAGCAGCCCCGGCTACCCCAGCTCCGCGGCCCGGCCCGCGCCCACCTCGGGCTCGCTGCCCGGCCGGGTCACCCCGGTCGGCGAGGACCCCGACGACGAGGTCGACGTGCCGCCGTTCATGCGTCGGTAGGGTTCACCGCGTGCGGATACGTCGCGTGGTGACCACGCGTGCAGGTGGGGCCTCGAAGGCCCCGTACGACTCGTTCAACCTCGGCGACCACGTCGGCGACGACCCGGGGGCGGTCGCGGCCAACCGCGCCCGCCTCGCGGGCGAGCTGGGCCTGGGCTCCGGCAGCGCCGATCGAGTGGTGTGGATGGAGCAGGTGCACGGGCGGACGGTCGCGACCGTCGACGGCCCGCGCGCCCAGCCCGTCGAGGCCACCGACGCCCTCGTCACCGCCGAGCCCGGCCTCGCCGTCGCCGCCCTCGTGGCCGACTGCGTCCCGGTGCTCCTCGGCGACCCGGAGGCCGGCGTCGTGGCCGCCGTGCACGCCGGGCGGGTCGGCGCGCGCGTCGGCGTCGTCCCGGCCGCGCTGGCCGCCATGGTCGAGCTGGGCGCCGAGCCGGCCCGCGTGGAGGTGCTGCTGGGGCCCTCGGTCTGCGGCGAGTGCTACGAGGTGCCCGCCGCCATGCGCGAGGACATGGAGGCCCGCCTGCCCGGCAGCGCCTGCAAGACCCGATCCGGCACCCCGGGCGTCGACCTGCGCGCCGGGCTCTGGCGCCAGCTCGCCGACGCGGGCGTCGGCCGCATCGGCGTCGACCCCCGGTGCACGGTCGAGGACAAGACCCTGTTCAGCCACCGCAGGGACGGCACCACCGGGCGATTGGCCGGGCTGACCTGGATCGAGCGGTGAGCGCCGAGCGCGAGGCCGAGATCGCGGCCAACCTCGCCGACGTCCGCGCCCGCATCGCCGCCGCCTGCCGCGCCTCCGGGCGTGACGAGGCCGACGTGCGGCTGCTGGCCGTCACCAAGACCTTCCCGGCCTCCGACGCCGCCATCCTCGCCGGCCTCGGCGTGCGCGACTTCGCCGAGAACCGCGACCAGGAGGCCGCCGAGAAGGCCCCCCAGGTCGAGGCCCGCTGGCACATGGTCGGCCGTCTCCAGCGCAACAAGGCCCGCTCGGTGGTCCGCTGGGCCGACGAGGTCCAGTCCGTCGACTCCGTGCGCCTGGCCGACGCCCTCGCCAAGGCCGTCCGCGCCGCCCGCGACGCGGGGGAGCGCACCGAGCCCCTCGACGTCCTCCTCCAGGCGAGCATCGACGGCGATCCGGCCCGAGGCGGATGTCCGCTGGACGCGCTTGCCGACCTGGCTTACGGGGTAACTCGTTCGAGTGATCTTCAACTCTGCGGAATCATGGCCGTGGCACCGCTCGGGATGGAACCCGGGCATGCCTTTGATCGTCTTGCCAGTGTGGCGGGAGATCTGAGGGCCGAGTTTCCCACGGCCCGTGAGCTTTCCTGCGGCATGAGTAACGATCTGGAGGAAGCGATCGACTATGGGTCGACATGCGTGCGTGTCGGAACGGCGCTGCTGGGAAGCCGAGGTCTAGCCTCCGGATAGAGAAGTTCCGGTTGCCATAACCCCGGGGAGTGGTTGAGTCGGGCTGGAACGTGGTAGGTCGACGCAGGTCGGGAGCAGTCGGACCACGCTCGGGGAGTCGCGGAGGAACGCCATGAGCACACTTCAGAAGCTGAAGGCCTACTTCGGCATGGTCCCCGCCGACGAGTTCGACGACTACGAGTCCGAGGACTACGAGCGGCGCGGGTCCTACCGGCGACCGGAGTACCTGGACGAGGAGTTCGACGAATACCCGCCCGGCCGCCGCCGCTGGATGGGCGGTCAGCGCGACTACGCCGACGACTTCGAGCCCGAGCGCCCCGTGCGCGCGGCCTGGTCGCCGCGCACGGACGCCGAGCCGACCACGCACGGCGCGCTGGCCGTGGAGGCGCGCCGCGAGCCCGCCCCCCGGCTGCGCACGGTGGAGGCGGCGGCTCCCGGCGCCTACCCGCTCGGCAGGGTCATCACCCTGCACCCGAGCAGCTACAACGAGGCGCGCACCATCGGCGAGCACTACCGCGACGGCCGCCCGGTCATCATGAACCTGACCGAGATGGACGACGCGGACGCCAAGCGCCTGGTCGACTTCGCAGCCGGACTCGCGTTCGCGCTGCGGGGCTCGATCGACAAGGTCACGAACAAGGTGTTCTTGATCTCACCGCCCAACATCGACCCCACCGCCGAGGACAAGCGCCGCCTCGTCGAGGGCGGGTTCGACCGGCGCGGCTGAGAGATGGCACAGTGGTGTAGTGGAACTGGTGCTCATCGTCGCCTTCTGGGTGCTCTTCGCCTTCTGGCTGCTGCTGACCGCCCGCGTGGTGGTCGAACTCGTCCGCACGTTCGCGCGCGGTTGGCGACCTGCCGGCGGGGTTGCGGTGACGCTGGAGACCATCTACACAGTGACCGATCCTCCGGTGCGATTGGTTCGTCGGATCATTCCGACGGTCCGTATCGGAGGCGTGGGCCTGGACCTATCGATTATGGTGCTGCTGCTGGTCGTGTTCATCCTGATGCGGCTGGCGTATCCCGGGTGACGGGGAACCTGGGACATCGCAGCCCTGGAGTGCGTGAGGTGATCAGATGTCGTTGACCCCCGCTGACGTGCACAACGTGGCGTTCAGCAAGCCTCCGATTGGCAAGCGGGGCTACAACGAGGACGAGGTGGACGCGTTCCTCGACCTGGTCGAGGTGGAGCTGTCCCGCCTGATCGAGGAGAACAACGACCTGCGCGCGCAGGTCGAGCAGCTCGACGCCCAGCTGGAGTCCACCCGCGCCGACCTGGACGAGGCCCGCTCCGGCGCGGCCCCGGTCCGGGAGGAGCCGCGCCGGCTTCAGCCGGTCCCCCCGCCGAGCCCCATGGAGCAGACCAGCCCCGGCAGTGGTGACCACCACGTGCAGGCGGCCAAGGTCCTGGGCCTGGCCCAGGAGATGGCCGACCGCCTGACCGGCGAGGCCAAGGCCGAGGCCGACGGCATGCTGGCCGAGGCGCGGACGAAGTCCGAGCAGCTGCTCTCCGAGGCCAGGACCAAGTCCGACACCATGGTCAACGAGGCGCGCACGCGCGCCGAGACCATGCTGAACGAGGCGAGGACCCGGTCGGAGACCCTGGAGCGGCAGGCCCGCGACAAGGCCACGACGCTGGAGCGCGACGCCCAGCGGCAGCACGCGGAGATCATCGGCGCGGTGCAGACCGAGCGCACCGCGCTGGAGAAGAAGATCGACGAGCTGCGCACGTTCGAGCGCGAGTACCGCACCCGCCTGAAGTCCCTCCTGGAGTCCAGCCTGCGCGAGCTGAGCGACCGGGGCCCAGCGGCCCCCGCCGACGGCACCCGTGCGGCCGGGCAGCAGAGCGGCTACTCCTTCGGCCCCCGGGCCGAAGCGGGCTGATCCCTGACGACCGGTCGGGACGCGCCGTGATGGCGTGTCCCGGCCGGTAAAGGCAGCATCGGTGCTGTACATCGTTCTCGGGCTGGTCCTGGCCGCGCTGGGCCTGCTCGTCGCCGCGCTGAGCACGGCGACCACACTCTGGGCGTGGCTGTCCATCGTGATCAGCCTCGCGGGTGCGGGCCTGCTGTTCTACGACTGGACCCGCAACCGCCGCGCCAAGGCCGCTCCGGCCGCGCCTGCTTCACCCGATCCGGTTGATTCCGCTGATTCGCCCGACGGCTACCCCGACGACTACTCCGACGACTACTCCGACGACGAGGTCGTGCCCGACGACGAGCCGGACGACGTCCCACCACCGGTCGAGGCCGCTCCCGCGGCGGACCCGGTAGTCGACCGCGCGGACGACGAGCCCGCCGAGGAGCCGACCGACGCCGCCGACCTGCTGGTCGTGGCCGGTCTCTCCGACGAGGTCCGGGTCGTGGACGAGCGCCCGCGCTACCACCTGGGCCGCTGCACCTGGCTGCTCGGCAGGCCGACGCTCGCCCTGCCGGTCTCCGAGGCCAGGCAGCTGGGATTCACCCCGTGCGCGGTGTGCGGCCCGGACGCCGTCCTCGCCCAGCGCCACCGGGACAAGAAGCAGCGCTAGGGGGATCGTGGAGTTCCAGGACGTCGTGCGCCGCAGGCGCATGGTGCGCAAGTTCACCGACGAGCCGGTCTCGCCCGAGTCGCTCCAGCGCATCCTGCGCAACGCCCACCGAGGCCCGTCGGCAGGCTTCTCCCAGGGCCAGGCCTTCCTGGTCCTGCAGGGCGAGGACCTGCACGAGTTCTGGGAGTTCGGCGCGCAGTGGAGCGTGGAATCGGTCACCACGGCCCCACTGGTGATCATCCCGCTCGCCGTGAAACAGCACTACCTGGACCGCTACGCCCGCGCCGACAAGGGCTGGACCGACAAGTCCGAATCCCATTGGCCCGTCCCGTTCTGGCATATCGACACCGGCATGGCCGTCCTGCTGATCCTGCAGACAGCCGTAGACGAGGGCCTGGGCGCCCTCTACTACGGCCTCGGCCCAGCGGCCACCACCCGCCTACGCACCGACTTCGGCGTCCCGGAGACCCACGAGCCCATCGGCGCCATCGCCATCGGCCACAGCGACGAACCCGAGATCTCCCCGGACGCCTCCCCTCGCCGCATCGCCCGCCGCGACCAGTCAGAGACCGTCCGATACGGGCGCTGGTAGACAGCTCGGCAACACTGGAGAATTCGACTCGCCTGGGGGGCGATGTGTCGCGCGTTCATGCCGCGTGGGTGCGGCGTTGGGGCTTTGTCGTGTTCGCTGTCGCCGCGGCGGCGCACGCGCTCACCGTCAAGATCTGGCCGGACGCCCTGTTCCACCAGATCGACCTGGAGGTCTACCGCGACGCCGTCCGCGCACCGTCGCTCTACGGCAGCGGGGTGACCGGCGAGCTGAAGTTCGTCTACCCACCGTTCGCCGCGCTGCTGTTCTCCCCGTTCGCCGCCCTGTCGATGGACGCGCTGCGGATCGTCTGGACGCTGGTCAACGCCGCTTTGCTGATCGCGGTCGTGCGCTGGTGCCTGCTGCGCCTGCGCGGCACGGCCCCGCTGCCCGCGCTGGCCCTGCTGACCGGCGTCGTCTTCTGGCTCGACCCGGTGCGGGTGACCTTCTACCTCGGCCAGGTCAACCTCGTGCTGCTGGCGCTGGTGGTGTGGGACCTGCTGCGCAACGACGGCAAGCGCTGGCAGGGCGTGGGCGTGGGGATCGCGGCGGCCATCAAGCTGACTCCGCTGCTGTTCGTGGTGTACCTGCTGCTGACCAGGCGGTTCCGGGCGGCCGGGGTAGCGCTGGGGGCGTTCGCGGCCTGCGTCGGCCTCGGCTTCGCCCTGCGGCCCTCGGACTCGGCCCGGTTCTGGTTCGCCGGGACGTTCTTCGACATCGGCCGCATCAACCCGGTCGACTCCACCGGCAACCACTCCCTGCGCGGCCTCACGGCCCGGCTGCTCGGCGACGGGCTCCTCGGCAAGGGGCTGTGGGTGGCCGGGTGCCTGGTGGTGCTGGTCGCGCTGGTGGCCGTCGTCCGGCGCGGCCACGAGGTCCAGGCGGTCGCCCTGTGCGGGATGGCGGGAGCGGCGGTGTCGCCCTACTCGTGGACCCACCACTGGGTGTGGCTGGTGCCGTTCGTCGTGTACTGCTCCCACATGGTGCTGGTCCGGGGCGACCGGATCGCCTGGGCCTCGGGCGCGCTGGCGGTCCTGGTCCCCTTCGGCTTCCTGACGACGTGGCCGGACCCGGCGTCGGGACTGATCCCGTCCTCCAGCCTGGCCTCACTGGAGTCGGCGCGGCTGCTGGTCGGCAACATCTACGTGCTGCTGTTCGCGGTGCTGGTGGTCCTGGCGCTAAAGGTCCGCGACAAGGAGGCGGTACCCGCCGTCGTACTCCGCCATGGTCAGCAGGTCCGCGTGCGTGGCCTGCCAAGCCCCTGAGTCCAGGTCCGCGCGCAGGCGGGCCAGGCCGGGGCGCAGGGCCTCCTCACCGGGCTGGGCCAGGCCGGACGCCCCGGCGCGGACCACCGGGTCCAGGTACGCCGCCGGACGCCGCCAGTAGGCGGCCAGGAAGCCGTCGGTGCAGTCGTGGGGGACCGGGACGGTCTCCACGCGGGCGCCGAGGCGGGTGGCGATGGTCTCGACCGGGATCGCGCGCTTGTCGTCGAAGGCGGCGGCCTCCGGGAAGTACTCGCGCAGCAGCCAGAACTCCCTGGTCACCGACTGGTCCCAGGTCATCAGCACGATCCGCCGCCGGGCCACCCGCAGCAGCTCCGAGAGCCCCGCCTCGACGTCGGTCCAGTGGTGCACGGTCAGCACCGCCAGGGCGGCCTCGACCGAGGCGTCGGCCAGCGGCAGGGACTCGGCGACGGCCCGGACGGCGGGGGCCGCTCCCGCCGGGCGCTGGGCGATCATGGTCGCGCTCGGCTCCACGGCGAGCACCGTCGTGGGCGGCTCGTACCCGCCGGTGCCCGCGCCGACGTTGACCACCGAGCCGACCTCGCCGAGGGCCGCGGTGATACGGGCGGCGATGCGCGGGTCCGGCTTGCGGGTCGCCCCGTAGGTCGCGCCGAGCGTGTCGTAGACGGCCATGTCCCCATCCTCTCCGAGCGAACTCCGTGGACGCGCACCCTGAGCGTGTGGTCACATCGCGGCATGGGGGTCAGCACCGATCGGCCGCGCCTGGGCCGGGACTTCGGCAGGCTGTGGACGGCCACCGCCGCCACCAACATCGGCGACGGCATCGCCATGGCCGCCGGGCCGCTGCTGATCTCCTCGCTCACCAACGACCCGCGCCTGGTCGCTCTCGCCGTCTTCGCCCAGCAGCTCCCGTGGGTGCTGTTCTCCCTGGTCAGCGGCGCCTGGGTGGACCGCCTGGACCGGCGGAAGGTCATCGCCTCGGTCAACGTCTTCCGCGGCCTGGTCATCGGTGGGCTCGCCACCGCCATCTGGGCCGACGCGGCCACCGTCTGGCTGGTCTACGCCGCCTTCTTCCTCATCGGCACCGGCGAGACCCTGGCCGACACCGCCTCCAGCGCGATGCTGCCCGCCATCGTCGCCCCCGACCTGCTCCCCAAGGCCAACGCCCGCCTCACCGCCGTGCTCTACGTCGGCAACCAGTTCGCCGCCCCGCCCGTCGGGGCCGCGCTGTTCGTCCTCGGCGCGGCGCTGCCCTTCGGGGTGAACGCGGCCATGTTCCTGCTGGCCGCGCTGGTCGTGCTCGGCATCCGGCACCGACCCCCGCCGCGCGAGCCCGACCCCGACCGCCACCTCGGGCGGGAGATCCGCGAAGGGGTCCGCTGGCTCTTCGCCCACCGCCTGATCCGCACGATCGCCATCTGCCTCGGCTTGATGAACGTCCTGCTGATGGCCGCTTTCGCCATCTTCGTCCTCTACGCCAAGGAGCGCCTCGGCCTCGGCGACATCGGCTTCGGCGTGCTGCTCACCGCGGGCGCGGTCGGCGGGCTCATCGGCACCGGCCTGGTCGCGCCGCTGCGCCGCCGCTTCGGCGACAGCACCCTGCTGCGGGTGGGGCTGCTCGTGGAGACCGCCACCCACGTCGGGCTCGCGCTGGCCACCGACGCCTGGGTGGCGGGCGCGACGATGGTCGTCTTCGGCGTGCACGGCGCGATCTGGGGCGTCGTCGGCACCTCGATCCGCCAGCGCCTCGTGCCCGACGAGCTGCGCGGGCGCGTCGGCAGCGTGGTCTACCTGCTGGTCATCGGCGGCTCGGCCGTGGGCGCGCCGCTGGGCGGTCTGCTCGCCGTCTGGCTGGGCGTCACCGGGCCGTTCTGGGTCGGGGCGGGGGCGATGGCGGTCCTCACAGCGGTTGTTTGGCGGCGGTTCGGCAAAGCGGCCTTCGCCGTCTGATAGGGATGGGCCATGCCGGTCGACGCGTACTGCGAGCGCACGGGCCCGGAGTTCTGGGCCGAGCCGATCAACGCCATCACGAACCTGGCGTTCCTCATCGCCGCGGTCGCCGCCTACGCGCTGGTGGCCCGCCAGCGCCCGCAGCCGCCGATCGTCGTCGCGCTGGTCGTGCTGCTGGTGGCCATCGGCCTGGGCAGCTTCACCTTCCACACCGTCGCCACCGAGTGGGCCGCGCTGCTGGACACCACGCCGATCACGCTGTTCATCCTCACCTACGTCGTCGCCTTCACCCACCTGTTCGCCGGGGCCCCGCTGAAGTGGGCGTGGATCGCCGCCCCGGTGTTCCTCGGCTTCTCCCTCGCCGTCAACGCCGTCGCCGGGCTCGGCGGCTACCTGCCCGCCCTGCTCGGCCTGGCCGGGCTCGCCGCGGTCATGGTCTTCTACCGCGAGTACGGCTACGCCCGCCGCTTCGCGGGCATCGGCCTGCTCTTCGCCGTCTCCCTGACCCTGCGCACGGTGGACGAGCCGTGGTGCTCGGCGATCCCGGTCGGCACCCACTTCCTCTGGCACGTCCTCAACGCCACCGTGCTCTACCTGCTGATCCGCGTCGCCGCCGACCGGGCCGGAAACCGGCTTTACGCGGCGGGCTATCCTGGGTAGCACAGGCGCCGATCCGGCCATCACCGGGGAGCCTCCGGAAGAACGGGCGCGAGCCCCAGTAGAACCGGACGGGACGGCCCGTCACAGCCGACCAGTGAGAGGTCGCCGGGTGTCCGGCGGCAAGCGGGGTGGTACCGCGGCGCGCGAGCGTCGTCCCCGTGCGGAGACACGACCGTACGAGGAGCCACCGCGATGTACCCCCGCGCACACCACGGCGACACCGCCGACGTCCCGGCCCAGCCGAAGTTCCCCGACCTGGAGCAGGCCGTCCTCGCCTACTGGGACGCCGACCGCACCTTCCAGGCCACTGTGGACGCCCGCCCGGCCGGCGACAACGGCGCCAACGAGTTCGTCTTCTACGACGGCCCGCCCTTCGCCAACGGCCTGCCCCACTACGGCCACCTGCTGACCGGCTACGTCAAGGACGTCGTCCCGCGCTACCAGACGATGCTGGGCAAGCACGTCGAACGCCGCTTCGGCTGGGACACCCACGGCCTGCCCGCCGAGGTCGAGGCCGAGAAGCAGCTCGGCTTCAGCGCCAAGAGCGAGATCGAAGAGTTCGGCATCGAGAAGTTCAACGAGGCCTGCCGGACCTCGGTGCTCCAGTACACGGGCGCGTGGCGCGACTACGTGACCCGCCAGGCCCGCTGGGTCGACTTCGACAACGACTACAAGACCCTCGACCTGGACTACATGGAAAGCGTCATGTGGGCCTTCAAGTCCCTGTGGGACAAGGGATTGGTCTACGAGGGCTTCCGGGTGCTCTGGTACTGCTGGCGCTGCGAGACGCCGCTGTCCAACACCGAAACCAAAATGGACGACACCTACCGCAACCGCCAGGACCCGGCGGTCACGGTGTCGCTGCGCCTGGACGCCCCCGGCACCGAACTCGACGGCGTGCACGCCCTGGTCTGGACGACGACCCCGTGGACGCTGCCGTCGAACCTCGCCGCCGCCGTGCACCCCGAGGTCGACTACGTCGTGGTCGAGGCCTTCGACCACCCCGAGCGCCGCTACCTGCTCGCCGAGGCCCGCGTGTCGGCCTATGCCCGCGAGCTGGGCGACGAGCCGACCGTGGTCAGCCGCCACACCGGCGCCGACCTGCTGGGCACCCGCTACCGGCCGCCCTTCGACTTCTTCGTCGGCCGGGAGAACGCCCACCAGGTGCTGGCCGCCGACTACGTCACCACCGAGGACGGCACGGGCATCGTGCACATCGCCCCCGCCTTCGGTGAGGAGGACAAGGTCGTCACCGACGCGGCGGGCATCGAGGTCGTCCTGCCGGTCGACCCGCACGGCCGCTTCACCGCCGAGGTCGCCCCCTACCAGGGCCTTCAGGTCTTCGAGGCGAACAAGCCGATCATCCGCGACCTCAAGGACGCGGGCCTGCTGCTGCGCCACGAGACCTACGACCACCCCTACCCGCACTGCTGGCGCTGCGGCAACGCGCTCATCCAGCGCGCGGTGTCGTCGTGGTTCGTGGCGGTCAGCCGGTTCAAGGACCGCATGGTGGAGCTGAACCAGCAGATCAACTGGGTGCCCGGCCACATCAAGGACGGCCAGTTCGGCAAGTGGCTGGAGAACGCGCGCGACTGGAACATCAGCCGCAACCGGTTCTGGGGCTCGCCGATCCCGGTGTGGGTCTCCGATGACCCGGAGTACCCGCGCACGGACGTCTACGGCTCGCTGGAGGAGCTGGAGCGCGACTTCGGCGTGCGCCCGAGCGACCTGCACCGGCCCTCGATCGATGAGCTGACCCGGCCCAACCCCGACGACCCGACCGGGAAGTCGACCATGCGCCGGGTGCCCGAGGTGCTGGACTGCTGGTTCGAGTCCGGCTCGATGTCCTTCGCCCAGGTGCACTACCCGTTCGAGAACCGCGAGTGGTTCGAGGACCACTACCCGGGCGACTTCATCGTCGAGTACAACGGCCAGACGCGCGGCTGGTTCTACACCATGCACGTGCTCGCCACGGCGCTGTTCGACCGCCCGGCGTTCACCAACTGCATGGCGCACGGGATCGTCCTCGGCGACGACGGGCAGAAGATGTCCAAGTCGCTGAAGAACTACCCGGACGTCAACGAGGTGTTCGACCGCGACGGCTCGGACGCGATGCGCTGGTTCCTCATGGCCTCGCCGATCCTGCGCGGCGGCGACCTCGTCGTCACCGAGCGCGGCATCCGCGACGCCGTGCGCCAGGCCGTGCTGCCGCTGTGGAACTCGTACTACTTCCTCGCGCTGTACGCCAACGCGGAGAACAAGGCGGGTGTCTTCCGGGTCGACTCGCCGCACGTGCTGGACCGTTACGCGCTGGCCAAGACCCGGCAGCTGGTCGAGTCGGTCACCGCGGCGATGGACGCCTACGACATCTCCGGGGCGTGCCAGTCGGTGCGCGAGTTCCTCGAGGTGCTGACGAACTGGTACGTCCGCCGCTCGCGCGAGCGGTTCTGGTCCGGCGACACCGACGCCGTCGACACCCTGCACACCGTGCTGGAGGTCGTCTGCCGCGTCGCCGCGCCGCTGCTGCCGCTGACCGCCGAGGTCGTCTGGCGGGGCCTGACCGGCGAGCGGTCGGTGCACCTGGCGGACTGGCCGTCGGCCGAGGCGCTGCCGCAGGACGACGCCCTGGTCGCGGGCATGGACCGGGTCCGGCAGGTGTGCTCATCGGCGCTGGCGCTGCGCAAGGCCAACAAGCTGCGCGTGCGGCTGCCGCTGGCCTCGCTGCTGGTCGCCGCCGAGGACGTCGCGGTGCTGGAGCCGTTCGTGGAGCTGATCCGCGACGAGGTCAACGTCAAGGCGGTCGAGCTGACCACCGACGTCGCCGCGCACGGCCGCTTCGAGCTGGTGGTCAACGCCCGTGCCTGCGGCCCACGCCTGGGCAAGGACGTGCAGAAGGTCATCAAGGCCGTCAAGGCCGGCGAGTGGACGACCGACGAGTCCGGCGCGGTCGTGGCGGCCGGCCTGACGCTGCTGGAGGGCGAGTACGAGCGCCGCCTGGTGGCCGTCGACCCGGGGGCGACCGCCGAGCTGCCGGGCGGCCTGGTGGTGCTCGACACCACCGTCACCGCCGAACTGGCGGCCGAGGGCGTGGCCCGCGACCTGGTCCGCGTCGTGCAGCAGGCGCGCCGCGACGCCGGGCTCGCGGTGTCCGACCGCATCGCGCTGACCGTGGACGCCCCCGCCGAGGTCGTGGCGGCGGTCTCGGCGCACGAGGCGTTCATCGCCGGGGAGACCCTGGCCGACACGCTCACCCACGCCGCCGTCGACGGCGGCTCGGCGGGCACCGTCGGCGAGGGCGTCGAGGTGAAGGTGGCCGTCGTCCGGCGGTAGTGGTGCTCGGCCGTTAGAGGTGCTTTGTCGAGAAGCGGCTCCCCAGGGAGCCGCTTCTCTGGCATCCTGGCCGGGAACTTGGGGGTTCAGCCGTGTCCGAACGCACGAAGCGTCTTGTGCTGCTCATCGCGTCGCTGGCGGTCGTCGTGATCGCCGTCGCCGCCTACCTCGGCCTGACGTCGAGCGACCCGCCGCGCCCGGTGGAGGAGGCCGCGGGCACGGGCGCGCCGAGCGCCACCGCGCAGGACATCGGCGAGGCCTTCGTCGACGCCTGGTCCCGCGGCGACCACGCCGCCGCCGCGTCCCGGACCGACCAGCCCGCCGCCGCCGCGAGCACCCTGGACACCACCCGCGACACCCTGACCCCCGCCTCCTTCGACGCGGCCCTGACCGGCGCGGTGACCGAGTCCGGCGACAAGGCGACCGGCAAGCTCAAGGTCACCTGGACCCTGGACGAGGCCCGCGCCTGGACGTACACGAGTGCGATCACCCTGTTCCGGGCGCAGGGGGAGTGGTCTGTCCGCTGGTCCCCGGTCATCGTCCACCCGAAGATGACCGCGGGCCTCACGCTGGCCAGGAAGCCGCCGCTGGACATCAGCGTGGTCGACCGCTCCGGCGAACCCCTGGTCCGCGACGGCCAGTCCCTGCCCGCCGCGGGCACCATCCTGGGCCCCGGCATGTCCCGCGTGGCCGCGGGACGCACCAAGGGCGAGGACGCGATCATCCTGGTCGACGGCACAGGCGCGGAGAAGGCCCGCCTGCTCAAGCCGTCGGCCGACGTCGGTCAGCCAGTGAAGTCCACTCTGGACATCGGCGTGCAGGCAGCGGCCCAGGCCGCCGTGGATTCGGTCGAGAACCCCGCCTACCTGGTCGCCATCCACGCCCCCACCGGCGGAATCCTGGCCGTCGCCCAGAACGCCGCCACGGAGGGAAGCCCCCGCGCCCTCAACGGCCTCTTCCCGCCCGGCTCCACCTTCAAGGTCGTCACCACCGCCGCCGCCCTGGCGACGGGCACCACCCCCACCACAGTCCTCCCGTGTCCCGCCCAGACCACGGCGGGCACCCGAACCATCCCCAACGACAACAACTTCACCCTGGGCGACGTCCCCCTCCACACCGCCTTCGCCCGCTCCTGCAACACCACCTTCGCCACCCTCGCCGCCGACCTCCCGGCCGACGCCCTCTCCACCGCAGCGAGCCAGTTCGGCCTGAGCGCGGACTTCGAGATCCCCGGCATCACCACCCAGACGGGCAAGGTCCAACCCGCCGAAAGCACACCACAGCAAGTGGAGAACGCCATCGGCCAAGGCACAGTCCAAGCAAGCCCCTTCGGCCTGGCCCTGATGTCAGCCACCGTCGCCAACGGCGCACCCGTCACCCCCAAGCTCTACAGCAACCTGGCAACCCGGGTGATCACCGCCTACGACTCCCCACCACCAGCCACCACCTCCGCCCTGCGCACGATGATGCGCCGCACGGTCACCTCAGGCACAGCCTCAAACCTGGCCGGATACGGCCCGGTGGCGGGAAAGACCGGCACAGCCCAATACGGCGACGGCTCAACGTCCCACGGCTGGTTCACCGGCTACCGCAACGACGTGGCCTTCGCGGTCCTGGTGGAAGCCGCAGGCACGTCTACCCCAGCCCTGACCGTCTCCGCGAAGTTCTTGTCCGCCACCGGCGGCTGACCCGCCACCACCAACGCCCCATCACCCAAGAACGCCACGGCACCATCGGACCACCCCGCCAAGCCGCGGATCACACCATCTCCCGCGCGTAATGGTTCAGGAACGCGCACTGCCGACACCGGAACGCCTCGATCACGTACTTGTCCCGCCCCATCAACTTCGCCCCACCGAACAACCCCCGCTCCAACGCCCCCGCGACCCACGCCGTGAACCCCCGAGCCGACTGCCCGCTGTCCATCACGAACCCAGGCTCAAGATCCAGACACCCGCACGCCGCACACTTGATCCGCATACCCGGCAACCTAACAGCGAATCAGTCCCCCAACCGCAGAACCACCTCGAACGGCTCGAACCCCTGAGCCCGGTAGAACGCGATGGCCCCGGCGTTGGCCGCATACGCGGACACGGTGAAGCGCGTCGCCCCCTCACCCCTGGCCCACCCGAGGAAGTCCGCGACCAACGCCGTCCCCACACCCCCGCGCCGCCCGCCATCGGCCACCCGCATGCTCTCCAACACCCCCACCACCAACCCGGGATGCAGCTCATCCTTCCGGACCCGCCCCACGAGGTGCCCCACCACCGCACCCCCGTCCCGCGCCAACGAACACAACGCCGAGTCAGAGCCGATCAACCCGCCGTAGTACTCCGAACCCTCCCGAGCAGGCCACCCGGTATCCATGTACGGATCACGCGTCCCCCCATCCTCGGCGAACAGCGCAGCAGCCGATTCCACAAGCGCAGGAAGGTCAGCCGGAACAGCCCGCGCGATGTCAACCATGCCGGCGAGCCTAGAACACCCACACCACCAAAGTCGCCACCGCAGTAGTAGCCGCCAGCGCCACAGTCGGCTTCCGATGCGGATACACCAACGCGTGCCGCCCCACCCGAGCCCGGTGCATCACCCCGCACTCCACAGCCCCCACCAACAACAACGCCACAAACGGCACAGCCAACACCGCCGCCGACCCACCCAGCTGATCCGACGTGGCCGCGACCGCCAACAACGCGATCACCCCCATCGCCAACGGCCGCAACCGAAACGAGAACAACGCCCCCACCGAAGCGAACACCCCCGCTGCCGCCAACACCGGATCAAGCCCCAACCACTCCGACAACCCAGGAGCGGAAGCCGAACTGAGATCGGTGGAAGTCCACCCCAACCCCACCCCCAACGCGAACAACGACCCCACCATCAGCGACAGCCGCCGCCGCCTCCGCCGCCACACCAGATACGCCGCCGTGGGGACCAGCGCCAACGCGATGGGCGCCGTCAACACCGCCACCACGAGGAACAACGTCGCCCACAGATCCGGAGCGAGCCTCCGGTGCCGGTGCGGCGTCCACAGCAGGACCAGCGCCGCCACCGCCCACATGGCCGCCAGGTTCTCCGGCCGCACCCCGATCTGCGCCGTCACCGCCAACGGCGACACCGCCGTCAGCCCGACCGCCGCCCCCGCCGTCCACCGGCTCAACCCCATCCGCCGGGCCATCCACCAGATCCCCACGGCCACCGCCACCGCCGCCAGCACCACCGGCTCGCGAACCGCCGCCAACCCGGTCTCATGCCGCCCGAAGGCCCCTGTGACCGTCGTGTAGACGCCCAGCTGCAACAGCGCGAGGATCGACGCGCCCCCCGGGTCCGTGCCCAGCCGGTCGAGCGCGTGGACGCTCACCACGTGATCCGCCTCGCCCGCCTGTGTCGGATCAGCCAACGACGCGATCCGCACGAGCACCGCCAGCCCCGCCAGCACGACGAGCGACCCCCGCGCGATCACGGTGGCCCGCGGCGCGAGCGGCCGGGGCAGCGTGACCAGCGACCCCCGCGCGATCACCCCCGCCCGGGAAGCGAGCCGACGGGCCCGGCCGGGCCGGGTCCCGGCCCGGGGCCGCGCCGCAGGCCCGGCCAGGGCTGGGGGACCGGAGAGGGCAGGGCGATCGGGGAGCACGGGGGGACCGGAGAGGGCAGGGGGGGCGAGGGGGGACTCGGCGCCGAGGTGGGGAGTCAGGTGGGCGAGGGGGGCGGACTGCGGCGGGATCACGGAGCGTTCGGTGGTCATCGGCGTCCGCGCGACCTCCGTTCCTTGGCGTCGGTTCGGCTTATGCTAGTCGGCCTTTCGGCCCCTTGCGTACTGCAACTTTCTGTGCCCGGCACCCGCGTCCAGGCGGGTGATCGACTGGGCAGTTCCTTGCTCTGAACGGGGGATCGGTCCATTCGCGTGCAATGCTCACCCGGTGCGGTTCGGGATTCGGGTGAAACCGGGGGCGCGGCGCACCGCCGTCGGGGGGACCCACGGCGACGCGCTCGTCGTCGCCGTCTCCGCGCCCGCTGTGGAGGGCAAGGCCAACGAGGCCGTGCGCCGGGCGCTCGCCGAGGCGCTCGGCGTGCGGGCACGGGACGTGGCGATCGTGGCGGGGGAGCGCGGCAGGGACAAGGTCGTGGAAGTCGACGGCGACCACGCAGCCGCGCTGGAGCGGCTGCGCGCCGGGTGATCATGATGACAAGATCGCCGGGAACGCCCCTCCGGCGGGCATTGCGGGGGCTGTCGGGTCGCTGACCTCGCCCTGTCCACTTCGTGAGTGCCCGGTCGTGGGGAAGAATGCCCCCGGGGTTCGGACGGGAGGGTGCGGGTGGGCGAGTTGACCTTGGGGCTCGGCGTCGGCGCGGCCGTGCTCCTGGTCGCGGTGCTGGCGGTGCGGGTGTCCGTCCGATTGGGACTCCCGTCGCTGCTGCTGTACCTCGGCATGGGCGTGCTGCTCGGCGAGGCCGGGCTCGGCATCGAGTTCTCCGACGCGAGCCTCACCCAGGCCCTCGGCCTCGCCGCGCTGGTGCTCATCCTCGTCGAGGGTGGTCTGACGACCCGGTGGTCGGACGTCAAACCCGCCGTCGGCGCGGGTCTGGCCCTGTCCACAGTGGGCGTCTTGATCAGCATCGGCATCGCGGGCGTCGCCCTGCACTACCTGCTGGGCCTGGACTGGCGCACCGCGCTGCTCTGGGGCGCGGTCCTCGCCTCCACCGACGCCGCCGCCGTGTTCAGCGTGCTGCGCACCCTGCCCATCACGCGCAGGCTCGCGGGCTCGCTGGAGCTGGAGTCCGGCATCAACGACGCGCCCTGCTACATCGCCGTCGTCCTGCTCGTCGGCACCGCCCCCATCGGCTGGGACGCGGCGCTGCTGCTGGTCTACGAACTGCTCACCGGCGCGATCGTCGGCGTCGCGCTCGGCTGGCTCGGCGCGCACGCCCTGCGCCGCGCCGCGCTGCCTGCCACCGGCCTCTACCCGCTGGCCACCGTCGCGGTGTGCGTGCTCGCCTTCGCGGGCGGCCAGGCCCTGCACGCCTCCGGCCTGCTCGCCGCCTACCTCTGCGGCCTGGTCCTCGGCAACGCCAAGCTGCCCCACCGCGCCGACACGCTCTCCTTCGCCGAGGGCCTCGGCTGGCTGGCCCAGATCGGGCTGTTCGTGCTGCTCGGCCTGTTCGCCAGCCCCGCCCGCCTGCTGGACGCGATCATCCCGGGCCTGGTCGCGGGCGCGGTCATCACCTTCCTCGCCAGACCGCTGTCGGTGGCGCTGTCGGCGTCCTGGTTCGGCATGCCCTGGCGGGAGCAGATCTTCCTCTCCTGGGCCGGGCTGCGCGGCGCGGTGCCCGTCGTGCTCGCCATGATCCCGCTGACCGAGGGCAGACCCGGCGCCGAACAGCTGGTCGACGCCGTCTTCGTGCTCGTCGTGGTCCTGACCCTGCTCCAGGGCACCACGCTGAAACCGCTGGCCAGACTCCTGCGCCTGGACGCGGGCGCCCAGCCCCGTGAGGTGCAGGTCGACGTCGCCTCCCTCGACGAGCTGGACGCCAGCCTGCTCCAGGTCGCCATCCCCAAGGGCTCCAAGCTGCACGGCGTCTACATCAGCGAGCTGCGGCTGCCGCCCGGGGCGACGGTCAGCCTCGTCACCCGCTCGCACAGCGCGTTCACCCCCGGCCCCACCACCCGCCTGCAGGAGGACGACCACCTCCTCATCGTCACCACCGAGGACGTCCGCGACGCCACCGAGGCCAGGATGCGCGCCATCGACCGCGCGGGCCGCTACGCCCGCTGGCACGGCGAGACCGGCCTCGGCTGAGCGCCCGCGCCACCCCGACCGCGCCCCGGGCGACCCCGCACGTGGACAATGGCCCGGTGAGCAGCGAGCAACCGATCGAGACCGACCCGCAGGAGCCCGCACCCGACCCCGTCCTGCCGTGGCGCGGCCTGTGGCTGATCGCGGCCGCTGTCGTCGTGTACTCCCTCGACGTCGTCACCAAGGTCCTCGCCGTGGCGAAGCTGGAGAACCGCGAGCCCGTCGAACTGCTGGGCGGCGCGCTCTACCTGCAGCTCATCCGCAACCCGGGCGCCGCGTTCTCCATGGCGACGGGCATGACGTGGCTGTTCACCATCGTCGCGGCCGGCGTCACCATCGCCATCATCTGGATCCTGCCGAAGCTGCGCTCCACCGGCTGGGCCATCGGCCTGGGCCTGGTGCTGGCAGGCGCGATGGGCAACCTCACCGACCGCCTGTTCCGCGCGCCCGGCGTCTTCGAGGGCCACGTGGTCGACATGATCTCGGTCTTCGCCCCCAACGGCGACTTCTTCCCGGTGTTCAACGTCGCCGACATGGGCATCAGCTGCGGCGGCGTGCTCATCGTCGTGATGACCCTCTTCGGCCGCGACTACGACGGCAAGATCGTCAAGTCGGGCAAGGCGGCCAAGGCCGAGCAGGCCGACAAGGCGGAGAAGGGCGGCTCCGAGTGAGGGACTCACGCACCCTGCCCGTGCCCGACGGCCTCGACGGCATGCGCGTCGACGCCGGGATCGCCAAGCTCCTCGGCCTGTCCAGGACCGTCGTCGCCGCGCTCACCGACGCGGGCGACGTCCTGGTCGACGGCCGCGCCGCGGGCAAGTCCGACCGGCTCATGGCGGGCTCGTGGCTGGAGGTCACCCTCCCCGAGCCCGAGCGCCCCATCGAGGTCCAGGCCATCCCGGTCGACGGCCTGGAGCTGCTGTTCGAGGACGACGACATCGCCGTGGTCGACAAGCCCGTCGGCGTCGCCGCGCACCCCAGCCCCGGCTGGACCGGCCCCACCGTCATCGGCGGCCTCGCCGCCGCGGGCGTGCGGGTCTCCACCTCCGGCGCCGCCGAGCGCCAGGGCGTCGTGCACCGCCTCGACGTCGGCACGACCGGCGCCATGGTGGTCGCCAAGAGCGAGCACGCCTACACGGTGCTCAAGCGCGCGTTCAAGGAGCGCACGGTCGAGAAGCGCTACCACGCGCTGGTCCAGGGCCACCCCGACCCGAGCCTCGGCACCATCGACGCGCCCATCGACCGCCACCCCCGCCACGACTACAAGTGGGCCGTCGTCGCGGGCGGCAAGCCCAGCATCACCCACTACGAGACCATCGAGGCCTTCCGCGCCGCGTCACTGCTCGACGTCAAGCTGGAGACCGGCCGCACCCACCAGATCCGGGTGCACTTCTCCGCCCTGCGCCACCCGTGCGTCGGCGACCTCACCTACGGCGCGGACCCGGCGCTGGCCAAGCGCCTGACCCTCTCCCGCCAGTGGCTGCACGCCCGCTCGCTCGGCTTCCACCACCCCGCCGACGGCCAGTGGGTCGAGTTCACCAGCGAGTACCCGGCCGATCTCGCCGCCGCGCTGGAGCTGCTGAGCGCCGAATCCTGACCCCGGAGCCCCGGTTCGAGTAAGTTGACGGGTGAACCAGGTCCCCGGCTGGGAGGTCGGCATGCCCCACGGCACCACCCGAGACGACGACCCGTTCGCCTCCGGCGGCCACGGCCGCTTCCTGGAGAACGGCGTCGCCCCGCCGGTCATCGGCGCACTCCCCGACCACCCCGACGTCGAGGAGACCATCCGCACCGAACCACAGGGCGCACGCCGCTACGACCGCGAACCCCCGACCTCCCCGATCCCGGCGCAGACCGCCGAGCCGGAGAAGAAGCCGGGGTTCTTCAGCAAGCTCTTCGGCCGCTAGGCGGGGTCGCCGCCGCTCACCGGAGACGTCTTCGACCGCGACAGCCGCTCATCGTTTAGCTTCGTTCTGGTGAATGTCAAAGACCGCGCACGAAGCAGAACTGTCTGGGTTGTGGCGCGGGTCCGCTGCGAGTGCTCGAAAATGGCAAGCTCCCGTCGCACAATTCGACGAACGGGAAACGATGCGAGCCGTGCCTGCTCGTGCGAAGTCAGTTCTCGATCGCCCAGGTGAGGGTTCGGGACTCCTCGTCCGGGCGCGGGCTCCAGCGCACCGACGTCAGCACGGTCTCCTCCGGCACCACGTACACGGTGTGTCCGCCTGCGGTCTCCCCAGGAGCCACCCCGATGCGGTGCGGCGGCCGTGAGGACAGCGACACCGGGGCCTTGGTGATCTCCCGGCCGTCGTCGGTGACCAGCACCAGGTACAGGTCCGGCAGCGTGCCGAACTTCACCGCGCCGCGGTTGACCAGCTCGGTGTGCACGACGATCGAGCGCTCGCCCTCCTGGAGCCGGTAGCCCGCCGCGGTGAACAGGTAGTCGGCCGGGTCGACGACCTCGATCAGCTTGATCGAGAGGCGCTCGCCCTCCAGGCCCTCGGTCTCCAGGGCCTCGCCCGCCTTGCCGGTGCGGCGGTGGGGCCGCGCCGCGGGCTGGGTGCGGTCCATGCTCCCGGCCAGGGTGCCGCCGGGCGGCTGGTCGCCGCGCGCCCAGGTGGAGGACTGCGGCGGGCCCCAGACGTTGATGGGGTCGCCCGGGTCCGGCGGCGGGAGCTGCTGCTGCGGGGGCTGCTGGGCGGGGAAGGGCTGGCTCGGCGGACCGACGCGCACCGCGTGCTGGCCGCTCGGCGGCGCGACCTGGTGCGGGCCGCTCGGGCCGCCCTGGGGCGGGCCCTGGTACGGGTACGCCCCGTACTGGGCGGGCTGCTGCTGGACGGGTTGCTGCTGGACGGGTTGCTGCTGGTAACCGGGGGGATAGCCGTAGCCGGGCTGGGGCTGCATGCGGGCCAGCGCCGCCCGCACGCCGTTCGGGTCGCACTCGACGCCGACCAGCAGCGGCACCCCGGACGCCGAGAGCGCCACCAGCCGCGACGCGGCCTCGCGCGGGTCCATCCCCAGCCGCGCCGCCACCTCGTGCACGGCCGCCCGACCCATCTCGGCGACCACGCCGAGAAGGCGGGCGTCAACAGCATCCGTCACGGTCCGCACGCTACCGGGTCACCCCCGCCACCGCGTCGGAAGCCGATGATCGACACGGCGGTGAACCCGGTCGGTGATCATCCCGTCGCGCTCAGCCGCAGGGCGGGCCTGCGCGGGTCGTCCACCCTGGCGGCGACGTCGGCGGTGCTCAGCGGGTCGACCTCGGCCTCGTAGCGGGCGTAGGCGGGCAGCGCCCACGGCTCCGCCGAGCGTCGGGCCAGCGCGGCGGGGGTGAGCGAGAGGTGCACGGACAGCTCGTGCGGCAGGCCCCGGCCGAGCAGCAGCTCCCCGTCGACCAGCACCACGCCGCCTTCGGGCAGCGCGACGTACCCCACCCGGGTGGCGCGGTCGGTGACGGCGTCCCAGAGCGATGGCAACACCCGCCCGGGGATCACCGGATCGAGCACTTCGCGGTGCAGCGCGCCGGAGTCCAGCCACCCCTCGTAGCGGGCGTCGGGGTCCTCCCGGCCGCGCTCGAAGCGCAGCGACGCGGGCCGCAGGAAGTCGCCGGCGCGCACCCGCACGACCGGTCTGCCCAGCACGCGCAGCCGCTCGGCGACGGCGTCGGCGAGGTCGCCGGGAGCCGTCGGCGGAGCCCCGTCGACGAGCACGCGCGACCACGGCCGGTGACTGTCGCGAATGATCAACTCGGCGACGTCATCGGCGAGTTTCTCTTGTGTGGTCGGGAGAAATCGCACGTCGGCATCATTCCCGGCGCGCCTGGCGCACCCACTTCCGGGGCTGGTCTAGGCTGCCCCGGTGGCCGCTGAATCCTTCGCTCATCTGCACGTGCACACCGAGTACTCGATGCTCGACGGAGCGGCCAAGCTCAAGGACATGTTCGCCGAGTGCGAGCGCTTGGGGATGTCCGCCGTGGCGATCACCGACCACGGCCACACCAACGGCATCTACGACTTCTACAAGCAGGCCACCGCCGCCGGGATCAAGCCCATTCTCGGCATCGAGGCCTACCTCGCGCCCGCCTCGCGCTTCACCAAGGACCGCATCCGCTGGGGCGACCCGTCGCAGAAGGGCGACGACGTCTCCGGCTCCGGCGCCTACACCCACCAGACGATCTGGGCCCGCAACGCCGCCGGTCTGACCAACCTGATGAAGCTCTCCAGCCGCGCCTCGCTGGAGGGCCAGCTCGGCAAGTGGCCGCGCATGGACCGCGAGCTGATCGCCGAGCACGCCGACGGCCTGATGGCCACCACCGGCTGCCCCTCCGGGGAGGTCCAGACCCGCCTGCGCCTCGGCCAGCCCGACGAGGCCCTGGAAGCCGCCGCGGCCTATCGCGACATCTACGGCAAGGACAACTTCTTCGTCGAGCTGATGGACCACGGCATCGAGATCGAGAGCCGCGTCCGCTCCGGCCTGGTCGAGGTCGCCCGCAAGCTCGACATCCCCTTCGTCGTCACCAACGACTCGCACTACACCTACCGCAGCGACCGCGACGCCCACGACGCGCTGCTCTGCGTGCAGACGGCCAGCACCCTGCAGGACCCGACCCGCTTCCGCTTCGACGGCGACGGCTACTACCTGAAGTCGCCCGACGAGATGCGCGCCGTCGACTCCTCCGACCCGTGGCAGGAGGGCTGCCGCAACACCCTGCTGATCGCCGACAAGGTCGACCCGGCGGGGATGTTCCAGTTCCAGAACCTGATGCCGCGGTTCCCGATCCCCGACGGCAAGACCGAGGACGAGTACTTCCGCGAGCAGGTCTGGGAGGGCATGCACCGCCGCTTCCCCGGCGGCATCGATGAGGAGCACCGCAAGCAGGTCGAGTTCGAGATCGGCGTCATCCTGCAGATGGGGTTCCCGGCGTACTTCCTGGTTGTCGCCGACCTCATCCTCTGGGCCAAGAACAACGGCATCCGGGTCGGCCCCGGCCGCGGCTCGGCCGCGGGCGCGCTGATCGCCTACGCCATGGGCATCACCGACCTCGACCCGCTGGCCCACGGGCTGATCTTCGAGCGGTTCCTCAACCCCGACCGCGTCAGCCCCCCCGACATCGACATCGACTTCGACGAGCGCCGCCGCGGCGACGTCATCCGCTACACCACCGAGAAGTGGGGCGCGGAGAAGGTCGCCCAGGTCATCACCTTCGGCACGATCAAGGCCAAGGCCGCGATCAAGGACTCCGCGCGGGTGCTGTTCGGCCAGCCCGGCTACTCCATCGCCGACCGCATCTCCAAGGCCTACCCGCCCGCGGTCATGGCCAAGGACATCCCGCTCAACAGCCTGTTCGACCCGCAGCACAAGCGCTACGCCGAGGCCACCGAGATCCGCGAGCTGTACGGCAGCGACCCGCAGGTCAAGGAGATCATCGACACCGGCCGCGGCCTGGAGGGCCTGATCCGCAACGCGGGCGTGCACGCCTGCGCGGTCATCCTCTCAGCCGAACCGCTGATGGAGTCGATCCCGCTGTGGAAGCGGCCCCAGGACGGCTCGATCATCACGCAGTTCGACTACCCGACCTGTGAATCGCTCGGCCTGCTGAAGATGGACTTCCTGGGCCTGCGCAACCTCACGGTGATGGACGACGCTCTGCGCAACATCAAGAGCAACGGCAAGAAACTCGTCTACGACGGCGAGGAATACGACGACATCGCGCTGATCGGCCTGGAAGACAAGAAGACCTTCGAGCTGCTTTCCCGCGGTGACACGCTCGGGGTGTTCCAGCTCGACGGCGGCCCCATGCGCGACCTGCTGCGCCTCATGCGCCCCGACAACTTCGAGGACATCTCCGCCGTCGGCGCGCTCTACCGCCCCGGCCCGATGGGCGCGAAGTCGCACACCAACTACGCGCTGCGCAAGAACAAGCAGCAGGAGATCACCCCCATTCACCCGGCGCTCGCCGAAGCGCTGGAGGAGACCCTCGGCACCACCTACGGCCTGATCGTCTACCAAGAGCAGGTCATGGCCATCGCCCAGAAGCTCGCCGGGTACACGCTCGGACAAGCGGACCTGCTCCGCCGGGCCATGGGCAAGAAGAAGAAAGAGGTCCTGGACGCCGAGTTCGTCAACTTCTCGGCGGGCATGGAGAAGAACGGGTATCCGAAGGACGCGATCAAAACGCTGTGGGACATCCTCGTCCCCTTCGCCGACTACGCGTTCAACAAGGCCCACTCGGCCGCCTACGGCCTCATCTCCTACTGGACCGCGTTCCTCAAGGCGAACTACCCGGCCGAGTACATGGCCGCGCTGCTCACCTCGGTGCGTGACGACAAGGACAAGGCGGCCGTCTACCTGTCGGAATGCCGCAAGATGGGCATCACCGTCCTTCCGCCGGATGTCAACGAATCGGCGAAGGACTTCGCCCCGGTGGGGGAGGACATCCGCTTCGGCCTCGGCGCGATCCGCAACGTCGGCGCCAACGTGGTGGAGTCGATCATCCGGGCGCGCACCGAGAAGGGCGAGTTCACCGACTTCTCCGACTTCCTGCGCAAGGTCGACGCCTCGGCCTGCAACAAGAAGGTCGTGGAATCGCTGATCAAGTCCGGCGCCTTCGACTCGCTCAAGCACCCCCGCAAGGGCCTGTTCCTGGTGCACACCGACGCCATCGACGCGATCATGGAGACGAAGAAGGCCGAGGCCGTCGGGCAGTTCGACCTCTTCGGCGCGGGCGGCGACGGCGACGAGGACGTGAGCAGCGTCTTCGACGTCCGGGTGCCCGACGACGTGTGGGAGTCCAAGCACCAACTCGCCCTGGAGCGGGAGATGCTGGGCCTCTACGTCTCCGGCCACCCGCTCGACGGCGTCGAGCACATCCTCGCCTCGCAGTCCGACACCGCCATCGCGGCGATCCTGGAAGGCGGCATCGCCGACGGCACCCAGGTCACCCTGGGCGGCATCCTGGCCTCGGTCAACCGCAGGGTGAACAAGAACGGCGAGCCGTGGGCCTCGGCCCAGCTGGAGGACCTCAACGGCGGCATGGAGGTGCTGTTCTTCCCCAAGACCTACGGGGTGATCGGCATGAGCGTTCTGGAGGACGCGATCGTGCTGGTCAAGGCCAGGGTCGCCAAGCGCGAGGACCGCATCTCCCTGATCGCCAACGACCTCGCCGTCCCCGACCTCTCCGTCACCGACATGCCGTTCCGGCTCAGCATGGCGGCCACCAAGTGCACCCCGTCGCTGGTCGGCCAGCTCAAGGACGTCCTCACCGCCCACCCCGGGCGCACGGTGGTGCACCTGAAGCTGATCAACGGCCACCGCCAGACCCTCCTCAAGCTGGACGAAGGCCTGCGCGTCACGCCGTCGCCGTCGCTGATGGGGGACCTCAAGGCGCTGCTGGGCCCGAGCTGTCTCGCCTGACGGCGTGATCTTCGGCTACCCTGGGGTCGGCGGGAGCTGACCCCAGGGGAGGGGCAAGTGTCCATTTCGGATCGTCCGGCGGCGCTGCACATCGAGCCCGACTTCATGCAGGACCCGTACAGCCTCTACGCCGCGTTGCGCGAGTCCGCGCCGGTGCGGCGCGTGGAGATGCCGAGCCACTTCTACGGCTGGCTGGTCACCCGCTACGCCGACGTGCGCACCGCGCTCGCCGATCCCTCGGTGAGCAAGGACTTCGACGGCGCGGTGAAACTGGCCGAGCGCCACCGCAGCGAGGGCGTCGAACCCGGCGAGTTCGCCGCCGAACTCGCCGCCCACATGCTCAACACCGACCCGCCCGACCACACCCGCCTGCGCAAACTCGTCAACCGCGCCTTCACCGTCCGCCGCGTGGAATCCCTGCGCCCCCGCATCCAGCAGATCACCACCGACCTGCTCGACACCATGTCCGGTGACGTGGACCTGTTGTCCGCCTTGGCCTTCCCCCTCCCGATGACGGTGATCTGCGAAGTCCTCGGCGTCCCCGACGGCGACCGCGACGACTTTCGCCGCTGGTCAGCAACCCTGCTGTCCGCCGCCCCTCCAGAGGAGATGCGCGCAGCGGGCGAGTCCATGGTCGCCTACCTGCTCCACCTGATCACCGCCAAACGCGCCAACCCCGCCGACGACCTCCTGACAGCCCTCATCCAAGCCAGCGAAGACAACGACCGCCTCACCGAGCCCGAACTCATCTCGATGGCGTTCCTCCTGCTGGTCGCAGGCCACGAAACCACCGTCAACCTCATCGGCAACGGCGTCCTGGCCCTGCTCACCCACCCCGACCAACTAGCGGCCCTCCGCGCCGACCCGAGCCTGCTCCCCAGCGCGGTGGAGGAGTTCCTGCGCTACGACAGCCCGGTAAACCTGGCCACCCTCCGCTACACCACCCAACCCCTCACCCTCGGCGACAACACCATCCCCGAAGGCGAGTTCCTCCTGATCTCCCTGGGCAGCGCCAACCGCGACCCCGCCCGCTTCCCCGCCGCAGACTCCCTGGACATCACCCGATCCCACTCCAGCCACATGGCCTTCGGCCACGGCATCCACTACTGCGTGGGCGCTCCCCTGGCGAGGATGGAAGCCGAAACAGCCATCGGCTACTTGCTGGCCCGCTTCCCCAACCTGCACCTGTCGGTGGCCCCCACCGACCTGCGCTACCGCCACAGCCCCCTACTACGCGGCCTGGAAGAACTCCCAGTCCGCCTGGCGTAGCCCCTCGCCTCTCTCCCCATCGGACACCGCCCGCCCGACCCGCGTCCCGCCGAACCACCACCCGAACCGCGAACCAGAACCACCCGCCCCCCCGGTGTGGCGCACCACCATCGTGGTCCACCCGGGGTACGGTACAGCCGATGCGGGGGCAGGACGAGTCAACTTCCAAGGTGGTGACCGCGCGACTGAGGCGCGTGCGCATCCACCTCACCGTGGTGACCCTCCTGGGCCCGCTCATCACCACCGCCGTGATCCTCGCGACCGCCGCCCCGCTCCCCTTCCTCACCATGCCCGCCGCCCTGGCCGCCGCGGGCATCGCCTGGTTCCGAGCGATCCGCTTCTGCCCCCGCCGCTGGCCCCTCCGCGCCGCCACCCTCGGAACCTTGTCCGGAACCGCGCTGGGAATCGCCACCTACCCCTGGTCGGCCCCCATGGCCGCGGTAGCCCTGGGCGCCCTCGGCTGGTGGATCGCCGACAAGGCCCGCGCCGCTGTCCTGGAGCCCTACACCCCGGAACTGGCCGACTCCCCGGTCGAGGTCCCCTGGCAGGCCCGCGGCGCCCGCGGCCTGGAACTCGTCATCGGCACCGACCGCATCTCCCTGGCAGGCGCCCGCTTCCGCACCGTCCGCCCCGCCGTCGCGCTGTCCGGCGTGGGCACCATCGAACAGGTCATGGTCGCCCGCCGCGCCACCCTGCCGGTCCCCGGCGTGGGCGAGGTCCGCGTCACCGTCACCCCCGGCCCCGCCGTCCGCATCACCGTGCCCCCGGGCGAGTGGATCGTCCCCACTGACCACGGCCGCGAGATCGCCCGCCTGGTCGCTCGCCGCAAGGTGATCGCCGGGGTCGACTAGCCTCCGCACGTGTCCCCCGACGAGCTGCTAGCCGCCGACCGCGCCCACGTCTGGCACCCGTACGCCCCCATGCCGGGCACCCACGACCCGCTCGTCGTCCGCGAGGCCGAGGGGGTCCGCCTGACCCTGGCCGACGGCAGGCAGCTCATCGACGGCATGTCCTCCTGGTGGGCGGCGATCCACGGCTACCGCAACCCCGTCCTCGACGCCGCGGTCACCGACCAGCTCTCCCGGATGAGCCACGTCATGTTCGGCGGCCTCACCCACGAGCCCGCCGTCCGCCTGGCCACCACCCTGGTCGACATCACCCCCGACCCGCTGCGGCACGTCTTCCTCTGCGACTCCGGCTCGGTCTCCGTCGAGGTCGCGGTGAAGATGTGCTTGCAGTACTGGCGCTCAACCGACCGCCCCGCCAAGTCCAAGCTCCTCACCTGGCGCGGCGGCTACCACGGCGACACCTTCCAGCCGATGAGCGTCTGCGACCCCGACGGCGGCATGCACTCCCTCTGGCGCGGCGTCCTCCCCGAGCAGATCTTCGCCGACCCCCCGCCCGCCGCCTTCGAGCACGACTACGTCGCCCACCTGGCCGCCCTCATCGAAGACCACGCCGACGAACTCGCCGCCGTCATCGTGGAACCGGTCGTGCAGGGCGCGGGCGGCATGCGCTTCCACGACCCCCGCTACCTGCACGTCCTGCGCGAGCTGACCCTGGCCAACGACGTCCTGCTGATCTTCGACGAGATCGCCACCGGCTTCGCCCGCACCGGCGAGCTCTTCGCCGCCGACCACGCGGGCATCAGCCCGGACGTGATGTGCCTCGGCAAGGCCCTCACCGGCGGCTACCTGAGCCTCGCCGCGACCCTGTGCACCCCCCGCGTCGCCGACGGCATCTCCCGAGGCGAACTCCCCGTCCTCGCCCACGGCCCCACCTTCATGGGCAACCCCCTGGCGACGGCCGTCGCCTCCGCCTCCATCGACCTGCTGCTGGCGGGCGACTGGCGGGGAACGGTCAAACGCATCGAGTCCGAGCTGACCGCGGGCCTGGCCCCGGCCCGCGACGTCCCCGGCGTCCGCGACGTGCGCGTCCTGGGCGCGATCGGCGTCGTGCAGCTCGACCACCCCGTCGACATGGCCGCCGCCACCAAGGCCGCCGTCGACGCGGGCGTCTGGCTGCGCCCCTTCCGCGACCTCATCTACACGATGCCGCCCTTCATCAGCACCAGTGACGACGTCGCCGCGATCACGGCGGGAATCGTGGCGGCCGCCCGCGCCTAAGCTGAGCGGGTGTCGGCAGCAGTCATCACCGCGAGCGCCAGCATCGTGGTCGCGGTGCTCGTGTTCCTCCTCAACCAGCGCGCCCAGCTCAGGCAGGAGCGCCGCCAAGCCCGCCTGACCAGGATCAACAGCCAACTCAGGGAGCTGTACGGCCCGCTGAACGCCCTGGTCGAGGTCAACGAGCGCATCTGGGAGGCC
This sequence comes from Actinokineospora guangxiensis, assembly GCF_042657845.1. Classification (NCBI taxonomy): domain Bacteria; kingdom Bacillati; phylum Actinomycetota; class Actinomycetes; order Pseudonocardiales; family Pseudonocardiaceae; genus Actinokineospora; species Actinokineospora guangxiensis. The sequence continues at coordinate 64,690 of NZ_JBHSKF010000010.1, read as the reverse complement.
CTGCGCGCCTCAACCCTGCCCGCCAAGGCGGACCGAACCGCCGACGCGGCCACCGACGACTGGCGCCGCTGGCGCGACCAGGCGCTGAACCCGCTGAACCACCAGATGCGCGACATCATCGTCAACCACGCCGACCTCCTGGCCGAGCCCGAGCTGCCCCCACCCCTGCGCGACTTCTGCGCCCACGTCGCCGCGGTGGAGATCGTCCTGTCCGCCGAGTCCGACGGCGTGCACCAGCCCGCCCTGGTCCGCCACCCCGGAGCGGCCTACGTGACCTACGTGCGCGAGTCGTTCGCCCGCCTCAAGCAGGAACAGCAGCGTCTGCTGAGCACGTCCCCGAGGGTGCGCTGAGGTTGTTCCGACCGCGACCGGCAGGAGGCAGGCCCGCAGACGTCAGGGAAGGGCGGGAACGGTCAGCGGGATGGCCTCGCGGAGGCTGATCCTCGCCCCGCCCAGCTGCCCCTCGTCATTGGCACCCCACGCCAGCGCCGTCCCGTTCGCCAGCACCGCGAACCCGGAGGCGTCCCCGGCCGACACCTCCACCGCGCCCCGAACCCCAGCGATCCGCACCGGCTTCGCCGACCGCCCCGCCGCGAGCCCTCCGAGCTGCGCCCGGTCATTGCGACCCCACGACCACACAGTCCCGTCCGCCCGCAGCGCGTACCGAGCCTCAGCCCCCGCCGCGATCGCCACGACGTCACCCAACCCGGTGACCACCGCGGGCGTCAGCGTCGATCCCCCGAACGACCCGTTCCCCAGCTCCCCGTCCCGGTTGTCCCCCCACGCCCACACCCGCCCCTCCACCAGCGCGTACCCCGTTCCAGCCGACGCCGCGATTCGCTCAACCCCCACCAGCCCCGGCACCTGCGCGGCCGCGTTGATCCCCCGCGACCACACGGTTCCGTCCTGCCGCAGCACGTAGTCCCCAGCCACCCCGACGCCCCCCACCGGGCACTCCGCGCACGACGGCTCGGCCGCGACCACCGGCGCGGCTCCGCTGGGCACGAGCAACGTCGCCGACACCACCGCCGCCGCGGCGATCGCCGCGGCCAGCTTCGGAATGTGGGACACGCAACCCCCAGGGTGAGTTTGGCCCCGGGAGACTACCTCCCGGGTGTCACCCGTTCGTGAGCGCCGTCGCCAGTTCTGTGTTAGTCGGCTCGACCAGCACCGCGCCGTCCGGGAGAACCACCACCGGGATGTTGCGCCTGCCGCCCGCCAGATCGATCGCCGCCGTCCGGGCCTGTTCGTCGTGTTCGACGTCGACCTCGGTGAACGCGACTCCGGCTCTGCGCAGCCACGCCTTCGCTCTGCGGCAGTCGCCGCACCAGTCAGCGCCGTAGAGGATCACGTTGTCCACCCGACCGACGATAACCGCCGGGTAGCCCTGTGTAGGTCCATACCAATTACCAGGTCTAGCCTGGTGCGCCGTGAGCGTGCTCGTGATCTCCGGTACCGGTACCGGCGTCGGCAAGACGGTCGTCACCGCCGCGGTCGCCGCCATCGCGGTCGCCCAGGGCAGGCGGGTCGCGGTGCTCAAACCGGCGCAGACCGGGGTCGCTCCCGAGGAGCCCGGCGACGTCGACGTCGTGGCCGCGCTGGCGGGGGAGATCACCGCCGCCGAGTTGCGCCGCTTCCCCGATCCGCTCGCCCCCGACACCGCCGCCCGCCGGGTCGGCATGCCGCCGGTGCGGCCCTCCGAGGTCGCCGCCGCCGCCTCCGAGCTCGCCCAGACGCACGACCTCGTGCTGATCGAGGGTGCAGGCGGCCTGCTCGTGCGCCTGGACCCCGACGGCGGCACGCTCGCCGACGTCGCCTGGTCGCTCGGCGCGCCGGTGCTCGTCGTCGCCGAGGCGGGCCTGGGCACGCTCAACGCGACCGCGCTGACCGGTGAGGCGCTGCGCACCCGGGGGGTGGCGGGCGCGGGCATCGTCATCGGCTCCTGGCCCGAGGAGCCGGACCTGGCCGCGCGCTGCAACCTCGAAGACCTGCCCTCGGTGGCCAACGCCCCCCTGGTCGGGGCCGTCCCCGCGGGCGCGGGCGTGCTCCCCGCCGCCGAGTTCGCCCAGGTCGCGCGCCGTGCGCTGGCCCCGTCCCTGGGCGGGGAGTTCGACGCCAAGGAGTTCACCGGACGCTTCCCGGCGTGAGAAACATCGCCTGCCCGCGTCAGCGGGATTTGGCAGACTGACGCGCTGAACGCCGTAGGCCGATCGAGGAGGACCACCGTGACGGCAGCCGCCGAGCGCACCACCACCGACGTGCTGTCCGAGGCGCGTGAGCAGGTGCTGGGGCGCGGTGTGGGCCTTGACGAGGCCCAGGTGCTGCGGGTGCTGCGGCTGCCCGACGACCGCATGGAGGAGCTGCTCGCCCTGGCGCACGAGGTGCGCATGAAGTGGTGCGGCCCCGAGGTCGAGGTCGAGGGCATCATCTCCCTCAAGACCGGCGGCTGCCCCGAGGACTGCCACTTCTGCTCGCAGTCCGGCCGCTTCCCGACGCCGGTCCGCTCGGCCTGGCTGGACATCCCCGGCCTGGTCAAGGCCGCCGAGCAGACCCGCGCCACCGGCGCCACCGAGTTCTGCATCGTCGCCGCCGTCCGCGGCCCCGACGCCCGCCTGCTCTCCCAGGTCCGCGACGGCATCAAGGCCATCCGCGAGTCCGGCAACGACATCCAGATCGCCTGCTCGCTCGGCATGCTCACCCAGGAGCAGGTCGACGAGCTGGTCGCCATGGGCGTGCACCGCTACAACCACAACCTGGAGACCGCGCGCTCGCACTTCCCGCAGGTCGTCACCACCCACACCTGGGAAGAGCGCTGGGACACCCTGCGCATGGTGCGCGAGGCGGGCATGGAGGTCTGCTCCGGCGGCATCGTCGGCATGGGCGAGACCGACGAGCAGCGCGCCGAGTTCGCCGTGCAGCTGGCCGAGCTGGACCCGCACGAGGTCCCGATGAACTTCCTCATCCCGCAGCCCGGCACCCCGTACGAGCACTACGAGCCCATCGAGGGCCGCGCTGCCCTGCGCGTCGTCGCCGCCTTCCGGCTCGCCCTGCCCCGCACGATGCTGCGCTTCGCGGGTGGCCGCGAGCTGACCCTGGGCGACCTGGGCGCCGAGCAGGGCATGCTGGGCGGCGTCAACGCGATCATCGTCGGCAACTACCTGACCAACCTGGGCCGCCCCGCCCAGCGCGACCTGGACATGCTGACCGACCTGAAGATGCCCATCAAGGCGCTCAGCGAGAGCCTGTAGCCATGTTCTGCGTGCACTGCGGCAAGCCGCCGTCGGAGGGCTCGCACACCCCGTGCGCGAGCCCCCGCGCGGCCCTGGAGCCCCCCCGCTTCTGCTCGGCCTGCGCCCGCCGCATGGTCGTCCAGGTGACCCCGGTCGGCTGGACCGCCCGGTGCAGCAGGCACGGCGAGATCACTCCCGCGTAGTCTTCCCTGGACGGGAAGGGGCGCGGAGTTGACTCAGCAGCAGGACACCGGTCGTCACCGGGCGGTCGAGCCGTACCTGCCCTGGCCGAGCCCGGAACCCCCGCGCGTGGTGATCAAGAAAGATCTGCTGCCCGCCGTCAGCGTCACCTCGACGGTGGCCCTGTTCGGCATGCTGGTGGGCTGGCTGTGGTCGCGCCTGGCCCCCGAACAGCTCTCAGCGGTGGTGGAGGGCGGCACGTTCGTCCCCCTGCGCAGCGAGAGCTACCACCGCTTCGAGGACCTGGCCCTGTTCCTCCTGCTGTCCCTGGCAGCAGGCCTGATCACCGGCGTCGCGGTCTGGCTGATGCGCGAACGCCGCGGCCCGGTCATGCTCATCGCCGCGACCGGCGGCTCGGCCCTGGCCGCCTGGCTGGCGGCTCAGGTCGGGGTGTCCTGGGCGGAGTCCCGCTTCACCATCGAGAGCACTCCCGCCCTGGGCGACGTCATCGCCTTGGCCCCGCGCCTGGAATCCCCGTGGACGATCCTCGCCTGGCCCCTGGCGACCGCCCTGGTCTACACGGTCGCCGCCGCCTGGAACAACGAAACCGACCTGGGCCGCCGCCTCGGCTGATCAGTTCAGGCTGATCGGCGTGGTGAACTCCGACGGCGGGGCGGGAACGGCGCGCAAGGTCTTCAGCAGGCCGGTCTCCCGGTTCAGGAGTCGCACGACCATGCGCAAGCGGTGCAGAGGCCGGGTCTCCTCCAGCAGCCGCTGCCGATCGTCCATCGTCAACAAGCAGTCCGCCGCGATCACATGCGCCAGCTGGCACACATCGAGATCAGCGTCCGGCTCCGACCAGTCCTCATCCTGCCAAGCCGTCTCGCAGTACCGCCGATGCGCCGCCCGCGCCGTCTCCGACAGCGAGACCACCGACGGTCCAGGCGCCTGGTCGACGTCCGGCAGCCACTCCACCGTCCCGATCAAGTACGGCGCGCTCCGGGCGTCCAGGTCCAAGAGCCGGAACCGTCGACCCCCGGTCGTGATGATGTCGTAGCGTCCGTCCGGCAGCCGCTTGGCCTGGCGGAGCGCGGCCGTGCACCCGACCTCCCGCAGCTGCGACACCGAGGTCACCTCGTGGTCGTTCGCCGGGCGCATCGCCACCACCCCGAACTCGCGGCCGGGGACGGTGCCGGTGACCAGGTCGACGGTCAGCTGGCGGTAGCGGGGCTCGAAGATGTGCAAGGGCAGGCTCGCGCCCGGCAGCAGGACCGCCTGGAGGGGAAACAGCGGAAGCGTCTCGGGCACGCGACAACGCTACGACGTGGGGGCGTCATCCGCCGTTCGTGCTCAGTTGGGCGATGTGCCGGTTCTGCCGGTCGAGGGGGGCTTGAGCACGGCGAACGGGTCGGTTACCACCATTGCGGTCTCGGCAAACCGGAACTGGGCGGCGGGTCGTCCGCCGCTGCGGCCGGGCTTGGTCGTCTCGCCGGTGGCCTCCAGCAGACCGCGCCGAGCGAGGACGCGTTGCAAGTTCGTGGCCGAAACCCGGTATCCGAGAGCAGCTGAGTACAGCTCTCGCAATGCTGAGATCGTGAACACCGGCGGGGCGAGGGCGAAGCCGACGTTGGTGTAGGACATCTTCGCCCGCAGCCGGTCGCGGGCGCGCAGGACGATCGCGCCGTGGTCGAAGGCGGTGCGGGGGAGCGCCTCGACGCCGTGCCAGGCGGTGTCGCCGGGCAGTTCGGGGTCCAGGTGCGAGGGCACCAGGCACAGGAACGCCGTGGCGATCACGCGCGGGGGGCCGGGGACGCGGTCGGGTGCGCTGAAGACCGCCAGCTGCTCGACGTGGCTGACCTGGCGGACGTCCACCTTCTCCGCGAGCTGGCGCCGGATCGAGGCCTCGACGTCCTCATCGATCCCCAGCCTGCCGCCCGGCAGTGACCAACGGTGCGCGTGCGGCTCCCGAGCGCGTTCCCACAGCACCGCGCGCAGTGATCCCTGCCTCACCTGTAGTACCGCGGCCAGAACTTCGTGGTCCTGCGCGTGGTGGGGGGTGGTAGCATCAGCCATGTTTTCGATCCTAAGGCGAAAACCTCGGGAACGGAAACTGGACAACTCGGATGGAGGGCCACATGACCGCCGAACTGCTCGACCTGACCCCCTACGGCGGGGTGGAGGCGGACTCGGCTTGGCGCGACGAGGTGCGCAGGCTCGTCCGCGAGCGCGACGCCGTGCTGCTGGCGCACAACTACCAGCTGCCGGAGATCCAGGACATCGCCGACCACACCGGCGACTCCCTGGCCCTCTCGCGCATCGCGGCCCAGTCGCAGGCCTCGACCATCGTCTTCTGCGGCGTGCACTTCATGGCCGAGACCGCGAAGATCCTCAGCCCGGACAAGACCGTCCTCATCCCGGACGAGCGCGCGGGCTGCTCGCTGGCCGACTCCATCACCGCCGACGAGCTGCGCGCCTGGAAGGCCGAGCACCCGGGCGCGGTCGTCGTCTCCTACGTCAACACCACCGCCGAGGTGAAGGCCGAGACCGACATCTGCTGCACCTCCTCCAACGCCGTCGACGTGGTCGCCTCGATCCCGGCCGACCGCGAGGTGCTGTTCCTGCCCGACCAGTTCCTCGGCGCGCACGTCAAGCGGGTCACCGGGCGGGAGAACCTGCACATCTGGGCGGGCGAGTGCCACGTGCACGCCGGCATCAACGGTCCCGAGCTGGCCGAGCGCGCCGCCGCCAATCCCGAGGCCGACCTCTACATCCACCCCGAGTGCGGCTGCGCCACCTCGGCGCTCTACCTCGCGGGCGAGGGCATCGTCCCCGCCGAGCAGGTCAAGATCCTCTCCACCGGCGACATGGTCGGCCAGGCCAAGGCGAGCCAGGCCAAGACCGTGCTGGTGGCCACCGAGATCGGCATGCTGCACCAGCTGCGCAAGGCCGCCCCCGGAGTGGACTTCCAGGCCGTCAACGACCGCGCCTCCTGCCGCTACATGAAGATGATCACCCCGGCGGCCCTGCTGCGCGGCCTGCGCGAGAACGCCGACGAGGTGCACGTCGACCCCGAGATCGCCGCCCGCGCCCGCGGCGCGGTGCAGCGGATGATCGAGATCGGCCAGCCCGGCGGTGGCGAGTGAGCACCCGCTGGGCGGCGCGCGCCGACCTGGTCGTCGTCGGCACCGGCGTCGCCGGGCTCACCGCGGCGCTGCGCGCCCGTGAGCTGGGACTGCGGGTGCTGGTGGTCACCAAGGCCGCCGCCGTCGACGGGAACACCCGCTGGGCGCAGGGCGGCGTCGCCGTCGTCCTGCCGGGGGAGCACGACGCGGGCGACTCCGTGGAGCGCCACATCGCCGACACCCTCACCGCGGGCGCGGGGCTGTGCGACGAGGCCGCCGTGCGGGCGATCGTCTCCGGCGGCCCGGCCGCGGTGTCGCGGCTGATGGCGCGCGGCGCGGTGTTCGACAGCGCCCCCGACGGCAGGCTGGCCCGCACCCGCGAAGGCGGCCACAGCGCCTTCCGCGTCGTGCACGCCGGCGGCGACGCCACCGGCGCGGAGGTCGAGCGCGCGCTGCTCGCCGCGACCCGCGACGGGCGGATTCCCGTCCTGGAGGACCACGTCGCCGTCGACGCCGTGCGCACCGCGTCCGGCGCGGTGGCCGGGCTTGTCGTGCTGGACGGCTCCGGGGTGCCGGGCGTCCTCGGCGCGCAGGCCGTGCTGCTGGCCTCCGGCGGGCTCGGCCAGCTCTACCAGGCCACCTCCAACCCCGATGTCGCCACCGGCGACGGTGTCGCGCTGGCGCTGCGCGCGGGCGCGCCGGTCGCCGACATCGAGTTCGTGCAGTTCCACCCGACCGTGCTCTACACCGGCGCCGGGGCCCGCGGCCGCTGCCCGCTGGTCACCGAGGCGGTGCGCGGCGAGGGCGCGGTCCTGGTCGACGCGCTCGGCGACCGGGTGATGGCCGGGGTGCACCCGCTGGCCGACCTCGCCCCGCGCGACGTCGTCGCCGCGGCGATCACCCGGCGCCTGTTGTCCGCCCCGGGGGGTGTGGACGACCACGTGTTCCTGGACGCGACGCACCTGCCCGCCGCCGCGTTCGCCGCGCGGTTCCCGACGGTGCACGCCGCCTGCCTCGCCGAAGGCGTCGACCCGGCGGTGTCGCCGATCCCGGTCGCCCCGGCCGCGCACTTCGCCTGCGGCGGCGTCGTAGCCACTGTGGACGGACGCACTCCGGTCGTCGGCCTCTACGCGGCGGGCGAGGTGGCGAGCACGGGCCTGCACGGCGCGAACCGGCTGGCCTCCAACAGCCTGCTGGAAGGTCTGGTCGTCGGCTCGCGCGCCGCCGAGGCCGTCGCCGCCGACATCGCCGCCGGCCTGCTCGCGCGCCCGGCCGCCGACGGCGAGCTGCCCGTCGCCCCGGTCGCCGCGCGGGACTCCCTGCAGCGGGTGATGAGCCGCTACGCGGGCATCGGCCGCGACGCCGAGGGCCTGGCCGTCGTCGGCTCGGTGCTCGATGTGTCCTCTGTGGATCGCCTGCTGGACAGCAGGGCCGCCGTCGAGGACGCCGCGCTCACGGTGGTGGCCCGCGCGCTGATCGCCGCGGCCTCGGCGCGCACCGAGTCGCGCGGCTGCCACGTCCGCACCGACCACCCCGGCCGCGACGAGGTCGCGCGCCGCCTGCACATCAGGACCACCCCCTCCGGCCAGCCGGTGTTGGCGGGCCCGCTGAGCCTGGTAGGAGCGGCATGACCCTCGACAAGGCCGACCTGGACCGCGTCATCACCACCGCCCTGGAGGAAGACCTCCGCTACGGACCCGACGCCACCACCGAGGCCACCGTCCCCGCCGACGCGGTCGCCGTCGCCGAGCTGACCCCGCGCAAGCCCGGCGTCCTCGCGGGCGTCCCGGTCGCCCGCGCGGTGTTCGAGCGCGTCGTGCCCGACCTGTCCGTCCTCTCCGCAGCCGAGGACGGCACCCGAGCGGTGCCGGGACAGCCCGCCCTCGTCGTCCGCGGCTCCACCCGCGCCCTGCTCACCGCCGAGCGCACCGCCCTCAACCTGCTCTGCCACCTCTCCGGCGTCGCGACCGCCACCGCCGCCTGGGTCGAAGCGGTGGCGGGCACCGGCGCGGCCGTGCGCGACTCCCGCAAAACCCTGCCCGGCCTGCGCCTGCTGGAGAAGTACGCCGTCCGGTGCGGGGGCGGCGTCAACCACCGCCTCGGCCTCGGCGACGCGATCCTGATCAAGGACAACCACGTCGTCGCGGCGGGCTCGGTCGCCAAGGCCCTCGCCGCCGCCCGCGCGCACGCGCCGCACCTGCCGTGCGAGGTGGAGGTGGACAGCCTGGAGCAACTGGACGAGGCCCTCGCCGAGAACGCCGAACTGGTCCTGCTGGACAACTTCACCCCCGAGCAGTGCGCCGAGGCCGTGCGCAGGGCCAAGGGCACCGGCACCCGCCTGGAAGCCTCCGGCGGCCTGACCGTCGATGTCGCCCGTGCCTATGCCGAGACCGGCGTCGACTACCTCGCCGTCGGCGGCCTCACACACTCCTCGCCCGCGCTGGACCTGGGGATGGACCTGCGCTGATCGAGTGCGCCGCCGGATCTCACCTCCGCGGCGGGTGCGCAGGGTCCAAGACGGCTTTCGGGGCATTGGCTTCCCGCCTCAGTGGAGCGACCCTTTGTGCGCACGGCGACCGCGCCGCCGCGCCCGCCAGGCACTCGTCGACCACCGAGGTGACCGTGCAGTGCTTCTCCGGCTGCCCGCCGAGGGGGTGGCCGTCCGGCTCAGTTCCGCGAGAGCCGCAGCAGCTCGCCCAAGCCGCGCAGCAGGTCGTCCGGCCGCGGCGAGCGGGCCGGGTCGATGAGCCACTGGAGGGCCAGGCCGTCGCAGGCGGCCAGGACGAAGCTGGCGACCGCCGTGCAGCGGGGGTCCTCCGGGCCGGGGTCGCCGCCGTAGGACGCCGAGACCAGATGGGCGATGCCGGTGCGCAGCTGGTGCTGGAGCTGGGCCAGCTGTTCGCGCAGGGCCGGGTCGCGGTCGGCCTGGGCCAGGGCTTCGACGAAGCTCAGGATCAGGGCGCGCTTGTCGTCCAGGTGGTGCAGGAGGGTGGCCCAGGTCAGGTGCGCGCGCTCGACCGGGGAGGCGTTCGGGTCGGCCATGGCGACCGAGCCGAGCTGGGTCATCCACTCGGCGAAGACCTCGCCGAGGGCGGCGTTCAGCAGCCCGGCCTTGGAGCCGAAGTGGTAGCCGATCGACGCCAGGTTCGTGCCCGACTCGGCGACCAGGTCGCGCGCGGTGATGTGCGCGTAGCCCTTGTCCTGGAGCAGGCGCGTCGCCGCGGTGAGGAGCTGGTCTCGGTGGCCCACCCGGCGGATGGTAGTTGACCCAGCGATCTATACGCTTGTATAAACAACGGGCATGAGCACGCTGCTGAGCGACCTCCCCGAGGGACCCAGGCTGCCGAGAGCGGTCCAGACGGCGCTGTTCATGCGGGCCAGGCACCGCTTCGCCCCGCGCTGGCGGGCCAAGTACGGCCCGGTCTTCACCATGCGGCTGGCGCTCGGGCGCACGGTCGTCGTGGTGACGCGGCCCGAGGACATCCGCGCCGTCTTCGCGGGCCCGCCGGAGGTGTTCCACGCGGGCGAGGGCAACAGCATCCTGGCCCCCGTCATGGGCCGGGATTCGGTGCTGATCCTGGACGAGGACGCCCACCTGCGCTCCCGCAAGCGGCTCATGCCCGCCTTCAACGGCGCCGCGCTGCGCGGCTACGCCGACATGATGCGCGAGCTCGCCGCCAAGGCCGCCGACAGCCTGCCGACCGGCACGCCCTTGCCCATCCACGCCCCGATGAACGCGGTCACCCTGGAGATCATCCTGCGCGTCGTCTTCGGCATGGCCGACGGCGAGCGCCTCACCGCGCTGCGCCCGCGCATCAACAAGGTGGTCGACGTCGGCCCCGTCCAGATCTTCGGCTGGACCTACCCCCAGCTCCAGCGCTTCCCGCCGTGGAAGACCATGCGCAGGCACCTCGCCGCCGCCGACGACCTGCTCAACGCCGAGATCGCCGAGCGCCGCGGCCAGGACCTCACCGGCCGCGACGACGTCCTCTCCCGCCTGCTCGCCGCCGACCCCGACACCCCGGCGAGCCAGCTGCGCGACGACATGATGACCCTGCTCCTGGCAGGCCACGAGACCACCGCGACCGCCCTGGCCTGGTCCTTCCACGAACTCGCCCGCGACCCCGACGCGCAGGCCAGGGCCCGCCAAGCCGCCGACAGCGGCGACGACGAGTACCTGCAGGCCGTCGCCAAGGAGGCCATGCGCCTGCGCCCGGTGATCTACAGCGTCGCCCGCAGGCTGACCGAGCCCACCGAGGTGGCGGGCCGCCTGCTGCCCGCGGGCACGATCGTCACCCCGAGCATCGGGCTGTCCCACGCCGACCCGGACAACTTCGCCGGACCCGCCGAGTTCCGCCCCGAGCGCTTCCTCGGCGCGAGCCCGGAAGCGGGCACCTGGATTCCCTTCGGCGGCGGTGTGCGGCGCTGCATCGGCGCGGGCTTCGCACTGCAGGAATCCGCCGCCGTGCTCCGCGAAGTCCTCACCCGGCACACCATCGCCCCCGGCGGCCCGCGCGAGGACGCCCGCTCCCGCAACATCACCCTCGTGCCCGAGCGCGGCGCGCGGGTCGTGCTGACCCCGCGCTAGGCCGTGTTTCCGATGTGGGGCGCGGCTATCGCGTGCCCCACATCGGAAACACGGCCTAGGTCCGGTCCTGGAGCCGCCGGTTCGCCAGCACCGGGATCGCCTTGCGGACGGCGTCCACCGCGGCCGGGTCGATGTCGGCGATGAGCAGCTGCGGGTCCGGGCCCGCCTGGGCCGTCAGCCGCCCCAGCGGGTCGGCGACCGTGCTGTAGCCGATGCCGGTGGGCGCCGGGCCCTCCAGGCCCGCGTACGCCTGACCGCAGGCCAGCACCCACGACGTGCTGTCCAGCGCCCTGGCCCTGGCCAGCAGCTCCCACTGCTCCCGCTTGCCCTCGCCCGCCCCCCACGACGCCGCCACCAGCACCGCGACCGCGCCCTTGTCGGCCAGCGCCCGGAAAAGCTCGGGGAAGCGGATGTCGTAGCAGGTGGCCACGCCGAAGACGACCCCGTCGACGGTGAAGGTCACCAGCTCATCGCCGGGGGCGACGGTCGAGGATTCGGTGAAGCCGAAGGCGTCGAAGAGGTGGATCTTGTCGTAGCCGACGTGCGTGCCGCCGCCGGTCACCAGCAGCGTGTTGCGCACCCGCCCCGACGGGTCCGGGGTGAACATGCCCGCCACCACCACGACGCCGCACTCCTCGGCGATGGCGCGCACCGCGCTCGCCCACGGTCCCCCGACCGGCTCGGCGACCGGGCCCAGCGGCAGCCCGAAGCGGCGCTGGGCGGCCTCGGGGAACACCACGACCCGCGCGCCCGCCGCCGCCGCGTCGGCCGTCCAGCGGCGCAGCAGCTCCAGGTTCTCGGCCGGGTTCTCGCCGCTGGTGATCTGGCACAGCGCAACGCGCACATCGGCTCCCTATAGTGTCGGTCCCGTGCTTCCCAGGTTGTCCAGGCTGTCAACCCCGCTCGCCGCCATTGTCCTCCTCTCGGCGTGCACGGGGGACCCGCCGCCGCCCGCCTCCGGCGACCCGGAGGGCCGCGCGCTGGTCATCGCCGTCGGCGCCGCGCCGAGGAGCCTGGACCCGCAGACCGGGTACGCCCCGTTCGGGGCCGCCCAGATCTATGACGGCCTCACCGAGCTGAGCCCCACCGGGCCGGTGCCGGTGCTGGCCGCCGCCGTGCCCGAGCCGTCGGCCGACGGGCTCACCTGGACCGTCGAGCTGCGCACCGACGTCTCCTTCCACGACGGGACCGGGTTCGACGCCACCGACGTCGTCGCCGGCTACAAGCCGCTGCTCGGCAAGGGCCGCTACGCCGCGATCGCGAGCGTTGTCCCGGTCGACGCCGCCACCGTCCACTTCGTTCTCTCCCGGCCGGTCCCCGACCTGCCCGAGCTGCTCACCCTCGGCATCGAGCCCAGCACCGCGGCGGGCCCCATCGGCACCGGCCCGTACCGGGTGGCCTCCTTCGAGCCCGGCAAGCGCCTGGTGCTCACCGCCAACACCGGCTACTTCCGCGAGCGGCCCGCCATCGCCGAGGTCACCGTCGAGTTCGTGCCCGACCCGGCCGAGCGCGCCACCCTGCTGCGCGCGGGCGACATCGACGGCGCGCCGCTGCCCGCCGAGCTGGCCGCCGAGTTCGACGGCGCCGACGGCATGACCACGCTCGTGCACCGCGCCGCCGACCTGCGCGCCATCACCCTGCCCGCCGACCACCCCGTCACCGGCGACCCGGCCGTGCGCCTGGCCCTCAACCTGGCCGTCGACCGGCAGGCCATCGTCGAGACCGCGCTCGGCGGCGTCGGCTCGCCGACCTCGCTGCCGGTGCCCGACGTGCAGGCCGAGTTCGTCGAGCCCGCCGCCGCCTTCGCCCACGAGCCGGAGACCGCCGCGTCCGGGCTCACCTCGGCGGGCTGGGTCGCCGGGGCCGACGGCGTGCGCAGCCGCGACGGCGTGCGCGCCGCCTTCACCGTCGGCTACCCGGCGGGCGACCCGGAAGCCGAGGCGCTGGTCACCGCGTTCACCAAGGCCGCTGCCGCCATCGGCGTGGAGGTCACGCCGTCGGCCGACGCCGAGGACGGCCCCCGCTACCGCGCCGTCGGCGACCCCACCGACCCCTCGGCCGCCCTGCGCGCCCTCTTCGGCGACCAGGGCGGGGCCACCGCCGCCGCCCTCAAGGAGGCCGCCGAGGCCACCGACCCGGTCGACCTCGCCGTCGCCCTGCACGCCGCCCAGCGCGCCAACCGCACCAGCCCGGCCGCGGTCGTCCTCGCCCAGGCCGACCACACCTACGTCCACCGCGACTCCTGGACCGGCCACCGCCCCGTCTTCGACGCCCCCGCCCCGGACCACACCTGGGGCGCCTGGTGGAACCTCTCCGCCTGGACGCCCCGATGATCTGGACCCCCGATGATCTGGGCCGCCCGGTGATCTGAGCCCGGGATGAGTGCTCAATCCGGCCGTGAGGTGCTTCAGTAGAGGCATGGGCTTCGATCTCGCTTCGGCGCGCGCCGACACCCCTGCTTGCCTCGACCAGATCTTCCTCGACAGCGCGGGCTCCTCCCTGCCGCCGCAGCCGGTGCTCGACACCGTCATCGCACACCTGCGCCGCGAAGCCGAGATCGGCGGCTACCGCGCGGCCAACGAAGCCGACGTCGACCAGGGCTACCCGCTCTTCGCCGAGCTGCTGGGCTGCGAGCCCGACGAGGTCGCCTTCTCCGACAGCGCCGCCCGCGCCTGGCTCAGTGCCTACGACGCGGTCCCGCTGGGCCCCGGCGACCGGGTCCTGGTCACCGAGGTCGAGTACGCGGGCCAGGCCGCCCCGATGCTGCACACCGCCGCCCGCGTCGGCGCGAGCGTCGAGCTGGTGCCCTCGACCCCGAGCGGCGAGGTCGACGTCGAGGCGCTGCGCGGCATGCTCGACGAGCGCGTCAAGCTGGTCTCACTGGTGCACGTGCCCACCAACGGCGGCCTGGTCAACCCGGTCCGCGAGGTCGCCGACGCCGCGCACGAGGTCGGCGCACTGCTGTTCCTCGACGCCTGCCAGTCCACCGGGCAGGTGCCGGTCTCGGCGCGGGAGACCGGGGCCGACGTCATCTCCGGCACCGGCCGCAAGTGGCTGCGCGGGCCGCGCGGCACCGGCTTCCTCGTCGTCAGGGCCGCGGCGCGGGCGAAGCTGGAGCCCCGGCTGATCGACCTGCACAGCGCCGAGTGGAGCGACCTCGATCAGGTGAAGCTGCGCGACGACGCCCGCGTCTTCGAGCTGTGGGAGTGCTCCGTCGCCGCCCGCCTCGGCCTCTTCGCCGCTGCGCGCTACCTGCTGGACATCGGCGTGGAGACCGTCGCCGCCGAGGTCGCCGCGCGCGCCGAGCGGCTGCGCGCCGGGCTCGCCGAGATCCCCGGCGTGACCGTGCGCGACCTGGGCGGCACCCGCTGCGGCATCGTCACCTTCACCAAGGAAGGCGTGTCCGCCCACCAGCTGCGCGACACGCTGCGCGCCGAGGGCGTCACGGTGACCGTCAGCGACCGCTCGTCCACCCGCTACGACATGACCCGGCGCGGCCTGCACGAGATGGTCCGCGCCTCGCCGCACTACTTCGTCAGCGACGAGCAGATCGACGGCGCGGTCGCGCGGGTCGCGGCCGGGTGACCAGCGACCACCGGCGGCTCGACCGGGGCAGCCGCGCACTACGCTGAACAGGCCAGGAGGAAGGAAGCCATGCTCACTCGGACCGATCTGCGCTCCGCCGTCCCCTCGCCCGTCGAGCTGCGCACCGCGCTGCCCAGGGCCCAGGTCGACGTGGACGCGGTGCTGCATCAGGTGCGGCCGATCGTGGACGCGGTGCGCGAGCGCGGCGCCGAGGCGGCGCTGGAGTTCGGCGAGCGGTTCGACCACGTCCGCCCGGCCACCGTCCGGGTGCCCGCCGACGAACTGCCCAAGGCCCTCGCCGGGCTCGACCCTGCCGTGCGGGCGGGGCTGGAGGAGTCCATCGAGCGGGCCCGCCGCGTGCACGCCGACCAGCGGCGCGTCGACACGACCACCAAGGTCGTGCCCGGCGGCACCGTGACCGAGCGGTGGGTGCCGGTGGGCCGCGTCGGGCTGTACGTGCCCGGCGGGCTGGCCGTGTACCCCTCCAGCGTGGTGATGAACGTCGTCCCGGCGCAGACCGCGGGCGTGGAGTCGCTGGTGGTGTGCTCCCCGGCGCAGGCCGAGTTCGGCGGGCTGCCGCACCCGGCCATCCTCGCCGCCGCCGAGCTGCTCGGCGTCGAGGAGGTGTGGGCCGTCGGCGGCGCGCACGGCGTGGCGCTCATGACCTACGGCGGCCTCGACACCGACGGCGGCGAGCTGGCCCCCGTCGACCTCGTGACCGGGCCGGGCAACATCTACGTCACCGCGGCCAAGCGGCTGCTGCGCGGACTCGTCGGCATCGACTCCGAGGCCGGGCCGACCGAGATCGCCGTGCTGGCCGACGCCACCGCCGACCCGGTGCACGTGGCCACCGACCTGATCAGCCAGGCCGAGCACGACCCGCTGGCCGCCAGCGTCCTGGTCACCGACTCCGTGGAGCTGGCCGACGCCGTCGACGCCGAGCTGGCCGTGCGGGTCAAGGCGACCAAGCACAGCGAGCGGGTCGCGACCGCGCTGTCGGGGACGCAGTCCGGCTGCGTTTTGGTGTCCTCTGTGGAGGATGGCCTGCGCGTGGTCGACGCCTACGCCGCCGAGCACCTGGAGATCCAGACCGCCGACGCCTCCGCCGTCGCGGCGCGCGTGCGCAACGCGGGCGCGGTGTTCGTCGGGGCGTGGTCGCCGGTCTCCCTCGGCGACTACTGCGCGGGCTCCAACCACGTGCTGCCCACCGGCGGCTGCGCGCGGCACTCCTCGGGGCTGTCGGTGCAGACGTTCCTGCGCGGCATCCACGTCGTGGAGTACACCGAGGACGCCCTGCGGGCCGTCGCCGGGCATGTGGTCGCGCTGGCCAACGCCGAGGACCTGCCCGCGCACGGGGAGGCCGTCGCGGCGCGTTTCGAGGGGCGGTCATGACCGTTCCCGGTGCGTCGGTCGGGCTGGGCGAGCTGCCGCTGCGCGAGGACCTGCGCGGGCGCTCCCCGTACGGGGCGCCGCAGCTGGACGTGCCGGTTCGGCTCAACACCAACGAGAACCCGGTGCCCCCGCCGCCCGGCCTGGTCGCCGACATCGTGGCGGCGGTCGCCGAGATCGCCGCGACGCTGAACCGCTACCCCGACCGCGACGCGGTCGCGCTGCGGACGGAGCTGGCCCGCTACCTCGCCTCGGCGACCGGGGTCGGGCTCGCGGTGGAGAACCTGTGGGCGGCCAACGGGTCCAACGAGGTCCTCCAGCAGATCCTCCAGGCGTTCGGCGGCCCGGGGCGCACGGCGCTCGGGTTCGAGCCGTCGTACTCGATGCACCCGATCATCGCCTCCGGCACGCGCACCGAGTGGCTGCCCGCGCCGCGGCGGGCGGACTTCTCCCTGGACGTCGAGGCCGCGGTGGACCTGCTGGGGTCGCGTCGGCCGGATGTGGTCTTCGTGACCAGCCCGAACAACCCGACGGGGCAGTCGATCCCGCTGTCGGACCTGCGGGCGCTGGTGTCGGCCGCGCCCGGGGTCGTCGTGGTGGACGAGGCGTACGCGGAGTTCTCCTCGCGGGAGAGCGCTGTGCACCTGATCGAGGAGTTCCCGACCCGGGTGATCGTCAGCCGGACGATGAGCAAGGCGTTCGCGTTCGCGGGCGGGCGGCTCGGATACCTGGCCGCTGCGCCCGCCGTCGTCGAAGCGCTGCTGCTGGTGCGCCTGCCCTACCACCTGTCGTCGCTGACCCAGGCCGCCGCGCTGGCGGCCCTGCGCCACGCGACGGGGACGCTGGCGTCGGTGCGCATGCTGGCCGAGGAGCGCGACCGCGTCGTGGCGTCGCTGACCGGCCTCGGCGCCGCCGTCGTCCCCAGCGACGCCAACTTCGTCCTGTTCGGACCGTTCGCGGACCGCGCCGCCGCCTGGCAGTCCTACTTGGACCACGGCGTGCTGGTCCGCGACGTCGGCATCGACGGCCACCTCCGCGTCACCATCGGCACCCCGGCCGAGAACGACGCGTTCCTGGCCGCCAGTAAGGAGATCGTCCCGTGACGAACCGCACCGCCCGCACCGAGCGGGTGACCAAGGAGTCCTCCGTCGTGGTCGAGCTCGACCTCGACGGCACCGGCAAGGTCGACGTCGACACGGGCGTGCCGTTCTACGACCACATGCTGCACGCCTTCGGCTCCCACGGCGCCCTTGACCTCAAGGTCGCCGCCACCGGCGACACCCACATCGACGCCCACCACACGGTGGAGGACGTCGCCATCGTCCTGGGTCAGACCCTGCGCGCCGCCCTCGGCGACAAGTCCGGCATCCGCCGCTTCGGCGACGCCTGGATCCCGATGGACGAAACCCTGGCCCACGCCGCCGTGGACGTCTCCGGCCGCCCGTACTGCGTCCACACGGGAGAGCCGGAGGTGATGGTGGGCTTCACCGTCGGCGGCAACTACCCGACGGTCCTGAACCGCCACGTCTTCGAGTCCATCGCCTTCCACGCCCAGATCGCCCTGCACCTGCGCGTCATCCACGGCCGCGACCCGCACCACATCACCGAGGCCGAGTACAAGGCCTTCGCCCGCGCCCTGCGCGCCGCCGCCGAACCCGACCCTCGGATCGGCGGGATTCCGTCGACCAAGGGCGTCCTCTAGGAGTTCCGTCTTGCAGGCTTTGGTCTCGATCGGTCTGGTGGCGCTCGCGGGAATCCTCGTGGGCGGCGCGCACACCACGTGGAAGACGAACCGGGTGGCGGCGGTGGTGCTGGGGGTGCTGGCCGCGCTGGCCCTCGGCGGCGGCGTGGCCTGGTATCTGTCGTAGCGCTGAGGATCAGCCGATCCCGCCCTCCGTCGACGCCTTCAGCCGCGGCGCCCCCGGGCCGAAGTTCGCCAGGTGGTCGTTCGTGTTGATCAGGGTGCAGGATTTCAGCGACAGGCACCCGCACCCGATGCAGCCCGTCAGGTTGTCGCGGAGCCTCTGCAGGGAATCGATCCGCGCCTCTATTTCGTCATGCCACGATTTGGACAAACGCGCCCAATCGGACTTCGTCGGCGTGCGCCCGTCCGGCAGGGTCGCCAACGCGTCGCGGATTTCCTCAAGGGACAGCCCGACCCGCTGGGCCGTTCTGATGAACGCCAGCCTGCGCAGGGTCGCGCGCGGGTAGCGGCGCTGGTTGCCCGCTGTGCGGTGGGCGGTGATCAGGCCGCGGTCCTCGTAGAAGCGCAGGGCGGTGTGGGGGATGCCGCTGCGGTCGGCGACCTCGCCGATGGTGAGGTGGTCCGGCAGTGTGGGTGACACCCCGCCCACGATAGGTGAGGCGTCGACCATGGTCGAAGTTTCCCCGCGCGTGTCGATTTCGCGTAATCGATGTGGGCCCGGGGGCGATTGTGTCACCATCGGCACGTTTCGGTCGGGGACGACACCGTGGTGGGACACTGAGGAGAAGGCGATGACGCAGCCGTACGGCCAGCAGCCCGGCGACCAGGGCCAGCAGGGGTACCCGCAGACCCCCTCCTCGGGCTACCCGCAGTCCCCGCCCTCCGGTTATCCGCAGCAGAACTACCCGCAGCAGGGCTACCCGCAGCAGGGATATCCCCAGCAGGGCTACGCCTACGGCGGCATGCCGCCCGCCCCGCCCGAGCACGCGCCGCTGACCCGGCCCGGCACCATCACCGCGGCGGCCGTCCTCGGCTACGTCCAGGCGGGCATCACCCTCATCCCGACCATCCTGCTCATCGCCGGCCTCGGCGCGGCCTCGGATGTGGGGGACACGGGCGAGGTCGTCCTCGGCTGGCTGATCGTGCTCGCGCAGCTCGCGGGCTCCGCGCTGCTGATCTTCGGCGGCGTGAAGCTGAGCGGCGGGGCGACCCGCACGCCGTACCTCGCCGGGGCGGCGCTGGAGCTGGCGATCTGCCTGTACTACCTGATCCGCATCATCGCCGCGGACGATGCCGGGCTGGAGTTCGCCGAGGACATGAAGGCGATGGCGACGATCTTCCCGCTGTTCTTCGCGATCATGCCCGCGATCGGCCTGGCGATGGCGCTGGGCGGCTCGGGCGCGCAGTGGCTGGCCGCCAAGGCCGCCGGGCATCGCTAGTCAGGCGCTCGGCTCGTCAGGTACTCGGCCGGGACCTGGTCGCAGAGCCAGACGCCGTTGGCGCTGAGGTAGAACTGGTGGCCGTCGCCGTGCATTCGGGTGGCGGCCACCGCCAGCACCACGGGGCGGCCGTGCCGGGAGCCGACCTTCGTCGCCGTCTCCACGTCCGCCGAGAGGTGCACGTGGTTGCGCAGCATCGGGCGCAGCCCCTCGGCGAGCACCACGTCGACGGTCGGCTCGGCGGTGCCGTGGTAGAGCACCTCGGGCGGCTCGACGGGCTCCAAGCCCAGGTCGACGGGCAGCGTGTGGCCCTGGCTGGCGCGGATCAGCGTCCCGGTGCCGTCGTAGGCGTAGCGCGACTTGTTGTTGCCCGCCACGACCTCGTCCAGCTGCGCGCGGGTGATGCCGAGCAGGGCCAGCAGCTCCTCGACCGGTACCCACCCCGCCGGGTCCATGGACAGCGCGCCGGGGTCGTGCCGGAGCAGTTTCGCGAGCCGCTTGGAGTGGCGGATCAGGGTCTTCTCTTCCATAACCCGATCAGTAGAGCACGGCGGGCAACCGGATTGATCAGACCTCGGCGTGCGCGCGGGCGGGAGCCCGCCGAACCGCGCGACGCGGTTCGGCGGACTTCGGGGCCTCGACCGACAGGAGACCTGCGGCCAGCCCCACCCACAGCAGTGCGAGCGCGAGCGGCCAGAGAACGGACTCGCTCGCCGCGAGGTACCCGTTCACCAACGCAGCGGAAATGAGCACCGCTGCCAAAGACCACCGCGTGATCCGATCGCGCATCGTCACCACCACCCGCGAGTTAGGTACCCGACCGAGGGTCACCTGAATCAGGGATCTTGGTAACAGATTTATAACGCGGGGTGGGGGACTATTCTGGGCCCGTGACTCGCGTCGTCGTGCTCGACTATGGCTCCGGCAACCTCCGCTCCGTCGAGCGCGCCCTGCACCGCGTCGGCGCCGATGTCGAGGTCACCGCCGACTTCCAGGCCGCGCTGGAGTGCGACGGGCTCGTCGTCCCCGGGGTCGGCGCGTACGCCGCGTGCATGGCCGGGCTCAAGGGCGTGCGCGGTGACCGGATCATCGGGCGCAGGCTGGCGGGCGGACGGCCGGTGCTGGGCATCTGCGTCGGCATGCAGATCCTCTTCGACCGCGGCATCGAGCACGGAGTCGAGACCGAGGGCTGCGCGCAGTGGCCCGGTGTGGTCGACCGCCTCGACGCCGACATCGTCCCCCACATGGGGTGGAACACCGTCCGCGCGCCGGACAAGTCGGTGCTGTTCGACGGCCTCGCCGGCGCCCGCTTCTACTTCGTGCACTCCTACGCCGCGCGCACCTGGGAGCTCAACCCCGAACCGCCCATGATCGCCCCGCTGGTCACCTGGGCCGAGCACGGCGGCCCGTTCGTCGCCGCCGCCGAGAACGGCCCGCTCTCGGCCACCCAGTTCCACCCGGAGAAGTCCGCCGACGCCGGAGCCCAGCTGCTGAGGAACTGGCTGATCACCGTAAGGTGAGCGGGTGAGCTTCCAGCTGCTGCCCGCCGTCGATGTCGTCGACGGCAAGGCCGTCCGCCTCACCCAGGGCGAGGCGGGCACCGAGACTGAGTACGGCACCCCCGGTGACGCCGCCGCCGCGTGGCAGGCCGACGGCGCGCAGTGGCTGCACCTGGTCGACCTCGACGCCGCCTTCGGCCGCGGCGACAACCGCGCGCTGATCGCCGAGGTCGTCGGCACGCTCGACATCAAGGTCGAGCTGTCCGGCGGCCTGCGCGACGACGCCAGCCTGGACGCCGCCCTGGCCACCGGCTGCACCCGCGTCAACCTCGGCACCGCCGCGATCGAGAACCCCGAGTGGTGCGCGGCGGCGATCGCCAAGCACGGCGACAAGATCGCCGTCGGCCTCGACGTGCGCATCGGCGCCGACGGCCAGATCCGCGTCGCGGGCCGCGGCTGGACCACCGACGGCGGCGACCTGTGGGAGATCCTCGCCCGCCTCGACGCCGACGGCTGCGCCCGCTACGTCGTCACCGACGTCAGCCGCGACGGCACCCTCACCGGCCCGAACATCGACCTGCTGCGCCAGGTCTGCGCCCGCACCGACGCCCCGGTGATCGCCTCCGGCGGCATCGCGACCCTGGACGACCTGCGCGCCCTGGCCGCCCTGGAGGGCGAGGGCGTCGAGGGCGCGATCATCGGCAAGGCCCTCTACAACGGCAACTTCACCCTGCCCGAGGCCCTGGCCGCGGTCTAGTCCACCCTCAGCGAGATCCCGACGGTGCCCTTCGCGCCGCGGCGCAGCTTGCTGCCCAGGACCGTCAGCTTGCCCATGACCCCGTACTTGCGGCTGATCAGCTTGCGCGCCCGCTCGGCTCCGGCGGCGTCGAGGATGCGGGCGGTCGCCGGGACCGACGGGCCGGACGGGTTTCCCCTGAAGTCGCACTCGGCCAGCTCGACGTCGGGGAAGTTGCGGATCCGCTTGACCTTGCCGGAGTCCTTGGGCGTCCAGATCAGCAGCTCCTCGCCGTCGCGGACGGCCCAGACCGGGGTCGGCACGGTGCGGCCGTCGCGGCGGCGGGTGGTCACGAGGACGTACTTGCCCGCCCCGAGGCGGTCGAGATCGCTCATGCGACCACGGTACGGAGTTCGGCGAAGGTTCACCCGGGCAGCCGGTGTGACAGACACCTTCGAGGTGTACCACTAAGAAGCGTGACCCCCACCACACCGAACCGCCGCACGTTCCTGCGCTCCTCCGCCGTCGCGGGCGGGGCGCTGCTCGTCCCCGCCGGCCTGGCCGCCACCGCGAGCGCCGCCGTCCCGCAGTTCGCCCACGGCGTGGCCTCCGGCGACCCGCTGCCCGACCGGGTCCTGCTGTGGACCCGGGTGACGCCCGCGCCCGAGGCCACCCCCGGCTCCGGGCTCGGCCCGACCGTCGAGGTGCGCTGGGAGGTGGCGCGCGACCCCGCCTTCGCCGACGTCGTCGCCGCGGGCTCGGTCACCACCGGTCCCCAGCGCGACCACACCGTCAAGGTCGACGCCGCGGGCCTGGCCCCGGGAACCGCCTACCACTACCGCTTCCTGCTCGACGGCGTCGCCTCGGCCTCCGGCCGCACCCGCACCGCGCCCGCCACCGGCGCCGACGTCGCCGGTCTCAAGCTCGGCCTGGTCTCCTGCTCCAACTGGCAGGCGGGCTACTTCTCCAGCTACCGCCACCTCGCCGCCCGCCCCGACCTCGACGGCGTCCTGCACGTCGGCGACTACCTCTACGAGTACCCCGTCGGCGGCTACGGCGCGCGCGGGGTCACCATCCGCCCGCACGTGCCCGCCCACGAGATGCTGACCCTCGCCGACTACCGCCAGCGCCACGCCCTCTACAAGACCGACCCCGACCTCAGCGCCCTGCACGCGGCCGTGCCCTGGTTCATCACCTGGGATGATCATGAATATGCCAATGACACCTGGTCGGACGGCGCGGAGAACCACCAGCCGAACGAAGGCCCTTGGGCGGCGAGGAAAGCGGCGGCCCGGCAGGCCTACTTCGAGTGGATGCCTGTGCGCCAGGGCCCGAACGGTGAGATCTACCGGCGCTTCCGCTGGGGCAGGCTGGCCGAGCTGTCGCTGCTGGACCTGCGCAGCTACCGCTCCAAGCAGACCACCCCGTCGCAGGGCGACCCCAACGACCCGGCCCGCACGATCACCGGCGACCCGCAGATGGCGTGGCTCAAGTCCGGCCTGTCCACCGACGCCCAGTGGAAGCTGGTCGGCAACTCGGTCATGGTCACGCCGATCTCGCTGAGCAACATCGAGTCGCGCTTCCTGGAGGCCCTCGGCGAACTGCTCGGCCTGCCGGTCGGCAGCGTGGCCGCCAACGCCGACGCGTGGGACGGCTACACCGCCGACCGCCAGGAGCTGCTCGGGCACCTCAAGGACAACCGGATCGCCAACACCGTGTTCCTCACCGGCGACATCCACACCTCGTGGGGCGCGGACGTGCCGCTCGAGCGGTCGAGCTACTGGTGGAACGGCAACAGCGCCGCCGTCGAGTTCGTCACGCCGTCGGTCACCAGCGACAACATCGACGACATCCTCGGCGTGGCCCCGCGCACGGTGTCGCCGGTCGCCGAGGCGGCGCTGGCCGCGCGCAACTGGCACCTCAAGTACGTGGAGCTGGACTCGCACGGCTACGCCGTCGTGGACGTCAACCCCTCCCGGGTGCAGGTCGACTGGTTCTTCCTGGCCGACCGCCTCAGCCCCACCTCGGGCGTGCGGCACGCCAAGTCCCTGGCGACGCTGAGCGGGACCCAGAAGATCCGCTAGCCAGATCCGCTAGCCGGTGTGCAGCGTCACTCCCCACGCGGCGAGCGCCGGGACGACCGGGGCGAAGAAGGTCGTCCCGCCGCTCGTGCACGACCCCGACCCGCCGACGACGACCCCCTGCGCCTGGTCGCGCCACATGACGGGCGTGCCTGCCTCGCGCGGCGACGGGCAGATCGACGTGCGGGTCAGCCCGGTGATCGTGCCGCCGGGGAAGTTCACGGTGACGTTCTTGGCCTGCACGGTGCCGCACCGGTAGCCCGACGTCGGGCCCGCGATGCACACCTGCGCCCCGATCGGCGCCGACGACGCCCCCCGCACGGTGATCGGCGTCGAGCCGGGCACGCGCACGTACGGCGTGGACGAGGTGCCCGCGGGCGGCGTCGCCGCGGCGATCGTCTGCGTCGAGCCGACGCACGCGCCGAGTACCAGCACGCGGTGCGCGCCGGAGGCCGTCGTGGCGTTGAAGCCGACCACGCAGGGGTTTCCGTTGATGGTGACCGTGTCGCCGCCCATGATGGGCGTGGCGAGCAGGGCGGCGGTGAGCAGTGCGCTGATCATGGGACCTCCTGGGACGGGAGGTCTCCGACCGTAGGCAGACGGGCGGGCCGGGCTGAAGCCGCCGATCGGCTGTCCCTGTTGCCATCTAGGCGGTCACGGCACCGGCGGCTCAGCGCACCCGCCGCCGGGACAGCAGCGTGACCGGGGAATCCCGGCCCGGCAGCGGGCGGGCGGACGCCGCGCGGGTGCCGAACTCGGGGGTGACGACCTCGGCGAGGACCGCCGCGCCGGGCGTCGACCAGTCCGTCCAGCGGTCCAGGTGCGCGCGGTCGAGCCCGACTGCGCGGGCGGCGGCGGCGACGGCGTCCGGGGCGTCGCGGTGGGCGGCTTCGACCGCACGGGTGAGCCAGATGGCCCGTTCGGTCCCGACGGACACCGGCTCGCCCTTGTTCCAGCCGCGCGCCGAGATCTGCTTGAAGAGGCTGCGCGCGTGCTCGGCGTCGATCACGCCCATGGACCGGAACCGGGTCACCAGCGCCTTGATCGAGACGCCCCACTGCTCCTTGATCCGGGCGAGGGTCCGCAGCGTCACCCGCCCGCCGAGCCGGTCCAGTTCATCGAGCATCGCGTCGCCGGGGGCGAGGAACGCGCCCGCGAAAGCGTTGGCCTGCTTCTCGTACCGGCCCGCTTCCTCCGCGGTGGTCGGCGTCCCCAGGGCGGAGTGCAGGGCGAGGTGCCCGATCTCGTGGGCGACGGTCCAGCGCTGCCGGTCGCCGGGGACCGGCGTCCCCTCGGCTGTCCACCGGCCGATGCTGATCATGCCTGTCTGGTTGGCGCGCAACGAGAGCCCGAGGTGGCGGCCGAGTTCGTCGGCCATCGGCAGGACGACGCAGCCGAGCCGCTCGGCCGCCCGGACCGAGTTGCCGACGACGTCGCCCTCGGCGAACCCGGCCGCCACTCGGACATCCACCGCGAACTCCTCGATGGCGGCGGTGTCGTCGAGGTCGCCGGTGTAGAGCGGCAGCGTGTCCGGCAGGAGCTTCAGCCCCAGCCCGACGATCGCCTCCATCGCGGTGGTGCACTCGTCCACGACCTGGTCCACCGCCCGCTTGGGCGCGTCGGCGTAGGCCCGCAGCCAGGGGCGGGTGGTGGGGGCGAGGTCCGCGGTCGATTCCAGGAACCGGGGAGTGCACCCCAGCACGTCCGCGATCGCCGCGACGAGGTCCTCGGTCGGGTGCATCCGGCCGTTCTCCAGCTTGGAGACCGATCCGGCGGCGATGCCGACCTTCGTGGCGAAGTCCTCCTGGCCCAGGCCGAGGACGCGCCGCAGCCTGCGGACGCGCTGCCCCACGAGTGCCTGCGACACCACGGTGAACTCCACCCTCCAAGAACGGTCGTGCGTCGGCAGTCTGTCAGGCGCCGATGTCGTCCGCCGTGCCGACCTCGGGCTCGTCGTCGAAGTCCAAGCCCTCGTCGGTGGGGGTGAACCCGCCGCTGATCGGGTCGCGGGTGCCGAGCGCGATGGCTGATCCGAGGACGAGGCGTCCCGGCCTGCCTTCCTCGATGCCGAGCACCGCAGCGGTGAAGACCTCGGCGACCGAGCCCAGGTCGTCGGGCACCCAGCCCAGCACCCACTTCTCCATGGGGAAGAGGCTCGGCTCCTCCTCCGAGACAAGACCGGACTCGTTCGACGCCGTGATCACGAAGCCGGTGGCGTCGTGCCTCGCCTTGCGCAGCCGGTAGGTGTGCTGCCGGCCCAGGAGTTCGTGACCGCCGCCCAGCACTTGGCGGAAGGGCAGCCCGTTGCGGCTCGCCGAGAGGGTCACGGCGTCGATCGCCAGATCGCGCATCAGCGCGCTGCGGGAGTTGCCGCTCGTGAACGCGTCGTCAGCCGCCATGGCGAGCGCGACGCGGTGGCCGCGCTCCTCGAACGTCTCTTTGAGGTCGACGGCGATCGCGTCGAGCTGCTGAAGCTCGGCGTCACTCGGACGTGACATGCTTCGTGAGACTATTCTTGCGAATGTCACATGTCAACGCGCTCAGCTCGCGGCGCGGACGGCCAGGTCGGTGTCCTCGGTGATCAGGTCCATGTTGAGCATGTGGGCGGCCAAGGAGCCCTCCGCGGCGGCGGCGATGACGTTGGCCATCGGGTTGGCGAGGTTGCCCGCCGCCCAGATGCCCGGCACCGCCGTACGGCCCATCGCGTCGACCGGCACGTGGGTGCCCATGCCGCTCATGTGGTCCACCGGGGCCAGCCCGTCGATGCGGGGGAGAACGGGGTGGAAGCGGGCGCCGACGGTCACCGCGTCGAAGGGCAGGGTCGCGCCGTTGTGCAGGTGCAGCCCGGTCAGGCGGTCGCCGCGGACGTCCAGGCCCGCCACCTGGGCGTGGACCACCGAGATGCCGCGGGCGGCCAGCTGGGCGGACTGCTCGGCGTCGGGCGTGGCCGAGTGGGCGATGAAGGTCAGGTTCGGGGTCCACTGCCGCCACAGCAGGGCGTGGTGGGCGGCCATGTGGCTGGTGCCGATGACGGCGATGCGCTCATCGCGCACCTCCCAGCCGTGGCAGTACGGGCAGTGCAGCGCGTCCTTGCCCCAGCGCTCGGCCAGGCCGGGGATGTCCGGCAGATCGTCGCGCAGGCCGGTGGCCAGCAGGACGCGCCGGGCGCGCACCGGGGGCCGCTCGGCCAGCTCGACGGTGAAACCGGTGCATCCGGGGGAGCCGGGGGAGACCGACAGGGCGTGCCCGCGGTGGACTTCCACCCCGTAGCCCTCGGCCTCCAGCCTGCCCACGCGCAGCAGCTCCGCCGGGTTCATGCCGTCGCGGGAGAGGAAGCCGTGCATGTGCGAGGCCGGGGCGTTGCGGGGCTCGCCCGCGTCCACGACCAGGACCGAGCGCCGGGCCCGGCCCAGGGCGACCGCGGCGCTCAGGCCCGCCGCGCCGCCACCGATGATCACTGCGTTGTACTGCTGTCGCGTCATGCCGACACTGTGCGCGCAGTCGTGCCGCCTTGACAAACTTCGTTGCCGAAACTGCAATAGACGGCATGGACGACCTTGACACGGTCCTTGACGCCGTCGGCCCCCGCCTGCGCGACCTGCGGCGCAGCACCGGCATGAGCCTGGCCGCGCTCGCCGAGACCACCGGCATCTCCGTCAGCACGCTGTCCAGGTTGGAGTCCGGCCTGCGCAAACCCAGCCTGGAGCTGCTGCTCCCGCTCGCCAAGGCCTACCAGGTCCCCCTCGACGAGCTGGTCGACGCCCCGCAGACCGGCGACCCGCGGATCTTCCTGCGGCCGCAGCGGCGCTGGGGCGGCACCGTCGTCCCGCTGACCCGGCGCCCCGGCGGCCTGCAGGCGTTCAAGTTCGTCCTCGACGGCCAGCGCGGCACCGAGCCCGACCCGAAGTCCCACGAGGGCTACCACTGGCTCTACGTCCTCAATGGCCGGCTGCGCCTGGTGCTCGGCGACCAGGACTTCGTCATGGGCGCGGGCGAGGTCGCCGAGTTCGACACCCACCTGCCGCACTGGTTCGGCAACGCCGACGAGCACCCGGTGGAGTTCATCAGCCTGCTCGGGCCGCAGGGCGAGCGGTTCCACGTCCGCGCCAAGGGCGGACGGCCAGGATAGTTCGTCCGAGAAGAGGTATGCGGGCAACCGGTTGATCGCTAGTTTGGGCCGCGCCTGACCGAGAGAGGGTCTGATGTCGGCTTCTTCCGCGCTGTCCGCCCTGCTGGACGACTTCGAGGACTCCCGCAGGATCTTCCGGGGCGACCCCGCCATCGCCGGGTTCATCGCCGCGGTCGACGCGGGAATCGCGGAATGGGAGAACACTGTTGCCGCGATCGACGCCGGTGGTGACGCCGCCGTCCGCCTCGACGCGGTGAGCGCGCTGTTCGCCCTTGACGACGCCGTGGTGGCCGAGCTGCGCACCGCCGAGGACATGGTGCGGCTGCGCGTCGGCACGGCGAGCCACCGGCTGCTCGTCGGGCTGGTCGGGGTGCGCAAGGAGCTGGCCAAGGAGAACGCGCCCGTGGTCGCGATGCTGCGCAGGGCCGTCGTGCTCGGCAGGCGCTCGGAGAGCAGGTGGCGCGGCAGCTTCGGCCGCCAGTCCGCCCAGGTCGACCGCGACCTGACGCTGGAGGAGCTGCGCGTCGCCGTCCGCGCCTTCGTCCGCGACCTGCGCGGCCTGCTCGACCTCCTCCGCGAACAGACCCGCCTCGCCTGACTCGTAGGCTGTGGCCATGGCTGTCGCTGTGCGGGTGATCCCCTGTCTTGACGTCGACGCGGGACGAGTGGTGAAGGGGGTCAACTTCACCGACCTCGTGGACGCGGGCGACCCCGTCGAACTGGCCGCCGCCTACGACGCCGAGGGCGCCGACGAGCTGACCTTCCTCGACGTCACCGCCTCCTCCGGCGAGCGCGAGACGACCTACGACGTCGTGCGGCGCACCGCCGAGCAGGTGTTCATCCCGCTGACCGTCGGCGGCGGCGTCCGCGCGGTCGAGGACGTCGACAAGCTGCTGCGCGCGGGTGCGGACAAGGTCAGCATCAACACCGCCGCCGTCGCCCGCCCGGAGTTCCTGCGCGAGGCCTCGCACCGCTACGGCGCCCAGTGCATCGTGCTGTCGGTCGACGCGCGCCGCACCGAGGGCACTCCGTCGGGCTTCGAGGTCACCACCCACGGCGGCCGCAAGGGCACCGGCATCGACGCCGTCGAGTGGGCCGCCCGCGGCCAGGCGCTCGGCGTCGGCGAGATCCTGCTGAACTCGATGGACGCCGACGGCACCAAGGCGGGCTTCGACCTGGAGCTGATCCGCCTGGTGCGGGCCGAGGTCGACGTGCCGCTGATCGCCAGCGGCGGCGCGGGCGCGCTGGAGCACTTCCCGCCCGCGGTCGCCGAGGGCGCCGACGCGGTGCTGGCGGCGAGCGTCTTCCACTTCGGCGAGCTGCGCATCGGCGAGGTCAAGGACACCCTGCGCGGCGCCGGGGTGGAGGTCCGGTGAGGCCGCTGGAGATCCGTGTCGCGCTGGGGATCTACCTCGTCGGCGCGGTCGTGTTCATCGCCGTGGGCGCCGCGCGCGGCGACGGCGCGCTCGCCTTCCCGATCATCGCCGGGGTGTTCGGCGTGCTCGCCGCGGCCGGGCTGTGGGTGCGCTGGCACTGGGCAGGCCAGGCGGCGTTCCTGGTCTCCGCCGTGGTCGCCCTCGGCCACCTGCTGATCGTCCTGGACCCCGCCCCCTGGGGCCTGCGCGTGCTGTCCGGGGTCTTGGCCGCCGCGCACCTCTACGCGGGCGTCCTCGTCATGACCAAACCCGCCCGCGAGTACCTGGGGACCGCCACATGACCGAACTGGACCAGACCATCGCCGCCCGCCTCAAGCGCAACGCCGAGGGCCTGGTCTGCGCCGTCGCCCAGCAGCGCGGCACCGGCGAGGTGCTGATGGTCGCGTGGATGAACGACGAGGCCCTGCGCCTGACCCTCACCACCGGCCGCGCGACCTACTTCTCCCGCAGCCGCGGCGAGCTGTGGGTCAAGGGCGAGACCTCCGGCCACACCCAGCGCGTCCACGAGGTCCGCCTGGACTGCGACGGCGACGCGCTCCTGGTCGTGGTCGACCAGGAGGGGCCGGCCTGCCACACCGGCACCCGCACCTGCTTCGACACCGACGTCCTGCTGGGGCCAGGGGCTGCAGGACCAGGCCTGAACGCGCCCTAGTCGATCGGGCCGGTCAGGTAGCGCTGGACGGTGGGGCCGACGGCGGCGACCAGGGTCTCCACCTCGGACTTGTGGATCGGCTCGAAGTGGGCGACGTAGCGGACCAGGCCGAGGCCGATGATCTGGCTCGCCACCAGGTTGGCGCGCAGCATGGCCGTGTCGTCGGCGACCAGGACCGAGGTGATCTGGCCGAAGACGTGGTGGATGAAGAACTGGCGCATCGCCGCGGCCACCTGGTCGTGGGAGGCGACGCTGCGGATCAGGGCGGTGAAGACGCCGCCCTCCTGGGCGTCCCAGTTGGTCAGGAACGTGCGGATGATCCGCTCGCCGAGCGTGTCGCGGTCGCCTGCGAGGATGCCCGCGATCAGCTCCCGGGGGTTGAACGGGACCTTGAGCACGACCTCGGCGAACAGGCCCTCCTTGCCGCCGAACCAGTGGTTGACCATCGCCGGGTCGACCCCCGCGCGCCGGGCGATCGCGCGCACCGTGGCCCCGTCGTAGCCGTTCACGCTGAACTCGGCGCGGGCGGCGGCCATCAGCGCGGCCTTGGTGTCGCCGCCGCCCGGCCTGCGGCCCCTGCGGCGTTCTGGTTCGGACGTCACCGCACCATGATGACCCATACCCCTCGTCGTCCGTTGAATTCGGCCCAGAGCCGCCGCCGCTGCCTGGCACGGCAGAATGGCGCGCATGGTCAGTGCAATCGGTGTGCAGCCGCGCTACCCGGCGTCGACGGGCATGGGCGAGGTGAGCCCGTCCCGGGAGGAGTTCCACGCCCTGGCCGCGGATCGTCGGGTGATCCCGGTGGTGCGGCGGGTGCTGGCGGACGCGGAGACCCCGGTCGGGGTGTACCGCAAGCTGGCGGGCGATCGCCCGGGGACGTTCCTGTTCGAGTCCGCCGAGAACGGCCGCTCGTGGTCGCGGTGGTCCTTCGTCGGCGTGCGCAGCCCCGCCGCCCTGACCGCCACCGGGGGCGAGGCGCACTGGACGGGCACGCCGCCGGTCGGCCTGCCCCAGGGCGGCGACCCCCTTGACGCGCTGCGCGAGACCGTCCGCCTGCTGCACACCGACCCGCTGCCGGGCCTGCCGCCGCTGACCGGCGGCATGGTGGGCTTCATCGGCTACGACGCCGTGCGCCGCCTGGAGCGCCTGCCCGAGCGCACCGAGGACGACCTCAAGCTGCCCGAGCTGGTCATGCTCCTGGCCACCGACCTCGCCGCCCTGGACCACCACGAGGGCACCATCAGCCTGATCGCCAACGCGGTGAACTGGGACAACAGCCCCGCCAACGTCGACGCCGCCTACGACGACGCCGTCGCGCGCCTCGACGCCATGACCGTCGCCCTGCAGACCCCGTCCCCGCCGTCGGCAACGGTGTTCACTCGACCCAAACCCGACTACGAGCGCAAGCGCACCCCCGAGGACTTCCAGTCCGCCGTGCGCACCGCCAAGGAGGCCATCCGCGCGGGCGAGGTGTTCCAGGTGGTGCTCTCGCAGCGCTTCCAGGTCGAGACCGACGCCGACCCGCTGGACGTCTACCGAGTCCTGCGCACCACCAACCCCAGCCCCTACATGTACCTGCTGCGCCTGGACGGCTTCGACATCGTCGGCTCCAGCCCCGAGGCCCTGGTCACCGTGCGCGACGGCCGCGCCACCACCCACCCCATCGCGGGCACCCGCTGGCGCGGGGTGGACCCGGAGGAGGACCAGGTCCTGGAGAAGGACCTGCTCGCCGACGAGAAGGAGCGCGCCGAGCACGTCATGCTGGTCGACCTCGGCCGCAACGACCTCGGCCGCGTCTGCGCGCCGGGCACGGTGCAGGTCGTGGACTTCTTCCGCGTCGAGCGCTACAGCCACGTCATGCACATCGTCTCCACCGTGACCGGCGAGCTGGCCCCCGGCAAGACCGCCTTCGACGCCGTCGCGGCCTGCTTCCCCGCGGGCACCCTCTCCGGCGCCCCGAAACCGCGCGCGATGGAGCTGATCGAGGAGCTGGAGCCCACCCGCCGCGGCCTCTACGGCGGCGTCGTCGGCTACCTGGACTTCGCGGGCGACGGCGACACCGCCATCGCCATCCGCACCGCCCTCATCCGCGACGGTGTCGCCTACGTGCAGGCCGGGGCGGGCATCGTCGCCGACTCCGACCCCGCGGCCGAGGACACCGAGTGCGTCAACAAGGCGGGCGCGGTCCTGGCCGCGATCGCCACCGCCGACACCATGCGCCCCGCCGTGCCGACGCATGGCTGAGCAGCCGCCCGCCAAGCGTCCACTGTGGATCACGGTGGCGCTGCTCCCGCTCGCCGCCTGCGCGCTCTGGGGTTCCTCGGCCCTGGCCTGGGGCGGGCGGGAGAAAGCCAGGCCCGGCACCGACGTGCCCATCGCCGTCGACGTGCCCGGCTCCGAGGTCGCGCCCGCGCTGGTGCCCGTCGCGCTGCTGGCGCTGGCGGCCGTGGCCGGGGTGCTGGCCGTCTCGGGGACGCCGCGCCGGGCGCTCGGCGTGGTTCTGGCCGCTGCGGCCGTGTACCCGGTGTGGGCCGGGGTCGGGGCGGACGCGCTGACCTGGGGATCGGCCACCGCCGTCGCCGGTGGCGCGCTGCTGGCGCTGGCGGGCGTGGTCGTCGCGCTGACCGGACACCGGATGCCGCGCATGGGATCGCGCTACTCCGCGCCCGCGAACAGCAGGACAGCCGGGGAATCCGGGAAACCCGGCAAGGCGCGGCCGGACTTGTGGCAGTCTCTCAGCGACGGAGATGATCCCACCGACGCGCGGAGCTGAAAGCGCCTACCCGGTTCGGGGGGCCCGGACGGGCCGGAGTTAGCATCGGACCGGCGGGAAGGGGCAGTGCTTGTGAGGGATTACACGAGCGGGTCAACGGTCGAGGGTGCCGCATGAGCATCCTGGAGTCCATCGTCACCGGCGTTCGGGAGGACCTCGCCGCGCGCGAGGCGCTCATCCCGTTCGACAGGATCAAGGAGTTGGCCGCGAAGGCGCCGCCCGCGCGGGACGCGTTCACCGCGCTGCGCGGCAGCGACGTCGGCGTCATCGCCGAGGTGAAGCGGCGCAGCCCCTCCAAGGGCGACCTCGCCTCGATCGCCGACCCGGCCGCGCTGGCCAAGGACTACGAGGCGGCGGGCGCGCGGGTCATCAGCGTGCTCACCGAGCAGCGCCGCTTCGGCGGCTCGCTCGCCGACTTCGACTCCGTCCGCGCGACCGTCGGCATCCCCCTGCTCCGCAAGGATTTCGTCGTCTCGCCCTACCAGGTGCACGAGGCGCGGGCGCACGGCGCGGACATGGTCCTGCTCATCGTCGCCGCGCTGGAGCAGCCGGTGCTGGCCTCCCTGCTCGACCGGGTCGAGTCGCTGGGCATGGCCGCGCTGGTCGAGGTGCACACGGCCGAGGAGGCCGACCGGGCGCTGGAGGCGGGCGCGTCGATCATCGGCGTCAACGCCCGCAACCTGCACACCCTGGAGGTCGACCGCGACGTGTTCGGCCGGTTGGCCCCCGGACTGCCGTTCGAGACGGTGAAGATCGCCGAGTCGGGTGTGCGCGGACCCAGCGACCTGATGACCTACGCGGGCGCCGGTGCCGACGCGGTGCTCGTCGGTGAGGGCCTGGTCACCTCCGGTGACCCGAAGGCGGCCGTGCAGCAGCTGGTCACCGCCGGTTCGCACCCGGCGTGCCCGAGGCCGAGCCGGTGAACGGGGCGGACAAGGCCGACACCCGGCCGGACGGCGGGCTGGACACCGACGGCGCCGAGTTCGACCCGCACGCCGACAGCGAGCACGACCCGGACCAGCAAGGCCACTTCGGGATCTTCGGCGGCCGATACATGCCGGAAGCGCTGATCGGCGCGCTGGACGAGCTGGCCGCCGAGTACGACAAAGCGCGCGTGGACCCGGAGTTCGTCGCCGAGTTCACCCGTCTGCTGCGCGACTACGCCGGTCGGCCCTCGCTGCTGACCGAGGTGCCGCGCTTCGCCGAGCACGCGGGCGGCGCGCGGGTCTTCCTCAAGCGCGAGGACCTCAACCACACCGGCTCGCACAAGATCAACAACGTGCTGGGGCAGGCGCTGCTCACCAAGCGGATGGGCAAGCGGCGGGTCATCGCCGAGACCGGGGCGGGCCAGCACGGCGTGGCCACGGCGACGGCGTGCGCGCTGCTGGGCCTGGACTGCGTCGTGTACATGGGCGAGGTCGACACCCAGCGCCAGGCGCTCAACGTCGCGCGGATGCGGCTGCTGGGCGCGGAGGTCATCCCGGTGTCCTCGGGGTCGCGGACGCTCAAGGACGCGATCAACGAGGCGCTGCGCGACTGGGTGACCAATGTGGACGACACCCACTACCTGCTGGGCACCGCGGCGGGCGCGCACCCGTTCCCGCTGATGGTCCGCAACTTCCACCGCGTCATCGGCGCCGAGGCCCGCGCCCAGATCCTCGACCAGGCGGGCAGGCTGCCGGACGCGGTCGTGGCCTGCGTCGGCGGCGGGTCCAACGCGATCGGGATCTTCCACGGCTTCGTCGACGACGCCTCCGTGCGCCTGGTCGGCATCGAGCCGGGCGGGCACGGCCTGGATTCCGGCGAGCACGGCGCGACCCTGTCGCAGGGCACGCCCGGCGTGCTGCACGGCGCGATGTCCTACCTGCTGCAGGACGAGGACGGCCAGACCATCGAGGCCTACTCCATCTCGGCGGGCCTGGACTACCCCGGCGTGGGCCCGGAGCACTCGCACCTGAAGGACACCGGCCGCGCCGAGTACCGCGCGGCCACCGACGCCGAGGCCATGGACGCCTTCCGGCTGCTGGCGCGCACCGAGGGGATCATCCCCGCCATCGAGTCCGCGCACGCGCTGGCCGGGGCGCTGGTGCTGGGCCGCGAACTCGGTCCGGAAGGGCTGCTGGTGGTCAACCTGTCCGGGCGCGGCGACAAGGACATGGACACCGCCGCCACGTACTTCGGCTTCGCCGAGGAGTCCGCGGCGGATTCGTCGTCGCAGGGGGAGTCCCGATGAGCCTGGATGCGGTGTTCGCACAGGTCAAAGCCGAGAACCGGGCGGCGCTCGTCGGCTACCTGCCCGCCGGGTTCCCCACGGTGGACGGCTCGGTCGACCTGCTCAACGCCATGGTCGACGCCGGCTGCGACCTGGTCGAGGTCGGCGTCCCGTACTCCGACCCGGTCATGGACGGCCCGACCATCCAGGCCGCCGCCGAGACGGCGCTGAGCGCGGGCTTCCGGCTCAAGTCGCTGTTCGGCGTGGTCGAGCG
Organism: Actinokineospora guangxiensis; assembly: GCF_042657845.1. NCBI lineage: Bacteria > Bacillati > Actinomycetota > Actinomycetes > Pseudonocardiales > Pseudonocardiaceae > Actinokineospora > Actinokineospora guangxiensis. The sequence goes on along the minus strand of NZ_JBHSKF010000010.1, from coordinate 29,660 downwards.
GGTCGCGGCGGCCGGGGGCAAGGCCGTCGTGATGACCTACTGGAACCCGGTCCTGCGCTACGGCGTCGACGCCTTCTCCCGCGACCTGGCGGCGGCGGGCGGCCTCGGCATCATCACCCCCGACCTCGTCCCCGACGAGGCCGACGACTGGATGGCCGCCTCCGCCGCCCACGGCCTGGACCGCATCTTCCTGGTCGCCCCGTCGTCGTCCCCCGAGCGCATCGCCAGGACCGTCGAGGCGTCCTCCGGCTTCGTCTACGCCACCGCCGTCATGGGCGTCACCGGTGCCCGCGACACCGTCGGCACCCACGCCGAGAGCCTGGTCGCCCGCACCCGCGAGCACACGGCGCTGCCGATCGGCGTCGGCCTCGGCGTCCGCTCGGGAGCCCAGGCCGCCGAGGTCGCGGCCTTCGCCGACGCCGTCATCGTCGGCTCCGCCTACGTCACCCGCGCCGCCGAGGGCACCGCGGGCGTCCGGACCCTCACCGAGGAACTCGCCGCGGGCGTCCGCCGCTCAGTGACCCCGATCGGCTGACCACGGGTTTCCGCCACGGAAAGCCCGCACGCGGCGTGGGCCCGCATGGCATGCTCAATTGCCCGTCCCGCCTCCTGATCCCCGACATCGCGGTCGTGACCGGGCTCGACGTCGACAGCCTCTCCACCGACCTGCCGCTCCGCTCAGGCGACCTGCTCACGGGGATTCGACGCGCGGTCACTACTGTGAGCGCGTGATGAGCGCTTCCAGCCTGGTCCTGGCGTCCATTCCCAGCCCCGACCGCGGGGTGTGGGAACTCGACCTGGGGTTCATCAGCCTCCCCCTGCGCGCCTACGCGCTGTGCATCATCGCAGGCATCGTGATCGCGATCTGGTGGGGTGAGAAGCGGTTCGTCGCGCGTGGTGGGGCGCAGGGGACCGTGCTGGACGTAGCGGTGTTCGCGGTTCCGTTCGGCTTGGTGGGCGGCAGGCTCTACCACGTCGCCACCGACTATCACCGGTACTTCGGTGAGGGCAAGAACCCGCTGGACGCGCTGCGCATCTGGGAGGGCGGCCTCGGGATCTGGGGGGCGATCGCGCTCGGCGCGGTCGGGGCCTGGATCGGGTGCAAGCGGCGCGGGGTGCCGCTGCCCGCCTTCGCCGACGCCATCGCGCCGGGCATCGTGGTCGCGCAGGCGATCGGGCGGCTCGGGAACTGGTTCAACCAGGAGCTCTACGGCGGGCCGACCGACCTCCCGTGGGGTCTGGAGCTCTACCGGCGGGTCAACGAGCAGGGCATCGAGGACCCGCTCAACGGCGTCGCCATCGACCACACGCTCATCGACGGCAGCCCGGTGCACCCGACGTTCCTCTACGAGCTGCTCTGGAACCTCCTCGTCGCCGTCCTGGTCGTCTGGGCCGACCGCCGCTACCGCCTCGGCCACGGCCGCGCGTTCGCCCTCTACGTCGCCGGCTACACCCTCGGCCGCACCTGGATCGAGCTGATGCGCACCGACGAGGCGACCCTCGTGCTGGGCGTGCGCGTCAACGTGTGGACCTCGGGGCTGCTCTTCCTCGGCGCGATCGCCTACTACGTCCTCGCCCGCAAGAAGGGCGAGCGGGAAGACCTCGCCGCCCTCAGGGCCGCGCACGAGGGCACCCCGGACACCACCGAGAAGCCCGACGCCGACGAGGCCGACAAGGCCGACGACAACAAGACCGACAACAAGACCGACAACAAGGCCGACGACCAGCCTGCCGACAAGCCCGAGGCCGAGCCGGTCGACAAGGCCGAGGCGAGCACCGGCGAAGGCACCGCCGAAAAGCGTGACTGACGCCGGTTCCGGATGCGGCCGGGTACCCCACCCGGCAGGCTGCGGGACATGATCGATCTCGACTCCCTGCGCCTCCCCACGCACCCCCGCTCGGCACGGTACGACCCCGCCTGGATGGTCGCGGGCTGCATGGGCCCGAATCCGCTGTGGCTGCTGGAGGACCTGCTCGCCGACCTGCCCCTGCGCACCGGCGACCGGGTGCTCGACCTCGGCTGCGGCCAGGGCCTGACCTCGGTGTTCCTGGCCCGCGAGTACGGGGTGCAGGTCTTCGCCTGCGACCTGTGGGTCAAGCCGTCGGAGAACCTGCGCCGCTTCACCGAGGCCGGGGTGGACGACCGGGTGTTCCCCCTGCACGCCGAGGCCCACGACCTCAAGTTCGCCAAGGGCTTCTTCGACGCCGCGATCAGCGTCGACTCCTACCAGTACTACGGCACCGACGCCCTCTACCTGTCCTACCTGGCCCCGTTCGTGCGCAAGGGCGGCTACGTCGGCATCGCCGTGCCCGGCCTGCAGCAGGAGATCGACGCCCCGCCGGAGTGGCTGCTGCCCTACTGGGAGTCCGACTTCGCCGTCTTCCACAGCGCCGACTGGTGGCGGTCGCACTGGACGCGCCCCGGCCAGGTCGAGGTCGTCTCGGTCACGGAGGCCAAGGGCGCCGTGGAGAACTGGCGCACCTGGTCTCTGGCCTGCGCTGAGCACTCCGCCAGCGAGTTCGTGCGCAAGATGTCGGTCGAGACCGTCGGGATGCTCGACGCCGACGCCGGGCGCACGTTCGCCTTCCCGCTGCTCGTGGCCCGCGTCTAGTGGGTGTCCGGGGGCAGACAGCCCCACTCCGCGACCGGCCCGCCGACGACCGCCTGCACCGAGTCGGCCCACACCCCGCCGCTGACGCAGCCGCCCTCGGCGGAGACGCCGTACACGACGCGCTCGCGCCCGGAGACGGTGTCCGGCCGCGCGACGACGTCGGCCCGGTCGGGGCCGTAGCCGAGCCCGGCCAGCGCGGCCCGCACGGCGTCGGGGGAGACCCGGGACGCCGCGGGCAGGGCGCGCAGCGCTCCCTCGACGTCCTTCGCGACGACTCCCAGCGCCTTCTCCTGCTCGGGCGTGATGTCCCTGGGCTGGAGGTGGCCGCGGTTGTCCGCGTGGTTGGGCGGCCCGTCGCCGGGGACGCGGGCCTCGGGCGGACCGGGGAGCGGGGTGCTCGACGTGGGGGTACTCGACGTGGGAGTGCTCGACGCGGGTGTGCTCGGCGGCCCGTCGCCCGCCCGGACGTCTTCCTGGCCGCCGAAGAGCCAGACCGCCCCCACGATGGCCAGTGCCCCGATCAGCGCCGCTGTCGCGACCCCCAGTCGCTGCTTCAGCATGCCCCCAGTGTGCTGCACCGGACGCCCGCGCGGGAGGCGAACGCCGGTGATCACCGGTTATGCTGGGCCGCACGGGGCGAGACCGTCACCCAGAACCCCGTTCCGCTGGTATCCAGTGAGTTTCCGTGCTGTTAGGCTCAGACGACACGCGGGCCGTCGCCGTCCCGTGCCCAGCCGTGACAGCCAGCCATCACGTTCCTGAGCGCGAGACGCCAAGGGGGTCAACGCGATGATCTTCTCCGCCCTACCGCGCCCGCAGGGCCTCTACGACCCGTCGGCCGAGCGCGACGCCTGCGGCGTCGCCATGGTGGCGGACGTGCGCGGCAGACGCTCGCACGGCATCGTGGCCGACGCGCTCACCGCTCTGGCCAACCTGGAGCACCGCGGGGCCGCGGGCGCCGAGCCGACCAGCGGCGACGGCGCGGGCATCCTGGCCCAGCTGCCCGACGCGCTGCTGCGCGCCGAGGTGGACTTCGCCCTGCCCGAGCCCGGCCACTACGCGGCGGGCATCGCGTTCCTGCCCGCCGACGACCAGGCCAAGGCCAAGGACCTCGTCCACCGCATCGCCGACGAGGAGGGCCTGACCGTGCTGGGCTGGCGGGACGTCCCCGTCGACCCCGACGGCGCCGAGGTCGGCCCGACGGCGCGCGCGGTCATGCCGCACTTCGCGATGCTGTTCGTCAGCGGCGACGGCCACGGTCTCGACCTCGACCGGCAGGTCTACGCGCTGCGCAAGCGCGCCGAGCGGGAGAGCCGCACCGCGGGCTGCGGCACGTACTTCCCGTCGCTGTCGAGCCGCACCGTCGTCTACAAGGGAATGCTGACCACCGCGCAGGTGCCCGCGTTCTTCCCCGACCTGCGCGACGAGCGCTTCGTCAGCGCGATCGCCCTGGTCCACTCGCGCTTCTCCACCAACACGTTCCCGTCGTGGCCGCTGGCGCACCCGTTCCGCTACGTCGCCCACAACGGCGAGATCAACACCGTCCGCGGCAACCGCAACCGCATGCGCGCCCGCGAGGCGCTGCTGGCCACCGACCTCGTCGCGGGCGACCTGACCCGGCTGTTCCCGGTGGTCGATCCGGACGGCTCGGACTCGGCGTCTTTCGACGAGGTGCTGGAGCTGCTGCACCTGGGCGGCCGGTCGCTGCCGCACGCGGTGCTGATGATGATCCCGGAGGCGTGGGAGAACCACGCCGCGATGGACCCGGCGCGGCGCGCCTTCTACCAGTTCCACGCGAGCCTGATGGAGCCGTGGGACGGCCCGGCCTGCGTCACCTTCACCGACGGCACCCTGGTCGGCGCGGTGCTCGACCGCAACGGCCTGCGCCCGGCGCGCTGGTGGCACCTGGCCGACGACCGCGTGGTGCTGGCCAGCGAGTCCGGCGTGCTGGACGTGCCGCCCGACCGGGTGCTCGCCAAGGGCAGGCTCCAGCCGGGCCGGATGTTCCTGGTCGACACCGCCGCGGGCGTGATCGTGGACGACGACGAGGTCAAGGCCGGGCTCGCCGCCGAGCTGCCCTACGAGGAGTGGCTGCACGCGGGTCTGCTGACGATCGCCGACCTGCCCGACCGCGAGCACGTCGTGCAGTCCCACGACTCGGTGGTGCGCCGCCAGCAGACCTTCGGCTACACCGAGGAGGAGCTGAAGATCCTGCTGACGCCGATGGCCGTCGGCGGGGCCGAGCCGATCGGCTCGATGGGCACCGACACCCCGCCCGCGGCGCTCTCGCAGCGCTCGCGGCTGCTCTACGACTACTTCAAGCAGAACTTCGCCCAGGTGACGAACCCGCCGCTGGACGCGATCCGCGAGGAGATCGTCACCAGCGTGCAGCGCATCATGGGCCCCGAGCAGAACCTGCTGGACCCCGGCCCGGCCTCGTGCAGGCACATCCAGCTGCCGTACCCGGTCATCGACAACGACGAGCTGGCCAAGCTCATCCACGTCAACGACGACGGCGACCTCCCCGGCTACGCCTGCACCGTCCTCTCCGGACTGTACGAGGTGGACGGCGGCGGGCAGGCGCTCGCCGACGCGGTCGCCCGGGTGCGCAGGGAGGCCTCGGAGGCCATCGAGGCGGGTGCGCGGACGCTGGTGCTCTCCGACCGCGACTCCGACCACCGGATGGCGCCGATCCCGTCGCTGCTGCTCGTCTCAGCGGTGCACCACCACCTGGTGCGCACCAAGGAGCGGCTGCGGGTGGCGCTGGTGGTGGAGAGCGGCGACGCCCGCGAGGTGCACCACATCGCGCTGCTGCTGGGCTACGGCGCCGCGGCGGTCAACCCGTACCTGGCGTTCGAGACGATCGAGGACCTGATCACCCAGGGCGCGATCACCGGCGTCGAGCCGCGCGCGGCGGTGCGCAACTACGTCTCCGCCCTGGTCAAGGGCGTGCTCAAGATCATGAGCAAGATGGGCATCTCGACCGTCGGCGCCTACACCGCCGCGCAGGTGTTCGAGGCGTTCGGCCTGGCGCAGTCGGTGCTGGACGAGTACTTCACCGGCACGGTGTCCAAGCTGGACGGAGTCGGACTGGACGTCGTCGCCGCCGAGGCCCGCGCCCGGCACCGCCGCGCCCACCCGGACAACCCCACCGACCGCGAGCACCGCAGGCTGGAGATCGGCGGCGAGTACGCCTACCGCCGCGAGGGCGAGCTGCACCTGTTCACCCCGGAGACGGTGTTCCTGCTCCAGCACGCCACCAAGACCGGCCGCGAGGACGTCTACCGCCGCTACACCGAGGAGGTCGAGCGGCTCAACCGCGAGGGCGGCGCGCTGCGCGGGCTGTTCGCGCTCACCGGCGACCGCGAGCCCATCCCGGTCGAGGAGGTCGAGCCGGTCGAGGCGATCCTCACCCGGTTCACCACCGGCGCGATGTCCTACGGCTCCATCTCCGCCGAGGCGCACGAGACGCTGGCCATCGCGATGAACCGCATCGGCGGCCGGTCCAACACCGGCGAGGGCGGCGAGGACCCCGAACGCCTCTACGACCCCGAGCGGCGCTCGGCGATCAAGCAGGTCGCGTCCGGGCGCTTCGGCGTCACCAGCGAGTACCTGGTCAACGCCGACGACATCCAGATCAAGATGGCCCAGGGCGCCAAGCCCGGCGAGGGCGGGCAGCTGCCGCCGAACAAGGTCTACCCGTGGATCGCGCGCACCCGGCACTCCACGCCCGGCGTCGGGCTGATCTCCCCGCCGCCGCACCACGACATCTACTCCATCGAGGACCTCGCCCAGCTCATCCACGACCTGAAGAACGCCAACGAGCACGCCCGCGTGCACGTCAAGCTGGTCTCCGAACTGGGCGTCGGCACGGTCGCGGCCGGGGTGTCCAAGGCGCACGCCGACGTCGTGCTGATCTCCGGGCACGACGGCGGCACGGGCGCCTCGCCGCTGAACTCGCTCAAGCACGCGGGCACGCCGTGGGAGATCGGACTCGCCGAGGCGCAGCAGACGCTGGTCCTCAACGGCCTGCGCGACCGCATCACCGTGCAGGTCGACGGCGCGCTGAAGACCGGGCGCGACGTCGTGGTCGCGGCGCTGCTGGGCGCGGAGGAGTACGGGTTCGCGACCGCGCCGCTGATCGTCGCCGGGTGCGTGATGATGCGCGTCTGCCACCTCGACACCTGCCCGGTCGGCGTCGCCACCCAGTCGCCGGACCTGCGCAAGCGCTACACCGGGCAGGCCGACCACGTGGTCAACTACTTCCGGTTCGTCGCCCAGGAGGTGCGCGAGATCCTGGCCTCGCTCGGCCTGCGCACCCTGGACGAGGCGATCGGCCGCGCCGAGCTGCTCGACACCGACCGCGCCGTCGGGCACTGGAAGGCCTCCGGCCTGGACCTCACCCCGGTCTTCGCGGTGCCCGAAGCGCCCTACGGGTCGTGCAGGCGACGCGTCCGCGCCCAGGACCACGGCCTCGCCGAAGCCCTGGACCGCACCATCGTGCAGCTGGCCGAGGCCGCGCTGGAGGACGCCCACCCGGTGCGCCTGGACCTGCCGGTGCGCAACGTCAACCGCACCGTCGGCACCCTGCTGGGGGCCGAGGTCACCCGCCGCTTCGGCGGCGACGGCCTGCCCGAGGGCACAATCCACCTCACGCTGACCGGCTCGGCGGGGCAGTCCCTCGGCGCGTTCCTGCCGCGCGGGATCACCATCGACCTGGTGGGCGACGCGAACGACTACGTCGGCAAGGGGCTCTCCGGCGGGCGCGTCGTGGTGCGGCCGCACCCGAGCGCGACCTTCGCCGCTGAGCGGCAGGTCATCGCGGGCAACGTCATCGCCTACGGGGCGACCTCCGGCCAGGTGTTCCTGCGCGGCCGGGTGGGGGAGCGCTTCGGGGTGCGCAACTCCGGGGCGACGATCGTGGCCGAGGGCGTGGGCGACCACGCTTTCGAGTACATGACCGGCGGCGTGGCCGTCGTCCTCGGGCCGACCGGCCGCAACCTGGCGGCGGGCATGTCCGGCGGGGTGGCCTACGTCCTGGACCTCGACCCGCTGGACGTCAACCAGGACATGGTCGACCTCCAGCGCCCCACCGGCGACGACCTGCGCGCGCTGCGCGAGGTCGTGGCCCGCCACGGCGAGCTGACCGGCTCGCCCGTCGCCGCGTCCCTGCTGGGCGACTGGACCCGCCGCTCGGCGGGCTTCACCAAGGTCATGCCGCGGGACTACCAGCGCGTCCTGGCCGCCATGCGGCTGGCCAGGGCCGAGGGCCGCGACATCGACACCGCGATCATGGAGGCGTCCCGTGGCTGACCCCGACGGCTTCCTGCGGTTCACCAGGGCCGACATCCCCAAGCGCCCGGCCGCCGAGCGCGCCGCCGACTGGCGCGAGGTCTACGGCCCGGACACCGCGGGCGAGGTCCGCGCGCAGGCGACCCGCTGCATGGACTGCGGCATCCCGTTCTGCCACTCGGGGACGGCGGGCTGCCCGCTGGGCAACCTCATCCCCGAGTGGAACGACCTCGTCCGCCGCGGCGACTGGCACGCCGCCAGCCACCGCCTGCACGCGACGAACAACTTCCCCGAGTTCACCGGCAGACTGTGCCCGGCCCCGTGCGAAGCGGCCTGCGTGCTGTCCATCTCGCCGGAGTCCGGCGGCCCGGTCGCGATCAAGCGGGTGGAGAACGCGATCGCGGACTTCTCCTGGGAGAAGGGCATCACCGTGCCCCGGGTGTCCACTGTGGCCTCCGGCCGGCGGGTCGCGGTGGTCGGCTCCGGCCCGGCGGGCCTGGCCGCCGCCCAACAGCTGACCCGCGCCGGCCACGACGTCACCGTCTACGAACGCGACGACCGCCTCGGCGGCCTGCTCCGCTACGGCATCCCGTCGTTCAAGCTGGAGAAGCGCTCCCTGGACCGGCGGCTGGCCCAACTGCGCGCCGAGGGCACCCGCTTCGTCACCGGCTGCGAAGTCGGCGGCCCGTCCCTGCCGGTCTCGACCCTGCGCGCCGACCACGACGCCGTCGTCCTGGCCGTCGGCGCCCTACAGGCCCGCGACGTCACCGACGTCCCCGGCCGCGACCTGCCCGGCATCCACCTGGCCATGGACCACCTCATCGCCGCCAACCGCGCCGACGAGGGCGACGGCCCCCCGGCCATCGACGCCCACGGCAAGCACGTGGTCATCATCGGCGGCGGCGACACCGGAGCCGACTGCTACGGCACGGCCGTCCGCCAGGGCGCGGCGTCGGTCACCCAGCTCGACCAGTACCCCCGTCCCCCCGAGGTCCGCGACGACACCCGATCCCCGTGGCCCACCTGGCCCGTCGTCCTGCGCACCTACCCCGCCCACGAGGAAGCGGGCGAACGCCGCTTCGCCGTGGCGGTCGAGGAATTCGAGGGCACCACGGCGGTTTCCTCGGTCCGCCTGCGCGAGGTGAGCGTCCGCAAGGACCCGGTCACCGGCCTGCGCTCGGTCGTCCCGATGACCGACGAGACCCACACCCTGCCCGCCGATCTCATCCTCTTGGCCGTCGGCTTCACCGGCGTGGAAGCCATGCCCCTGCTCGACGACCTGTCCCTGACCCACACCCCCCGCGGCACCCTCTCCTGCGGCCCGGACTGGCAGACGACGTCCCCCGGGGTGTTCGTCTGCGGCGACGCCCACCGCGGCTCCTCCCTGGTGGTGTGGGCCATCGCCGAAGGCCGCTCAGCCGCCCACGCCGTCGACGCCTACCTGACCGGCTCCTCCGACCTGCCCGCCCCGGTCCACCCGACGGCACTGCCGCTGTCGGTGGTGTGACACCACCGTTCCACGCTGGTGGTCCGTTTCCCCTGCGCGCCAACGAGATCATGGCGAGCCATGCTCATCTTCGAGGTGCGTCGGGGTTTTCTGTTGGGCCGAACGGGCGGCACGCGGGCTCCATCGGGGTAACACTGCGCGGCGCGGGTTGGATACCCCGAATGGCCGTGCGACGATTTCGGCCCACTTGTCGGCGGCGCTGGTGTTCTCGGCGCTGAGGTCGACCACGGGCAGAGCAGTGGGGAGTGCGCCTTGAGCGACGGGATGTCCTTCACCGCGGATCGGGTCGAGCAGGCGATCCAGCGGATCTCCCGGATCGGGGCGGACCTGTCGGACCTGACCGAAGAGGCGGGCCGCGGGCTGGACGCCCTCCGCGGCGCGCGGGTGCGCGACCCGGCCAGCGTCGCGTACAACAACGCCGTCCACGCGGGCGCCTACAGCAACGGCGCGAACCACGTCGCGCTCGAACGCGGGCAGGCCGAGGTGTTCGGCGCCAATCTGGCGGCCAGCGCGCGGCACGTGCGGCGCACCGAGGACCACAACACCGGTCTGGTGGCCCGCCCGGGCCGGAACGTGGCGGAGTAGGCGCGTGGGAATCCTGGCACTGCCCGTGGCGGCGGTCATCATCCCGCTCGCCATCAGAGCGGGCGCCGACCCGAACGGCGTCATCGCGCGCCTGTCCCGGGGGGAGTACGGCGAGCAGGCCATGCCCATCCCCGACGTCATCCAGGCCGTGCGGGAGGGGAGTTCCGAGGGGTGGCACATCGCCGCGTCCGCCTCGAACGTCCTCGCAGCCGGGCATGTGGACGCGGTTGGCCAAGCCACCCAACTGTTGGAGGACGTCGGTGCCGGGTGGCAGGGCGACGCGGCGGCGCTCGCGCTGCGGCGCATCATGCGGATGATCAAGGTCTCCGAGCAGGCGTCGGAGTCCTATGAGGAGAACGCGAAGAACCTCACGGGCGTCGCCGGGGAGTTCGACGCCCTGAAACGGTCCGTGGAGGACATGCCCCCTCATCCGCCGGACAAGTCGCTGTGGGACATCGTCACGCCGTGGCAGACCGACACCGAGGCGGCGATCTCCGAGTACAACGCGAAAGCCACTGAGAACCTGGAGAAGTACAACAGCTACGCGAGCTCGGTCGAAAGCGCGACGCAGCGGCTCAAGCTGCACTACGGGCATGTCGAGCAGTTCGACGCCGATTCACCGCCGCCGCCACCTGAGCGCGACGACCGGGGATACAGCCCCGATCCAGGGCACACGGTGGTGGCCGCGTACGGCGGCGGTGGTGGGTCGGGACCGGTGACGCCCGCCTGGACGCCGCAGGGGCAAGCTTCCGCGCACCCGCCCTCGCAGGGCGGGATCGGTGTCGTGCCGCCAGTCCCGGCCGGGACAACGCCCTCCGCGGTCGCCAGTCGGGCACCCGGTCACGCGGCTGCCGCGACACCGCGGGTCGGTGGTGGCGGCTCCGGTCCAGCAGGAGGAAGTCCCGTCGTCAGCGGTCCGTACGCCGGAGGTCCGCATGCGAGAGGTGGCGCCGGCGGTACGGGTGGTCCGCCCGCGTCCGGTCAGCGGCCGGGGGTGGAGTCCCGGTCCGGGTCAGGCGCGCCGACGAGCGCGGCCCCGGCAGGCCAAGGCAGGGCAGTCGGCGCGGTCCCGCCTGCGGGGTCGTCGCGGTCGCGGTCGGAGGGGGACGACGACGGAGAGCACCTCGACGAGCTGACCAGAGCTGATGACGCCCTGTTCCAACTCGACCGCAAGGCGGTCGACCCGTCGACCGGCATGCGGGTCATGGACTCCGGTTCGCTCGGGGGCTGAGGGTGCCCATCACGACCCCGGTCCAGCTGCCCAAGGTCGCTTTCCACGCCGCGTGGGCGCTCGCGGGCGGCGGCGAACCGCACCCCGTGATCGGCGCGGACCAGCACTACCTCGCCGACGGCGTGCGCCGCGACCTGCTCGCCGAGACCCGGGACCTGCTGCGGGACCTCGGCTGGCTGCGCGGCGACCGGCCCGACGCCCGGTTCCTCGACCTGCTCACGCTCCTCACCTGGGCCGACCGCCAGTGCTACGCGTGGACGAGCACCGTCTCGGGTGGGGACGCCGCGATCCTGGTCGCCGCGCTCGGCCGCGACGCCGTGCGCGTGCTGGTCGACCAGCAGCAGGTCCTGCTCGCCCCCGGCCGCACCCGGGGACTCGCCGCACAGCTGGTCGAGATGCTGCCGCGCGCCGCACCCGCCCGCGTCCCGGTGCTCACCCCGACCACCGCCCGTCCCGAACCCGACGACGAGGACGACCCGCTCGGCGGGGTGAGCGCGCCGCCGCCGGACCGCTTCCAGCAGCTGGCTTCCGCACCCCGCGACGGCGTCTGCCAGCTCTACACCGCCGCCCGCGAGCGGCGCGGCCCGCTGGTGCGCAGCGGGCCGCATTCGGTCATCGACGTCACCGGGGTCGGCCGCGTGCTCGTGACCGCGGCAGGCGGTCGGACCACTCTCCGCTCTGGCACCGACCAGGCCATCGTCGAGCTCCTGGACGGGGAGCAACGGCGCGTCGCGGGTCGGTGAACGACGGTCGCCACGGGCCCGCCGCGGACAGACACCCGCCGTGACAGCGCTTCCGTCCCGGCGTGCGAGACTCCCGCGAGTGAGCGGAGCACCGATCAACTACGGCCACTTCACCTCCATGCTGGTCGAGCGCGGGCGGGTGCGGGGGTTGGCCAGGCACCTGGAGCGGCTGGAGCGCGACGCCTGGGTGGTGTTCGGGCGGGGGGTCGCCGAGGGGGATGTGCGGGCGGCGATCCGGGAGGCCGTCGCCGGGGATGAGGTGGTGGCGGTCAAGGTGACCGTCGTGGCGCCGGAGTACGACCCGCGCGACCAGGTCGTCGCCGAGGACCTGGAAGTCGTCGTGCAGGCGTTCCCGCCGCGGGGCGACGCCGGGCCGCTCAAGGTGCGCACCTGCGGGTACCGGCGGGATCTGCCGCAGGTCAAGCACGTCGGCACGTTCGGGCTGTTCTACCAGCGCCGTCTCGCCCGCATGGCCGGGTTCGACGACGCGCTCTTCGCCCCGGACGACGAGGTCGCCGAGGGGTCGACCTGGAACATCTGCTTCCGCGACGCCGCCGGGACGATCGTGTGGCCGAGCGCGCCGGCGCTGCCGGGGGTGTCGACCGCGCTGATCCAGAACGGGTTGAGCAGGCTCGGGCACAAGCACGAGATCCGCCAGATCACCCTGGACGACCTCGCCGGGTTCGAGGCCGCCTTCGCCTCCAACGCCCTGGCCCCGGTCCGCTCCATCTCCGGCATCGATGAGCACGACTACGCCGAGGACGCCGAGACCGCCGCCCTGCTGCGCCGCGCCCACGACCTCGTGCCCGAGGAGCGCGTGTGAGCTTCCAGGGGTTCGGCGAGTACGCGATCGACTTCTACGACGGTCTGGTGGTCGACAACTCCAAGTCGTACTGGGACGCCAACAAGGCCACCTACGAGTCCGACGTCAAGGCGCCGATGAAGGCCCTGCTGAGCGAGCTGGAGCCGGAGTTCGCCGAGGGCCTCGGGCCCGGCAAGGTCTTCCGGCCCTTCCGCGACGTGCGCTTCGCCAAGGACAAGTCGCCCTACAAGACGCACTGCGGCGGGGTCATCGAGGCCGGTCGGGGCGGCGGGGCGTACTACGTCGAGGTCGGGCCGGACGGGCTGCGGGTCGGCGGCGGCTGCTTCCACCTGGCTCCCGACCAGCTCGCCCGGTACCGGCAGGCGGTCGACACCGGCGGCGCCGAGCTGCGCGCGATCCTCGGCACGCTGCGCAAGCAGGGCTTCGCCGTCGAGGGCGACCAGATGCGCACCGCGCCGCGCGGCTTCGCCAAGGACCACGAGCAGATCGACCTGCTGCGCCACCGCTCGGTCTACGCGGTCAAGGTCTGGGAGCCCGACGACGCCCTGCACGGCCGTGAGACGTTCGCCAGGGTGCGCAAGGCCTGGCAGCAGCTGCGCCCGTTCAACGACTGGGCCCGTCACCGTGTGGGAGCCCATACAGACAGCGCGTGACGGCCAGGGGAACTTTCTGAATCGAAACCGAACTTACCGGCCGGTACATCGGGATCGTTTAAGCATGACGTATTAGGCTCTCCGAACGTGAGCCGACGCGCGAAGATCGTTTGCACGATGGGTCCTGCCACCGGAACCCCCGAGAGGGTGGCCGAGCTCGTCGCCGCAGGCATGGACGTGGCACGCATGAACTTCAGCCACGGCAGCCACAGCGACCACAAGCAGATCTACGACATGGTCCGCCACGCCGCGGACGCGGCGGGCCGCGCCGTGGGCGTGCTCGCCGACCTGCAAGGACCGAAAATCCGCCTCGGCACGTTCGCCAACGGGCCCGTCGAGTGGCGCACCGGCGACGTCGTGCGCATCACCGTCGAGGACGTCGCGGGCACGCACGACCGCGTCTCGACCACCTACAAGGGCCTGGCCAACGACGCCAAGGCGGGCGACCGGCTGCTGGTGGACGACGGCAAGGTCGGCCTGACCGTCCGCGCCGTCGAGGGCTCCGACGTCGTCTGCGAGGTCACCGAGGGCGGGACGGTCTCCAACAACAAGGGCCTCTCGCTGCCGGGCATGGACGTCTCCGTGCCCGCTCTGTCGGAGAAGGACATCGAGGACCTGGAGTTCGCCCTCAGCCTGGGCGTCGACTTCATCGCCCTGTCCTTCGTCCGCTCGCCCGCCGACATCGACCTCGTCCACCAGGTGATGGACCGCGCGGGCCGCGGCAGGCTGCCGGTCATCGCCAAGCTGGAGAAGCCCGAGGCGGTCGCCAACCTGGAGGCCATCGTCCTGGCCTTCGACGGCGTCATGGTCGCCCGCGGCGACCTGGGCGTCGAACTGCCGCTGGAGCAGGTGCCGCTGGTGCAGAAGCGGGCCATCCAGATCGCCCGCGAGAACGCCAAGCCGGTCATCGTCGCCACCCAGATGCTCGACTCGATGATCAGCAACTCGCGCCCGACCCGGGCCGAGGCCTCCGACGTCGCCAACGCCGTCCTCGACGGCGCCGACGCGGTGATGCTCTCCGGCGAGACCAGCGTCGGCCGCTACCCGATCGAGACCGTGCGCACGATGAGCCGCATCGTCGAGGCGGTCGAGTCCGAGACCCTGGTGGTCCCGCCGCTGAGCCACGTCCCGCGGACCAAGCGCGGCGTCATCTCCTACGCGGCGCGCGACATCGGTGAGCGGCTCAACGCCAAGGCGCTGGTCGCCTTCACCCAGTCCGGCGACACCGTGCGGCGGCTGGCCCGCCTGCACACGCACCTGCCGCTGCTGGCGTTCACGCCGGAGCCGTCGGTGCGCAGCCAGCTGGCGCTGACCTGGGGGACGGAGACCTTCCTGGTGCCCGAGGTGGACTCCACCGACGCCATGGTGCGCCAGGTGGACATCTCGATGCTGTCCATCGGGCGGTACAGCGCGGGCGACGTCGTTGTCGTCGTCGCGGGCTCGCCGCCGGGAACCGTCGGCTCCACCAACCTGATCCGCGTCCACCGACTGGGCGAGGAAGACCACGCGTAGCAGTCCCTCCGCTGCGGAAGGCCGCCCCGGGCGATCCCCGGGGCGGCCTTCGTCGTGACTACGCTCATCACGAGTGACCGCGACCGCTGGAGGGCCGATGACCGACGTGGCCGAGACGCAGACCGTGCTGGACCGCCTCGTCAGGTTGCTGGATCTGGAGAAGGTCGAAGAGGACATCTTCCGGGGGGTGAGTCCGAAGCACTCGCCGGTGCGGGTGTTCGGCGGGCAGGTGGCCGGGCAGGCGCTGGTCGCCGCCGGGCGGACGGTTCCCGCTGATCGGCCCGTGCACTCGCTGCACGCCTACTTCATCCGCGGTGGCGACCCGGCCGTGCCGATCGTCTACCAGGTCGACCGGATCAGGGACGGGCGCTCGTTCACCACCCGGCGGGTGGTGGCCATCCAGCACGGGAAGCCGATCTTCGCGCTGTCGGCGTCCTTCCAGAAGGTCGAGCCGGGGATCGAGCACGCGGACACGATGCCCGAGGCGCCCGACCCCGAGTCGCTGCCCACCTACGGCGAGCTGATGAGCCCGGAGCTGCGCGAGAAGTTCGGCCCGTGGGCGCAGCGGCCCCGGCCCATCGACGTCCGCTATGTCTCCGAGCCCGCCTGGCGGTCCCGGGAGTCAGGGCCGAGGGACGCGTGCAACCAGGTCTGGATGCGGGCGGATGGCGTGCTGCCCGACGATCCGCTGACGCACGTCTGCGTCCTCGCCTACGCCTCCGACATGACCCTGCTCGACGCCGTCCTCGCCAAGCACGGCGTCTACTGGGGGATTGACGATGTGATCGGCGCCAGCCTGGACCACGCGATGTGGTTCCACCGGCCGTTCCGGGCCGACGAGTGGGTGCTCTACGACTGCGAGTCGCCCAGCGCTTCCGGGGGGCGGGGACTGGCGACCGGGCGGTTCTTCACCAGGGACGGGCAGCTGATCGCCACGGTCGTCCAAGAGGGAATGCTCCGCATCCGCACATAGCGATGTCCTCATGTGACGGACGGTGTGGACGGCAGGGCCGGAACCGTCGGGGTGGTTCCGACCCTGCCGCCGGTGTCGGGCGCGGACCAGGGTGTGGCCCGTTCGTCCGACGCGGGGCGCGGGCGGGAGGGGTGGGAGAAGCCCGCGCTACCCGGGTCTAGTGGAGGGCGGCCTCCTCGGTGTCCTCGGTGACCAGGAGGCAGAGATGCGCTGTCAGGTAGGCCCGGCAGGGTGCCGGGGCCCGGGTGAACAGCCGGGTGCGGCAGGTGGGGCAGCGGCCGTCGGGGTCGGGGCGGTGGTCGTCGAGCAGGGCCCGGAGGGCGGCGACGACGCGGGGCAGTTCCACGGTGGCGAGGTCGGGGGCGCCGCTGGGGGCCCGGCGGGTCAGTTCTCCCAGGTAGCCGTGCAGCGACGCTTCCAGGTGACCGAACAGCGACTCACGCACCGCGCCTCCTGTGCCCGTGTGGACTCCGGACCGGCAAGGGCTCAAGTGGACGCCCGCGATCGCCGATGCAACTGGCAGATCCGGGTGTCCGTCGCCGGGTTGAGCGTTTCGATCCGGGGAACTAAGAGCAGCCTGCGCCTTGGTGGTCGCACTATGCAAGTTGCACCACTCGATCGGGTGACGTCAGGGGGCGGGTTGGTGAACTTCTCACCGAATATGCGCACCACTGGTCGGCTGTCCCTTGTGCGCCACCGGACGAGTGCGCAGACTTGCGGCCAGCGAAGGGCGCGCACCCTAGTGGTGCGCAGGGTCGTTAGGCGGGGAGAAGCGAGGTGACGAACGTGGCACGTGGTCACAGCCCCACGGTGCGCAGGCGCAGGCTGGCCAGCGAACTGCGCCGGTTCCGTGAGGCGGCGAACCTGACGATCGATGAGGTCGGCGAGAAGCTGGAGTGCTCGGCGTCCAAGATCAGTCGCATCGAGACCGGACATGTCGGCGTCACCCCGCGCGACGTCCGCGACATGTCCGAGCTGTACGGCATCGATGAGGACCGCCGCGAAGCCCTCGTGCAGCTGGCCCGCGAGGCCAGGCAGAAGGGCTGGTGGCACACCTACACCGAGGTGTTCACCGGCTCCTTCGTCGGGCTGGAGGCCGAGGCCGCGTCCCTGCGCGCCCACCAGGCCCTGCTGGTCCCCGGTCTCCTGCAGACCGAGCAGTACACCCGCGCCGTGATCAGGGCCATCCGCCCCGACGCGAGCGACGCGGAGATCGACAAGCGGGTGCGCGGGCGGCTGGTCCGCCAGCGCCTGCTGACCGACCCGCACCCGCCCGAGTACTGGGCGGTCGTTGACGAGGCCGTCCTGCACCGGACGGTCGGCGGTCCCCAGGTGATGCGCGAGCAGCTGCTGCACCTGGCGCAGGCCGCCGCCCTGCCGCACGTGACGCTCCAGGTGGTGCCGTTCAGCACCGGGGCGCACGCGGGCATGGAGGCCCCGTTCCTGATCCTGGGCTTTCCCGAGCCCGCCGACCCGGATGTGGTCTACGTGGAGAGCACCAGCTCCGGCACCTACCTGGAGCAGTCCGACGACGTGCGCCGCTACACCCTCATGTTCGACCACCTGAGGGCCGCCGCGCTGCGGCCGGAGGACACCGTCGACCTCATCCGGCGGGCCGCCGACCGGCTGGCCCAGCTGTCCAACACCGAAAGGAGTGGGGCGTGACCGCACACCTGGCACGTGCCCAATGGCGCAAGAGCAGCCGCAGCGGAGCGGGCAACGACTGTGTGGAGCTGCTGGTCCACACCGCAGGCACCGCGATCCGCGACTCCAAGAACGCCGACCACGGCCACCTGGCGCTCGCCGCGGGCCCGTGGACCGGCTTCCTCGACGCCGTGAAGGCGGACCGGCTCGCGCATTAGTCCTGGACGACCCCTTACCCGGGTGCCTGCCGCCCTCAGCCGGCTGGGGGTAAGGGGTCGTCCGGCGTCCGCGACGTGATCGCCCGATGCCGGGGGCGCGTCCTCAGCGGCACTCTCATCGACGTAAGCAAGCCGATGAGGGAGCAGAAGATGAACTGGGCGACCGAAGACATCAAGGCCGAGGTCGACTACCGCCGCTACGGCACCGTCGACAAGGCCGCGCGCAAGCACCTGGAGCAGCTGCGGGGCACATCCGCGCGGTGGCGCAGGGCGCGAAGGCGCGGCGGGAGGCACGCGGACTGATCCGGGGTGCCCGCCGACGGGTGTGCGACGATTCCGCACGTGCCGCGCCTCGGATCAGGAGTACCGCTGGTGGCCCGCGGACGCGAACTGCGCGCCCTGCGGGCCGCCCTCACCTCGGCGGCCGGGGGGACGGCGGCGGCGGTCCTGCTCTCCGGCGACGCCGGGGTCGGCAAGACCAGAATGGCCGAGGAACTGGCCGAGGCCGCCCGCGCCGACGGCGCGCTGGTGCTGACGGGGCGCTGCCTGGACTCCGGGGAGACCGGCCTGCCCTACCTTCCGGTCGTGGAGGCGCTCGGCCCGGTGCGGGAGCGGGCCGGGAGCCGCCCGGCGCTGGCCCGGCTGTTCGGCGACCGGGTGGAGCTGGGCCTGCCCGACGCCGGTCTGTCGGCGGCGGCGACCGGCGCGCCGCGCGTCGAGCAGGACATCAACCAGCTTCAGCTCTTCGACGCCGTGCACGCGCTGCTGGCCGAGCTGACCGCGGAGCGGCCCGTCCTGCTGGTGCTGGAGGACCTGCACTGGGCCGACGCGTCCACGCGCAGGCTGGTGTCGTTCCTACTGAGCCGCCTGCGCGCGCAGCGGCTGCTGGTCCTGGCCACCTACCGCGGCGAGGACCTGCACCGCCGCCATCCCCTGCGCCCGCTGCTGGCCGAGCTGCTGCGCCTGCCCGCTGTCGAGCGGCTCGACCTGACGCCGTTCAACCGCGCCGACGCCCGCTCGTTCGTCAGCGCGCTGTCGGAGGGCGGCCTCGGCGACGCGGCCGTGCGCGACCTGGCCGAGCGCTCCGACGGCAACGCCTTCTTCGCCGAGGAGCTCTTCGCCGCCTACTCCGACTGCGGCGACCGGGGCGACGCGCTGCCCGCGACCCTGGTCGACGTCCTGCTCGCGCGCATCGAGCGGCTGGGGCCCGCCGCGCAGAACGCGGTGCGGCTGGCCTCGGTCGGCGGACGGCGGGTGCCGGACGCGCGGTTGCGCGCCGTCGCCGGGATCGATGGGGCCGACCTGGACACCGCGCTGCGAGAAGCCGTGCAGCACAACGTGCTCGTCACCGAGCACACCGACGTCTACACCTTCCGCCACGCCCTGCTGCGCGAGGCGGTCTACCACGATCTGCTGCCCGGCGAACGCGTCCGCCTGCACGCCGCGTACGCCGAGGAGCTGGGCGCGCGCATCGGCGAGCCGGGTGTGGCGGCGGCTCTGGCCCACCACAGCATGGAGAGCCACGCCCTTCCGGTCGCACTGCGCGCGTCGCTGGAGGCGGCCTCGGAGGCCGAGCGGCTGGGCGCGCCCGCGGAGTCGCTGGAGCACCTGGAGCGGGCGCTGAAGATCTGGGACGCGGTGCCGGTCGAGCAGCGCCCGGACCGCTCCAACGCCCGGCTGCTGGAGCGGGCGTCGTTCGTGGCGGGGACCTCGGGGGAACCGGAGCGGGCCATCGCCTACGCCAAGGCGGCCGTGGCCTGTGTGGACGCCGCCGCCCAGCCCGAGCAGGCCGCGCACGTGCGGCGCAGGCTCGCCCAGGCGCTCTACGCCACCGACGGCCGCGAGGAGGAGGCCGGCCAGGTGATCGAGGCGGCTCTGGAGCTGGTCGCCGACCGCCCCGGCGCCATCGCGGCCTGGGTGCACGCCGCCAACGCGACGATCCTGCGCGGCCTCGGCCGACCGGTCGAATCGGCCCGCCACGCCCGCGCCGCCCTCGCCCAGGCGAAGGCCGCCGACGCGGGCGGCGCCGAGGCCGACGCGCTGATCACTCTCGCCATGCTCGACGAGACGGCGGGCCAGGTCGCCGCCGCGCGCGAGGGCCTGCGCGCCGCCATGGACCTGGCCACCCGCGTCGGCGCGCCCACGGTGGAGATCCGGGCCCGCTTCACGCTGGCGCTCAACCAGTACGAGCACGGCGACCTCGCCGAGGCGGTGCACACCCTCGCCGACGGCGTGGCCAGGGCGGCCGAGCACGGCCTGACCTGGAGCACCTACGGCCTGGAGCTGCGCGCGCTGTCGCTGGTGTGCCAGTACGCCAGCGGCGACTGGGACGCCGCCGACGCGGCCGCCGAGCCCGGCCACCGCGTCTCCCACGTCGTCTGGGGCAGGCTGACGATGCTCGGCGCCCTCATCAGCGTCGGCCGGGGCCGCTTCCCCGAAGCCGACCGGGTGCTGGCCGAGTTCCGCACCGAGGACCACCGCACCACCCCGACCCCGCTGGTCGCCGCCGTCGTCGCCGCCGAACTGGCGCTGTGGCGCGGCAGACCCGACCGCGCCCTGGACCAGCTGCGCTCCTGCCTGGCCGACACCGGTTCCGGCTGGGAGATGATGGCCATCCGCCTGGCCGCCCTGGCCCTGGCCGCCGCCGCCGAGGTGGCCCACACCGCCACCTCCCGCCGCGACGAGGACGCCGTCACGTCGGTGGCGGCCGAAGCCGACACCCTCATCGCCCTGGCCCGCGACACCGCCACCAAGGGCGCTCCCCGCACCGGCGACCTCGGCCCGGAGGGCCGGGCCTGGCTGGCCCGAGCCGAAGCCGAACACGCCCGCGTCCACGGCGCCCCGGACCCCGCCCTGTGGCACCGGGCGGTCGAGGCCTTCGCCTACGGCGCGGTCTACGAGCAAGCGGTCTGCCGCTGGCGCTTGGCCGAAGCCCTCCTGCACGCCGACGACCGCCCCGCCGCCGCCGACCACCTGCGGCAGGCGGCCACCACCGCCACCGCCCTGGGCGCCAAGCCCCTGCATGACGCCGCGACCCGAACGGCCCGCCGGGCCCGCATCTCCCTGGACTCCGACGCCACCCCGCGCGAGCGCGTCGACCTCTTCACCCCGCGCGAACGGGCGGTCCTGGCCCTGGTGGCCAAGGGCCGCACGAACCGCCAGGTGGGCGAGGACCTCTTCATCTCGGAGAAGACGGTGAGCGTCCACTTGAGCCGGATCATGGCCAAGCTGGGCGCCACCCGCAGAGCCGAAGCCGTGGCCATGGCCTACGACCGGGGCCTGCTGGAGAAGCCGATCGAGGGCTGACCCGGGTCAGGACGGTCGGTAGTAGTCCCAGACCTCGGGAAGCCGCTCGAACCCGCCGGACTGGTAGGTGGCCACCGCCCCGGTGTTGGAACTCGGCGTGTAGACCAGCGCGCTGGACGCGCCCAGCTCCCGCAGGGCCGCCGCCGCGGCGACGGTGATCGCCCTGCCGTGGCCGCGCCCGCGGTGGTCGTGGTGCACACCCATCGGCTCGATCACACCGGGCCTGCCCGGACCGGCCGACCACACCGTCACCGCCGCCACGGCGCTGCCGTCGCCGTCGTAGGCGAGCAGGCACCGGGCCGCGGAGTACGGCACCCCGGCCGCCATCGCGCCCCAGCGCTCGTCGGTGAAGCCCGGCAGGCCGAACGCCGATCGGTGCACGGAGGTCCGCGCGGACACCAGCTCCGGCCCGACGACCTCGATCCTCAGGCCGGGGTCCTCCACCGGCTCGGTGAGATCGCGGCGCAGCGGCGACCAGGGTGCGTCGGTCCGCCACCCGGCCTCGGCGAGAAGTCCCTGGACCAGCGCGCCCTTGGGCGCTTCCACCGCGACCCGGCCCGGCGGCAGCACGCCGTTGCCGGGCGTGGTCGCGTCGGTGGCCAGCTTGCGCGCAAGCTCCTCGTCCTGGTGCGCGTGCATGGCGATGGTCACGCGCAGCAGGTCGGCGCCGTCCAGGAGGCCGACGGCGAGGATGCGCCGGTCCCGCCGCCAGATCCGAACCGCCGCCGCCGTGGCGGCGGCGCCGAAGCGCCAGAACCAGCCGATGTCGCCCGGGTGCAGCTGGAACGGCGCTCCGTCGCGCTGCCACTCCCGCAGGACAGCCACCGCCTCGGCCAGCCCGGCGGTGTCCGGTGTGCTCAGTGTGATCGGCATGGCCCCGATCACACCCCACCGGGCCGCCGCGCGCACCTGGGTTTCCGGCGGCTACCGGGGGAGCCGCTTCAGCACCTTCAGCCCCGCTGTCAGAGCTTTCGTCCACAGCCGGGACGGCACCATCCGCCCGGGCCGCAGCGGAACCACCCGCTGGGCGGCGATCGTCTGCACCTCTGTGTACTTCAGCAACCCCTCGATCCCGTTGCGCCGCCCCACCCCCGACTCGCCCATCCCGCCCATCGGCGCGTCCAGGCTCCCGAACGCGGCCCCGTACCCGTCGTTGACGTTCACCGTCCCGGCATGGATGCGCGCCGCCACCCGCTCACCCGCCCGACGGTCCCGGGTCCACACGCTCGCGTTCAGCCCATAGCGGGTGTCGTTGGCCCGCGCCACGGCGTCATCGAGGTCCTGGTACCCGTAGACGGACACGACCGGCCCGAACGTCTCCTCCTTGAACAGCGTCATCCCCTCCCGCACCCCGGTGAGGATCGTCGGCTCGTAGAACAGCGGCCCCAGGTCCGGCCGGGCCTTGCCGCCCACCACCACGGACGCGCCCTTGGCCCGGGCGTCCTCCACGTGCGCCGTGATCGTCGCCAGCTGGTCCGCGGACGTCAGCGACCCCATGTCCGAGCCGTAGTCGAGCGAGGACCCCAGCTTCATCGCCGAGGTCCGCTCCGCGAACGCCTGCACGAACGACGCCAGCACGCTCTCGTGCACGTAGATCCGCTCCACGGACACGCACAACTGCCCCGCCGAGGAGAAACACGCCGTGACCGCCCCGGCCGCGGTCCGGTCGACGTCGGCGTCCGGCAGCACGATCATCGGGTTCTTGCCGCCCAGCTCCATCGAGTAGCTGGTCAGCAGGGCGGCGGCCTGGGCGGCCAGCCCCTTCCCGGTCTCGGTCGACCCGGTGAACCCCAGGTAGTCCGCCTCCTCGATCAGCGCCGTCCCGATCGTGGAGCCCCGACCCAGCACGATCTGCCACACGTCGTCGGGCAACCCGGCCGCGGACGCCAGTTCGTGCAGCCACAGCGCCGACAGCGCGGTCTGGTTGTCCGGCTTCTGCACCAGCGCGTTGCCCGCCACCAGCGCCGGGATGGCGTCCATCCCGGTCAGCGCCAGCGGGTAGTTCCACGGCGAGATCATCGCGACCACACCCTTGGGGTGGCGCACCTCGGTGGTCCTGGTGAACACCGGCAGCGCCCCGGCCTTGCGCCGAGGCGCGAGCACCTTGGCGGCCTTGCGCGCGTAGTAGGCGGCCGTCATCGCCGTGACGGCGACCTCGTCGTAGGCGTCCAGCCGCGACTTGCCCGTCTCCACCTGCATCAGGTCCAGGACCTCGTCCTGGCGCTCCAGCACGAGGTCGTGCAGCCGCGACAGCACCTTCGCCCGTTCGGCGACCGGTCGGGCCGCCCACCCCCGCTGGGCCTCCCGAGCCCTGGCGAACGCCGCCCGCACGTCCTTGTCGTCGATCTGCGGCAGCGTGGCGATCGGCTGACCGGTGAACGGGGCCGTCATCGCCACCGACGCCGGAGCCGTCCCGCCGACCGCCCTGGCGACCAGCTCGGCGGCCCGCTCCGCCGGGGGAGCACCCGCGACAGCACCGGTAGTGGTCATCGGCGACTCCTTCGCTCAGGGAGCCACCATCGTACGTCGGGGGTTACCGTCGAGTAATAGTCAATGCGCCGTGGCGGGCGTCACGCACGGACAGCTCGACCCGGGTCATCCCGTCCTCGCGCCGCACCGCCACCGGCAGCCCCGATGCCGCCGCGGCCCGCTCGAAGCCCGTCTCCGCGGGCAGGCACCACGCCACCAGCCGCGCGTGCCCGGCCGCCCGCGCCAGCCCGCCGAGCCTGCCGACCAGCGCCGTCCCGACCCCCTGGCGCTGCCAGGAGTCCTCCACCAGCACCGAGATCTCCGCCTCCGCCGGATCGCCGGTCCTGATGACCTGCGCCATGCCGATCACCGACGTCCCCGCGACGGCCAGCAGCGTCCGCCCGCGCGGCGGCTGGAGCAGCCGGTGCAGCCAGCGCCTCGGCAGTGTCCGCACGCCCGCGTGGTAGCGGGCGAACAGGGTCTGGGCCGAGCACCGCGAGTGCAGGTCGGACACCGCGTCGGCGTCGGCGGGCGCGCCCTCGCGCAGCACCACCCCGGCCCCCGACGCGGTGACCAGCGCCGACGGACCCGCCGCCGCCGTCTCCGCCGCCGCCAGCACGTCCACCAGCGCTGCCGCCCTGGCCAGCTCGACCTCGGTGAACGGCGCCCACCCGCGCCGCGGCACGAGCCGGGCGTCGCCGGGCAGCACGACCCCGCTCTCCCCGGCCGCGCCCCCGTCCTCCCCGGTTGCGACCGAGTCGGCCCCGAGCACCGCGCGCACCGCCTCGGCTGTCGTGCTCGGGTCGCGCAGCGCGGCCGCGGCGGCCCGCAGCGCCGCCGTGGTCCCGTCGACCAGGTCGTGCACGTCGGCGTGGGTGATCCCGACGCCCTTGCCGCCCTCGGCGCGCAGGTCGTCCACCAGCGCGGCGGGCGGCACACCCGGCGGGGTGCTCACCACGATCTCGTCGACGACACCGCCGGGCACCGGCAGCACGGACAGGCCGAGCACGTTGCAGTCGCGCGCGGCGAGGCGGGTGGTGACGCGGGCGAGCGCGCCGGGCCGGTCGTCCAGCCGGACCCGGATGCGCCAGGTGGTCGGAGTCTGCATGCCGCCCACGATCGCCCACGGGTGTTGCCGACCGGCGGCGTCCAGGTTTCCGGTTCGTGATGTGCACCTAGTGCTGCCCGTTGGGACCTCCCGCGCCGCCGCGCCCGCTTCCTACCGTCGGGGGATGGTCGGGTTCCGGTATCGGCTGCCGCGGGTTCCGGTGGCGCGCTCGTCTGTCGACATCGGACAGATCGAGGTGCGGGTGGTGCTGTCCCTCGACGGCGAGGTCGACGTCCGCGGCGCGACCCGGGACCAGTGCCTGGCCGCGGTGCGCGAGCTGGGCGCCGGGGTGATGGTCGGCGGGGTGGGCGGCCCCCGGCCGCGGATCACCGCGGGCGCCGGGCACCGCTTCACGCAGCGAACCCGGTCCTTCCGGGTGCCGGACACCGCCGTGTGCGCGGGGGAGTGCGCGGTCGACTTCGCGGTCGGGCTCGCCCCCGCGTCGGTCTCGGTGTCGGGTGAGCCCCACTACCGCCTGGCGGTCTCGGCTCGGCCCAGGATGGACGCGGGCATCCCGGCCTGGGACGGCGCGCGGGCCTGGCTGCTGCGCCACGACCACGAACTCTCGGCCATCGGCATGATCGTCCTGGCCGCCGTCCCGGTAGTCCCGGACCGCCTGGTCGCCTGCTGACCCGTCACCCGCCGATCAGCACCGTCCCCGCGGCGATGATGGTGCCCACCGGCGCGGGCGCGGGGTCGTTGCAGGTGGTGACCTTGTCGCCGTTGCGGGCGGCGGGCCTGCTGTTGATCAGGACGGTGGCGCTGCCCTTGACCACCGTGCCCTGGTTCGTCGGCGGGGTCTGGAAGGTCGACGGCGGCGGCACGATGTGCGGCGGGGCGTTGGTGGCCGTGCTGCCGACGACGGCGGCGGGCCGGCCGCCGATCAGCACGTCGGTGCTGCACCCGCCGGTGATGGTGCCCGCGAACGGCAGCGGCGTCGGGGTGGGGACCGGGCCGCCGGGGGATGGGACCAGGACGACGTGGGTGTCGGTGCCGACGACCTTGTCGCCCATCTTCGCCGCGAAGCTCACGTGCGCACCCACTTCCTCGGCGCCGAGGGCGCCAGCGGGCCGGGGACGCCCTGGCCGGAGGCCAGCGACAGCTTCTCCGCGGGCGGGGCGACCTCGGTGTCCGGCTCGGCGGTGAAGGCGGCCGACGCGGTGAGGACGAAGGCGGCGCGGGCGGGCATGCCCAGGCTGCTCCACAGGTCGCCGGGCCCCTCGGTCGACACCGACAGGGCGACGGGCTCGCCGTCGGCCAGCTCGCCGTGCAGGCAGTCGCGGGGGATGGCGTCGGCGAACAGCAGCGCGCGCAGGGCGAGGCCGAGCAGTGCATGCTCCTCGCCCACCTTTGGGGCGCGCGCGGTCACCAGGTAGGACAGCAGGCACCGGCGGCTGGGGGCGCGCCGGGAGCGGACGGCGCCGCGCTCGTCGCGGATGTCGTCCCAGCCGGACTCGCGCCCGCTCGGGTCGTCGCGCAGGCCGAAGAGGAACAGGTCGATGGCCGCCGACGGGCGCTCGGTCTGCCAGGTCGGCTTCGGCGGGTCCAGGCGCACCGCGGCCCCCTCGGGCAGCGCCCGGCCGATGAGCACGCACAGGGCGTCGTCCACCTCGGTGATCACGCGGAAAGTCTTCGGCACCCGCCCGTCCGCGGGTAACGGTCCGCCGCCCGTCCTATCGGCGCGGCGGGGGTGCCCGAAAGGGCGGACCCGGCCGCCCCGGCACGCGCCCGTCGGCGACTGCGCGTGACCGGCCGGTCCCCGCAAGCTCGGAAGCCGGGAACAGCACCGCCAGTGAGGGAGAACAGTCGACATGGCCAGCAGCTACCTCGCGCCCGGCGTCTACATGGAGGAGGTGTCCTCCGGCTCGCGGCCGATCGAGGCCGTGGGCACCGCCGTGGCCGCGTTCGTCGGGTTCGCCGAGCGCGGCCCGCTGCACGAACCGGTGCTCGTGACCAACTGGACGCAGTTCAAGGGCGCCTTCGGCGACTTCGTGCCGGGCTGCTACCTGGCCCACGCGGTCTACGGGTACTTCCAGAACGGCGGCGGCGTCGCCTACGTCGTGCGCGTCGGCGCTTCCGCCGGCGGCGCGCAGAGCAACGGCCACCACCCGTCCGCGCGGGCCGAGCTGCCCGGCACCGAGGGCAAGCCGGGCCTGACCATCGCCGCCCGCTCGCCCGAGGACGCCGACCTCGCCGTCGAGGTCGCCCAGGAGGGCGATGACACGTTCAAGCTCGTGGTGAAGAAGGGCGGGCAGCCGGTCGAGACGTTCGAGGGCGTCACCGCCAAGCGCGGCCCCAACTACGTGGCCTCCGTGGTGCAGCAGAAGTCCAAGCTCATCACCGTCGAGGAGACCAAGGGCAAGGCGCTGGCCGTCCCGACTCCGGGCGAGACCGCGCTGGCCCCGCCCGAGGACGCCAACCTGCCCGCCACCATCGACTCCAACGAGTACGTCGGCAACTCCGCCGACCGCACCGGCTTCGCCGGCCTGGAGGCGATCGACGAGATCACCATGCTCAGCGTTCCCGACCTGATGGCCGCCCACCAGGCGGGCGTGCTCTCGGCCGAGGACGTCAAGGCCGTGCAGCTGGCGATGATCGCCCACTGCGAGCTGATGGCCGACCGCGTCGCCATCCTCGACGCCCCGCCCGGCCTCAAGGCCCAGCAGGTCAAGGAGTGGCGCCAGGACTTCGCGGGCTACGACTCCAAGTACGCTGCCCTCTACTGGCCGTGGATCAAGGTCGCCGATCCGGTCGCGGGCAAGCAGGTGTTCGTGCCGCCCTCAGGGCACATGGCGGGCATCTGGGCCCGCAACGACTCCACCCGCGGTGTCCACAAAGCACCGGCGAACGAGGTCATCCGCGGCGCGGTGTCGCTGGAACTCAACATCACCAAGGGTGAGCACGACCAGCTCAACCCGGTCGCGGTGAACTGCATCCGCTCCTTCCGCGGCCAGGGCATCCGCGTCTGGGGCGCGCGCACCCTCTCCAGCGACCCGGAGTGGCGCTACCTGAACGTGCGCAGGCTGTTCAACTACGTCGAGAAGTCCATCCTGCAGGGGACCAACTGGGTCGTGTTCGAGCCCAACGACCCCAAGCTGTGGGACTCGGTCCGCCGCACGGTGACGATGTTCCTGCGCCGGGTCTGGCGTGACGGAGCGCTGTTCGGCAAGTCGCCGGGCGAGGCGTTCTTCGTCAAGTGCGACGAGGAGAACAACCCGCCGGAGAACCGCGACGCGGGAATCCTCACGGTCGAGATCGGCATCGCGCCGGTCAAGCCCGCGGAGTTCGTGGTGTTCCGCATCTCCCAGTTCGCCGAGGGCGCGGGCCTCGAAGAGTAGCGGTCCTGTTCAGCGTTGGAAGGAGTTAGGTCATGGCGGGTGGACTCGGCAGCAGCCAACCGAACGACGCGCTCACCGCGGCCCGGTTCTCGATCACCATCGACGGTTACGAGATCGCGTCGTTCTCCGAGCTGCAGGGCATCACCACCGAGGTGGAGCCGGTCGAGCTGATGGAGTCGACGGACAAGGAGGTCGTGCTCAAGAAGCTGCCCGGCAAGACCAAGCCCGCGACGCTGGTCCTCAAGCGCGGCAAGAACTCCAGCATGGAGCTGTGGGCCTGGCACGAGGCCGTGCTGGCCGGTGACATCGTCGCGGCGCGCAAGTCGTGCTCGCTGGTGATGTACGGGACGGACGGCAAACCGGTCGCGCGGTACCACCTTGAGCACGCGTGGCCGTCCAAACTGGAGATCGGCTCGCTGAAGGCGGGGTCAAGCGAAGTGCTGATGGAGACGGTCACCATCGTGTCCGAGCGCATCCAGCGCGTGTCGGTGTGACGGCGGCGGTCACCTCGGCGGGCCTGCGCACGGAATACCCGTTCACCCTGCCGCGCGGCTACGTCGACGAACACGGCACCGTCCACCGCACGGGCGTCATGCGCCTGGCGACCGCGCGGGACGAGATCACCACCCAGTCCGACCAGCGCGCGCGGGCGAACCCCGCGTACCTGACCGTCCTGCTGCTGGAGCGGACCGTCACATCGCTGGGCGAGCTGCCCGCCGTGGACACCTTCGTCGTGGAGAACCTGTTCGCCTCGGACATGGCCTTCCTGCAGGACCTGTACCGCCGCGTGAACGCCGACGGGCACACCGAGGTGGCGGTGGACTGCCCGCACTGCGGCAAGGGCTTCGCGGTGGACCTCGCCGGTGATGCCCCGGGGGGATCGTGACGTACGCGACCGACCGACTCTGGGAGGAGGTCGCGTACGTCGCCTACTACCTGCACTGGCCGTTCGACTCGATCCTCGACCTCGAACACCCGGTGCGCACCCGGCTGATCGAGGAGATCGGCCGCATCCACAGCCGCGTCGAGTGACCGGGGAGGGCTCATGCGCTGGAAGTTCTGGGCCCCGCCCGCCCCCGCCCACTCCGGT
Source organism: Actinokineospora guangxiensis (assembly GCF_042657845.1). Classification (NCBI taxonomy): domain Bacteria; kingdom Bacillati; phylum Actinomycetota; class Actinomycetes; order Pseudonocardiales; family Pseudonocardiaceae; genus Actinokineospora; species Actinokineospora guangxiensis. Next base: position 556 of record NZ_JBHSKF010000010.1, on the reverse strand, counting down.
GGCCCGGCGGCCCCCGGCGCTGCCACCCCCGGGGACGCCGCCACCCCCAGCCCTGACGGCCGTGCGGCCTCCCCGAGGAGCTGGACCCACCTGCCCGCCCTGAACCCCACCCTGACCGCTCCCGCCCCCCTCATCACCGGCGCCGCCCCGATCCGCCCCCCGCTGACATCGACGCGCCTGGAGAGCACCTCCAGGCCCGACTGCGCAGGCAAGGTCGAGGGCCTGGCCTCAGTCCTCCCTCTCCCCGACCCCCCACCGCTTTCCAGCACACCGCCCACTTCACAGCCCCCCACATCGCCGCTTCCTGCCTCGCTCCCACCGCCCCCCACCGCGCGCAAGCTCCCGACAACCGCGCCGACCGACCCCCCGCAACTCACCCGCGCCACCGACGAGTACGTCGGCGAAGCCCGCGAACCCGCCCAGCCCCACCGAGCCCCCGGCTGGCTCCGCCACATCCCCGACTGGCTGAAGCCGGAGTCGGGCACCCCCTGCTCGTCCATCAGCACCGCGAACCGCCGCGCCGTCCCCGCCCCGCGCAGCCCCACCCACGCGATCG
>NZ_JBHSKF010000009.1:0-298613 GCF_042657845.1 Actinokineospora guangxiensis | reverse complement strand
GTGGCCGGGTCGGCGGGGGGCTGGTCGGGGCCCGGCGGGATGGGGGGGATCTCGTCGGGGGGCGGCGGGGAGTCCGGTGTGGGGGGCTGGGCGGGGATGGCGGGGCCCACCGAGAGGTAGAGGTCGAGGTCGTCGTCGCGGGCGCGGCGGCGGCGGCCGCCCGCGGCGCGGATGCCGAAGCGGCTGAGGACCTCGTTGGCGTCGGCGGGGGTGATCTCGGTGGCGCGTCTTTCGCGGCGGGAGGGGCGGTGGGGCTCGGGGGCGCGCGGGGTGGAGGCCTTGCCGCGGCGAGAGGCGGCGTCGTCGGGGGCGGCGTCGGGGGCAGAGTCGTCGGGGGTGGCGTCGGGGGTGGCGTCGGGGGCGGAGTCGTCGGGGACTGCACTGTCCTGAACGGTGCCGGCCGGGATGGCGCTGGCCCGAGCGGTGCCGTCCGCGACGATGCGGTACTCAACGGCGCCGGTCGGGACGATGCGGTCTCCTGCGGCGCGGTCCGGGACGGTGCTATCGGAGTCAGTGGGGGCCGGGCCGGCGGAGGGGGCGGTCGCACCGATGCCGGAAGGGAGGACCGCCTCGCCGGCGGGCGTCTCGCCGAGGGCGGAGCCGGCGTGCGGGGGGCCGGAGTGCAGGGGGGCACGTCCGTCGGAGGGGTGCGGCTCACCGCCCGGGAGGGGCCCTGTGCGGTCGGCGGCGGGGGTGGGCGTCTGGCTGGCGGGCGCGGTGGCGGGCGACTCGCCGCGGAGGCGGGCTCGGGCTACGTCGAGGAGCGAGTCGAGGGTGCGGGGGACGCCGGTGCGCGGGTGGTTGGCGACGGCGGTGCGGACCGTCATCGGGCGGCCGCCTACGTCGGACAGGGCCGTGCCGCGGGTGGCCTGCTTGCGGATGATCCCGGCGAACTGCTCAGCGATGACCGTCGGCGTGCGGGGCAGCAGGACGGCGAACTCGCCCCGGTCGGAGCGGACCAGGTCGGTGCCGGTGGGGGCGAGGTGGCGGACGCGGGAGGCGAGCGCGGTGATCAGGGCGTCGTCGCCGACGGGGAGCGCGGGCTCGGCGGGGTCGACCGCGGCCGGGTTGCCGTTCGACTCGACCCTGACCAGGATCACCGTGAACGCGGCATCGGCCGCCCGCCCGTCCCCGGGCAACTCCCCCACCTCATGCCGGCCCACCCGCGACGACTCCTCTCCGGAAACCAGGTCCGCGGAACCGGAGCCCCCCAGCGCACGGGAAGCCCCATCACCCCATCGGTCGACAGACTCGTCACCTGAACCGGTCAGCTCGTCCGCACTCGCGTCCGGGCCGATCGTGACGGGGCGGTCACCGACGATACCGCCGTGGGCCCCACCCACCCTGACGCTGGGGGTGGGCGGCTCGGAAGCGGCCTGGTAGGTGCCGGTCGGGTGGGCTCGGGTGGTGAAGAGGCGTGCGGCGGGGGTGTCCGGCCGGGACGGGGGCTCGGAGGTGTCGGGGGATCTCGTGGGGCCGTCGGGCGGGGCGGGGCGGCCTGGGGAGTGTGCTGCGGGTGGGGGGTGGTTCGCAGTTCTCGGTGGCGTGGGGGAAGCGGCGAAGGGGTCGGTCGCTGGAGCTGTGATGGGGCGGGGCGGAACTGGTGCAGCTGGGGAACTGGCGGTATGCGGTTCGGCCAGCGGCGCTTCAGCGGAGTCGGACGGGGCAGGTGCCACGGGGGAACCGGTGGCAAGCGGCGCTTCAGCCGGGCCGGCTGGGGAGGGGGGAGGTGGAGCGGCGGCGGAGGGTTCGGGTGCGGTCGTCGGGGTGGTGCGGCGGGACTGAGCGGGGAGGGGGACGGCGGGGGTTGAAGGCCGGGTGAGGGCGCGGAGGAGGGCGGTGGAGCGGTCGGGGTCGCGGGTGGGGGCGAACGTGGCGGCCAGGGCTTGGCGGGCTTGGATGGCGATCTGGTTGTGACGGTGCTCGGCGGCTCGGGCTGAGCGGAGGGCGGCGAGCGCTTCGGTGGGGCGGAGGTATTCCTCGGTGTGGGCCAGGAAAGCCCAGGCGTCGGCCAGGAGGGGGTCCAGGGAGTGGCGGAGGGCGCTGTCGATGGTGTCCAGGAGCAGGGTGCGGGCCAGGTCGGTGCGGCCTGCGGGTAAGTGGATGCGGGTCGCGACGGCTAGCCGGAGGCGTCCTGCGTGCGGGGCTGCGGCGGCGCGAAGGGGGGTGTTCAGGAGGGGGGTGGAAGCGGTCAGTGCCTCGTCCAGGACGCCGTCGTCCAAGAGGGCGAGGGTGAGTTCGTAGATGAGGGAGGCGTGGCAGGCGGAGGTGTCCAGGGGGGCTGCGGTGGACGAGGCTGAGCGGAGCCGGGAAGGGCTGGGTGAGTGCGGCGGCGGGCTTGAGAAGTGCGAAGCGGCGTTGTGGGGGGCCGGGAAACGCGGTAACGGATCCGGGATGTGCTGAGCGGCGTCGGCGGAGCCCGGGACGAACTCCGGCTGGCTCGGGAAGGGTGGAGCGGTGGGAGGGTGTGGGGGCGGAGACAGGAAGTGGAGTAGGGCGAGACCGTGGTGGGCCGCGTCGGCGGTGGCTTCGGTGTCGCCGTGGCGGTGGTGGTAGGCGGCCTCGTGGGCGTGGATGGTGGCGTGTTCCAGGTGGAGGTGGGGGGCGGGGAGGGAGGTTTCGGTGGTGAGGAGGCGATGGGCCTGGGCGAAGGCGTCTTCGATGTCGTCTCGGCTGGCGACGGGGATCAGGCAGGCGGCCAGTTCGGTGCTGGCGCGGGCGGCGATCCAGGGGGACAGGTCGGCGGTGGTGGGGCCGGAGAGGGCCGGGTGGAGGATGTCGGCGCCGGTCAGGGGGTCGCCTAGGGCTCGGGCGCAGGTGGCCAGGGTGGTGCGGAGGGAGACCGCTTCGTCGACTCGGCCCGCGGCGGTGGCTGAGCGGAGGGCGGCGATGGCGGGGGCGACGGCTTCGGCGGGGCGACCGAGGGTAGTCAGGCCTGCGGCCAGGAGGGCTTGGGCGCGGGAGCGGATGGCGGCCCTGGAGATGCCTGCATGGGCTTCGTGGCCTGAGGAAGCCGAGTGATCCGGGACTTTCTGGCCGGGGGCGGCTCGGGGAACGACCGGAGCGGCTTCGCCGGGAAAGGTGGGCGAAAGGGAGGTGGCGGCTTGTCCGAGAGGGGGGACCGAGGGTGTGGGGATCGGGGAGGCGGGGGTGTCTTCGTGGGTGGAGTGGAGTGGGGGCGGATGTTCGGGTGTGGTCGGGTGAGGTGGAGCGGAAGGTTGTAAGGAAGAGGAGTGTGGGTGGCGCGGGGGAGGTTGAGCGCTTGGGGCTTGAGGTGCGGGAGAGCGAGGGAGTGGGGTCTGGGGGACGGAGGTCTGGGAGAGCTGGCCCGGGAGCGCTGAGGCCGGGGTGGCCTGCTCGCCAGAGGCTGAAGGCGAGAAGCCCGAAGCCGAGCTGCCCTGATCATCTGAACCTGGGAGCGGGGTTGAGAGCGCCGGAGGGAAAGGCTCCGGGAGTTGCGGGTGGGGGGTGGGGGCTAGGGCGGCCAGGGCCTGAGTGGCTAGGTGGACGGAGAGTTCGGGCGCGCTCCAGCGGAGGCGGGCGGCGGCTGTCAGGTGGGGCTCGCCGCCCGCTGCTGGGGGGTCCGTCCGGGCAGTCATGGGACTGCTGGGCTAGTCACGGGTGAGTTTGCGGTAGGTGACGCGGTGGGGGCGGGCGGCTTCGGCGCCCATTCGGTCGATCTTGTTCTTCTCGTAGCCCTCGAAGTTGCCCTCGAACCAGAACCAGTTGGCCGGGTTCTCCTCGGTGCCCTCCCACGCCAGGATGTGGGTGGCGACGCGGTCGAGGAACCAGCGGTCGTGGGAGATGACCACGGCGCAGCCGGGGAACTGCTCCAGGGCGTTCTCCAGGGAGCCGAGGGTTTCCACGTCCAGGTCGTTGGTGGGCTCGTCCAGCAGGATCAGGTTGCCGCCGAGCTTGAGGGTCAGGGCGAGGTTGAGGCGGTTGCGCTCGCCGCCGGAGAGGACGCCCGCGGGCTTCTGCTGGTCGGGGCCCTTGAAGCCGAAGGCGCTGACGTAGGCGCGCGAGGGCATCTCGACCTGGCCGACCTCGATGTAGTCCAGGCCGCCGGAAACAACCTCGAAGACGGTCTGCTTCGGGTCGATGCCCGCGCGGTTCTGGTCGACGTAGGACAGGCGGACGGTCTCGCCGATCCTGACATCGCCGTCGTCGGCCTTCTCCAAGCCGACGATGGTCTTGAACAGGGTGGTCTTGCCGACGCCGTTGGGGCCGATGACGCCGATGATGCCGTTGCGCGGCAGGCTGAAGGACAGGCCGTCGATCAGGACGCGGTCGCCGAAGCCCTTCTTCAGCTTCTCGACCTCCACGACCACGCTGCCCAGGCGCGGGCCCGGCGGGATCTGGATCTCCTCGAAGTCGAGCTTGCGGGTGCGCTCGGCCTCGTTGGCCATCTCCTCGTAGCGGTCGAGGCGGGCGCGGGACTTGGTCTGGCGGGCCTTGGCGTTGGAGCGGACCCACTCCAGCTCGGTCTTGAGGCGCCTGGCGAGCTTGGCGTCCTTCTTGCCCTGGACCTCCAGGCGCTCGCGCTTCTTCTCCAGGTAGGTGGAGTAGTTGCCCTCGTAGGGGTACAGGCGGCCGCGGTCGATCTCCAGGATCCACTCGGCCAGGTTGTCGAGGAAGTAGCGGTCGTGGGTGACGGCCAGGACGGCGCCCTGGTACTGGGCCAGGTGCTGCTCCAGCCACAGCACGCTCTCGGCGTCCAGGTGGTTGGTGGGCTCGTCGAGCAGGAGCAGGTCGGGCTTGGAGAGCAGCAGCTTGCACAGCGCGACGCGGCGGCGCTCGCCACCGGAGAGCTTGCTGACGTCGGCGTCCGGCGGCGGGCAGCGCAGGGCGTCCATCGCCTGCTCCAGCTGGGAGTCGAGGTCCCAGGCGTCGGCGTGGTCCAGCTCCTCTTGGAGCTTGCCCATCTCCTCCATCAGCTCGTCGCTGTAGTCGGTGGCCATGAGCTCGGCGATCTCGTTGAAGCGGTCGAGCTTCAGCTTGATCTCGCCGACGGCTTCCTGGACGTTGCCGAGGACCGTCTTGTCCTCGGTCAGGGGCGGCTCCTGCTGCAGGATGCCCACCGAATGCCCGGGCGCCAGGAACGCGTCGCCGTTGCCCGGCTGGTCGAGCCCCGCCATGATCTTGAGCACGCTGGACTTGCCCGCGCCGTTGGGGCCGACGACCCCGATTTTCGCGCCGGGCAGGAAGGACAGGCTGACGTCATCGAGGATGACCTTGTCGCCGTGCGCCTTGCGCACCTTTCGCATGGTGTAGATGTACTCGGCCATAACCGCGATCGTAGAGCGGTGGGGCGGGCGGGCTGACCTCGGCTCCTGGGTCAGATGTCCGGGAAGCGCGAGAGTGATGGGCCTGGACGGGACCCGAGCCGCCCAATGGGCGAAACAGCACCGAATGTCCGGTTCAATGACGTTGGGCTCCCGCCTGGGCGCCTGGAAACAGGGCAGGCCAGGTGACCGGACTCCGCGAGCCGCTACAGACCGGTACGGAGGAGATCTGTTCATCGTGGCGACCTGAAGGGCAAGCAGCACCCGCTGCACATTCGGGCTAGTTGCGGCATCCCTCGACGTCCGCAGGGCAAGGCGAATCGGCGACCCTGTGCCGTGGCCGCTGAGCTGGTGGCGACCGGTGCCGGAGGGGAACGGTCTGTCAACCACGGCGACCCGAGAGAGCTGGCAGCCGCCTGTCCGGCTGCGGTACCCGGAGGGCAGGGCCTACCCCTCCGAGTATCAGGGCAGGCCAGCCGTGGGGTTGCGGCGACCGCAGAGACTGTGGCGACCGCAGAGACTGTGGCGACCGCAGAGACTGTGGCGACCGGTGTCGGAGACGCTCCCGTGGTCGCGGTGACCGGAGGAGCGGGCGGCCTAAGTCAGGTTGGCCGCGGTGTTGGGAGGACGGCCACCCAGGGCTGCCCCTGAACGGCGGGCTCGGGCCCTCAGGGCTGTCAGTGGTCGCGCAACGCCTTGATGAGGTCGTCCTTGGCCATGGAGGAGCGGCCTTCGATGTCCAGTTCCGCGGCGCGCTTGCGGAGTTCCTCGACGGTCCAGTCGTCGTAGGAGCCGGCTTTGCCGCCGCGGGCGCCCACCGTTGAGCGGCCTTGGGCCGCGGCGGCGTTGGCGATGCGGGCGGCCTTCTCCTTGGAGTCGCCCTGGTCTCGCAGCTCCCGGTAGAGTTTCTCGTCCTTGATGCTCGGATTCGGCATGTCGGGGCTCCCTTCCAGCTCAGGGGTGCCCTCAGCCGCTCGGGGCCAAACGCGCGCATGTCCTGGCGCTCCCTCAGGCTGCCGCGGCCAGCGGCTGCTCGACGTCGGCGAAGCGGGCGAGGTCGATGCCCACGCTGTACGCGTCGACCTGCATGTCCGGGCGTTCGGGGTCGCCCCAGAGGCGGAGGCGGCCGTGGACGATGACGGGGTGGCCGCGTTTGAGGACGCCGGCGGCGTTCTCGCCCGCTCGACGCCTGCAGTGCACGGTGACGAACATCGAGTGGGCGTCGGTCTACTCGGACTTGTCGGAGTCGTAGCGGCGTTCGTTGACCACTACGCGGAAGCGGGCCCAGCTGGTTTCCTCGGCCGTTCGGCGGGTTGTCACCTCGCCGACGATCCAGCCCGCCATGGTCACCATCGTCTCGTTCACGCGTGTCTCCCTGATCGCGGGACGCCTCCGGGCGTCCTCCTATGACCAGGTTCGACCGGCGCGGGCGCGGGCGGCCACCTTGGGTTTCGGGCCTGTGGACAACTACTCCTTGCGGTCCGCCAGCTTCTTGAGCATGGCGTTGTAGGCCTCCAGGTCGTCGCCGTCGCCGGTGTCGACGCGCCGGTCGGTGCGGCGCGCTTCGCGGTCGTCGGCCCTGGCCCACTGCACGAGCAGGGCGATCAGGACCACCAGCAGCGGGACCTCCCCCGACGCCCACGCGATGCCGCCGCCGAGGCGCTGGTCGGCGAGCAGGTCGGAGTTCCACGGCAGGGCGAGGCCGCGGTAGAACTCCTCGCCGATGACGGTCTGCATGCCCATCAGCACCACGCCGAAGAACGCGTGGAAGGGCATGGACGCGAACACCAGGCCGAGTTTGCCCAGGTGCGGCAGCGTGCGCGGCGACGGGTCGATGCCGATCACCGGCCAGTAGAAGATGAAGCCCACCAGCAGGAAGTGGGCGTTCATGGCCAGGTGCGCCCAGTGCTGCGGCAGCGCGGACTCGAACAGGCCCGACAGGTACAGCCCGTAGAACGAGCCGACGAACAGCGCCAGCGCCACCACCGGATTGGTAAGCGCGCGGGCGAGTGGCGAGTGGATCAGGGAGAGCACCCACTCACGCGGCCCCGGCGGTCCGTCCGCGCCCGCGGGCGGCAGCGCGCGCAGGGCGAGGGTGGCGGGCGCGCCGAGGACGAGCAGGACCGGTGCCAGCATCGACAGCATCATGTGCGTCTGCATGTGGACGCTGAACATGGCGGGCGAGTACTTGCCGAAGCCCGACGACGTGGCGAACAGGATGACGAAGCAGCCCGCCAGCCAGGCGATGGTGCGCCCGACCGGCCACTGCACGCCGCGGACGCGCAGCTTGCGCACGCCCCACAGGTAGAACGCGGCCATGGCCAGCGCGAGGGTGCCGAAGATCAGGTCGAAGCGCCAGTCGAACAGCAGCGTCGCCAGGCCGGGCGGTTCGGTGAGCGGGAAGCCCAACGCCAGTTCGACGCGGTCGGGGACGACGATCGCCGACTCCGGCGGCGGGGTCCTGGCCAGGCCCGCCGCCAGGCCGAACGTGACCAGCATCAGCAGGATCTCGCCCGCGGCCAGGCGCATCAGCGGCCCGCCCGCGCCGCGCTCGACGACGGCCTTGACGCCGCGCTCGCGCTGGAAGTACCCGAACACGCCGAGCACCACCAGCGCCGCGGACTTGGCGACCACGAGCAGCCCGTAGGTGCTGGTGAACAGGTCCGCCAGCGGGAGCCGGATGAGCGCGTTGATCACCCCGGACCCGGCCATGACGATCCAGGCGATCAGCGCGATCGTGGAGAACCGGCCGGCCGCGAGCCCCAGGTGCGCGCCCGCGCGCTTGCCGTGGGCGAGCAGCGCGATGAGCCCGCCGACCCACAGCGCCGCCGCGATGAGGTGCAGCAGCAGGCTGTTGGTGGCCATGTCGTGCGAGCCGCCGCTGGAGGAGTGCCCGGTCACCGCGACCGGCATGATCCCGAGCATCGCCACGGCGAAGAGCGCGACCGTCCAGCCCCAGCTCAGGATGAACCGGGTGCCGATGAACACCACCAGCGCGATGGCCGCGGTCAGCAGCCACGCCTGGGCCTGCGACAGCGCGCCGATCAGGGAGAACAGCGTGTCGGCCGGGAGGACGTCGGCCACCGGCCGCCCAACGGCGTCGGCGGCCAGGAACGGCGCCGACAGCAGCGCGCCGACCCACCACAGCAGCGCGCCGCCGCCCGCCCAGCGCAGCGCCGCGTAGCCGCCGACGTCGAGAACGCCGGACTTCTGCGGCGGCACCAGGAAGGCCGCGAACAGCAGCGACCCGATGGTGACGACGCTGCCGACCTCGGCGAGCACCCGGACGACGGTCAGGCCGTGGCGGGTGAAGGCGTCGGGCGTGGGCAGGCCGAGCAGGTCGTAGAGGCCGTCACCGGAGAGGGAGACCAGGAGCGCGGCCAGGGTGGCGGCCAGCGCCACGCCGACGGCCACGAGGCCCGCCACACCGGTTGCACGCTGGGGTTTGTCCACAAGGTGAGCCTAGTGCGCCAATGATCGCCGGCCGAGAGCCGGTTTCACACGCCCGCGGTCTCGGACTCGCGCCGCCCCGCCGCCCGGGCGGCCAGTGCCGTCGGGGCGATCACGCAGGCGATGACCCCGGCGACGCCGAGCGCGACGGCCAGGTCGGACAGGTGCGCGATGCCGCCGATCAAGGGCGGGCCCGCGAGGAAACCGCTGTAGGCGATGGCGGTGACGAAGCTCAGCTCGCGCTCGCCGCCGGTGCCGTCGGCCCGCCTGCCGGAGGCGGCGGCGAGGTCGAGGGCGATGGGGAACATGTAGGCCAAGCCGACGCCCGCCAGGCCGAACCCGAGGAAGGTGACCCAGGTGACCGGGGTCGCCGCGGTCAGGACCAGCCCGCCGCCGCCGAGCAGCGCGCCGAAGACGAGCAGCCGGTGCCCGCCGACCCGGCGCTGCGCCCACTCGCCGAACAGCCGGGTGATCGCCATGGCGATGGAGAACGCGCCGTAGACGAAGGCGGCCGTGGCCTCCCCCATGCCGCGGTAGTCGGCGGCGAACAGCGCAGACCAGTCGGCGCTGGCGCCCTCGGCGACCGCGGAGAACAGCGCCACGCCCGCGAGCAGCCACAGGACAGGCCTGCGGACCGGCGCGGGCCCCCTGACCTCGACCTCCTCGGCGACCGGCCGGGCCTCGTTGGGGACCTGGCGGGCGAAGACGAGCAGCACGAGCGCCACGACGACGCCGACGATCGCGAGGTGGCCGAACGGCCTGAGCCCGGTGGTGACGGCGAGCGCCGCGCCTGCCGCGCCGATCAGGCCGCCGAAGCTGAAGGCGGCGTGGAAGACCGGCATCAGCGGGCGGCCGGTCGAGCGGATGACGGTGACCGCCGCGATGTTCATCGCCACGTCGAACGCGCCGACGCAGGCGCCGAGCGCGACCAGCGCCAGCCCGAGGGCCAGCGGCGACGGGGCGAGGCCGAGCAGCGGCACGGCGGCGGCGCTGGCCAGCGTCGAGACGCCCAGGACCAGCCGCGCGCCGTACGCGGCGGCGAGCCCGCCGGTGATCAGGGCGGCGGCGATCATGCCGACGCTCGCGCCGAGCAGGGCGAGACCGAGCGCGCCCTCGGCGGCGCCGATCTGCTCGGCCAGCGCGGGCACCCGGGAGGCCCACGAGCCGAAGACCACGCCATTCAGTGCGAAGAAAACCAGGACAGCGACCACGGGCCCAGCATATCTGAAGCGCTTCAGACCGTCGCGTGATTTCGCCGACCGGCTAGGCTGCGGCCGTGGCACGGGAGCGTCGACCGACCCTCGACACGGTGGCCCGCGAGGTGGGGGTCTCCAGGGCGACCGTGTCGAACGCGTACAACCGGCCCGACCAGCTGTCGGCCTCGCTGCGGGAGCGGATCATCAGCACCGCCGCAGCCCTGGGCTACGCGGGCCCCGACCCGGTCGCGCGCAGCCTGGCCAAGCGCTCGGGTGGCGCGGTGGCCGTGATGCTCGGTCACCGACTCTCCGCGGCCTTCTCCGATCCGGCGCTGTCGATCGTGCTCGACAGCCTCGCCGACACCCTCGACGTCGAGCGGTCGATGCTGCTCATGCCCGGTGTCGAGGGCGGGCCGCGCCGAGAGAGCGTCGGGCGGGCGCACATGGACGTGGCGGTGGCGTACTCGCTACCCGACGACGCCGCCGCGCTGGCCGAGGTCCGGCGCCGGGGGGTGCCGCTGGTGGTCGTCGACCAGCCGGCGCTGCCCGGGTCGGCGATGGTGGACGTGGCCGACCGCGCGGGAGCCGCCTTGGCCGCCTCGCACGTCGTGGCGCTGGGACACCGGGAGGTGGGCGTGCTGGCCTTCGCCCTCTCCCCCGACGACCGCAGCGGGCCGGTGTCGGCCGCGCGGATCTCGTCCTCCCGCTACCGGGTGACACGCGAACGCATGGCGGGCTACCTGTCCGTGCTTGACGACCCGCCGATCTGGGAAACCCCCGGGTGCCTGCGCGACCACGGCCGAGAGGGGGCGCGATGGCTGCTCACCCGGGTACCCCGCCCGACGGCACTGGTGTGCATGTCCGACGAACTGGCGCTGGGGGCGTTACGCGCGGCGCACGACCTGGGACTCAGCGTCCCCGGCGACGTCTCCCTGGTCGGGTACGACGACACGCAGGCCGCGCAGTGGGCCGACCCGCCGCTGACGACCGTCAGGCAAGACCTCACCGCCAAGGGCCGCATAGCCGCTGAGCTGGCGATATCACTGCTCGACGGGGCCAGACCCGGCCCCGCGCGCACGCTGCCGACCACGCTCGTGGAACGTGCGTCGACCGGCCCGAGATGACGGTTCCGTCACCCAACCGGTTCGACCGCGAAACAGACTGGCCTCCTCTGGCGATCACACCCACTGAGACGACTACTCTGCTCTGCCGGGGCAGTCGTCCCACGCCCCTGTAGCTCAGCGGATAGAGCAGGAGCCTTCTAAGCTCTTGGCCGCAGGTTCGAGTCCTGCCGGGGGCACCGAGAACGACCCACATCCCCAGCGACGGGGAACAGAACGGCGGACGAAGCCCCTGGCAGCACCACGTGCCAGGGGCTTCTCCGTGTTGATCTCACCGAGAAGAACGGTGTCTTCACGCGACGGGCGACGGCGCGTTGATTACCGGTCATAGGGCCAGCCGGATTGCGCGTTAGCCGATTCATCACTCATTGGGATACCGATTTCCGACGCCAACTCCTCAACCCGCGCGGCGATTACTGCATTAGAGTGACGACGGCAGTGCAGATGCACATGCACGCGAAACGAGCACCAATCAGGACGTGGTTCGAGCGCAAAGGGTTGCCCACACGATCGAGTGATGATTCCCAACGTCTACCCTGGTAGAGACGTCGATCGGCAGTTCAGCTGACTTCTGCCCCGCATAGCCGGGAATACGCGGCTACCGCCGCTTAGCGCGCGGCGACGTCCACTCGGCGTCATAACCAAGGGGCGAGTTGGTCTATTGGACTCGACCATGTCAGCATCATCGGCACCAGCGGCGTCCAACTAAGGGTGCGGCCCCTCGCTCCACCGAGGAACCGCACCGGCGTCCGCGCCCCCGACCACATCAACGGAACAGAAGGCACGAACTCGATGACAGTACAAGCAACTCCGTTGGGCACGCCAGATGACGACGCCCACGGCGGACCGTCCCGTACGCGTGGGACCGACGGGCCGACGGTTTCGCTCGACGAACTGCTCGTCCTGGGCGAGACGCACTACCTCGCGCCGGTGTCGCCGGACCCCCGGTCGACCCGCCTGAGGTGGCTGCGTCGCGCCGAAGCCATCACCACCGCACCCTCGCGTCGGCCTGGCCTGGCGGCTGCCACGGCGGTCCCCGCCATCGCGCTGCTGCTCTGGTTCATCAACCAGCTGGCACCGCAGGCCATGCCGGAAGTGTGCAGCACCCTGGTGCTGCTGGTGGTGACGGAGTTCGTGCTGGTCGTCCGGCAGCGGCGCGCCTTGGCCGCGGTCGCCGGATAGGCGGGGGCGCCCCGGCTGCTGCGCCTATCAACAGCCGAAACGCCCCCTGTCAGAAGCGATGGCCGCCAGTCGAATCCCGTACGGGGCCCGCTGGCGGCCATCGCCGTCTTCCCCAGGAGTTGGGGATGCCTTGTCCTGTCCGCGTCAACGACCAGCGTGCCCCCTCCGGTGTGCCGCTGGACCCGCGCGCACCCGATGGTGGCCGACCTCCACCTGCATGCTGCACCTCGCCGCCGTGGCACTCACTCAGCGTCATCAGGCGAGATGGTCTCGTCGTCCGGTGTGGGACCCGTGGTCGGCGGCGGCAGTCGCATGGCCAGATCCTTCCCGGTGACGAGCCGCGCCGCTGCGGCTTGCGGGGTCGGAAAGGTCGACGCCCGGATGGAGTAGCGCGTTGCACGGCGGGGGAAGGCTGAGTCCCTTGAGGACACACGGTCGTCGAGGGGAAGAGAGGCAATCCGCGAGAAGATTCCGACGCGCGCGCCACTATCCTCAACAGACCGCGCGGCAAGCAGAGCACGCTCCGAGAGGACCGCTGTGCGGTCGGGGGGCAGGCTGGGTGGGGAAGCTGTCCGCTTTGGGCGGGCACGGGGGACATCCGCGTGACACGCGCGGCACGGCCCGTCCGAAGCCCCGCGCCCGCGACCCCGACCTGGAGGCCGCGATGAGCCAGACCGACCCCCGCCAGCCAGCGGCGGGTTCCCTCGACGGGTCCGCCGCCCCCTGCATCCCCGCCGACGACACCACCGGCGCCCGCGACGCCGACTTCCTCGGGATCGGCCTCGGCGGCACCAACATGCTGGGAATGCTGTGGACCGTCGCGATGGGCAAGCGGGCGGTCGGGGTGGACATCCGCAGTTGCCCGTCACTCGGGGTGCACTGGAACATCCGCGAGGAGCTGTACCACCACCTCGGCGTCATCGACCGGATGATGCTGGAGCGCTATGGCGAGGAGGGCGTGCCCAAGCGCGGCGACGGCAGGCTGCTGTCGCTGGCGGAGGCGCTGTACCACCCCGGGTGGCCCGCGGGACCGGTCGCGGCCGACGACCTGCTGACCGGGTTCCTCGCGTCGATGAACGCCGACGCCCGGATCGCGGGTCTGGTGCTGCACACCGAGTTCATCGACGACCGGTGGAAGGACGGCAAGCCCAACCGGGTCGTCTCCGTGCTCGACCCGCCGGTGCCGCCGACCCAGCCGGACGAGACCCGGCTGGAGATCAGCACGCTCGACACCCTCAACGGGCCGTCGGTGCTGCAGGCGCGCGCGGCGGACGTGCTCATCCTGCTGCGCCGGTACCTGGAGGCCATCGAGGAGATGGATCTGGCCGTGGAGTGCCCGGAGCCCCGGGTGCGGCTGTTCACCTCCCACCGGGTGCTGGTCGACGGCGGGTTCACCGAGCAGCCCGACGGGCGCACCGCGGTCACCATCGAGCAGATTCGCGAGCTGGACTTCGGCGGCAAGTTCCGCCGCGTGCGCGCCCCGGGCACCGAGCCGGTCGAGCTGGGTGTGCCCGAGGTGTTCTCCATCGCCCAGGGCTTCGACAGCGCCGACGCCCGCGCCCTCGGGTTCACCCAGCACGACGTGCAGGTCGACCACCAGGACGGGCGCGGTCCCGTCGTGGCGCAGGCCGACTACCTCGCCGGCCTGATCGACGTGCTGGTCGACGGCCGCCTGCGCAGGCGCATCGCCTCGGCCTTCGACGCCGAGGGCGAGGAGTACTGGGTGCGCCAGATCGCCGTCGGGCACGAGGACGACCCGGCCGTGGGCTGGGTGCTGGTGCAGGTGCCGGACTTCAAGACCTTCGACCCGATCGCCGACGGGCTCGTGCCCGCCGACCAGGAGGTCAACACCCCGGAGTACTACGCGGCCTACCAGCACCTGCTGCGCGAGTTCTTCCTGGAGGAAGCCGGGCACATCCTGGGGATCTCCCGGGACGCGCTGCGCGGGGTGATGACCACCTACGGCCCCAAGCTGTTCAGCGTGCTGGAGCGCACCGGCGAGGACGCGCTGGTGCGGCCCAACGGCGTGATCGCGGGCGACTCCTTCGGCAACGGCCACTTCATGACCAGCGGCGGCGCCATCACCGGCATGGTCGGCCACGCCCGCCGGGTGCTGCACTACTGGCAGGACCGCGACGCCGGGGTCGAGCAGGCCGCCGCGATCCGCACGCTGGCCGACGGCATCAAGGAGGACACCGAGGCCTGGCTGGAGGTCAGCGCCCAGGAGTTCAGCCAGGCCGCGCCGATCAACTTCGGCAGCGAGCGCATCGAGCTGATCTCCAAGAGCGCGGGCAAGGACCCCTCGCTGCGGGCCGCGGCCATCGACGCCACCCGCAGGCACCGGCACTCGCTGGTCCCGCTGGACCCCTCGGACTGGCGCCGCCCGGTCATGTTCCCCGGCCGCCGCTACGCCTACCCGCTGCCGCCGCTGGACACCCAGCACCCGGCCGCCCGCGAGGACGCGGCCTGATGCACCCGCTGGAGCCGTCGGCCGAGGAGATCGCCGCCATGATGGCGGTCGCCACCGACTACGTCACCGGGTTCGTCGATTCCCTGGCCGGGCCCCAGGTCCCGGCGGAGTCGCCCGCGCGGGAGCTGCTGCTGGCCCCGCCGCCCGCGCAACCCGGCGACTTCGGCGAGCTGGTCGGGCTGTACCGCCGGGCGGCGGCGACGGCGACCGACACCGCCGGGCCGGGGTGCTTCGCCTACTTCCCGGGCGGCGGTGTGGTGTCCTCGGCGGTGGCCGAGGTGCTCTCCCGCACCGCCAACCGCTACAGCGGCTCCGGCTCCATGGCCACCGACCTGGTGGCCATGGAGCACGGGGTGCTGCGCTGGCTGTGCGAGCGCTTCGGCCTACCCGCGCGCACCAGCGGCGGCGTGCTCACCACCGGCACGTCGACCGGGCTGCTGGCGGCGATCGTCACCGCCCGCGAGGAGCTGCTGGGCGAGGACTTCACCTCGGGCACGCTGTACCTGACCGCCCAGACCCACCACAGCGTCGCCAAGGCGGCCCGGATCGCGGGGCTGCCCGCGCGCGCGGTGCGGGTGGTGCCGACCACGGCGAGGCGGCGCATGGACCCGGCCGCGCTCGCGGCGATGGTGGCGGCCGACCGGGCCGCCGGCCTGCGCCCGTTCCTGGTGGTGGGCACCGCGGGCACCACCAACACCGGCGCGGTCGACCCGCTGGACGAGTTGGCCGACCTCGCCGCGGCCGAGGACCTGTGGTTCCACGTCGACGCCGCGTACGGCGGCGGGTTCTGGCTGACCGAGCGCGGCAGGGCGAGGATGCGCGGCATGGAGCGCGCCGACTCCATCACCTTCGACGCGCACAAGTCGCTGTTCCTGCCGTACACCACCGGTGTGCTGCTGGTCGCCGACGTGCGTCCGCTGCTGCGCGCCCACACCGCCGACGCGGACTACCTGCAGGACCTGGACCTGGAAGCGTCGCTGCCCAACTTCGCCGACATGGGCGCCGAACTCAGCCGCGAGTACCGGGGCCTGCGGCTGTGGCTGCCGCTGCACCTGCACGGCACCGACGCTTTCGTGTCCGCTTTGGACGAGAAGCTGGACCTCTCCTCGGCGCTGCACGGCGAGCTGGTGGCGCTCGGGCTGTGGGCGCCCGAGCCGGACCTGACCGTGCACGTCTTCCGCGCCCCCGGCGGCGAGGAGGTCAACCGGGCGCTGCTGGCCGAGGTCAACGCCTCCGGGCGGACCACCATCACCAGCACGCAGATCGACGGCGAGTTCACGCTGCGGCTGTGCGTCATCAACCACCGGACGCACCGCGAGCACGTGGACGAGGCCGTGGCCACCATCCGGCGGGCGCTGGGCGCCGTCGGCCGGGCGGCGGCTTGAGCACTTTGGGAGATGCCACGACCGAGCGCGCGTCCGACCATGGAGCCGCGCGCACCACCCACCCAGCAGACCGGGGGGCACCATGCACTGGCTCTACCTGGCGATAGCCGTGGTCTTCGAGATCGGCTTCGTCCTGGGCACCAACGCCGCCAAGGGGTTCACCCGACTGTGGTGGTCGGTGTTCGCCATCGGCTCCGCCGTCATCGGCGTCTACTTCCTCAGCCTCGCGCTGCGGGTGCTCGACGTCGGCGTCGGCTACACGATCTGGACGGGCCTGGGCACCATCGGCACCGTGATCGCGGGCGTGCTGTTCTTCAAGGAGCGGCTGAGCCCGGCCAAGGCGGCCTGCTTCGCCGCCATCATCCTGGGCGTCATCGGACTGAGGGTGGCCGCCAATGTCTGAGACCCTGGAGCGCGTCGAGTCCCAGGAGCCCACCGCGGCCCCGACCTCGCGCGCGTGGACCCACCTGCTGATCGCCTCGGCGTTCGAGATCGTGTTCGCCCTCGGCACCAACGGCTCCGACGGCTTCACCCACTTCTGGTGGTCGGTGGTGACCGTGGCGGGCGCCGTCGCGGGCGTCTACTTCCTCGGCCAGGCGCTGCGCGTGCTGGACATCGGTCTGGCCTACGCCGTCTGGACGGGCATCGGCGCGATCGGCACCGTCACCTTCGGCGCGCTGATCTTCGGCGAGTCGCTGACCCTGCTCAAGGCCCTGTGCTTCCTGCTGATCGTGGGCGGCGTCATCGGGCTCAAGTTCACCAGCGCGCGGGAAGCGGCCAAGAAGGCCTGACCCGCTCGCGCGGAAACCGCCGGTGGCACCATGCCACCGGCGGTTTCTTCGTGCCCGCTCGCACAGGGACAGATGGCGCGGCGACAGACAGCGCACGGACAGACAGCGCACGGCCCCGCGACGCCGTGGCGTCGCGGGGCCGTGTGCGGGGACGTGCTTACCCGATGGGGCTGGTCTGGCGGGAGACAAGGCGCCAGTCGCCGTCCTGGCGGGCGACCACCCAGGTCGAGCGGGTGCGCTCGGCCTCGGGCACCTCGGTGTCGTCCTTGCCGATGACGCCGCCCTCGGTGACGGCGAAGGCGACGTCCTCGGTCAGGAAGCGGATCTCGACCGGGCGCTCGTCGAGCTTGGTGCCCTGGTAGTAGGCGGCGAACGCCTTCTCCATGTAGGCCTTGATGGCGTCGGGGCCGTTGAGCTGCTCGTCGCCTGCCAGCATGCTGCCGTTCGCGGCGAAGATGGAGGCGAACGCCTCAGCGTCGTTGGCGTCCCACGCGGCGCGCACCCGCAGCGGGACGGTCAGGACGGCGCCCTCGGGGCCGTTGGAGAAATCACCGTAGTAACCGGCCCACTGCTTGGCCTGATCGACCAGGTTGGCCGCCTTGTTGGTCATGCTTCTCTCCTCGAGAAAAGAACGGCTAGCCCTTGATAGGGCTGCTCTGGTGGGACAGCAGCTTCCAGCGGCCTTCCTCGGCCACGATCACCCACGTCGCGCGGATCTCGTTGCGGTCGGCGATGCGTTCCTCGCCGGGGAACATGATCCCGCCCTGGGTGATGACCATGGCCGCCCGCTCGCTGAGCCGGGTGACCTGCACCGGCCAGCCGTGGACCTTGGCGCCCTTGAGCGGGCCGGAGTACCCGGCCGCCATGTAGGCGCGGATCTGCTCGCGGCTGGTCATCTGGTTGTCGTTGAGCAGCAGCGAACCGTTGTCGGTGAACGTGTCGGCGAAGAGGTCCGCGTCGTTGCGGGCCCACGCGCCCATGATCCGCTGCGGGACGGTCAGGACCGCCCGCTCCCAGTCGTCGGTGTAGGGGCCGACGAACTCGGTGTCCTCGGTGATGCCCACCTCGGCGAGCACCGCCGCGGCGTCGGGTGTCTCGGCGATGGTCACCGGGATCACCAGCGCAGCGTGGCGCCCTCGCCACGCGGGCTGTTCTGGTAGCCGGCCAGCCACCAGGTGCCCTCGCGCTTGACGCACACCCAGGTCGAGCGCACCGCCAGCTCCGGGGCGATCGTGGTCTCGCCGGGGGCGAGGATGCCGCCGTGGGTGCGCAGCAGGGCGACGTCGTCGCCGACGAACCGCACGTCCACGGGGGTGCCGGTGACACCGGTGCCCTTGAAGGGGCCCGCGTAGGCGGCGGCCATGAAGGAGCGGATCTCGTCGCGCCCGCGCTTGTAGACATCACCGGGCAGGAGCATGCTGGCGTCCTCGGTGAACACCGCGGCCACGCCGTCGGCGTCGTTCTTGGCCCACGCGGCGACGAGCCGGAGCGGGACGCTGAGGACGTCCTTCTCCTTCTCGCTGGTGAAGACGCCGTAGTAGGCAGCCAGCCGCGCCTGAGCTTCGTCGGCCTGGGCCGCCGATGTGTCAACGGACATGGTTGTCTCCTTACTTCTTCGACAAACGCCGGGGCATGCGCGTGCCACGGGATGACCTTGATGGTCCAATCCCGCCGCCGGCGCCCGCCACTCCTCGTGTGCGAAGCGGCCCAGTGCGGCAATCGGGGACCGGAATCCCTGCCGGGTAAGCACTCCGGGATACCGGGATCACGCGCGTGCGCGGTACCTTCCCCCGTGGGCGATCATCTTCGGCGGAGGAGCTGGCATGGACCGGGACACGGCCTGGAAGGGCGTCGAGGACGGCAGGCTGCGCCTGGCCGACCTGCTGGAGGACCTCTCCCCGGCGGAGTGGGAGAACCCGTCGCTGTGCGGCGGTTGGCGCGTGCGCGACGTCGCCGCGCACGTCACGCTGCCGCCGCAGGCCCCCGCGGTGCGCTGGGCGGTGGAGTTCTTCCGCTACGGGTGCAGCTTCGACCGGATGATTCGCGAGTCCGCTATCCGCCACGCCGGCCTCCCGACCGGGGAGATCGTGGCCCAGATGCGCCAGTACGCGGCGTCGCGGAAGGTGCCGCCCGCTCCCGGCACCGGGGTCGGCACGACGATGATGGACGTGCTCACCCACACCATGGACATCACCCTGCCGCTGGGCAGGCCCGCCGACATCCCGCCGGAGGCGGCCGTGGTGGGCCTGGAGGGCGCCTGGGCGCTGAAGGTGCCGTGGAACCCGCGCAGGCGGCTGCGCGGCGTGCGGTGCGTGGCCACCGACGCCGACTGGGCGGTCGGGGAGGGCCTGGAGGTCACCGGCCCGGCCGAGGCGTTCCTGCTGCTGCTCACCCAGCGCCCGGCCGCCATAGAGCGGCTGCGGGGCCCCGGCCTGGAGCTGGCGGCCAAGGCGCTGCGCGTCCCCACTGGACACGGCGGGAGTTGAGCCGCCGCGCTCGCCAGGACAATGATCGACCGATGCGATTCAGTCCAGGTGAGACAGTCGTCCGCCGCTACTTCCGCGGCGGCTACGTGACCATGGCCCAAGCCGCGCGCGTCGTCTCCGACGACGACTCGCACCTGCTGCTCTGGGTGCCGCGCGGCTCGGACTTCGCCTGCCGCTGGCACGCCGACGGCACCAGGCTCCGGGAAGCGCCGCTGCCGGTGATCGCCGACGCGCCGGTGCGCACCACGCAGTGGGTCGACACCGACGTGCTCATCCTGGTGCCGCCCGAGGCCGACCACTCGGTGTGGTGGTTCTACCGCGACGGCCGCTTCACCCACTGGTACGCCAACCTGGAGGCCCCCAGCGTGCGCTGGCGCGGGCCGGGGTCGGCGGGCCTGGACACGGTGGACCACGTGCTCGACCTCGTCGTGCGGCCCGACCTGGCGTGGGAGTGGAAGGACGAGGAGGAGTTCCGGGCCTCCTACGGCCCGTGGGGCTACTGGGACGAGCGCACGGCGCGGCGCATCCGCGCGGCCGGGGACGCCCTCGTCACCAGGATCGAGGCCGGGGCGTTCCCGTTCGACGGCGTCTGGCGCACGCCCCCGTCGTCGGTGGGCCCGGTCCCCCGCCTGCCCCGCGACGAGCGCCTGTGGCTGGACCGGCCCGCGCCCCGCTCGCTGGCGGCCTGACGGCACAACAGAACGCCCGCGGTCGACCGCGGGCGTTCTTGCTGCTCAGACCGCGACGGGGAGCGAGACCAGCCCGCGGATGAAGTTCAGGCCGCGGCCGGTCCACTTCAGCTCGGCGGCGTCGGCGGCGATCTTGATGGCCGGGAAGCGGCGCAGCACGGTGCCGATCGCGATCTGCCCCTCGATGCGGGCCAGCGGCGCGCCGAGGCAGTAGTGGATGCCGCCGCCGAAGGCCAGGTGCGCGCTCTCCTCGCGGGTGATGTCCAGCCGCTCGGGGTGCTCGGCGCCGGTGTCGTGGCTGGCCGAGGACAGGACCACGGCCACGGCGCTGCCCGCGGGGATCCTCACCCCGCCGACCTCGACGTCCTCGGTGGTGAAGCGCGGAAGCGCCCGCTCGATGGGCCCGTCGTAGCGCAGCAGCTCCTCGATCGCGCCGGGCAGCAGCGCCGGGTCGTCGCGCAGCGCCTCCAGCTGGTCGGGGTGGGTGAGCAGCGCGAGCATGCCGTTGCCGACCAGGTTCCCGGCGTTCTGGCCCGCGACCAGCAGCAGCTTGACCGTGCCGATCAGCTCCCGCACCGCGAGCACGCCCTCCTCGGCCGAGGCGACCAGCAGCGCGTCGAGCATGTCCGGCTGCGCGTCGGCGTCGACGCCCGCGTTGACCCGCGCGCGGCGCTCGGCGAGCAGGGCGGTGAGGTAGTCCTCCATCGCCCGGTTGCCGTCCTTGCGGATGGCGATGGCCTCGGGGCTCAGCGGCGGGGTCAGCACCATCTGCGTCCAGCGGCGGAAGTCCGTGCGGTCGGAGACCGGGATGCCCAGCAGCTCGCAGATCACGATGATCGGCAGCGGGACGGCGAGGGTGGGGATGAGGTCGAAGGAGTCGGCCTGCGCCACCTCGTCCAGCAGGGAGTCGGTGATCTGCTGCACGCGGGGGCGCAGCGCCTCCATGCGGCGGCGGGAGAAGGCTTTGACGACCAGGCCGCGGACGCGGGTGTGGTCGGGCGGGTCCATGTTGAGCATGTTCGCGCCGAGCAGGCCCTCGTCGCCTTGGCCGCCGCCCATGACCTTGAGCCAGTCGGGGGCCAGGCGGACGTTCTTGGAGAACCTGGGGTCGGTGAGCACGGCGCGGGCGTCGTCGTGGCGGGTGATCAGCCACATCCCCAAGCCCATCGGGCCCGCGACGTGGTGGACCGGGGATTCCCGGCGCAGCGCGGCGTAGCCGGGGAACGGGTTGGCCATGAAGGCGGGGCTGTGCAGATCTACGTCGGTCACCGATCGACCCTCCTGGTGTCGTGCCCGCCCGCCATCGTCGTCCGGCCCAGGTGGACGGCGCATCTCCCCGAGTGCTTCTCCCGCTGTGCTTCTCCTCCTGTGCGTCGTCGCCGGTGCCAGGGCTTTCCGCTCCTCTGCGGTCATCGCGGCGTGTGTCGCCTGCGCATGATCTGAGATGAGCCGGGGTGCGGCGCGGTGTCACCGTGGTTCGCAAGGGAAGCATGGACTCGGCGTGCAGCCGTCAAGGAGGAACCGTGACCACCAACAGCGTCCCCTCGCGGGAAGAGCTGATCCGACGCGCCGCAGAGGTCGTGCCGTTGCTGAAGGACACCGCCGAGAAGAGCGAGGAGTCCCGCAACCTCGCCGACGAGTCGGTGCAGGCGCTGGCGGACATCGAGTTCTTCAAGATGCGCATTCCCCAGCGCTACGGCGGGTTCGAGTCCGATCTGACCACCACCTCCGCGGTGCTGACCGAGCTGGCGCGCGGTGACGGGTCCACCTCCTGGACGGCGGCGGTGTGGACGATCAGCACCTGGATCGCCGGGCTGTTCCCGGACGAGGTCCAGGACGAGATCTTCTCGACCCCCGACGTGCGGGTGTGCGGCATCCTCAGCCCGACCGCAACGGCCGTGCCGGTCGACGGGGGCATCGTCGTCAACGGCAAGTGGGTGTTCAACTCCGGGGCCAAGCACAGCCACTGGAACACCAACGCCGTCATCCTGCTGCACCCCGAGCACGGTCCGATGCCGGTCATGACCGCGATCCCGCTGTCGGACCTGCAGATCGTGGACGACTGGCACACCGCGGGCCTGCGCGGCTCCGGCAGCGTCAGCACCGTCGCCACCGACGTCTTCGTGCCCGAGGCCCGCGTGCTGCACATGGGTCCGGTGCTGCAGCAGAAGTACTCCTCGGAGGCCAACCGCAACTCCCCCATCTACACCGCGCCGCTGCTGCCGACGGCCTGCTCCACCGTCTCGGCGGTGGCCTACGGGCTGGCGCAGGCGGCCAAGGACGCGTTCTTCGAGCGCCTGCCCGGCCGCAAGATCAGCTACACCGACTACGCCGAGCAGGCGCACGCGCCGATCACCCACCTGCAGGTGGCCGAGGCGCAGACCCGCATCGATGAGGCGGGCTTCCACGCGCTGCGGGCGGCGGGCCTGGTCGACCGCAAGGCGAACGCGGGCGAGGAGTGGACGCTGGAGGAGCGGGCGCGGGTGCGCCTGGACATGGGCGCCACCTGCGTGCGCGCCAAGGAGGCCGTGGACGTGCTCAACACCGCCAGCGGCGGGTCCTCGATCTACAACCACGTGCCGATCCAGCGCATCGAGCGCGACATCCAGGCGATCAACCTGCACGGCGTGATGCACCCGAACACGAACTTCGAGCTCTACGGGCGAATCCTGTGCGGTCTGGAGCCCAACACGCACTACCTCTGACCCGATCCGGCACCCGGTAGGCCTGACGTGAAGGAGCTCGGAAATGCGTTTCTTACCTGACGGCCGCGACGCCACGGTCGCGGTGGTCGGACTCGGGTACGTCGGCGCCTGCCTCGCGGGCGCGCTGGCGGGCAACGGGCTCGACGTGGTCGGTGTCGACACCAACACCGACCTGGTCGACGAGCTGAACCGCGGTGAGTGCCGGTTCCACGAGAACGGGCTCGCGCCGCTGCTGCGCACGGGGGTGGAGACGGGCAGGCTCACGCCCACGACCGACTACTCCCGGGTGCGCGAGGCCGACGTCGTGGTGATCGCGGTCGGCACCCCGGTGCAGGCCGACGGCTCGCTCGACAGCCGCCAGCTGACCGCGGCGTGCACGACGCTCGCCGAGCACGTGCGCCCCGGGCAGCTGTTCGTCCTCAAGAGCACGGTTCCGCCGGGCACCACCCGCGAGCTGGTGCGCCCCCTGCTGGAGCGCAGCGGGCACACCGCGGGGGTGGACTTCGGGCTGGCGTTCACCCCGGAGCGGCTGGCCGAGGGCACCGCGATCCGCGAGCTGAGCTCGTTCCCGATCGCCGTCGGCGGGCTGACGGCCGCCTCCGCCGAGGCCGCGGCCGCGTTCTGGGGCGGGGCGCTGAAGGTGCCGACGATCCCGCTGCAGTCGCTGGAGGCCGCCGAGATCGTCAAGCTGGCCGACAACTGGTGGATCGACCTGAACATCGCCATGGCCAACGAGCTGGCGAAGTTCTGCGCCCTCTACGAGGCCGACGTGCTGGAGGTCATCCACGCGGCGAACTCCATCCCCAAGGGCAACGGCAACATCAACATCCTGACGCCCAGCGTGGGCGTCGGCGGGTCCTGCCTGACCAAGGACCCGTGGATGGTGTGGCGCTCGGCCAAGGACCGCGGCGTGGACATCCGCACCGCGCCCACCGGCCGCGAGGTCAACGCCGCCATGCCCGCCTACACCGCGCGCCTGGCGCTGGACGAGCTCGCGGGCCTGGGCAAGGACGCCGAGGACGTGACCGTGGCCGTGCTCGGCCTGGCGTTCAAGAACAACACCGGTGACCTGCGGTTCACCCCGGTCGCCGGCGCCGTCGCCGAGCTGCGGGCCGCGGGCGCGACCGTGCGCCTGCACGACCCGCTGGTCGACGTGGCCGAGGCCGAGCGCATCTTCGGCGGCGAGCTGACCGCGTCGCTGGAGGACGCCGTCCGCGACGTCGACTGCATCGCGGTGCTGGCGCTGCACGACGAGTTCAAGGAGATCGACTTCAGCGAGCTGGAGGTCGCGCCGAAGTGCCTGCTGCTCGACGGCCGGGCGCACTACCCGGCCGCAAAGGTGCAGGCACTGCGCGATCTGGGCTACATCTACCGCGGAATCGGACGGTAGGGCGATGGGACGGTCTCTGGTCACCGGCGGCTGCGGCTTCGTGGGCAGCCACCTGGTCAAGCGCCTCTTGGACGACGGCGAGGACGTCACCGTCGTCGACGCGTTCCCGCCCGCCAAGCACCTCGGGGTGGTCGGCGAGCACGCCCGCTTCGTGCAGGGCGACATCACCGACCGCGACACGCTGCTCCAGGCGTGCCAGGGCGTCGACACGATCTACCACCTGGCCGCCGTCGTCGGCGTCGACCGGTACCTCTCCGCGCCGCTGGAGGTCATCGACACCGCGATGGTCGGCACCCGCAACGTCCTGGACGCGGCCACCGCGACCGGGGCGAGGGTGCTGGTCACCAGCACCAGCGAGGTGTTCGGGAAGAACCCGAACGTGCCGTGGAAGGAGGACGACGACCGGGTCCTCGGGTCGACGGCCGCCGACCGCTGGACGTACTCGACCAGCAAGGCGCTCACCGAGCACCTGGTGTTCGCCTACGGCCGCCAGCACGGCACCGCGGCGACCATCGTCCGGTACTTCAACGTCTACGGTCCCCGCCAGCGGCCCGCGTTCGTGGTGAGCCGCTCCATCCACCGGGCGCTCAACGGGCTGCCCACGGTCGTCTACGACGACGGCGGCCAGACCCGGTGCTTCACCTACGTCGAGGACGCCGTGGACGGCACCGTCCGCGCCGCCCGCAGCGACAAGGGCATCGGCGAGGCGTTCAACGTCGGCAGCATGACCGAGACGACCGTCTCCGAGGTGGTCGCGCTGATCGGCTCGCTGACCGGCACCGGCCCCGCGAGCAAGGTGGACACCGCGACCGCTCTCGGGCGCACCTACCAGGACCTGGCCCGGCGCGTGCCGGACAACACCAAGGCCAGGAAGGTCCTCGGCTGGTCGTGCCCGACCACCCTGACCGAGGGCCTGAGCCGCACCATCGAGTGGGCGCGCACCGCGCCGTGGTGGCTCGACCAGGCCGACAGCGGCGCGGCCGCCTGACCCCGAGCTGCCGAGCCCACCACAGCCCGTCGATTCGGAAACACACGAGAGAAGGCACACCGCGATGACAGCCACCGCTGAACCGGAACTCTGGGAGCGCAACGCGACCGTCCACGCCGACGAACGCCTGATCGGCCCGCGCGACGGAGCATGGTGGTACACCGGGGCGAACCCGGACTCGGGCGACTGCCCCGGTCTCGGCCCGGACGGGCGGCTGACCTCCCTGGCCATGCCCGACCTGTCGACCTGCGGCCGCGCCGACGTGCTGGCCTACTTCGACAACTCGTGGGCGCTGACCGAGGCCCTGTTCGCGGGCCTGCAGGGCGCCGAGGCGTTCTACCGGCCGCCGGGCCACGGCCTGCGCCACCCGATGGCGTTCTACTACGGCCACCCGGCCGTGCTGTACGTCAACAAGCTGCGGGTGGCGGGCCTGCTCGGCGAGCCGGTGAACGAGTACCTGGAGGAGGTGCTGGAGACCGGCGTCGATGAGATGTCGTGGGACGACATGTCCAAGAACGAGATGCTGTGGCCGTCGGTCTCCGACATCAAGGACTACCGCGCCACCGTCTACGGCCAGGTGCGCGAGCTGATCGAGAACACCGACTTCGCCCAAGAGCTCGGCCGCCCGATCGGCATGCGGGACCCGGCGTGGGCCATCTTCCTGGGCTTCGAGCACGAGCGCATCCACCTGGAGACCAGCTCGGTGCTCATCCGGGAGATGCCGCTGCGCCTGGTCAGCCCGCCCGCGGCCTGGCCCGCCCCGGCTCCGGACCGGCGCACCACCGCCACCCACAAGCCCGCGGCGGACTCCTACCCCGCCAACGGCATGGTCGCCGTCGCGGCCAGGACCGTGCCGCTGGGCAAGCCGGTGGACTTCCCGTCCTTCGGCTGGGACAACGAGTACGGCACCTCGGTGCGCGAGGTGGAGCCGTTCTCGGCGTCGAAGTTCATGGTGTCCAACGGCGAGTACCACGAGTTCGTCGCCGACGGCGGCTACCGCAGGCCCGAGCTGTGGAGCGCCGAGGGCGAGAAGTGGCGCCGCTTCGGCAACACCAAGGAGCCGCGCTGGTGGGTCAAGAACGGCCCCACCGGCTTCCACGCCTACCGCCTGCGGACGATCTTCGAGGAGATCGACATGCCGTGGGACTGGCCGGTGTGCGTGAACTACCACGAGGCCAAGGCGTTCTGCGCGTGGAAGGGCGAGAAGGACGGGACCGCCTACGCGCTGCCGACCGAGGCCCAGTTCCGCGTCATCCGGGACCTGCCGGACGCCCCGGGCGTCGAGGACGACCCGGTGCTGCGCTACAGCGGGGCCGACTTCGCAGCCAAGGGCGTCAACGTGAACCTGGCCCACGGCTCGGAGTTCCCGGTGGACACCGCCACGGCCAACGGCGTCGGGGTGCACGACTCGGCGGGCAACGTGTGGGCCTGGAGCGAGGACCTGCTGCACCCCTACGACGGCTTCGAGACCCACCCGTACTACGAGGACTTCAGCATCCCGTGCTTCGACGGGCGCCACCACATGATCCTCGGCGGCTGCTACGTCAGCACGGGCGACCAGGCGAGCGTGTTCGCCAGGTACCACTTCCGGCCGCACTTCCTGCAGCAGACCGGAATCCGGCTGATCAGCTCGACGTCGACCGCGTCGTCGGCGGGGACCTCCGCCCCGGCTCGGGTCACGGTCTCCGAGACCGTGTCGGCAGCGGCCACGGACGCGCAGATCCTGCTGCACTTCGGCACCGTCCGCGAGACCTTCGACCGCACCGACCACCCGCTGGCGACGGCGCACGGATACCCGAAGCGGGTCGCGGCGGCGCTGGTCGAGGTGGCGTCGCGGACGGGCACGGCGCTCGGGCGCGTGCTGGACGTGCAGTGCGCCGTGGGCGGGGCGACGTTCGCCCTGGCCGCCCTGCCGGGCATCTCGGCGGTCGGTGTGGACAGCGACTCGTCGTTCGTGGAGATCGCGCGGACGCTGGCCGGCGGGGAGTCGGTCGCCTACACCCAGCCGGGGCGCGGGGAGATCCGCACGCGGCTGTACACCTCGCCCCCGGCCGTGGGGGCGGAGTCCTCGGTGGCCTTCGAGGTCGCCGAGCCGTGCGACCTGCCTGCCTCCCTGGGGCTGTACGACGCGGTGATCCTGGGCAACGCGCTGGACCGGCTCGGGGACCCCGAGGGGTGCCTGCGGCAGTTCACCGAGTCGGACGCGTTCCTCGGCGCCGGTGGCCTGCTGCTGGTGGCGAGCCCGTGGAGCGAGTACTCGACGAAGCTGATCCTGTCGGGGCGGTTCGACCTGGTGTCGGAGTCGGACGAGCCGGGGGTGCTGCGGACGCACTCGCGGGACTACGAGTACTTCGACGCTGACGTGACGGTGTGGCGTAAGAGGTAGGTGAGGGTGGCGGAGGCCGGGTGGGGAGATGCTCCCTGCCCGGCCTCGCTGCGTGGGTCTGTTTGCACGCTCCCACCAGCCTCCGGGCAAGGGTCTGATGGCGTGCACTCACCCGTCGGACACTCACCCGCTCGTCTGTCCCAGGCCTGGCTGGATGCACGGGTGGAGGTACTGCGGGAACGCGAAAGCAGGCGGGAAAGCAGGCGGGAAAGCAGGGAGCCCCACAGGCGTCGCCTGTGGGGCTCCCTGGCCGCTGCGCGGCTACGCGGCCTTGGGGAGGGCGGCGTCGGCTTCGGTGAGCTTCCTGGGGATCGCCAGGTGCTGGGCGGCGATCTCGTAGTTGTCGAGGTTCTGGTAGTAGCCCGGGCGGGCGGTGAAGACGTAGGAGGTGGGGTTGAGCGGGGGGGCGGTGGTGAGGTCCAGGGCTTCCCAGTTCTCCAGCATCTCGGGGATGTCGTAGTCCAGGGTGACCGTGGTGCTCTCGTACCAGGTCTGGCCGTCGATGTCGGTCTCGTGCCAGCCGTCGGGGAGGTCGTCGCCGGGGATGACGTAGACCTGGCGGGACCAGGACTCGAACTCGTAGAGTTCGCGGGCGAACTGCTGCCACAGCGGGGGGAAGGTGGGGACGGCGACGTCGTACCACCACTCGCGGACGATGGCCTGGAGTTCCGGGGTGCTGTGGATGTTGCGCAGCGCGTCGGCGATGGCGGGGCTCTCGGCGAGGATGGGCATGCGGCCGAGGAGGGCGACGGCCTCGGGGACGGTGGACTTCTCCAGGTGGGCCTTGACGCTGAGGATGGCCTGGGACTGGGTGGTGTCGGCCAGGTCCAGCAGGGGGCGCCAGGCGTGGCGCAGGTACTGCTGCTCGCCGAAGACGCGGGCCCAGAAGACGAAGCGCTGCATCTCCATGTTCTCGGCCAGGGTCGAGGTGCGGTTGGCCAGCACGTACTCGAAGTCGTCGTCCTCGCCGCGGATGGTGACGAAGCCGTGAACCTCGCGGTTGTCCACATAGGAGGTGTTGGGCAGCAGCAGCATCGGGTACACGGCGATGCGGGAGACCTTCTTCGCCAGGCGGTCGTAGCCGCGCAGGAAGGACTCCGGGGTCTCCCCCGGCGCGCCCCAGATCAGCTCGCCGTAGCACTCCAGGCCCTCTTCGGCGAGCCAGTCGACCAGGCTCTCCCACTGGTTGACCTTCATGTTCTTGCGCAGCATGTCGGTCAGCGCGGCGTCGTCCAGGGTTTGCAGGGCCAGGGTGAACAGGCTCTGCAGGCCGTGCTTCTTCAGCTCGCTGACGATGTTGAAGAAGCGCTTCGACTTGTTCTTCGCCCAGCTGGTGATCAACGCGCCGGGGTAGCCGTACTTCTCCTTCGTCTTGATCACCAGCTCGACGAACTCCTCGTCGGCCTCCAGGAGGCCGAAGTTGGAGTCGCACAGCACCAGGGACGGTGCCTTGTGGAAGCCGAACAGGTCCAGCTCCTCGGCGAGGCGCTCGGTGGAGAACGAGCGCATCTTCTGGCCGGTGGCGCCGCCCCAGTAGCAGAAGGAGCACTTGTAGGGGCAGCCGCGGTTGGTCTCCATCAGCGCCACGTCGTAGCGGAACTCCCCGGCGGCGTCGGCCATCGGGATGGCGCCGGTGAGGAACGGCGACGGGATGACGTCGAGGTCGTTGATGCGGTCCCGGTCGGCGGTGGTGTGCAGGGTGCCGTCGGGCTTGCGGTAGGACAGGCCCGCCACGTCGACGGGGTCGATCTCCTTGCCGCGGTTGGCCACGAGGTAGCTGACCAGCTCGTGGAAGGTGTGCTCGCCCTCGCCGTTGACCACGAGGTCGACGGTGGGGTGCTCGCGGTAGACCCGCTCGGCCTGGTACGCGACGTGGTTGCCGCCGAACACCACGATGCCCTTGGGATTGATCTGCTTGTAGGTCTCGGCCAGCACGCCGAAGCTGCGGTAGTTCCACCCCAGCACGGAGAAGGCCAGCACGTCCGGGATGTCCCCGGAGAACAGCGCGGCGGCCATGTCCTGCAGCTTCTGGCCGCCGCGGAAGTTCTGGATCACCGCCTCGACTTCCCCGCGGAAGTCGGGTTCGTCATCAATGACCGCTTTGAGGTATCCTACAGCCAAGGGCATGGAATCGACCGGCATGTCCCACGCGCCTTGCTGGACCAGCGTGATGCGTAACATGCGTCTGCCGCCTTCCTGACAGTAGGGGAATCCGCGCGCCTGTAAAGTCCGGAGTGGACGGTGCGGTGGCGGACAGTGCGACGGAGGTCACTCCGTCGGAGCAACGCTATCCGCACGATCTCGATGTGAACGACTCCGTGTGTGCCTTTTGCCGCACCGGATCTTTCACAGTGCCCGATGCGTTGCGGCGCAACCTTTTGACTCCTCGTCTGGCGCTACCCTCGACAGGTAGCCCCCCACGATCGCGGGAGTATGCGCATGTATGACGACATTGCCGACATCTGGGACCCGGTGTACCGGGCACGCGGCCGCGACTACGCGGGCGAGGTCGGCCAGGTGCTCGACGCCATCCGCCACCGCGGCCCGCTCGGCGAGTCCCTGCTGGATGTCGCCTGCGGCACCGGCGAGCACCTCGCCCACTTCGGCGACCACTTCCCGCACGTGGAGGGGGTCGAGCTGTCCGAGGGGATGATCGCCGTCGGCAAGCGGCGCAGGCCGGAGCTCACGCTGACCCACGGCGACATGCGCACTTTCGACCTCGGCCGCACTTTCGACGTCATCACCTGCATGTTCAGCTCGATCGGCCACGCCGTGGACACCGACGAGCTGGCCGCCACCCTCACCCGCTTCGGTGCGCACCTGGCCCCTGGCGGCGTGCTGGTGGTGGAGCCCTGGTGGTTCCCGAGCACCTTTGTGGACGGTTACGTCACCGGTGACGTGCTCGACGTGGACGGCCAGACCATGGCACGGGTGTCGCACTCCTCGCGCGAGGGGAACTACTCGCGGGTGCGCGTGCACTACGTCGTCGCGGGCGCGGCGGAGGGACTGCGCCACGTGACCGAGGACCTGCGGATCACGCTGTTCACCAAGGAGGAGTACCTGCGCGGGTTCGAGCGCGCGGGCTTGGCGGTGGAGTACGTCGAGGGGGGTCCCTCCGGCCGGGGGCTGTTCATCGCCGAGCACCCCTGAGCCGGACACGACGACGCCGGGGCGGAACCACCGCCCCGGCGTCGTCGTGTCCAGGCCGTCAGCTCGCCAGGGGGAAGGCCAGGTTCGCGCAGATGTGCTTGACGGCCGTGGCGACCCTGGCCGCCTGCGCCGCGCTCAGGTGCGGGCCGATGGGCAGGCTCAGCACCTCCCGCGCCAGCCGCTCGGTCAGCGGCAGCGGCCCCGGGTGCGAGTCGGCGTAGACCCCGCAGCGGTGCGGGGGGATCGGGTAGTGCACGAGGGTGGCCACACCCGCGCGCTCCAGCGCGGCCCGCAGGCCGTCGCGGTCGGCGTGGCGCACGACGTAGAGGTGCCAGGCGTGCGTGGTGCCCTCGGTCTGCTCGGGCAGCACCAGGCCGGGGATGCCGCTCAGCTCGGAGCGGTAGTAGTCGGCCACCGCCCCGCGGCGGTCGTTCCAGGCGTCGAGGTGGGCCAGCTTGACCCGCAGCACGGCGGCCTGCAGCTCGTCGGTGCGCGAGTTCTTGCCCGCCACCTCGTGGTGGTACTTCACCTGCGAGCCGTAGTTGCGCAGCAGGCGGAGCTTCGCGGCCAGCTCGGGGTCGGAGGTCACCACCGCGCCGGAGTCGCCGAGGGAGCCCAGGTTCTTGCCGGGGTAGAAGCTGAACGCCACCGTCGACCCGCGCGCGCCGATCCGCCCGCCCGCCCACGTCGCGCCGGGCGCCTGGGCGGCGTCCTCCAGCACGGCCAGGCCGTGGCGCTCGGCGACCGCGCGGACGGCGGCGAGGTCGGCGGGCTGCCCGTAGAGGTGCACCGGGATCACCGCCCTGGTCCTCGGGGTGATCGCGGCTTCCAGCCGCGCGGTGTCCACGGTGTGGGTGATGAGGTCCGGCTCGACCGGGACGGGGCGCGCGCCGACGGCGGTGACGGCCAGCCAGGTCGCGATGAAGGTGTTGCCCGGCACCAGGACCTCGTCGCCGGGGCCGATCCCCCAGGCGCGCAGCACCAGTTCCAGCGCGTCGCCGCCGCTGGCGACCGACACGCAGTGCTCGGCGCCGCAGTAGTCGGCGAACTCGGCCTCGAACGCCTCGGTCTCCGGGCCCAGCAGGTACCAGCCGGAGGCCAGCACCCGCGCTGTGGCCGCGTCGATCTCCGCGCGCAGCTCGGCGTAGGGGGCGCGCAGGTCGAGGAACGGCACGCCGATCCCGTCGTAGGACATCGGGGGTCCGCCCTTCGCGTGGGGTACCGCGACGGTGCGCGGTCGCACGTGCACGACAAAACACTCCTCCGGGAGAGGATCACGCGCCCGGACGCGCTCGGCATCTTCGAGAATGCGCAGTTGTGTGAATCCGACCTTTCCGACTCCACCGATCGGTCCAACGTGGGGTACCGTCGAAATCATGCGCCCGGGTCGCTGGGCGCACGCAAGTCGCAATTCAAGGAGGTAAAGCCGCGATGAGCACCTTTGTCCTTATCCACGGTGCGGCCGACGTGGGCTGGTACTGGCACCTGCTCGAAGCCGAGCTGCGCCGGCGCGGGCACGAGGTGGTCGCCCCGGACCTGCCCTGCGACGACGACGCCGCGGGCCTGAACGAGTACGCCGACGCCGTGGTCGAGGCCGTCGGCGACCGCTCCGACCTGGTCATCGTCGGCCAGTCCTTCGGCGCGTTCACCGCTCCGCTGGTCGCCGACCGCCTCGGCGCCACCGCACTGGTGTACCTGGCGGGCATGATCCCGAAGCCGGGCGAGACCCCGGGCGAGTGGTGGGACGTCACCGAGTACGGCAAGGCCGTCGAGGCCCAGCGCGCCGTCGACGGCGTGACCGGCGACGACGACCCGTACGTCAGCTTCTACAACGGGGTGCCCCGCGAGCTGGCCGACGAGGCCATGAGCAAGGAGCGGGCGCAGTCGCAGACCCCGATGGGGACGCCGTGGCCGCTGGCCGCCTACCCCGAGGTCCCCACGTACTTCCTGCTCTGCGGCCAGGACCAGTTCTTCCCGGTGGACTTCTTCCGCAACCTCGCCAAGCAGCGCCTGAACGTGGTGGCCGACGAGATCGACGCCGGGCACTGCGTGGCGCTGAGCAAGCCCGTGGAGCTGGCCGACGTCCTGGAGGGCTACGCCAAGCGCTGACCCCCGCGGGACAGCACAGCACGAGAAGGGCCGCGCACCCGACCGCCGGAAGGCGAGCGGGTGCGCGGCCCTTTTCGGTGACCGTCACACGATCGGGTTATGAATTGCTCACCTCGGTCGATGACGAATTCTCTGGCCCCGGTGAACCGCTCGGCTTTACAGTGGAATCTGTTTGTCCGCGCGCGAAGTCCGCATTCGATGAGATGTCGCGGCACTGGCAGGCTGAAACGCTGTGGAGGAAAGTCGGACATCTCCACCCGGCGGGAAGGGCTTCCCATGCGCGTCCTGTTCGTGACCCTCCTCAACAAATCCCAGCTGTACACGATGGCGCCGCTCATCTGGGCCACCCGGGGCGCCGGGCACCAGGTGCGGGTCGCGTGCGCGCCCGACCTGGCCGACGATGTCGCCCAGCTCGGGTTCACCCCGGTCGAGGTCGGCCGGATCGAGTCCGACGTCCGCCAGGACATCGTCGACGCCGAGCCCGAAGCCGACCCCGTCGAGGCCGTCGAGGCGCTGAAGGCGCCGTGGGTCAAGCCGCACCAGAGCGAGTACGGCTGGGACGACCCCGCCCAGGAGTGGGTCCACATGACCCGCGACTTCATCCCGCTGCTGACCACCGACTCCTTCGTGGACGATCTGGCGGGCTTCGCCCGCGAGTGGCAGCCGGACCTGGTCGTGTGGAACAAGCTCGCCTACGCCGGACCGGTCGCCGCCAAGGCCGCGGGCGCGGCGAGCGCGCGGTTCCTGTGGGGCGTCGACGCCGTCGGGCAGTTGCGGGCGGGCTGGCGCGAGGCGGCGAAGGCGGACCCGACCATCCCCGACCCGCTGCGCGACTGGCTGAGCCCCAAGCTGGAGCGGCACGGCGTCGCCTACGACGAGTCGGCCGTGCTCGGCCACTTCTCCATCGACATCGCCCCCGAGTGGGTCTACCACCACCCGAACGCCGGGGTGCGCTACCTGCCCGTGCGGCACGTGCCCTACAACGGCCCCTCCCGCGTCCCGGACTGGGTGAACGAGAAGCCCGCCAAGCCGCGGGTGTGCCTGACCCTCGGGTTCTCCCACCGCGAGTCCCACGGCGTGGAGGCCTCCGCCGAGGACCTGCTCGCCGCCGTCGCCGAGCTGGACATCGAGGTCGTGGCGACGCTGAGCGCGCGGCAGACCGCGGAGCTGGGCAGCGTCCCGGACAACGTCAGGATCGTGGAGTTCGTGCCGCTGAACGTGCTGCTGCCGACCTGCGCGGCGATCATCCACCACGGCGGCACCGGCACCTTCGGCACCGCGCTGGAGCACGGCGTGCCGCAGCTGATCGTGCCCGGCACCTACTGGAACGAGAAGTACTGGGCCCCGGTGGCCCAGGGCAACGGTCTGGAAGAGCAGGGCGCGGGCGTCTACGTCAGCGACTCCGACCGGCTCACCCCCGAGGCGCTGCGCGGGGCGCTGGAGCGCGTCCTCGGCGACCCGTCCTACCGCGAGAACGCCGAGCGCCTGCGCCGCGACCTGGCGGGCAGGCCGACGCCCAACGAGGCCGTCGGGCTGATGGAGAAGCTGACCGCAGAGCACCGGGCCCGCAGCTGACACTCCCGCCCAGCGGGGGCGCGTCCGGGACGAGAGAGAACCAAGAAAGGGGATTTGTCATGACCTCCGACCCCGGGTACGCGGCGCCGCCGCTGGCTGGGCGACGGGAGTGGTGGGGACTGGCCGTGCTCGCATTGCCGACCCTGCTGCTCGCGATCGACCTCGGCGTGCTCTACCTGGCGCTGCCCAGCCTCAGCGCCGACCTCGACCCGAGCAGCAACCAGACGCTCTGGATCATGGACATCTACGCGTTCATGATGGCCGGCTTCCTGGTGACCATGGGCACCCTCGGCGACCGGATCGGCAGGCGCAAGCTGATGCTGATCGGCGCGGTGGCCTTCGGCATCGCCTCGGTGCTGGCCGCCTACGCGGACTCGGCCACCATGCTGATCATCGCCCGCGCCCTGCTGGGCGTGGCGGGCGCGACCCTCGCCCCGGCGACGCTGGCGCTGATCAGCACGATGTTCGCCGATGAGCGCCAGCGCGGCATGGCCATCGGCGTCTGGATGAGCTGCTTCATGGCGGGCACCGCGCTCGGCCCGATCGTCGGCGGCGCGCTGCTGCAGGGCTTCTGGTGGGGCTCGGTGTTCCTCATCGGCGTGCCGGTGATGGTCGTGCTGCTGATCGCGGGCCCGATCCTGCTGCCGGAGTACCGCGACGAGAGCGCGGGCAGGCTCGACCCGCTGAGCGTGGTCCTGTCGCTGGGCACGATCCTGCCGGTCATCTACGGCATCAAGGAGATCGCGCACTACGGCCTCACCTCGACGGCGTCGGTCGCGATCGTGGTCGGCGTGGCGCTGGGCATCGTGTTCGTCCGGCGGCAGAAGACGCTGGAGAGCCCGCTGATCGACGTCGAGCTGTTCCGCGGCGCGAAGTTCTCCGGCGCGCTGGGCATCATGGTGCTCGGCCCGGTCGTCATGGGCGGCGTCGGCCTGTTCTCCAACCAGTTCCTCCAGCTGGTGGAGGGCCTGGAGCCGCTGCACGCGGGCCTGTGGCTGCTGCCGTCGGCCTTCTCCACCGTCGCGGGCGTGATGCTGGCGCCGACGCTGGCCGCGAAGCTGCCGCCGTCGAAGATCGTCGCCTACGGCGCGCTGGTGCTGGCCGTCGGCGCGATCCTGCTGACCCAGGTCAGCGCGGTCGGCGGCCTGCCGGTGCTGGTCGTCGGCGTCTGCCTGGTGTTCTTCGGGTTCGGCCCGATGGCGGCGCTGGGCACCGAGATGGTCATCTCCTCCGCGCCGGAGGAGCGGGCCGGATCGGCGGCGTCGATGTCGGAGACCAGCAGCGAGCTGGGTGTCGCGCTCGGCGTGGCGATCCTCGGCTCGATCGGCACCGCGGTGTACCGGGGCCAGATCACCGAGACCCTGCCGCCGGGGCTGCCCGAGGGGCAGGCCGCGGCGGCCTCGGACACCATCGTCGGCGCGGACGCCGCGGCCGAGGCGGTCGGCGGCGGCACGGGCGAGGCGCTCATCACCGCGGCCCGCGAGGCCTTCACCTCCGGGCTGAACACCGTCGGCGCCATCACCATCGGCATCGGCGTCGTCCTGGCGGCCGTGGCCGCCCTGGTGCTGCGCGACCGCGGCACGGACACGCCGCCCGCCGAGGAGCAGGCTCCCGACGAGATCAAGCCGGTGGAGATCAAGCCGGTCGGCTGAGCACCGCCACACAGCGCGAATCCCCCGCCTCCACGAGTGGAGACGGGGGATTCGCGCGTCCGGGGCTCAGCCGCCGCTGGTCACCAGGTTGGTGCTGGTGCTGCTGAGCACGCGCCACTTGAGGCCGTCGAAGGTGTAGGTCAGGGTGGTGAAGAAGCGCTCCTCGTACTCCCACTCCGGGAACACCAGCTTGGAGTTGGTCAGCAGGACCGCGGTGCGGCAGTCGGCCTTCTTGTACAGGTGCGGGAACGACTCGGTGAAGTTCAGCTCGAACAGCTGGCCGAACAGGGCGGAGATCTCGGTCTTGCCGTACTGGATCTTGCCGTCGGGGTCCACCTTGACCGCGTCGTCCCGATAGAACTCCATTAAAGCCGCCAGGTCGCGGTTCGCGAACGCGGTGTTGTAGTCGGTGACCGCGCGGTCGAACGCGCGCTGGCACAGCTGCTGGAGGACGCCGCTGCTGGTCGCGGCCTGCTGCGGGGTGGGCGCGCTCGCGGCGCTGGGCGCGACGAACAGGGTGGCCACGAGCGCGGCGGTGGTCGCGAAGATCGCGGAGCGGCGTTTGGTCGACTTCTTCACGGGTTGTCTCCCTTGTGCGTGCGGAGTTTCCCGGGGCACGGGTGTGCCGGGGAAAGGCGAAGGCCCGACGCCGTGGTGGCGCCGGGCCTCCGGGATCGTGTGCAGGGGCTCGGTTGTGCGGTGCTGCGGGTGGTGCCTCGGGACAGGTGGTGACAGTCAGGCTGAGCGGGGCAGGCTCAGCGGGACAGACTGAGCCGGTCAGAGTGAGCCGGTCAGGCTGAGCCGGTCGGGCTGAGCCGGTCAGGCGACCTTGGCGGTGGGCTCCGGGTCGTCGGCGATCGCGATCGGCTCGCTGACCGTTGCCGTCGCCGTCGTCGTGGGGACCGCGGCGACCTTGCGCTTGCCCCGGTTCAGCCACCAGTAGGCGACACCCAGGTTGATGATCCAGTTGAACCAGAACCCGGAGATCTGCGAGATCGCGGGCAGGTGCTCGGTCAGCGACGGGATGTAGGCCAGGCCGTACCAGGTGGTGTAGAAGAACAGGCGGCCGGTCAGGATGCTGGTCACCATGGCGAAGCTGTAGACCATGAGCTTGCGGTGGTCGCCATAGCGGCCCTCGCGCGCGGCGCTCCAGCCCATCAGGGTGGTGAACAGCGCGATCACGGCCCAGATCGAGGAGCCCAGCGCGCCGAACCCGTCGAGGTAGCCGAACGGGGTGATGGCCAGCGACAGGATCGCGGTGGGCACCATGCCCGCCCACACGTACAGGCGGCCGCTGACGCGGTGCACGGCGGGCTTGCGGTCGCGCAGCTTCGGCCAGACCTGCAGCACGGCGGTGACGATCGCGACGGTGCCGGTGAAGATGTGCGCCAGCATCAGCGCGTAGTGCGGTCCGAAGCCGGGGTTTACCGGGATCAGGGACTGCATCGGGTCGAGGGTGAGGTACTTGGGCAGGGACAGGTAGAGGAAGGTCAGCACCAGCAGGCCGAGGGGGATGATCCAGGGGCGCCGCCACCACGACTTGGCCGGGGCGGACGCCGTCAGGTCCGGGGTTCCGACCCGCTTCCCTTTCGTCGTCACGGTGGTTCCTCCTTGGTGGAAAAGGCAGTTCGGGCGAACGCGTCTTCAGGGGACAGTAGCGAGCGCCTTCGTGCGGGCGTTCTCCCAGCGTGCGCGATCCTCACACCACTGCAGCATTGACACAGGCGCTCACGTCCGCGTTGCCCGATTTCCCTCACCAAGGGTAACGAGTTCCTGTCCCGGTCGAGGTTGTGCACGCTCGGAGAAGGGAAACGCGCGCGGCTGGCCCATCCTGCAAGTAGCCGTGATCTCTAGGAGGAGCGCCCAAATGTACGACTACGTGATCGTCGGCGCGGGTTCAGCGGGCTGCGCGCTCGCCGCGCGCCTGAGCGAGGACCCCGACACCAAGGTCTGCCTCGTGGAGGCGGGCCCGGCCGACACCTCGCCGAACATCCACGTCCCCGCGCTGTTCTCCAAGCTCCTGCGGTCCGGACTGGACTGGGACTACGACACCCACGACGAGCCCGGCCTCAACGGGCGCAGGCTGTTCCTGCCCCGCGGCCGGGTGCTGGGCGGGACCAGCTCCATCAACACCCAGATCTACATCCGCGGCAACCGCCTGGACTACGACTCGTGGGACCAGCCGGGCTGGGGCTTCGACGAGCTGCTGCCCTACTTCAAGCGCTCCGAGGACAACGAGTGGGGCGAGTCGGAGTACCACGGCGCGGGCGGGCCGATGAAGGTCTCCGACAACCGCTCGCGCAACGCGATGTCGACGGCGTTCGTGGAGGCGGCCGTCGAGGCAGGCTTCGCGGCCAACGACGACTTCAACGGTGAGTCCCAGGACGGGTTCGGCTACTTCCAGCTGACCCAGAAGGACGGCCGCCGCGTCAGCGCCTCGACGGCGTTCCTGCACCCCAACATGGGGCGGCCGAACCTGACGGTGCTGACCAACGTCCAGGTGCACCGCATCGTCATCGAGAACGGCTTCGCCGTCGGCGTCACCGGCGAGCGCTTCGGCGAGGAGCTGACCGTCCGCGCCGACCGCGAGGTCATCCTGTCCGCGGGCGCCTACGGCTCGCCGCACCTGCTGCAGCTCTCGGGCATCGGACCGGCGCAGGGCATCGCGCCGCTGGGCATCCAGGTCGTCGCCGACCTGCCCGGCGTCGGCCAGAACCTGCAAGACCACGTGCTGATCCCGCTGGTGTTCCCGCACGAGCACCCGATCAGCATGATCGGCTTCGGGCAGCCCGAGCACCTGGAGCAGTTCGGCGCCGGGCACGGCCCGCTGACCTGCAACGGCCCCGAGGTCGGCGGCTTC
Source organism: Actinokineospora guangxiensis (assembly GCF_042657845.1). Classification (NCBI taxonomy): domain Bacteria; kingdom Bacillati; phylum Actinomycetota; class Actinomycetes; order Pseudonocardiales; family Pseudonocardiaceae; genus Actinokineospora; species Actinokineospora guangxiensis. The sequence goes on along the minus strand of NZ_JBHSKF010000009.1, from coordinate 259,743 downwards.
CACCGCACCGACGCCGGCCTGCCCGCGCCGAACGTGGAGTACCTGTCCGCGCCGGTGGCCTTCGTCGACAACGGCCTGGGCGTCCCGGTCGGGCACGCCATCACCTTCGGCCCGTCGATGCTGACCCCGCGCAGCCGCGGCGCGCTGTCGCTGGCCTCCGACGACCCGACGGTGAAGCCGCGCATCCAGCACAACTTCTTCACCGAGCAGGCCGACATGGACGACGCGGTGAAGGCGGTGCGCACCGCGCTGGAGATCTCGCGGCAGAAGGCGCTCTCGCCGTACTGCTCGACGCTCTACCGCGGCCCGGCCAGCGAGTCCGACGCCGACATCGCCGGCTACATCCGCGCGTACACGCACTCGATCTTCCACCCGGTGGGCACCTGCGCCATCGGCTCCGTGGTCGACCCCGAGCTGCGGGTGCAGGGCGTCGGCGGCCTGCGCGTGGCCGACGCCTCGGTCATGCCGCTGATCCCGCGCGGCAACACCAACGCCCCCTCCATCGCCATCGGCGAGAAGGCGGCCGACCTGATCCGCAAGGGCACCACCGCCTGAGGTACAGCCGCATGTGAACCGCTGCCGCGCGCAGCGGCACGCCAGACGCCCGCGCCGTCCAGCCCGCAGAGGGATGGGCGGCGCGGGTTCTCGCGCCCGGTCCGTCCACTGCGGATCTCCCAGGCCGGTTGGTGGGCACCGTGGGAGTGGTCAGCCCGTCCGCGCTGCGGCCACCCTGACCACGCGACGGTCGCACGGCCGTCCCGGTGAGCAGGGGAGGAACCGTGAGCGCGAGCGGGTCCGTTGTGCTGGTGGACGTCTACGGTCCGACGATGCGGCTCATGCGCGCGTTCGCCGACGCGGGCCGCCGGGTCGTGCGGGTGCAGAGCACCCCGGAGGTGCCGCCGAGCTACCGTCCCGGCTTCGATCCGGACGCCTTCGCCATCAACATCGTCCATACCGGCGACTTCGCCGCCCTGGTCGCGGCGGTGGCCGAGTACGAACCGGCCGCGGTGCTGACCGCGGGCGAACTGGGCGTCGAGCTGGCCGACGCGCTCGCCGAAGCGCTGGGCCTGCCCGGCAACGGCACCGCGCTCAGCGAGGCCCGGCGCAACAAGTTCGGCCAGAACGAGGCACTGCGGGCCGCCGGTGTGCCCGCCGCCCGCCAGCTGCTGGTCTCCTCGGCCGAGGAGCTGGAGCTGTGGCACGAGGAGCTGGGCGGGCGGGTCGTGGTGAAGCCGGTGCGCAGCATGGGCAACGACGGTGTGTCCTTCTGCGACACCCCACAGGACTCCGTGGACGCCTACAAGGCCCTGCACGGGCACCCCAACACCTTCGACATCATCAACGAGGGCGTGGTCGCCCAGGAGTACCTGGTGGGCGTCGAGTACGCCGTGGACACCGCCAGCTGCCGCGGCCACCACCGGATCACCGACGTCTGGCAGTACACCAAGATCAACGTCAACGGCGTGGTCGACCGGATGGCGGGCCACTTCACCGTCGGGCCGGACAACCCCGTCTGGTCGGTGCTCGGCGACTACGCCCGGCGGGTGCTCGACGCCCTCGGGGTCGGCTACGGCCCGGCCCACCTGGAGGTCATCGTCACCGACGACGGGCCGCGCCTGGTCGAGGGCGGCTTCCGCATCGCGGGCGCCAGCGTGCCGCTCTACGCCGAGCTGGCGGCGGGCGAATCGCAGATCACCTGGACCCTGGACGCCTACCTCGACCCCGACCGCTTCGTCGCCGAGCACGAGCGCCCGTACCGGCTGGTCAACCACGTCGCCCAGGCGTTCCCCACCTCCCCGGTCTCCGGTGTGCTGCGCTCCTACCCCGGGCTGGAGGCCGTGCGGCGGCTGGAGAGCTTCCACAGCGTGATCGAGCACGTCTCGCCGGGCGAGCGGCTCAGCCGCACGGTGTGCAACAGCACCGAGCCGCTGATCATCGCGCTGGCCCACCCCCGGCCCGAGGTGGTCGCCAGCGACCTCGCCTCGGTCAACTACCTCGACGGACCGGGCTTCTACGACGTCGAGGAGGACACCCCGTGACCCGCCACATCGTGGTCGTGCACCGCTGGCGCGCGCCCTACGCCGAGTACGAGCGCTACGTCGACCACGGGCGGACGAGCGTCACCTACGTGACCACCGAGGTGGGCCGCGACGGCGTGCCCGCCTCGGCCGCGGGCGTCGAGCTGGTCGCCGCGACCGACGACCTGCCCGCCGTGCGCGCCGCCGTCCTGCGGCTGGCCGCCCGGCACGGCGCGCCCGACGGCATCGTCGCGCTGAAGGAGGACGACCTGCTGGTCGGCGCCGAGCTGCGCCGCGAGTGGGGCTGTCCCGGCCCGACCGTGGCCGAGACCGTCCCGTTCCGGGACAAGCTGGCCATGTGCACGGCGGTGGCCGAGGCCGGGGTCGCCGTGCCCGCCTTCGCCCCCGCGCCGGACCGCGCCGCGGTCCTGGCCTTCGCCGCGGCACACGGCTGGCCGGTCGTCGTCAAGCCGAAGGCCAGCAGCTCCAGCGCCGGGGTGGTCGTCGCGCACGGACCCGCGGACGTGCGGGCCGCGGACGTGACCCCGGACTGCATGGTCCAGAAGTTCCAGCCGGGGACGATCTACCAGGTCGACGGCGTGTTCGACGGCTCGCGGGTGGTGACCGCGCGGGCCTCGCGCTACCTGCAGACCTGCCTGGAGTTCCGGCAGGGGTCGGTGCTCGGGCTGGTGCAGGAGGACGACCCGCGCGCCCAGGAGCTGCTGTACTCGCTCACCGAGCGGGCGATGCGGGCGCTGGCGGGCAAGCCGACCGTGTTCCACCTGGAAGCCTTCCTCGACGGCGACGCGTGCGCCTTCCTGGAGGTCGGGGCCCGCACCAGCGGCGGGGAGATCCCGTTCCTGTGGCGCGAGGTGCACGGCTACGACCTGATGGCGGCCGGGTGGGCCGTCGCGCTGGGCGAGGAGCCGCCCGAGCCGCCCGCCGACCTCGGCGACTACACCGGCGAGCTGCTGGCCCCCGCCCCGGCACGGCGCCCGTGCCGGGTGCTGTCGGTGACCTCGATGCTGGGCACGGTGCCCTGCCTCTACGCCGAGGACCTCGTCCAGCCGGGCGAGGTGCTGCCCGACGCCGACGCCTACTACGAGCACGTCGGCGGCCGTTTCCGCTTCCGGGGGACGAGTTCGGCCGAGATCGCCGCCGCCGTCGACGCGGTGGCCGCGGCGTACCGGGTCACCGCCGAGCCGCTGTCCAGCGCGGCATGAGCGCCCCGGCGAAGCCCCGCCCCGGCCTGCTCGCCAACCGGGACTTCACCCGGTTCTGGTTCGGCGAGACCGTGTCGCTGTTCGGGGTCCGCATCACCGCGCTCGCCCTGCCGCTGACCGCCGTCCTCGCCCTGGACGCCAACCCCGGCCACCTGGGCGTGCTGTGGTTCCTGACCTACCTGCCGTACCTGTTCGCGATGCCGTTCGGCGTGCTGGTCGACCGGCTCGCCAAACGGCCGCTGATGATCGCGGCCAACCTGCTGCGCGGGGTGCTCATCGGTCTGGTGCCGGTGCTGGCCGCGCTGGACATGCTGTCGATGGGCGTGCTGTACGCGATCACGCTGGGCATCGCGTTCGGCACCGTGCTCTTCGAGGTCTGCTGGCAGTCCTACGTCCCGGTCCTGGTGTCCAAGGAGGACCTGGTCGCCGCCAACGGCAGGGTGACGGCGAGCTGGTCGGCGGCGGAGTCGGCCGGGCCGGGCCTCGGCGGGCTGCTGGTGCAGGCGCTGACGGCGCCGTTCGCCCTGGTGGCCAACGCGTTCTCCTACCTGGTCTCGGTGTGGACGCTCTGGCGCATCAAGGTTCCCGAGCCGCGTCCCGCGCCGTCCGGGCGCAGGGTCGGGTGGGAGATGCGCGACGGGTTCGCCTTCGTCGTCAGGCAGCCGCTGCTCAGGGCCATCGTCATGAGCGGGGCGGTGTACAACTTCTTCTACGTCTTCCTGGAAGCGCTGTTCGTCATCTACGCCGTCGAGGTCCTGGGCTTCAGCGCGGGCCTGATCGGCCTGGTGCTGTCCATCGGCGCCATCGGCGGCATCCTGGGCGCCTCGCTGGCCGCCCGGTTCGTCCGGAGGTTCCCCTTTGGACGGGTGTACATCGTGGCCGACCTGATCGGGGTGTGCGGTCCACTGCTCATCCCGCTCGTCACCGGGCCGACGGTGCTCGCGGTGATCGGCGTGACGACCGGTTTCCTGGTGATGCGGGCGGGGTCGGCGGTGGCGAACACGGCATCCATCAGCCTGCGGCAGGCCGTCACGCCGCCGGACATGCTCGGCAGGATGAACGCGGGGATGCGGACCCTCATGTGGAGCCCGCAGACCCTCGGCGCGCTCGCGGGCGGCTACCTCGGCACCGTGGTCGGCATCCGCGCCGGGCTGTTCGTCGCCGGGGTGGGGTGTTTGCTCTCCGCGCTTCCCCTGCTACTGTCGCGTATCCCCGCACTGCGGGAGCTGCCGTCCGTCCCCGTTGTCCGGGAAACGCGCGAATCAGTGCCCACCTAGGACGGTTTCACCCTCCACAAGTGACACATGCCCTGTCACCGGCTTGCCATGGGGCGGCACACTCCTCGAAGGCCATCGCTCGGCGAGGAGAAGACCAGTGGAACCACCACGTGCTGTGCGCTTGCACACCAACGAGAACCCGCACGGTCCCAGCCCCACGGTGGCCGCCGCCATCGCCGCCGAGGCGGCCAGGGTGCACCGCTATCCCGACGGGGACGCCCACGAGCTGGTCGAGGCCATCGCGGTGCACCACGGCGTGGACACCGACCAGATCAGCGTCGGCAACGGCGTCGACGAGGTCATCCTGCTGCTGACGATGGCCCTGCGCGCGCCCGGCGTCACCGCCGTCGTCACCGACGGGACCTTCCGCAGCTACCACGAGAGCCTGGCGGCCCTCAGCGACGACGCGGACCTGCTGCCCCTGGACGGCTACCAGGTCCCCGTCGCCGCCATCGCCGACCGGCTGCGCCGGGGCTCCTGCTACGCCTTCGTGTGCAACCCGCACAACCCGGCCGGGACGACACTGTCCCGTTCGGACGTCGCGGACCTGGTCGCGGCCGCCGAGGAAGGCGGGTCGACGGTGGTCCTGGACGAGGCGTACGCCGAGTACGCCGGTCCCGGCTTCGCCACCGCGCTGCCGCACGTGCAGCGGGGCGGGCCGGTGTGCGTGCTGCGCACCTTCGCCAAGGCCTACGGGCTGGCCGGGCTGCGGGTCGGCTACCTCGTCGGGCAGCCCGAGCTGGTCGCCAGGGTCAACGCCCTGCACCGGCCGCTGCCGTACCACGTCAACCGGATGGCGCAGGCCGCCGCCATCGCCGCCCTCGCCGACCAGGACCACCTGTGGCGCACCACCGAGGAGACCACGGCGACCCGCGACTGGTTCGCCGCCGAGCTGGCCGCGGCGGGGATGCCCGCGGTGGCCTCGTCGGCCAACTTCGTCCTGGTGCCCGTGCCCGACCCCGCCGCCGCGCGGGCGGCGCTGCAGCTGCGGGGGTTCCTCGTCCGCGACACCACCGGCATGGGCCTGCCGCACCACCTGCGCGTCGCGATCGGCACGCGCGAGGAGATGACGGCCCTGCTGGCCGCGCTGACCGGCGCGGTGAGCCGGACCGTGGCCGCCTGATCCGCACATCCCACCCACCACACGACAGGGGTCCCCCATGCTCTCCGCAACGCTGTACAACGCCTACACCGCCTCCTCGGCCATCTGCGCCGGAGTCCAAACCGGGCTGCTGGAGGCGGTGCGCAAGGACAGGAAGGTCGACGTCTGCGCCTTCTCCATCGCCAACGGCCTGGACGACTACGTCATGCACGCGGTGTGCGAGGCGATGGCGGGCCACCGCATCCTCGACATCGTGCAGACCGACCAGCTCGTGGTCGCCGAGGGGCCCGAGTTCGACGACATCTACCGCAACAAGGGCTACTTCCTGTGGCTGGTCCGCGGGTACGGGGACATGCTCAGCCGGGTCGGGGAGCTGGCGGACATCGACGCCGCGTTCGAGGCGGCGAACACCCGGTGCGGGCGGTCCATCGCGCAGTCCGGCCGGGACTACGGCGCGCAGTTCGTCGACCCGATCGTCACCGAGACGATCGCCGGGATGTCCTTCTCGGTGATGGCCGACCTGGGCTGCGGCAGCGCGAACCGGGTGATCCACCTGGCTCGGCTGCACCCGACGAAGCGGTTCGTGGGGGTGGAGATGAACGCCGGGGCGGTGGAGGTTGCCCGGGCGGCGGTGGCGGAGTCGGGGATGTCGGACCGGGTGGAGATCGTGCACGACGACGTGCGGCGGCTGCGGGAGCGGGAGGTGTACCAGGAGGTGGACACGGTTCTGTCGTTCTTCCTGGGGCACGACTTCTGGCCTCGGGAGGACTGCTTGGCGACTCTCTCCCAGATTCGTGACCGGCTTCCGAACGCTGGGCACTTCTTGCTGGCCGACACCTACCACTCTGCGACTGTCACCGGGGAGGCTCCGATCTTTACCAGCGGGTTCGAGCTTACGCACGCGGTGATGCGGCAGAAGGTTCCGACGGTGGCCCAGTGGGAGGACCTGTTCCTGGAGTCGCCGTGGAAGCTGGAGAGGCGGATTCCGCTGGACATCGCTTACAGCGAGATCTTCCACTTGACGCCTGAGTGCTAGTCCCTCGCCCGCTCACCCGGTGGTGACGCTGGGTGGGCGGGTGTCCGATGGGGTGGAGTCGTTTCGGCGGGTCCCCGAGGAAGAATCGCCGCGGCGTGAGACCACGCGTGAGGCCGGCAAGCCGGTCTCACACACGCCAGTTCAGCGGCGATTCTCCTCCCCCGCCGAGACGACTCCACCCCATCGGACTGCTGGCAGAGCGCTGGGGGCGCGGGCCGCTGTGTGCGTTGGAGTTCGGGGTGTGCGCCTGGGCCTTCTTGGCTCAGGCGGCGGCTGCGGCCGTCCAGCTGGTGTCGGCCATGGCCACGTCGACGGTGGCTATGCCGATGGCCTGGACCGCGGGGTCGTAGTCCAGGACGGCTACTCGGCCGGGGCGGGCTGACCAGGCCGGCAGGAGAGCGGCGAAGGCCGACCAGACGCCTACCGTGGTCAGGTCGCGGTGGGCGGAGACCGTGGGGAGGCCGTTGTGGGCGTCCCACAGGCGGGCCAGGGTGGGGCCGACCACGACGCAGCGGGGGCGGGCTGAGTGGACGGCTCGGCTGACCGCCACCGACACCATCGATGCCGGGACATCCGGCAGCAGGCGGACGTCGACGGGGCCGATCGAGCCTGTGTAGTCCAGTTTCAGGGTGGCGATCGTGTCTTGGCCGCCGTGGGTTTCGGCCGTCGAGATCGTCACCGGTCTGGGGGCTCGGCGGCGCTGGGCGGCGCGCAGGGCGGTGAAGGTCGCCAGGGCGCCGCCGGGGCCCGTCGTGCGGCCCGGGGTGGCCGGGTGGTGCCTGACCTCGACTAGGGCCAGTCTGAGCAGGGAGGACATCCTGTCGACTCCATCGTTCGTGTTCGTGCGTCAGCGGCGGGTGCCGACGTAGAGTCCCCGCCCCAGGGGGCCGCCGGTGACGTACTCGGCGTCGATGCCCGCCTGGTCGAACGCGGTCAGGTACTGCTCGCGGGTGAACAGGGCCAGCAGGCCGACCTCGGTGAAGTGCCGGAGGCCGCGCTCGGCGTCGGCGACGGCCATGTGCACGGTGATCTTGGTGGCGTCGCCGACGCGCTCGGAGTGCGAGACGCGCGCGATGGTGCGGCCGTCGCGCTCCACGACGCCGCCTGCGACGTAGCCGTCGATGAACTCCTCCGGTGACCACCACGGCTCCACGACCATCACGCCGCCGGGGACGAGGTGCTCGCCGATGCGCTTGGCCGTCGACTGCAGGCCCTCGACGTCGCCGCTGTGGCCGATCGAGCTGAACATGCAGGTGACGGCGTCGAACGTGCGGCCGAGGTCGAAGTCGCGCATGTCGCCCTGGTGCAGGCTCAGGTGCGGGAAGCGGTCGCGGCCGACGGCCACCATGCTCTCCGACAGCTCGACGCCCGCGACGTGCTCGACCAGCTGGCCGAAGCGGTTGAGGTGTTCGCCGGTGCCGCAGGCGACGTCGAGCAGCGAGGCGGTGTCGGCCTTGCGGCCGCGGATGAGGCTGACCATCTCCTCGGCCTCGGCGTCGTAGTCCTTGCCCTTGCCCTCGTAGTAGGACACGTAGATCTCGGAGAATTCGTCACCATACATGCGCCGATCATCACACCCGGGCGGCCCGCCGGGCTTATCCGCCGGTGCGCAGTCGGGGCAGAGCCAGCATGGGAGGAGTGGCTGCGCGCGAAGCGGCCTGTAGACGATGGGGGGCGACCCGGGGACAGGGCCACGACGAGAGGCGGCACGGCGTGAAGCGCGACATCGGTGACTTGGCGTTGTTCGGCGGACGGCCGAGCTTTCTGCGCCCGCTGCACGTCAACACCCCGAACAACTTCGACCGCGACCGCCTCTACGAGCGCCTCGACTGGGCGCTGGACAACCGCTGGCTGTCCAACGCGGGCCCCCTGGTCCTGGAGTTCGAGGAGCGCGTCGCCGAGCTGGCCGGGACCAAGCACTGCATCGCCACCTGCAACGCCACGGTCGCGCTGCACCTGCTCGTGCGCGCGGCCGGGCTCACCGGCGAGGTCCTGATGCCGTCGCTGACCTTCTCGGCGACCGCGCACTCGGTGCGCTGGCTGGGCCTGGAGCCGGTGTTCTGCGACATCGACCCGGAGACCGGCTGCGTCGACCCGGCCGAGGTCGAGGCCAAGATCACCGAGCGGACGTCGGCCATCTTCGCCGTGCACCTGTGGGGCCAGGTCGCCGCCGTCGAGGAGCTGACCGCCATCGGCGAGCGCCACGGCATCCCGGTGTACTTCGACGCCGCGCACGCCATCGGCTGCACGCTCGAGGGCAAGCCGGTCGGCGGCTTCGGCGCCGCCGAGGTGTTCAGCTTCCACGCGACCAAGATGGTCAGCGCCTTCGAGGGCGGCGCCATCACCACCGACGACGACGAGCTGGCCGCCGTCCTGCGCGGGCTCAAGAACTTCGGCAAGGGCCTGCCAGAGGGCCACGAGATGGGCGGCACCAACGGCAAGATGAGCGAGGCCAGCGCCGCGATGGGCCTGACCTCGCTGGAGTCCTACGAGCGGTCGCTGTCGCACAACAAGCACAACTACGCCGCCTACGAGTCCGAACTGGACAGCATCCCCGGGGTGCGGCTGTTCACCGGGACCACCCCGGAGACCAACAACCAGCAGTACGCGGTGGTCGAGGTGGACGAGGAGGTCACCGGCATCGGCCGCGACCTGCTGATGCAGGTGCTGCGCGCGGAGAACGTGATGGTGATCCCGCCCATCGGCGCGCCCGCCTGCCACGAGATCGAGCCCTACCGGCGCACCCCGGTGCCGCTGCCGCACACCGAGCGGCTCACCGCCAGGGTCATGGCCCTGCCGACCGGCTCGACCGTCGGTCGCGAGCAGGTCCGCCGGGTCTGCGACATCATCCGGTGCGCGGTCGCCAACGGCCCCGCCGTGCGGGCGGGCCAGCACCGCTCCGCGGCCTGACACCCCAGCACCTCCACCCCCAAACACCCACCACCCACCATGGGGAAACCCGGGAGGCGGAACAGTGACTGACCTGACGGACGAAGCCATTCGCGGCTGCGCGCTGCCCGGCGCCGACCTGGCCGCCGCCGCCGAGGCCACCCGCAGGGTGGTCGGCGCCGACCCGGCCGCGGCGCTGTCCGGCGAGGACGCCGACGCCCTCGTGCGGCTGGCCGCCCACTACGGCGCCCACCCCTTCACCCCCCTGGAGGACGTCCGCGCCCTCCTCGACGTCGACCGCGAGCGCTTCGCCGGGCTGCTCGACACCTTCGGCAGGGTCCCCCAGCTGCGCGACGCCGTCCTGGCGGGCCCCGGCGGCAAGTACTGGTCCAACACCGTGCTGTCCATGGAGCGCAAGGGCGTCATCGACAACGTCCTGCACCGCGAGGTCGTCTACCCGCACATCGTGGCGCTCTACCCCGGGCCGACGTGCATGTTCCGCTGCCACTTCTGCGTGCGGGTCACCGGCGCGCGGTACGCGGCCTCGGAGCTGGACAACGGCAACGCCATGTTCTCGGCGCTGATCGATGAGATGCCCACCGAGAACCCGTACGTCATGTACATCTCCGGTGGTCTGGAGCCGCTGACCAACCCCGGTCTGGGGACGCTGGTCAGCCGAGCCGCGAACCGCGGGTTCAAGCTGACGCTGTACAGCAACTCCTTCGCACTGACCGAGCAGACGCTCAAGCGCCAGCCCGGCCTGTGGGACCTCGACGCCATCCGCACCTCGGTCTACGGGCTCACCGACGACGAGTACGAGGCCACGACCGGCAAGCGCGGGTTCGAGCGGGTCAAGGCGAACCTGCTGCGGTTCCAGAAGGAGCGGGCCGCGCGCAAGTCGCCGATCCGGCTGGGGATGAGCTACATCGTCCTGCCCGGCCGGGCGCGGCGGCTGCTGGACCTGCTCGACTACATCGTGGAGCTGGACGCCGCCGCGCCGGACCGGCCGATCGAATTCCTCAACCTGCGCGAGGACTACAGCGGGCGTCCCGACGGCAAGCTGGACCCCGGCGAGCGCGAGGAGCTGCGCGAGACGCTGGAGCTGTTCCACGAGCAGGCCGCGCTGAAGGCGCCCTATCTGCAGGTGGACTACGGCTACGCGTTGCAGGGCCTGCGCGGCGGTGTGGACACCGAGCTGATCCGCATCCGCCCCGACCAGATGCGCCCCGAGGCCCACATCCAGGCGGGCGTGCAGATCGACCTGCTGGGCGATGTCTACCTGTACCGGGAGTCCGGCTTCCCCGGCCTCAAGGGCGCCAAGCGCTACATCGCCGGGAAGGTGAGCCCGGAGAAGCGCCTGATCGACGTGGTCCGCGAGCACGTCGACACCCGCGCGGGCGTCTCCGCCGTCGACGGCGACGAGTACTTCCTCGACGGCTTCGACCAGGTGCTCACCGCCAGGATGAACCAGGTGGAGGCCGATGTGGCCGCCGGGTGGGAGAAGTGGCGCGGCCTCATGCGCTGACGCCGGACAGCACGACGGCCCAGGGCCGGGACGGAGAATCCGTCCCGGCCCTGAGGCGTTCACGGGGTGGTGCGGAGCGCTTCACGTGCGGCGCATGACGAACTAGCAGCCTGGGAGATGAAGCTGTCCTGTGCGGGCGTGCAAAGTTCATATGCATTCCCATGAAAGGGGCAGGGTCCATGACCATCGCGTCCACGGTCGTCCCGCCACTACCCGCGCACTCGCTGATGCTGTTCCTCGGCGCGATCGTCGTCCTGCTCGGACTGGCCCGCCTTCTGGGCGCCCTGGCCACCCGGATCGGCCTGCCCGCGATCGTCGGCGAGCTGGCCACCGGTGTCCTCCTCGGACCGTCGCTGCTGGGCCACGTCCTGCCCGGCTTCGCCGACTCGTTCCTGCCGGGACCGGCCGAGCAGATGCACCTGGTGGATGGACTCGGCCAGTTCGCCGTGCTGCTGCTTGTCGGCGTGACCGGCACGCACCTGGACCTGGGCGCGATGCGCAAGCGCGCCAAGCAGGCCACCCTGGTCAGCCTCTTCGGACTCGTCATCCCGCTGGCCCTCGGCGTCGGCCTCGGTCTGCTGCTGCCCGCCGCCCTGATGGGCGAGACCGGCGGACGCGCGGTGTTCGCGCTGTTCATCGGCGTGGCGATGTGCGTCACGGCCATCCCGGTGATCGCCAAGACGCTGTCGGACATGCGGTTGCTGCACCGCGACATCGGCCAGCTCACCCTGGGCGCGGGGATGATCGATGACGCCGTCGGCTGGCTGCTGCTGTCCATCGTGGCCGCCGCGGCGACGACCGGCATCACCGCGGGCGTGGTCACCCTGTCGATCGTGTACCTGGCGGGTTTCGTGCTCTTGGCGGTGACCGTCGGCCGGGTGCTGGTACGCGCGCTGATGGAGCGCGCGGCCAGGTTCGAGGACTCCGGCCCGACCGTGGCCGCTGCCGTGCTGCTGGTCGTCGGCGGCGGCGCGCTCACCCACCTGCTGGGCCTGGAGCCGATCTTCGGCGCGTTCGTGGTGGGCCTGCTGATCTCCCAGGTGCCCGCCGCGCAGCCGAAGCTGGCCCCGCTGCGCACGGTGGTCCTGGCCGTCCTCGCCCCGCTGTTCCTGGCCACGGCGGGCCTGCGGATGGACCTGACCGCGCTCGCCGACCCGACCGTGGCGATCGCCGCGGTGGTGCTGCTGGCGGTCGCGATCATCGGCAAGTTCTCCGGCGCCTACCTCGGCGCACGGCTCGGCGGGCTGACCAAGTGGGAGGGTCTGGCGCTGGGCGCGGGCATGAACTCCCGCGGCGTGGTGGAGGTCATCATCGCGATGACCGGTCTGCGCCTGGGAGTCCTCAACACCGCGACGTACACGATGGTGGTGCTCGTCGCGATCGTCACCTCGGTCATGACCCCGCCGCTGCTGCGCTACGCGATGAAGCGGGTCGTGCAGACCGAGGAGGAGAACATCCGGTTCCTGAAGCACGAGACCTGGCTCGGCAGGGAACCCATCCGCACCGGTTAGGCCGCCCAGTGGATCGCGGCCCGGTGCGGACACGGCCGTCCAGTCGTCCCGGCGACTGGGCGGCCGTTCCGCGATCGCGGGCATGGCCGGAGATGCACCGGGCCACCGCGGGCGGACACGATGGAGGGGAAGCGTTCCGTCCGGCAGGGGGGCAATCCCGATGAACCGTGAGGCCGTCGTGGTCAGGACGAGCACGTCCGCGCTCGCCCGCTGGCCGGAGCCGCCGCGACCGCCGGTGCCCGACGCGGTGCTCGCCGTCGTGCGGGCCATCCACGAGCGCTACGGCGAGGGCATCACCGCCGCGCAGCTCGCCGCCGAGGTGTACGTCAGCCAGTTCCACTTCTCCCGCGTCTTCACGATGGCCGTCGGCGTCTCACCGGGACGGTTCATCCGGGCCGTGCGGCTGGTGGCGGCCAAGCGGCTGCTGCTCAGCTCGACGCTGAGCATCGCCGACATCGTGTGCGAGGTGGGCTACAGCAGCGTCGGGTCGTTCACCAGCCGCTTCACCGCGACGGTCGGGATGACGCCGACGAGCTACCGGGCCCTGGACGTCGCCGATCGGCTGGTGGCGGTCGCGCCTGGCTTCTACCGGATACCGGACGGGGTCGGGGTGCTCTCGCCCGCGGCCGAGGACCTGGGGCGGCTGACGCTGCGGGCCGGGTTCCCGGGGGCGGGCGACGCCGACGTGTTCGTGGGGCTGTTCGACGAGCCGGTGCCGCACGGGGAAGCCGTCGCCTCGACGGTGGTGCGCGGGGCGCGCAGCGGTGACCCGATCAGCCTGGAGGTCCCGGCCGGGAACTGGTGGGTGACGGTGGCGGCGCGGGCGCGGGGCGCGTTCCTGGCCAGTCGGTCCACTGTGGAAGTCCGGCCGGACGCGCACTCGTTCCTGACGCTGCTGCTGCGCGAGCCGGAGGTCACCGACGTGCCCTTCGCGGCGACGGTGCGGACGCGGCCGGCGAGCGTGGTGTCGCTGCGGCGGACGGCGTGAGGGCGCGCTACCGCGCGGTCTTGCCGTAGCGGGCGAGGACTGCGGCGCGCAGGTCCTCGTCGGCGCGGGGCACCGGCTCGATGAACACCTCGGCGACATCCGGGTGCGCTGTCCGCAGGTCGGCGGCGATGCGCACGCAGGCGCGCTCCAGGGCGGCGACCCCTATCTCGTCGTCGAAGTCGACGCGGGCGCAGACCAGCACGCGGTCGGCGCCGATGAGCATGGTCTGCAGGTCGACCACCGCGTCGACCTCGGGTGCGGCGGCCAGCTCGGCGTGCACGGCGCGGACCAGCTCCGGCGAGGCCTGGCGGCCGATCAGCAGGCCGGCGTTGGCGCGGCCGAGCAGGAACGCGACGCAGGCCAGCAGCACGCCGATCGCCACCGAGGCGACGCCGTCCCAGACCGACGAGCCGGTGAGCTGGTGCAGGCCGACCCCGGCGAAGGCCAGCAGCAGGCCGATGAGCGCGGCGGTGTCCTCGTAGAGCACGGTCTTGGACGTCGGGTCGTCGCCGTGGCGCAGGTGCTCGGCGAGCGTGCGCCCCTCGGCGGCGGCCTCGCGGCGCACCTGCCGGGACGCCTGCGCCCATGACACCGACTCCAGCGCGAACGCGATCGCGAGCACGATGTAGGCCACGTGCGGGGAACTCTGCTCCTCGGCCTCGCCGAAGACGGTGGAGAACCCCTCGTACATCGCGAAAACGGCACCGGAGACGAAAAAGGACACCGCGGCCAGCAGCGACCAGAAGTAGCGCGCCTTGCCGTACCCGAACGGGTGACGTCGGTCGGCCGGTCTGCGGGACGTGCGCAGCGCCGTGAGCAGCAGCAGCTCGGTGAAGGTGTCGGCCACCGAGTGCCCGGCCTCGGCCAGCATCGCCGCCGACCCGGTCACCAGCCCCGCGATCAGCTTCAGCACGCCGATCGCCAGGTTGACCGCGCCCGCCAGGACGACCGTCAGGGTGCTCCCGCCCTCGCTCACCCGCCGATCGTAGGTCCGCGCGAAGATGGCCGCATGCGCATCGCGGTGCTCTCCGACGTCCACGGTGTCCTGCCCGCTCTGCAGGCCGTGCTCGCCGAGCCGGACGTCCTCGCCGCCGACCTGGTGGTGCTCACCGGCGACGTCGTGGCCGGCCCGCAGCCGGCGCGCGTGCTGGACCGCCTGGCCGGGCTCGGCGAGCGGGCCGCCTGGCTCAGCGGCAACGCCGACCGCGAGGTGGTCGAGCTGCGGCGCGGCCTGCGCGCGGACATCCCGGACCCGATCGCCCGGTGGTCGGCGGGTGAGCTGCGGCCCGAGCAGGTGGACTTCCTGGCGGGCCTGCCCGCGACCGTGCGCGTCGGCGACGTGCTGTTCTGCCACGGCACCCCGCGCGCCGACGACGAGGTCGTCCTGGTGGACTCCCCGCTGCGGCGCTGGGCCGAGGCGTTCGCCGGGCTGGACGAGTCGGTGCGCACGGTCGTCTGCGGCAACACGCACATGCCGTTCCTGCGCCTGGCACACGGCAGGCTCGTGGTCAACCCGGGCAGCGTCGGCATGCCCTACGGCAGGCCCGGCGCGCACTGGGCGCTCCTAGACGGAGACAACGCCCAGCTGCGGCGAACCCGCTACGACACCGAGGCCGCCATCGCCGCGCTGGTCTCGGAGTGCGCCTACCCGGACATCGCCGCGTGGGCCGAGTACCACCTGCGGGCCGCGGCCACCGACGCGCAGGCGCTGGCCGCCTTCAGCCGCTCGGCCGGAAGCCGCTGAACCGGCTCGTCAGCACGCCCAGGCCGCCGGTGCGGCCGGGCAGGGCGCGTTCGACCTCGCGCACGCGCTCGGTGGGCAGCAGGGCGCGCACCTCGGCCGCGTCGCCGCGCACCACCGGCGGGTCCGGCAGGCCGCCCGCCCGGACCAGCAGGTCGAGTGCGGCGCTGAGCGCGTCCTCCGGCACGTCCAGGTCGACGCGGTCCCACGGCAGGCAGACGACCGTCCCGGCCTGGCGCAGGGCCCGGTCCAGGACGAGCGGGGCCAGGCCGCGGTAGTCGGCGGGGACGCTGAGCGGGTTCTGGCCGCTGTGGGTGAGGGTGAGGACGCAGTCCACGATCCGGCGGGCGGCCAGGTCGGCGCGCACGGCCTCCTCGATCGCGGCCAGGAACGACAGGGGCAGCGAGCCGCGCTCGACGCCGAGGCGGTAGTCCACGCCCGAGTCCTCCGGTCCCGGCTCGACGCGCAGGCCGACGGTGGCCCAGTGGAACACCGGGTCGGTGTCGCCGATGCGCTGCACGGACTCGCCCGTGCCGCTCACCCGCCGGACCGTCACCACCCTGGCCGGGGAGAACACGGCGAGCACGCCGTGCTCCTCGGCCAGGCGGGCGGCCAGCACCTCGCGCTGGACCTCGCCGTAGAGGGACACGACCAGCTCGCCGGGCCGCCCGCCGTTGCGCACGGCGATGAGCGGGTCCTCGTCGGCCAGCGCGGACAGTGCGGTGAACAGGCGGGCGGGGTCGGCGGCGGTCACCGCGGTCTCCAGGCCGGGCGGGCGGAAGCGCGGGCGCGCACGGCCTGAGTCCGCGCCGAGCCGGTCGCCGACGCGCAGGCCGGGGCCGGTGATCCTGGCGATGCCGCCCGCGCGGACCCGGCCCGGCCTGCCCGCGGCGTCGAGCACCGCGGTCACCCGGCCGGAACCGGCGCCGCCGCGTCCTGTGTAGACGATCGTGTCGCGCGGTCCGACCGATCCCGAGCGCAGCCGCACCACAGCGCGCCGCCCGGCGCCCCCGCGCTCGACGGCGAAGACGGTGCCATCGAGGGGACCATCAAGGGGGCCGTCGAGGGGGCCATCAAGGGAGCCGCCCACCGGGCCGACCGACGGCAGCAACTCGACCAGGGCCGCCCGCAGCGCGTCGATCCCCGCCCCGGTGATGGCCGAGCCGAACAGCACCGGGTGCACCCGGCCCGCGCGCGAGAGCCTGCCCAGCTCGGCCCGCACCAGCGCCGGGTCCAGATCTTCCACATAGGACCTCAGCACGGCGTCGCTGTGGTCGGCCAGCGCCTCGGCGACCTCCTCGGGCCGCACGGGCTCGACGCCCGCGCGCGGGGTGCCCGCCGCGACCAGGCGGTGCAGCGCGATCGCGGCCGGGGTCAGGAGGCGGCGGATGTCGGCGACCGGGTCGCGCGCGCCGCGCCGGTCGATCTTGTTGACGAACAGCAGCGTCGGCACGTCGAGTTCGCGCAGCACCCGCATGAGGGCCCGGGTGTGGGCCTGCACGCCCTCCACCGCGGAGAGCACGAGCACCGCGCCGTCGAGCACGCCCAGCGCCCGCTCCACCTCGGCGACGAAGTCGGTGTGGCCGGGGGTGTCGATGAGGTGGACCTGGCGGTCGGCGGTGGTGAACGAGGCGACCGCCGAGCGGATGGTGATGCCGCGGCGGCGCTCCAGGTCCATGCCGTCGGTGGTGGTGCTGCCCTCGTCGACCGAGCCGAGGCTGGCGATGGCCCCGGCGTCGAAGAGCAGGCGTTCGGTCAGGCTGGTCTTACCGGCGTCGACGTGGGCGACGATCCCGAGGTTGAGCACGCGCAAGTGAGAAGTCCTCGAATGCGGTCGGACAACGGAGGTCGGGGCCTGTCGTCCTGACGCGCATCCGTCTCTCCTCCGCACTCGCCGAACCGCGACCGTAGCGCCGGTCGGGGGAAAGGGCACCCGAATTACGCGCCACCGCCAATCGGGTGACCGCGCGCGGAGCGGGACCGGTCCCGGCCCAGGTGTGGAACGCTCCCATGTCAACGGAGGTCGACAGAGACGTGTCCCCGAAGATGACCGGCGGCGCCGCACGACGCGACCACCCCGCCTGGGTGGCGCCGATGGTGCTCGGCGAGGTGCTGATGGCGCTGCACGCCGACGCGCTGGACACCCCGGCGGGGCTGGCGTGGTTCGTCCTCGGCGCGGTCCTCGTCGTGGTCGGCGGGATGCGCGTGTTTCCCGGCGTGATCACGAAGGTGCTGGCGTGGATGAACGCCCACCGCGGCAGGCTCACGGCCGCGACCGCCGCCGCGGTCGTGGCCGCGCTCGCGGTGTGGATCGCCGCGCCGCCCGCCGTCGCCTACGGGCTGGTCCTGTGGTTTGGCTGCGAGCACCCGACCGAGCTGCGCGTCCTCACCGCGCCGGACGACGTCGACACCTACCAGGACGTCGCCGACGCCTTCGTGCGCGACACCGCGGGCGCGGGCGGCTGCCCGACGGTCCACGTGCACGTCTACGGCGTCGAGCCCGCCACCGCCCTCGACGCGATCGGCGTCGGCTGGCAGGACGAGCAGCTCGAACGCCACGGCGGTCGCCCGGACGTGCTCATCACCGGCTCCCGCGTCGAGGTCGACGCCCTGAGCGCCGACCTCGACGGCGCTCCGGGCTCCTACCCCGTCGTCGGGGACACCCGGACCGTCGCCTGGTCGCCGCTGGTGCTGGGCGTGCCGATCGCGCTGGCGGACCAGCTGCACGAGGACCGCAGGATCATGGCGACCTGGCACGACCTGCTGCGCGAGGTGCGGGCGCTGGGCATCGGCGTCGCCCGGCCGTACCCGACCGGCTCCGGGGTCGGCCTGCTCGCCGCCGACGCGCTGCTCAGCACCGCACCGAGCGGCGGCCTCGTCAGCATGGACCAGGCGCGCGGCATCCTGAGCTGGACGAGCACGTCGACCAAGGCCGCCGGCCTGCCGCTGGACAGCGCCGTCGCCATGCTCGCCGCCCACCGGGCGTCGCCGGAGGCGGCGACGGCGGTGATCGTGCCCGAGCAGGCGCTCGCCCGGTCCAATCTGCTGGCCAGCACGGCCGACGGGGTGCGCAGGCCGTGCATCGGCGCCTCCGCGGCGCCCAACTGCCTGCTTGCCTTCTACCCCAACGACACCTACCGCGTGTGGCACTCGGCCACCCCGCTGCGCTGGTCGCCCGGCTCACGCGCCCACGGCGCGGCCCTGGCGTTCACCGGGTGGCTGGGCGGCGAGGCGGGACAGGCGGCGCTGTGGGAGACCGGGCTGCGCACGAACGGCCAGACCGGTTCCGACCTGCTGAACCAGCGCAACGGCATGTTCGCGGGTCCACGCACGGCCACCATGCGGGACGAGCCGGACACCAAGCGGCGCGCGGCGGTCGTGGCCCGCCAGCTGCCCGGCCGGGTGCTGATCGCGCTGGACGCCTCCGCCTCGATGCGGGACATGGCCACGCCGCGGAGCACGCGGATGGACGTCGCGACGGAAGGCGTCCGCGGCGCCATCGATCGGCTCGGCGAGAACGACACCGTCGGGCTGTGGACGTTCTCCGGGCGCGGCGTGGCCGAGGTCGTCCCGTTCTCACCCCGCGACGGCGCCCGGCGGCTGGTGGGCGAGCGGCTGCGCGAGGTGCCGACCGGGGGCGGCACGCCGCTGTACCGGGCGGTGCGCGAGGGGGTGGACGCGGTGGACGTGAGCGACGGGGCCCGCGTCGGCGCGCTCGTCGTGCTCACCGACGGCGAGGACACCTTCGGCGACAAGGCGGCCGACATGCTGGCCGCCACCCGCGATCGCGGCGTGCGCGTGTTCGTCCTGGCGATCGGCGAGACAACGTGCGGCGACCGGGTGATCGCCGACCTGACCGAGCAGACCCACGGCGGGTGCGCCACCGCGAGCCCGGCGTCGGTCGACAACGCGATCACAGCCCTGTTCCAGCAGCTCTGGGGGTAACGATGCGCAAGCCGCTTCTCTTCGGCGCGACGGGGTTCGCGCTCGGCGCGGCGATCGCCGTCCTGGCGACGCAGGTGGTGTGGCCCGCCGTGACGGCTCCGGACGGGCGGGAGCCGGGCGCGCTGGTGCTGATGACGGGGACCGACGAGAGCATCGGCCAGCAGCGACTTGCCCTGATCGACCAGTGGAACGCGATGCACCCGGAGAACCCGGTCACGGTCAAGCAGCTGCCCGCCACCGCCGACGCCGCGCGCAGCCAGATGGTCGCGCAGGCCCAGTCCGGCGAGGAGCAGGTCGACGTCTACAACCTCGACGTCGTCTTGACGCCCGAGTTCGCCGACGCCGGGTTCATCACGCCGCTGGAGGACGTCGACACCACCGGTTTCCTCGCCAAGCCGCTGAGCACCTGCCGCTACCGGGACCAGCTCTGGGCGCTGCCGTTCAACACCGACGCCGGACTGCTCTTCTACCGCACCGACCTCGTCCAGCAACAGCCGAGGACGTGGCGGCAGCTGCGCAACGCGATCCGCGACGGCAAACCCGCGGACATGCCCATCGGCCTGGCCACCCAGCTGGGCGACTACGAGGGCGGCGCGGTGACCATCACCGAGGCGGTGCAGGCCGACGGCGGCAAGCTGGTGGACGACGGCGAGGTCGTCATCGACTCGCCCGCGGCGCAGGACGCCCTGACCGAGCTGGCCGAGGACGTGCGCGACGCCGACATCAACCTGGCGGCGTCGCTGGAGGCCAACGAGAGAAGCAGCACGCAGGCGTTCGGCAACGGTGAGGCGATGTTCCTGCGCAACTGGCCGATCGCCTATCGGGAGCTGACGGGGAAGAACATCCCGTTCGGGGTGATGGAGCTGCCGGGACCCAGCGTGCTGGGCGGCCAGAACCTGGCGATCGCCGCGCGCTCGGCGAACAAGGGCGCCGCCCGCGAGCTGATCGAGTTCCTGACGAGCCCGCGCAGCCAGCAGCTGCTGTTCGAGCGCGGCGGGCTGGCCGCCACCCGGGGGATCGTCTACCAGGACCCGACCATCCTGAACGAGTACCCGTACGCGGGCAGCCTGCTGAAGGCTGTGGAGGAGGCCGAGCCGCGCCCGGTCGGCCCGCACTACACGCGCTTCAGCGAGACGTTGCGCGACGTGGTCCGGCAGATGCTGGTGGAGGGCGAGCTGCCGCCGGACTACCTGGAACGGCTCGACCGGGCGTGGAAGGGCCGTTAGCTATTCACATGTCGGACTCTCCGGGTTAGTCTGGATCCCTGCTTCTGGGAGCGCTCCCAACCTCCCTGCACGACACGACGACGTCTCGAAGGGTCTTCAACGGTGAGGAAGCGACGGAAGCTCGCGCTGCTCAGCGCGTTGGCGGCGGTGGCAACCGCCGCCGGTCTGATGGTGGCGGTCAGCCCGACCGCGCAGGCGCACGGCGCCATGATGAAGCCCGGCAGCCGCACCTACCTGTGCTGGCAGGACGGCTTGAGCCCACAGGGCAACATCGTGCCGAGGAACCCGGCCTGCTCGGCCGCGGTCACCTCCGGCGGCACGAACGCGCTCTACAACTGGTTCGGAGTCCTGCGCTCCGACGGCGCGGGCCGCACCAGGGGATTCATCCCCGACGGCAAGCTCTGCAGCGGCAACAACCCGACGTACTCCGGGTTCGACATCGCCCGCAACGACTACCCGGTCACCCACCTGACGGCGGGCGGCAACTTCAGCTGGAACTACAGCAACTGGGCCCACCACCCGGGCACCTTCTCCATGTACGTCACCAAGAGCACCTGGAGCCCGACCCGGGCGCTGTCGTGGAACGACATCGAGGAGACGCCCTTCCTCCAGGTGACCAACCCGCCGCAGCGGGGCTCGGTCGGCACCAACGACGGGCACTACTACTGGAGCGGCAACCTCCCCGCCGGCAAGAGCGGCAGGCACATCATCTACTCGGTGTGGTCGCGCTCGGACAGCACCGAGACCTTCTACAACTGCTCGGACGTCACCTTCGACGGCGGCAACGGCGAGGTCACCGGCATCGGCGGGGGCGGCACCACCCCGCCCACCACTCCCCCGACCACGACGACCACCACGCCCCCGCCTGCGGGCGGGTCGTGCAGCGCGGAGTACAAGGTCAGCAACTCCTGGGGCGGCGGCTTCCAGGGCGAGGTGACCGTGCGCGCCGGGACAGCGGCGGTGAGCGGCTGGACCGTGACGTGGACGCTCGGCAGCGGGCAGACCATCGGCAGCCTGTGGAACGGGCAGCTGACCACGAGCGGGGCGAGCGCGACGGTGCGCAACGTGGCGCACAACGGCTCGATCGCCGCGGGCAGCTCGGCCACCTTCGGCTTCACGGCCAACGGGTCGGCGGGCAGCGCGCCCACCCTGACCTGCTCCAGCCCGTAACGGGACCCGTCCCGTGAGCGGGGACCTGCCCGGCGGCCGACTTCCGCCGGGCAGGTCCATTCGGGTGAGGGGCTCACATTCGCGGCCCGGACTGCCGATATAGCTGGTATCGGCGTCGTTGGTTCGGAGGCGGCCATGAGCCCCATACGTGACACTCTCGTCCACTCGTACCTGTACCTGCGGCGGGCCATCGGGCTCATCGGGCTGGGGCTGCCGCTCGTGTTGATCGTGGGCCAGCTGCTCGTCGACGGGCGGCTTCTGCACTCGATCAGCGGGTACTACTACAGCGATCTGCGGGACGTCTACGTCGGGGCCATGTGTGCTGTGGGGGTGTTCCTGTTGTCCTACCGGGGGTACGAGCCTCTGGATGATCTCGTGAGCAATGTTGCGGCTGTGGCTGCTGTGGGGGTGGCGTTGTTCCCCACTCGGCCCTCGGGTGGCGGGAGTGCGGTGGACGAGGTGTTCGGGGTGCTGCACCTGATCTCCGCTGGGGTGTTCTTCCTGGCGTTGGCGTATTTCTGCTTGGTGCTGTTCCGGCGGTCGGGGGATTCGGTCACCGAGCGGAAGACCAAGAGGAACGGGGTGTATCTGGGAGCGGGGGTGGTGATCCTTGGGGCGTTGGTGGTGATGGTGGTTTCGGGGTTCTTCGAGTGGGGGGATCTTCGGCCGGTGTTGTGGTTGGAGACTGCTGCCACCACGGCGTTCGGGGTGGCGTGGTTGACGAAGGGGGAGTTGATACTGCCGGATTCCGGTGGGGAGAAGGCTGTTCGGGCCGCTGCCGGTTAGGGGTCCTGGGCTTGGGTTCCGGCTTGGGAGGGTGGTCCGACGGGATGTGGGTATGTCCTGTTGCGAGGGTTCAGGTTCTCGGGGGCCATGGCGGCTGCAGTCGCTGCGTCGTGGCCTGGGCTTCCCCGGTCTATCCCTTGCGTGGCTTGGTCTCTGCTACCCAGGCGGCGATCTGTGCGCGGTTGGAGAAGGCGAGCTTGGTGCGGATGTGCTCCACGTGGGTGTCGGCGGTTCGGGGGGCGATCACCAGTTGGGTGGCGATCTCCTTGTTTGTCAGGCCTTGGGCGACCAGTTCCGCGATCTGCGTTTCCCGGGGGGTCAGGGGGTTGGCGGAGGTGGGGGTGTGGGTGGGGGCGGAGCCGGGCGGGGTGGTGGGGGGTTTGGTCTCGTTGAGGGCGTAGGCGAGGGTTTCGTCGAAGGTCATGGTGGCGCCTGCCATGAAGTGCTCGGCGGCGGATTGGGGGCCGATCTCGGTGGTGACGATGGCGATGTCGCGTTGCATCGGTTCGATGAAGGCGACGTACTTGCTGATGGTGGCGCCCAGGGCCTGCCAGAGGGTGCTGGCGGCGCCCAGGAGGCGGGCGGCGCTGGTGGGGCGGTTCTGGTGGGTGTCGCAGCCCGCCAGGACCGTGAGGGTGAAGGCGATGATCACGCGGTCGTCCACGGTCTTCTGGATGCGCAGGACGTCCAGGCACGCCTGGCGGGCCACTTCCATGTCGCCCAGGAGGTACTCGGCCGCCGACAGGGACCAGAGGGCCCACGACCGCCAGAAGACCTCTCCTCGGGCGGTGTAGCGGGCGATGGCTCCGCGCAGGACCTCGCGGCCGCGGTCGAGGTCGCCGGTGCGGGCGATGGCCAGGCCGGAGTTGAAGGTCGCCCACAGCTCGCCCAGTTCGTCGCCGAGGGCGGCGAAGCGGGTGGCGGCGTCGCCGAAGAGGGCAGCGGCCTTGGCGCTCTCGTCGCCCATCAGGGCCTCGTAGCCGCGGATGTGCAGCGCGTAGGCCAGGGCGCCCGCGTCGCCGGTGGCGTCGGCCAGTTTCACCGCGTCGTCCAAAGCGGACTCGTAGGCGGTGGCGTCGCCCTGGATGAGGGCCAGGAAGCCGACGTAGACCAGGGCCCGGGCGCGTTCGGGGGCGCCGGGGTCGGCGGTGTCGAGGAGGGCTGATGCCCACAGCCTGCCCTCGGTGTTGTGGCCGCTGAGCAGCCAGTGCTCGTTGATGTCGGAGAACATGCCCAGGCCGACCGCGGCCTCGGCGGCATCGGTGGTGCAGTAGTCGAGCGCGCCGCGCAGGTTGGCGTGCTCGGCGGCGAGCAGGGTCATCCAGGCGACCTGGTCGGGGCCGAAGGACTCCCGCGCGAAGCGGGCGCTGAGGTCGCGGTACCAGTCGCGGTGCCTGCCCCGGCGGCCGTGGAGGTCGCCCGCCGCGGCCAGGCGGTCCTCGCCGTACTGGCGGACGGTCTCCAGCATCCGGTAGCGGGCGATGCCGTCGTGCTCCTCGCGCAGCAGGATCGACTTGTCGAGCAGCGCGTCGAGCAGGTCGAGGACCGCAGCGCGGTCGAGGGCGCCACCGGAGCAGACGTGCTCGGCGGCGTCGAGGTCGAAGGAGCCGGAGAACACCGACGCGCGCGCCCACAGCAGGCGCTCGCGCTCGTCGCACAGCTCGTAGCTCCAGTCGATGAGCGCGCGCAGGGTCTCGTGCCGGGACGGCGCGTCGCGGTTTCCCTTGTTCAGCAGGGTGAAGCGCTTGTCGAGGCGGTCGGCGAGCTGGCGGACCGACAGCGAGCGCAGCCGCACCGCCGCCAGTTCGATGGCCAGCGGCAGGCCGTCGAGCGCGGTGCACAGCCGCACGACGTCGCCCGCGTTCTCCCCATCGATCGCGAACGAGGGCACCACGGCCGTGGCCCGCTCCGCGAACAGCTGCACGGCGTCGTAGTCGGCCAGGGCGGCGGGCGGCTCGTCCGGCTCGGGCACGGCCAGCGGGCTGACCGGCACGACCCGCTCGGCGGCGACGCCGAGGGACTGGCGGCTGGTCGCGAGCACCACCAGGTGCGGGCACTCGGCGAGCAGCACGCCCACCAGGGCCGCGCACGCCTCGACCAGGTGCTCGCAGTTGTCCAGCAGCAGCAGCACCCGCTGGTCGCGGAACTGCTCGACG
The DNA here is from genome assembly GCF_042657845.1 of Actinokineospora guangxiensis. Lineage (NCBI taxonomy): Bacteria > Bacillati > Actinomycetota > Actinomycetes > Pseudonocardiales > Pseudonocardiaceae > Actinokineospora > Actinokineospora guangxiensis. The sequence continues at coordinate 235,150 of NZ_JBHSKF010000009.1, read as the reverse complement.
ATGCGGTCGACCGGGGTCCGGGTGGAGCGGTCGCCGACGCCCATGCGCTCGGCGACGGTGCTGGGCAGCAGCTTCTCCTCGCGCAGGTCGGCGAGGCCGACGAAGACCACCCGCTCGGCGAAGGACGCGCGCGCCGCGTCGGCCACGCGCACCGCGAGCCGGGTCTTGCCGACGCCGCCCGGCCCGGTCAGCGTCACCATGGGGCCGGTGCCGAGCAGGCGCTTGACCTCGGCGATCTCCTGCCGCCTGCCGACGTACGTCGTCGCCTCGACCGGTAGCGGCCCTGACCCGGACCGCCTCACCCCAGCGCCAGCCACCCGTGCACCACCCGCCCGTCGTCGGACCAGCATTCTGGCCGATGGGAGCGCTACCGGCGGACATGACATCGATCGCGCGCGGTAACGCCTCCCTCTGCGGAGCGGGTGGCTGGACTACCTGGACCGCGCGGCCTCCTCCCCCGCGTCGGCGACGGGCTTGCTGAGCACGGCCGCACGGACGGCCAGTTCCAGCTCGAAGCGCCCGCGCGGATCGGCGAGCTGGTCGCCGAAGAGTTCTCCGAGGCGGTGGACCCGGTAGCGCACGGTCTGCGGGTGGACGTTCATCCTGGCCGCCATCTCGGTGACCTTGCCCTGGGTGGCCAGCCACTCGTGCAGGGTGCTCAGCATCCGCTCGCGCCTGCGCTCGGTGAGCCCGCGCAGCGGGGCCAGGCGGCGGTCGGCCAGTTCGGCGATGAGGTACTCGTCGGCGAAGATCGCCAGGGCCAGCCGGTGCTCGGCGCAGTCAACGACGTCGCCGACGCCGCCGGGGATCAGGCCGCGCCCGGCGAGGTCGAGTGCGCGCCGGGCGACGCGCAGCGAGGAGCGCGCGTCGGTGAGCGCGGCGGCCGGGCCGATGGCGGCGCGCCGGCCGGGCAGGGCGGCGCGCAGGGCCTCGGCCAGGCCGCCGAGGGCCGTGCCCGCGTCGACCAGCAGGCACGGGTCGGGCCCGTCGGTGTCGACCAGGTGGGGGGCCAGGCGCCGGACGGCGGCCGGGGGAAGCCCGCGCGCGGCGTGGGCCGGTCTGCCCAAGGCGACCACGCGGAGTGCGGCGGGCACCGCCCAGCCCGCATCGCGCGCGGCCTCGGCGAGCCTGCCGGGGGCGGCGGCGGGCTCGGCCATGATCAGGCGCACGAGCCGCCGCCGGGCCGCGTCCGCGGGCGCCGGGCTCAGACCGGACCCGCCGAGGCCGGAAAGCTCGCCCAGGTAGGCGAAGATGACCTCGGCGCCGCGGGCCACCGCCGCCGCCGGGACGCGCCGGGTCCTGGCGAAGTGCGCCGCGTGCCGCCACGCCACCCGCCCTCCGACGCGGTAGGCCCGGGCGAGCAGGTCGGGCCTGCACCCGGCGAGGTCGCCGCGGCGGTCGTGCAGCAGCGCCGAGAGGTCCTCGCCCGCCGGTCGGCGCGGGTTGGCCATGGAGTCCAGGCAGCACAGGATGGTCGTGCGGACGGTCTCGACCAGCGGGGTGAGGACGGCGGCCAGTTCGGCGGCGTCCTCCGGCGCCGCGGCGGCGAGTTCGGCGGCCACCTCGCGGCGCAGCCGCTCGGCGAAGGACGTCTCCGGCGGGAGCGCCGGACCGCGGTGCTCCAGGACGGTGGTCATCGGTGGTCCTCCGGTCTGCGCGGGCGGGCTCGGCTCGGTGCCGTGCCGTCCGAATCTGCCTGAGGGGTCTCGCGCGGCACATCCGTACTTGTACGTACGCGCTACCGAGATCGCGGCGTGCCTGCCCCCCGACCGATCCCACGAACAGGGCTCCCACCTGTGTGAAGGTGGGAGCCCCGTGGTCGTTTCCGACTGTTCGCCGTGCTACTTCCTGATCGCCAGGTCGACGTCGATGGTGTTGCCCTGGCTGGTGACGAACGGGCTGATGAAGCTGTTCAGCCCGCCGCAGCCGACGGTGCCGTCCATCGCGTAGACGCCGGTCAGCTTGCCGCCCTTGAGGACGTCGAAGACGCCCTGCGACTTGAGCGCGAGGTCCGAGGCCGACTTGACCTTGCAGTCCGCGGACTGGCTGATCGGGAAGCCGAACAGCGAGATCCGGGGCAGCTTGATCTGGAGCTTGCCCGCGAAGGTGATGGCGCCGGTGGTGACGGTGCCGTTCGCGGCGCCCACCTGCTCGAAGGCGACGTCGGTGACGCCGTCGAGGAAGCCCATGAGCTTGATCTTGGCCTGGCTCGGGTTGAGCTTGAGCGCGCCGGTGTACTTGCCCGCGGCCAGGTCGGCGTCCGCGTCGAACCCACCGGTCAGCGGGACCGCGCCGCTGATGAGGCCCTTGAGCTGCGAGGTGCCCTTGAGGTCGTAGCTGACCTTCACGCCACCGCCGGGGGGCGTCGTCGGCGGGGTGGTCGGCGGCGTCGTGGGCGGAGTGGTCGGCGGGGTCGTGGGCGGCGTGGTGGGCGGAGTGGTCGGCGGAGTGGTCGGCGGGTTGCCGTCACCCGGCTGGATCTCCAGGGTGGCCAGCAGGTTGTTCTGGCCCGGGTTCAGCGTGCAGTTGGAGTCGAAGGTGCCGAGGCCGGTCTCCGAGCCGTCGGCGGTCTTCGGGGTCAGGGTCAGCTTGAGCGCGTTGACCGTGATCTTGGCGGTGCCCGCCTTGCTGAAGGTCAGCGGCGGGGTCTTGCCGGTGGCGCGGATGTCGAAGGCGCCCGACGCGGGCACGTTCGTCTTCTCCACGGTGATCGGCACGTTCACCGGCAGCACGGCCTCCGGCGCGTCGACCTGGGCCGAGGACACCGCGGTGCCCTCGATCGTCTTGGCCCCGACGAGGGTCAGGCCCTGGGTGGCGGTCTCGGGCACGGTGGAGATGGCTTCGATGTCGAACGCCGGGTTCTGCTGCCCCACCTTGGTCGTCTTGGGGATGTCGGTGTTGATGACGACCTTGATCGGCTGGTTGCCGATCAGCGGGAAGGGGCAGGTGTAGTCCAGCGTGAGCGAGACCGGGTCGGCGGCGCTGGTGCCCGACCCGAGCGCGACGCCCGCGGCCACGAGAGCGGCGGCGACTACGCCGGCCCCGCCCGCCACCGCGCGCTTGGTCAACTTGCGTGAAGTCACGATGATCAGTCCTCAGGTATCCACGATGATACGAACGACAATCGACAGAGCCCGCTCCCAAAAGGGCCGACCTCGATTTCACGGCGGGAATTCCCCGCCTATCGGACACTGTCCGCACCGAAAACGTTAACCGACCGAATGCGGCCCCGGCAAGCATTCATCCAATAGCCTTCTCAAGACTTGTTGAATGCTGACAACAAATGGTTCACGAGAGGGAAAAAGGCTGTTCAGAGGCCTTGTCTGACCATCAGGAGCGCTTTAGGCGCAGTTGTAGCGTATCGCAAACCCGACCGGTCCCGATTGTCGAGCCGCTACCAACAAGCGATGAGCCCGCACCCCGCGGATGCGGGAGTGCGGGCTCATCGGGTGTGCCGCCGCCTGGGGCATCAGGCCGGGTCGTAGGCCAGGTTGGGGCGCAGCCAGCGCTCCACCTCGGCGCGCGGGAGGCCGCGCCGCTGCGCGTAGTCGGTCACCTGGTCCTTGCCCAGCCTGCCCACGGTGAAGTAGCGCGAGGACGGGTGGGCGAAGATCAGGCCGCTGACGCTGGCGGCCGGGGTCATGGCGAAGGACTCGGTCAGCGCCATGCCGATGGCCTCGGCGTCGAGCAGCCGGAACAGGTCCTCCTTGAGGCTGTGGTCCGGCGAGGCCGGGTAGCCCAGGGCGGGGCGGATGCCGCGGAAGCGCTCGGCGTGCAGGTCTTCCAGGGCCGGGTCGGCGTCGGGCTCGAACCACTCCCGGCGCACCCGCAGGTGCAGGTGCTCGGCGAAGGCCTCGGCGAGGCGGTCGGCGAGGGCCTTGACCATGATGGCGCGGTAGTCGTCGTGCTCGGCCTCATAGTGCGCGGCCAGGTCCTCGGCCCCGTGGATGGCGACGGCGAAGCCGCCGAGGTGGTCGCCGTCCGGGGCGATGTAGTCCGACAGGCAGCGGTTGGGCCTGCCCTCGGGCTTCTGGGTCTGCTGGCGCAGCATGGGGAAGACGACCCCGTTGTCGAGGGCGATGTCGTCGCCGACCGAGCGCGCGCCCCAGAAGCCGTAGGCGCCCTTGGCGGTGAACGCGCCGTCGGCGATGATCTTGTCGAGGAGCGTGTTCGCGTCGTCGAACAGCTCGCGGGCGACCGGCTGCTCCAGGATCGCCGGGTACTTGCCCTTCAGTTCCCATGCCAGGAACAGGAACTGCCAGTCGACCATCTCGCGCAGCTCGGCGACTGAGGGCGTGACGTGGCGCAGCCCGGTGAACGGCGGGACCGGCACGTCGGCGAAGTCGACCCGCTCGGGGTTGGCGCGCGCCTTGGCAACGGTGAGCATGGGGCTGCGCTCGCGGGCCTCGTGCTGCACGCGCAGGCGCTCCTGCTCGGCGCGGTTGGCCACGTCCAGCTCCAGCGACCGGTCGGGGTCGAGCAGGTCGGAGACCACGCCGACGACCCGGGAGGCGTCGAGCACGTGCACCGTGGTGCCGTCGTAGGCCGGGGCGATGCGCACGGCGGTGTGCTGGCGGGAGGTGGTCGCGCCGCCGATGAGCAGCGGCAGCTTGAGGCCGCGCCGCTGGATCTCGGTGGCCACCGCGACCATCTCGTCCAGCGACGGGGTGATCAGCCCGGACAGGCCGACCGCGTCGGCGCCCTCGGCGACGGCGGTGTCGAGGATCTTCCCGGCGGGCACCATCACGCCCAGGTCGATGACCTCGTAGTTGTTGCAGCCCAGCACGACCCCGACGATGTTCTTGCCGATGTCGTGCACGTCGCCCTTGACCGTGGCCAGCACGACCTTGCCGTTGCCGCGGCTAACCGCGCCGCTCTCGGCCAGCTTCGCCTTCTCCGCCTCCATGTAGGGCTCCAGGTAAGCCACCGAGCGCTTCATCACGCGCGCGCTCTTGACCACCTGCGGCAGGAACATCTTGCCCGCGCCGAACAGGTCGCCGACGACCTTCATGCCGTCCATCAGCGGGCCCTCGATCACGTCGAGCGGACGGGCGGCGGCCGCGCGGGCCTCCTCGGTGTCCTCCTCGATGTAGTCGACGATGCCGTGCACGAGCGCGTGCGCCAGCCGCTCGGCGACCGGGTTCTCCCGCCAGGACAGGTCGACCACGCGCTTCTTGCTCTTGCCGCCGACGGTCTCGGCGAGGGACACCAGCCGGTCGGTGGCGTCCGGGCGGCGGGCGAACAGCACGTCCTCGACGTGCTCCAGCAGCTCGGCCGGGATGTCGTGGTAGACGGCCAACTGGCCCGCGTTGACGATGCCCATGTCCAGGCCGAGGCGCACGGCGTGGAAGAGGAACGCCGAGTGCATGGCCTCGCGGACGACGTCGTTGCCGCGGAAGGAGAACGACAGGTTCGAGATGCCGCCGCTGGTGCGCGAGCCGGGACAGCGCCGCTTGATGCGCGGCAGCGCGTCCAGGAACTCCTTGGCGTAGTTGTCGTGCTCGGCGATGCCGGTGGCCACGGCCAGCACGTTCGGGTCGAAGATGATCTCCTCGGGCGGGAACCCGACCTGCTGGGTGAGCAGGTCGTAGGCCCGCCCGCAGATCTCCACCCGGCGGTCGGCGTCGTCGGCCTGGCCCCGCTCGTCGAAGGCCATCACGACCACGCCCGCGCCGAAGTCGCGGATACGGCGGGCCTGGGCGAGGAACTGCTCCTCGCCCTCCTTGAGGCTGATCGAGTTGACCACGCCCTTGCCCTGCACGCACTTGAGCCCGGCCTCCAGCACGCTCCAGCGCGAGCTGTCCACCACGATCGGGATGCGGGCCACCTCGGGCTCGGTGGCGATGAGGTTGAGGAAGGTCGTCATCGCCCGCTCGCTGTCGAGCAGGTCGGCGTCCATGTTGACGTCGAGCAGGTTGGCCCCGCCGCGCACCTGGTCCAGCGCCACGTCGACGGCGGCCTGGTAGTCGTTGGCCTCGATCAGCCTGCGGAACTTGGCCGAGCCGGTGACGTTGGTCCGCTCGCCGATCATGACGAAGCCGGTGTCGGCGCCGATGCCGAAGGGCTCCAGCCCGCTGAAGCGGGTCCGCGCGCTCGGCTCGGGCACGCTGCGCGGGGTCATCCCGCGCACGGCCTCGGCGATCCTGCCGATGTGGGCGGGGGTGGTGCCGCAGCAGCCGCCGACGATGTTGACCATGCCCTCGCCCGCGAACCCGGCGAGCAGGTCGGCGGTCTCCTCCGGGGTCTGGTCGTAGCCGCCGAAGGCGTTGGGCAGGCCCGCGTTGGGGTGGCAGGCGGTGTAGGTGCCCGCCAGCCGGTGCATCTCGGCGGCGTGCGGGCGCATCTCCTCGGCGCCCAGCGCGCAGTTCAGGCCGACGACCAGCGGCTCGGCGTGCTCGACGGAGGACCAGAACGCCTCGACGGTCTGGCCGGAGAGCGTGCGCCCGGACAGGTCCACGATCGTGACCGAGATCCACAGCGGCAGGTGCGGGGCGACCTCGCGGGCGGCGGCGACGGCGGCCTTGGCGTTGAGCGTGTCGAAGATCGTCTCGATCATCAGCAGGTCGACGCCGCCCTCGGCGAGCGCGGCGATCTGCTCGCTGTAGGAGGCGACGACCTGGTCGAAGGTGACCGCCCGGTAGGCGGGGTCGTCGACCTTCGGCGACAGCGACAGGGTGACGTTGAGCGGGCCGATCGACCCGGCGACGAAGCGCCCGCCGAACTCGTCGGCGGCCTCGCGGGCCAGCCGCGCGCCGCGCAGGTTCATCTCCGGCACCAGGTGCTCCAGGCCGTAGTCGGCCTGCCCGATCCCGGTGGCGGTGAAGGTGTTGGTGGTGGTGATGTCCGCGCCCGCGGCCAGGTACTGGCGGTGGATGTCGAGGATGACGTCCGGGCGGGTGAGGTTGAGCAGGTCCGGGTCGCCGGTGACGTCGTGGGAGTGCTCGCCGATGAGCGTCCCGCGGTAGTCAGCTGGGGTGAGCTTGGCGTTCTGGAGCATGGTGCCCCATGCCCCGTCGAGGACCGCTATCCGCTGGTCCAGCAGCTCCGTCAGCCTCGTGCGCACCCGTCACCTCCCGTGTCCGTTGGGAGGCGCCCTTGCTGTGCCGACCGGGCCGAGCGTGGCGGACACGCGGGTCCGTCGCAGCGCCTCTCGGCCACCGCCGAAACTACCTCACCGCCGGGAATCATGCCATCGTTCAGCGACCGGGCACCAACCTCGCAGGACTGACAAAAGCGGCAGCGCCAGCCAGCAGGTAGCCGAGCGCGGGACCATAGGCCCCGACACTCAGCTCGCCGAAACCGTTGGCTCCGACCAGGTCAACGATCGCACTGATGTGCACACCGGACAGTCCCAACAGGATCAACCCGGCGATCCTGCGGAACATGCCGACCGCCGATTTGAGCAGGAACAGCACCACGACGGCGGCGGTGAGCGCTCCGGCGGCGATGGCTGTCTCAGCCAGTGAGAAGCCGCCCGAATCGCCGACAAGTCCGGTAAGGGGCCCGATGCCGTACTGGAAGGCGATGTAGCCGAGGCCGAGGACGGTGAGGGCGACCCAGATCACCTTCATCACCGCGGATTCGAGCACGGCGGCGAAGGAGAGCAGGATGCCCAGGGCTACCAGCGGGTAGCCCGCGATGGCGACGTACCAGTCGCCGAAGCCCATCGACGGGATGTCGCGGACCCGGTCCCACAGGGTGGCCAGCGACAGCTCGCCGTCGACCCAGGGCAGCAGGGTGGCGCTGACCAGCAGCACCAGCGCGCCCAGCACGGCGAGGACCAGCCCGGCCCCGACGACCCGGCGCCCGCGCGACCGCGGGCGGTGCTCGGCCTGCCGGTGCTCGCTCAACCGGCGATCGGCTTGGCGCTCGTCGTGGCGCTGCGGGGCAGGCTGCGGCCGGCGGGCCTGGCCGCGCTGGTCCGGGTAGTACCGCGGCTGCTGCCGGTACCCGTAGGGGTCGTCGTAGGGCTGCTGGGACGGCGGGTTCCAGCCGGGCTGCCCCTGGTAGGGGCTCTGGCCGGAGCGGTGGGGATCGCGCGGGGGCTGGGACACGCTGGCACCGTACCCCCCACACGGCCGCCGGAGGGCCCCACCGGACCGTCAGGCGGCCAGCAGGCCGTCCACGAACTGCGCGAGCTGCTCGGCGGTCGGGTAGTCGAAGGCCACCGCCGCCGGGAGCGGGATGCCGAAGGACGCCTCCAGGGCGTTCTTCAGCTCGACGGCCACCAGCGAGTCCAGCCCGAGCCGGGAGAACTTGGTGCGCGAGCCGACGTCGTCGGCGTCCGGGAAGCGCAGCACCTCGGCGACCTTGGCCCTGATCAGCTCATCGATGGACTCCAGCCGCTCCCCGGCGGGCAGCGCCAGCAGCGCCGCCAGGTCGACCCGGGTGCCCGTCACCCCGCCGCCCGCCTTGGGCAGGGCGTCGAACAGCGGGTCGCTCCCCCAGTCGCCGCCGCCCGCGGTGCGGGTGCCGACGGCGCCGATGAGCGCGGCGAAGGTGCGGGCAGCCTTGGCCGGGGTGATGGCCGGGCCGTCGCCGACCGGGCCCCAGGCGACCGTGAGCACGGGCTGGCCCGCCGCGGCCCTGGTGTGCGCGAGGTGGTCGAGGGACTCGGCCGCCGCGGTGTCGCCCGTGCCGCCGACGGTGGCGGCCAGGTCGGTGAAGGCGATGAAGAAGTCCAGGCGCGGGAACCGCTCGTGCAGCTGCCAGGCCCGCTCGGCGTCTCCGCCCGCGTGCACCACGCCCGCCACCGGCGGCGTGCGCTCCAGCCCGGCCAGGTCGGGGCCGAGCACGGTGACCTGCGCGCCGATCTCCAGGGCGGCGGGGCCGTCGGCGGGGATCGCGAGGTAGCGGGCGCCGAGGTCGACCAGCTTGCGGGCGGCGAGCAGGCCGAGCCCGTCGAGGCCGCCGGTGACCAGGTAGGTGCGGTCGTCGCGGATGCGCGGGGCGGGCTCGGGCTGGTCGAAGACCAGCACCAGCTTGCCGATGTTGGCGCCGCGGCTGAGCACGCCGAACGCCTCGCCGACCTCGTCGAGGCTGTGGCCGGTGGTGCCGACCGGGTCCAGCGCGCCCGCGGCGATGCGGACGGCGACCTCGGTCATGGTGTCCTTGTTGATCCGCACGACCTCGTCGGCGGGCAGCTCGCTGAAGTCGAAGTTGTGGTACTCGACGTGGCCGAACTCCTCGGCGACCCGCTCGGCCGACCACACGCCGACCTTGCCCAGCTCCACGAACCGCCCGCCGGGCGCGAGCGTGCGCAGGCCCGCCGGGATGAACTCCTTGTTCAGGCTGTTGAGCACGATGTCGATCTGGCCGTCGAGCACGTCGGCGAAGTCGGTGGTGCGCGAGTTGTGGAGGTGCTCGACGCCCTGGGCGCGCAGCACCGGCCACTTGTGCGGGCTCGCCGTGGCGTGCACGGTCGCGCCCACCGCCTTGGCCAGCTGCACCGCGGCCTGCCCGACACCGCCCGCGGCGGCGTGGATGAGCACGCGGTCGCCCGCCTTCATCCCGGCGAGGGCGTGCAGGGCGTAGTGGGCGGTGACGTAGGCCGAGGCCTGCCCGGCCGCCTCGGTCCAGCTCAGCCGGGACGGCTTGGCGACCGCGGCGCTGGAGGGCACGGTGACCCGCCGCCGCATCAGCCCGGTGTGGTTGACGATCACCTCGTCGCCGGGGCTGAAGTCCGCCGTCGGGCCCGAGGCGATGACGGTGCCCGCGCACTCGAAGCCCAGCGGCTGCGGCACGTACTCCACGCCCGCGTCCTGTGCGTGCTGCTTGAGCATCCCCAGCGCGTTGAGCACGTCCTTGAAGTTGAGCCCGGCGGCGTGCACCGCGACCTGGATCTGCGAGCCGGAGGGCAGCTCGTCGGGGACGGGCAGCGGCCTGATCCCGGCGAAGCGGCCGTGCTCGGTGATGGTCAGCGCCAGGTTCTCGCCGGTCTCCTTGGCCGAGGGCAGCAGCCTGCGCACGTGGCGGTGCCCGCCGCGGTAGGCCAGCTGCGGCTCGGCGCTCTCGCGCACCCACTCCTGGGCGAAGGCGGGATCGCCGCCCTCGGGCAGGTCGACCAGGCTGATCCGCAGGTCGGGGCGCTCGGCGCGCAGCGAGCGGGCCGCACCCCACGCGGCGGCGGCCGCGGGCGAGCCGCCCGCGTCGCCGGGCAGCCGCTGCGCGCCCACCGCGGTGATCCAGAGGCGCTGCCCGGTCAGGCGCGCGGCCACCTCCCTCGGGTCGGCCGCGGGGTCGGCCAGCACCACGTCGGTGGCCCCGTCGGCGATCTCGGCGCCGCGGGAGAGCCGTACGCCGAGGACGGCGGCAGCCTCGGCGTACGGGGTCGGGTCGCCGATCACGTGCACGTGCCGGGGCGTGTCGGCGGCGGGCGGCAGCTGCGAGCGCTTCACCCAGGCCTGGCGGTGCAGCAAGCCCGAGCCCGCCGCGAGCCGGGTGAAGCCGAGGCCGCGCACCTGCACCACCGGCTCGCCGTCCTCGGTCACCAGCAGGTCGGCGGTGCGGTCGGCGGTGCCGTCGTCGGTCAGCTTCAGCAGCACGCGCAGATCGTCGGACTTGGGCTTCTTGAACAGCCGCACCTCGCCGAAGCGCACCGGCAGGTAGTTGTGGCCGTCATCGATGAGCGGGGCGATGGTGTGCAGCGCGCCGTCGAGCACCGGCGGGGGCAGCAGCTCCATGCCCGCGACGCGCTCGCCGCGCAGGTCGCCGGTGGCGAAGTCGCCGCCGAAGGCCGCGGCGGCCCGGATGCGCCGGAACGCCGGGCCGTAGCCCATGCCGACGGCGGCGAACTCCGGGTACAGCTCCTCGGTCTCGCGCACGTCGTCGGCCGGGCCGCAGGCGGCGGCGCGGGCGCGCAGGTCGCGGCCGGGCGGCCCGGGGTCGTCCAGGTGCCGAGGGCCGCCGAGCACGGCGGTGGCGTGCACCCGCTCGACGGTCCCGTCGGCACCGCCGCGAACCACGCTGACGATCTCGGCGACGCCGCCGTCGGCGAGCCTGGTGCGCAGCTCGGTGCCCTCGGTGACGAACAGCGGCTCGCGGATGCGCACGTCGGTCAGCGCGCGGCCCGCGTCGCCGTGCACGGCGTCCTGCAGGGCCAGCAGGATCTCCACGTAGCCCGCGCCGGGGAAGACGCACTGCCCGCCGACGACGTGGTCGGCCAGGTAGGCGGGCTGGTCCGGGCTGATGACGGCGGCGAACTCGCCGTCGCCGCGCGGTTCGCCGAGCAGCGGGTGGTGGGTGGAGCCGGTGCGCGGGGCGGGCGCGGGCAGCCAGAACGCCTTGCGATCGAAGGCGTAGGTCGGCAGCGCGGTCTTGGCCCGCTCGCGGCCCTGGTAGTAGTCGGCCCAGCGCACGGGCACGCCGCGCCGGTACAGCTCGGCCAGGGCGAGCAGGTGCGCCTCGGCGCCGCCCAGGGTGGGCAGCCTGCCGTCGGCGCCGGTCGGCGGGCCGAGCTCCAGCAGCACGTGCGCGCCGCGGCGCTCGACGGCGGCCAGCGCGGGCCCCAGGTCCGGGGTATCGACCGCCTGGCGCGCCCAGTACTCCGGCTTGGTGATCTCCGAGCGGCGGGCGACCTTGCCCGACAGCGAGGTGACGAAGGCCAGCGTGGTCTCCCCGAAGGCGACCGGCTCGCCGCGGCCCAGCCGGGCGGCGTCGGCGACGGTGAACAGCCCGGACACGGTCGCGGCGACGACCTCGCCGACACCGCGGCCGACCATGATTCCCGGCTTGACGCCCCACGACAGCCACAGCCGGGCCAGCGCGTACTGGGCGGTGAACAGCGCGCCGTGGCCCTCGCGCTCGCACTCCTGCACGGCGGCGCGGTAGGCGGGGAAGACGCGCAGGTGGGCGTCGTCCACGTCGACAGCGGGCGCCTGCTGGTCCGCGCCGGGGGCGTCGAACACGAACGCCACCTTGGGTGTCTCCTCCGGTGGCTCGCCGGGCTCGGTGTCGAGCAGGGCGCGCAGCTCGTCCTGGGTGCGCACGACCCCGGCCACGCGCAGCGGGAAGTGCGCGCGGCCGACGGCGGCGGTGTAGCAGAGGTCGGCGACCTCGCCCGCCGGGTGCTCGCGCAGCCGGGCCAGCTGGGCGCGCAGCGCGCGCCGGTTCTTGGCCGATGCGGTGAACACGTGCGCCGCGTCGGCGGGGGCGGGCTCGGCGGGGGCGGGCGGCTGCGCCAGCACCGCGACGGCGATCGTGCCGCCGAAGCCGAAGCTGTTGACCACGGCCCGGCGCTCGGCCTCGGCCCACGACGCGGCCTCGGTGGGGATGTCCACCGGGTAGCGCTCCCACGGGATGCGTGCCGAGGGCTTGTCCAGGTTCAGGTGCGGGTAGAGGGTCGCCTCGCTGATCTGGAGCGCGGCCTTGATGAGCCCGGTGAGGCCTGCGGCCGGTTCGAGGTGGCCGAGGTTGGTCTTGGCCGACCCGACCGAGACCCGGTGCCCGGCGAACACGTCGGCGATGGCGCCCAGCTCGATCGGGTCGCCGAGCGCGGTGCCGATGCCGTGCGCCTCGACGTAGGACACCGCGGCGGGCGCGAGCCCGGCGTCATCGAGCGCGGCCCTGATGACCCGCTCCTGGGCGGCCCCGTTGGGCACGGCGATGCCCGGTCCGTCGCCGTCCTGGCCGACGGCGGTGCCGCGCACGACCGCGACGACCCGGTCGCTCCCGGCGTCGGCGAGTCGCTTGAGGACGATCGCGGTGGCGCCCTCGGCGCGCACGTAGCCGTCGGCGGCGTCGTCGAAGGCGCGCACCCTGCCCTGGTCGGAGAGCACGTTGGCGGCGCGCAGGATGGCGCTGGGCCGGGGATTGCTCAAGGTGTTGGCCGCCGCGCACACGGCGATGTCGCACTCGCCCCTGCGCAGCGCGACGACGGCCTGGTGCAGCGCGGTCAGCGAGGACGCGCCCGCGGTGTCGACGGTCATGCTCGGGCCGCGCCAGTCCAGGAAGTAGGACAGCCGTCCGGACAGCGCGAAGGGCGAGGCGCCCGCGGCCAGCGCGCCGTCGAGGTCGGAGTCGCGCAGCCCGTCGATGGCCAGCGCGTACTCCGACGCGCCCGCGCCGACGAAGACGCCGCCGGTGCCGCCCTTGAGCGCCGTCGGGTCGATCGCGGCGTCCTCCAGCGCCTCCCACACCGTCTCCAGCAGCAGCCGCTGCGCGGGATCGGTGTACTGCGCCTCGGTGGGCGTCATGCCGAAGAAGGCGGCGTCGAACTCGTCGACGCGGTCGAGGTAGCCGCCCGCCTGGCCGTCCCTGGTGCTGACGCCGCTGCGCCCCTCGGCCAGGAACTCGGCGAACTGGGCGGGCGTGCGGCTGCCGCCGGGCAGGCGCAGACCGATCCCCACGATGGCCACGGGTTCGTGCGTACGCGCCATTGCTCGGTCCCCTCCCCGGATCTGGATGGATCAACCCAACCAGCAGGCTCTGACAGGGAACTGATGGCCGGGGGACGCCGTCGGCCGAGGTGGGCGCCCGTTCGGGGGCAGCTCAATCGGATGAATTCACTGTGGACGGAGTCGAGGCTCACTTAACCTCGGCTTCACGGACTCCTCCCCTCGGGTGGGATGTTCCCCCAGGCCAGACACCGCCCGCCGCGGAACACAGGCGCGGCGGGCGGTGTCTTCCAGTCCGGTCCCCGCTACAGCGGGATGTTGCCGTGCTTGCGCCGCGGCGCCTCCGTGCGCTTGTGGCGCAGCATGGACAGCCCGCGGGCGACGGCCGCCCGGGTGCGCACCGGGTCGATCACATCGTCCACCAGGCCCCACTCGGCGGCGTGGTGCGGGTGCGCGGGCGGGAGGAGCTCGGCGCTCCGGGCGTTCTCGGTGATCACGTTGGTCGGCCAGGCCAGTGACAGGTCGGTGCCGACGCTTCGCGAGTCCATCACGGTGTAGGCCTCGCCGTAGGCCTTGCGCACGACCACCTGGACGCGCGGCACGGAGGCCTCGCAGTAGGCGTAGAGCAGCTTCGCGCCGTGCTGGAGGTCCTGCTCGTCGCCGGGCGCGAAGCCGGGCACGTCGACCAGGGTGACCAGCGGGATGCCGAAGGCGTCGCAGAAGCGCACGAACCGGGCCGCCTTCCGCGCGCCCGCGCCGTCCAGCGCGCCCGCGAGCACCGTCGGCTGGTTGCCGACCACGCCGACGACCTCGCCGTCGACGCGGCCGAGCGCGCAGACGACGTTGCCCGCCCAGTGCTCGTGCACCTCGATGTACTCGCCGTCGTCAACCAGCTCGGCCAGCACCTCGCGCATGTCGTAGGGCTGGTCGGGGTCGGGCGGCAGGATCTCGGCCAGCCGCGGCCGCTCGTCGGCGCCCGCGCCGCACGCCGGGTGCGCCGGAGCGGACTCGGCGCTGTTGGACGGCAGCAGCGAGACGAGGTAGCGCACGTCGTGCAGGCAGCCCTCCTCGTCGTCGTGGACGAAGCCCGCCAGGCCCGCGCCCGCGTCCTGGCCGACCGCGAAGGTGAAGTCGGCGAGGACGGGTGAGTAGGCCCCGCCCGCGCCGAGAACCACGCTGATCTGCGGGATCACCCCGGAGGCCTCGACGTGGCGGCGGAGGGTGGCGCCGTCGGCCGCGGGGGACCGCGGGCCCTGCGGCACCCGCGCGCCGTCGGTGATCCCGATCAGCGGGGCGCCCGCGGCCAGCGCCAGGTCCATCACCCTGTGGACCTTGGCGGTGTGCTCGGGGCCCGCGGCGGCGTCGTCCTGGGCGTAGACGAACACCCGGCGGCCGTCGACGGTGCCGGAACCGGCGATCACGCCGCCGTGCTCGCCCTGGGCGCGGAACACCTCCAGCTCCGCGAAGGAGCCCGCGTCCAGCAGCAGACCGATCCGCTCGCGCGCGGTGAGCCCGCTGCGCCCGACGGGCCGGGGACCCAGCAGCCGCAGCGGCCGGGGCCTGCTCGCCCTGCGCTCGGCGGCCGTGCGCGGCCGGGGGTGTCGCGCTCTGGCCGCCGTCATCGCCGCACACCTGTCTGAGCCATGTCCCCTGCCTCCCAACGTTCCCTCCACGGAAACACAGGGAATGGGAAAGGATCATCCTCCGGATTGCGCCGATGCTCGGCGTTCAGGGCATCCCCGCTCAGGGCATCCCCGTTCAGGCAATCGCCGTTCAGGGAATCGCCGTGCCGCCCATGGCGGCGGCCACGCGCCCGAGGCCCGCGCCGGACAGCGCGGCGAGCCCGGCGGGGCGGCCGGTGGCCACCATGAGCAGCTCGGCGACCGGGCCGCGCAGCTCGGCGCCCTCCCCCGCCGCGAACTCGGCGTCCTGGGCGACCAGGCGCACGCCGCGGAAGCGCTTGCGCGCGCCGTAGAAGCGGCTGCCGAGCACGTGGCCGAGGGCCGCGGTGGCCGCATCGGTCGGCATGGCGACGGCGAGGCCGAGCGGCCGGGCCATGTCCTGGGCGTGCACGAGGCCGTCGACCAGCGGGTCCAGCGCGCCCGAGCCCGGCGAGCGCCGGGGCGAGGACGCCGTCTCGCGTAGCTGGGCGATCAGCTCGGCCGGGGTGAACGCGCGCGCCCGCGCGCGGGCCTGCTCGGCTTCCATGCGGTCGAAGTCGCCACGGGCGCGGACGATGGCGGGCAGCAGCTCGCGCCAGCCCGTCCTGGTGGACAGGGTCATGTGCGCGAGCACGTCCAGCACCGTCCAGCCGTCGCACAGCGACGCGTGCGCCCAGACGCCGTCCCCTGGCCTGGCGTCCAGTCCCTCGGCCAGCTCCGCCGCCGCCAGCCGCGCCGCCGCTGTCCACCCCATGATCGTCTCGTCGGCCACGCCGCCTCCCTCGCCTCGCGCCGGAGTATGCGGCACCCGACCGACGAACACGGCGAGGCCCGGCTCCCAGAGCGGGAGCCGGGCCCGGGGGCCGCCGGGCGGCCCACTCCTCCAACAGGACTACGGCAGGCCGGGCAGGCCCGGGACGCCGGGAACACCGGGAACGCCGGGCACACCCGGGACGCCGGGAACCTCGGGAACGCCGGGAACGCCGGGCACCCCAGGAACGCCGGGCAGGCCGGGCACCGGGGCGCCGCCCGGGGGCGCGGGAACGCCCGGGATCGGGATCGGGACCGGGATCGGGATGGGCAGCAGGCCGAGCAGGGTGGCGATCAGGCCGCCGACCAGCCCCAGCACCGAGCCCACCAGCCCGAACACCGCGTCGAGCGGGCTGGGGATGCCCAGGGGCAGGATGCGCTGGATCTCCGCGGCGGTGGCGTCGGCCTGGTCGGCGAGGTAGACCGTCTGGTCGCTGCGGGCCACGTCGTAGGTGGCGTCGAGGACCGGTCGCAGGGCGTCGACCGCGGTGCGCAGGGCGATCGAGTCCTCGGCCTTGACCGCCGAGTCGATCTGGACGCGCAGGTCCTCCAGCTGGTCCACGATCTGCTGGGTCTTGCTGTCGACCGCGGGTGGCGGTGGGGTGCTCGCGGCGGCCATACCCGTGGCCGTCGTGGACAGCACACCCACGGCCGTGACGCAGGCCACGATCCGTGCGAGGTGTCGGTTCATCGAAGTTCCTCTCCGGGTAGGTCACTGCTCCGTGTCAACGGCTACCAGCGGAGACCCGCAGTCACCAGACGATCACCAACGGTGATCACCTGCGAGGACTCGATGTGTGCACAAGAGGCGCAATGCGTGCGACACACCATCGAGTGGGAATACGACATCGCGTCACCAAGCGACAGAATCTTGCCGTGGCGATAACCCAATCGCCTATCGCCTGACACGTTCGGCTCAATATAACCGTGTCGCCGCACTATCGGGCGGGGCACGCTCGGGATGATGCCCGGTTCACCAACGGGAGGCGACCAGCGGCCGCAGGGCGCTGTCGAGGTCCGGGCAGAGCGCGACGATCTCGTGCACGCCCGTCAGGCGCAGCGTGTTCAGCACCGGCCCCGGCCGCACGGCCACGCGCAGCCGCCTGCCGCGGTGCAGGCAGTGGTAGTGGGCGCGGATCAGCAGCGGGGCGGTCCCCACGCTGAGATAGCCGACGTCGGTGAGGTCGACCACGACGAGCGTCTTGGCCGAACTCTCGCCGCACGCCTCCTCCACCTGGTCGCGCCACGGCTGCTCACCCGCGAGGTCGATGCGCCCCCGGGCGGCCACCACGACCGCGGAGCGCGTGCTGCGGGTGGTCACCGCCAAGCGCGTCACCAGCAGACCTCCAGGCACAAGGGAGAACCCGACAACAGTCGGGCCTCACGAACTATAACGGACCTATCACCGAGGTACCCCGCATCGGTGATCACCGCACCCGATTGCCACCGATCTCACACCTTTATCGCCGAATTGCGCCGTTGCGACGAGCCCCGCCCGCCCAGCCGGGCTACGTTGCGCGCATGCAGCGCATCTGGTTCGCCGTCACCGCGGTGGTCGCCTTCGCCGGGCTCGCGGCGCAAACGGTCGTCTCGGTGTCAGCCGAGAGCGGCAGCGACACCGACGACACCGTCGCCGGGCGCGTCTTCACGATGCTCTGCTACTTCACCATCCAGTCCAACGTGATCGTCTGCGCGACGCACACGCTGCTGGCCCGCGACCCGTCCCGGTCGGGGCCCGTCTTCCGGGCGTTCAGGCTCGCCGGGATCGTCGGCATCGCGGTGACCGGGCTCGTCTACCACACGATCCTGCGCTCGCTCTACGAGCTGAGCGGCCTGGCGCACGTGGCCGACCTGCTGCTGCACACCGCGACGCCGCTGCTGGCGGTGCTCGGCTGGCTGCTGTTCGGTCCGCGCGGGCTCACCAGCGTCCGCACCGCCGTCCACGCGCTGCTGTTCCCGGCGCTGTACCTGGTGTTCACGCTGGTGCGCGGCCCGTTCGCGGACTTCTACCCGTACCCGTTCGTCGACGTGCGCACGCACGGCTACGGCGTCGTGCTGCTCAACAGCCTCGGCGTCGCCGCGCTGTTCCTGGCGCTCGCCTTCGGCGCGCTGGCGCTCGACCGGGTGCTGGCTAGGCGAGCCGAGCGGGGAAGCCCCCGGTAGCGATCGGACCCCAGCTGTCGATCTCGACCCTGATCAGGCACTTGCCCTGGCGGGTCATCGCCGCGCGGTACTCGTCCCAGTCGGGGTGCTCGCCGGAGATGCCGCGGAAGTAGTCCACCAGCGGCTCCAGCGCCTCCGGCAGGTCCAGCACCTCGGCGCGGCCGGAGACCTGCACGTACGGGCCGTTCCAGTCGTCGGAGACCACGCACGCCGAGACCGCGGGCCGCTGCCGGGCGTTGCGGGCCTTGGCGCGCTCGGGGTAGGTGGAGACGACCAGCCGCCCGTCGGCGTCCACTCCGCAGGTCACCGGCGACATCTGCGGCGAGCCGTCGGCGCGGGTGGTGACCAGGACGCATTTCGACCGCTCCCGGAGGAAGGCGGTCAGCTGCTCGCGGTCCGGGCGCTCGGCGGTGGCGATCTTCGGCATGCGCCCAGGCTATGACACCCGCGGGCACTCGGCCCGGCTCGACCGGGGCTCACGGGACGTCGAAGAACGCCACCGCCCGCTCCTCAAGGCTCCCGAGGTAGACCCGGCCGCCGTGCTCGCGGACGCCGGTCACCATGTGGTAGTCGGCGGGCGTGCCGTAGAAGTCGTGCACGACGCCGCCGGTGGCCGGGTCGAGGGCGCGGACCCACGCGGTGCGCTTCTCCTTCGGCTGCAGGCGGGGCGGCACCCGCCACAGCGCCTTGCGCAGCACAGGCGGGGTGCGCAGCAGGAAGTCGACCAGCGGGTCGCGCGGGCTGGCGAAGGCGATCCAGATGTTGCCGTCGCTGCCGGTGGAGATGTTGTCGGGGAAGCCGGGCAGGTTGTCGGCGAAGACATCGGACTCGCCCGCCCGCGGGCCGCTGAGCCACAGCCGCAGCAGCCGGTACTCCCACATCTCGGCGAACACGACGAAGGACTCGTCCGGGGCGAGCGCGACGCCGTTGGGGAACTGGAGCCCGGTGCGCAGGGTCTCGACCGCGCCGTCGGGGGTGCGGCGCAGGAAGCTTCCGGTCCCGGTGTGCTCCAGCAGGTCGGCCTTCCAGTGGGCCAGCTCGAAGCGCCGGGTGGAGTCGGTGAAGTAGACGGTGCCGTCGGCGGCCACCGCGGCGTTGTTGCAGACGTGCAGGTCCTCGCCCGCCGGGTGCAGCACCTCGACCGCGCCGGTGGTGCGGTCGACGGCCAGCAGCCCGCGCCGCGCGTCGCACACCAGCAGGCGCCCGTCGGGCAGGTGCTCGATGCCCAGCGGGCGGCCGCCGGTGTCGGCGATGGTGTCCAGCCTGCGGCCGTCGGAGGTCAGGCGCAGCACGCGGCCGTCGTCCACCCCGGTGTACACGTTGCCCTTGTCGTCCACGAGCACGTCCTCGGCCCCGCTGCCGTTGACGTGCCACACCGTCAGCCCCGGCAGCGACGGCGCGGGCCTGCGCCCGGCGCGCGGCGCCTTCCAGACCACCGGTTCGATCGCGGGCCTGCGCATCGGCGTCTCCTCCCAGTCGCGCTCGTCCACCCACTCTACGAGCGCGACCGGAACTCCTCAGGACGGCGCGAGAGTGCCGGGTAGCACCCCGAACTCCCCAACGACGCGGTGAGCGGCGGTCACGGCCGGGAAAGCCGCCGTCGCTGGACTCGTTGGTCGCGCCCGCGACGCCGATCGCCGACAAGCGCGACGCCACCGCGTTCTGGCTGCACCAGATCCGGACCTGCCGCCTGTGGACCACCCGCAGCGGACGCGCGTTGAGGCTCAGCCGCCCGCCTCGCGCAGGCGGACCTCGACGCTGTCGAGGATGAGGTCCAGGCCGTACTCGAACTCCTCGGCGTAGGAGTACCCACGCTCCTCGGCGTGCGCGGCGACGAGTTCGGCGAGGTAGGGGTAGCGCTCGGCGGGGATGAGGGCGCTCACGTTGTCGACGAAGGCGTCGACGGAGCCGGCCGGGTCGAAGGGGAGGTTCAGCTCGGTGACGACGAAGCCGTAGACGTAGGCGTCGATCGCGGAGAAGGCGTGGGTGGCCAGCGGCAGGGGGAAGCCGTCGCGGCGCAGGAAGCCGAGCACGGCGTCGTTGTGGCGCAGGACGTGCGGGCCGGGAACGCGGCGGGTGTCGACCAGGGCGAGCGACCACGGGTGGGCGGCCAGGGCGCCCCTGGTCGACGCCGCGCGGGCGGCCATCGCCGGACGCCAGGGGGTCGCGCGCTCGGGGAGGTCGATGCGCGTGTAGATCCAGTCGGCGAGGCCGTCGAGGAGGGCGGCCTTGTCCTTGACGTGGTGGTAGAGCGACATCGCCTCCACGCCCAGCTCCCGGCCGACGTTGCGCATGCTCACCTTGGCCAGGCCGCCCTCGTCGGCGACGCGGGCGGCGGCGTCGACCACGCGCGCGCGGGTCAGCGGGGGGCGCTGGGGCATCCGGACCGTCCTCCGTGCGGCTTGCGGTTCTTACGCACGTAAGGCTACCGTGGCGACCAGGCTTACAGGTGTAAGGAGCGAGTCATGCGCGCAGCGGTAGTCGACCGGTACGGCCCCCCGGAGGTCGCGCGGGTCACCGACGTCCCCAGACCGGAGCCCAGGGCGGGCGAGGTGCTGGTCCGGGTGCGGGCCGCCGCGGTGAACTCCTCGGACGCGCGCATCCGCGGCGCCCGGTTCCCCTCCGGATTCGGACTCTTCGCGCGGCTGGCGTTCGGGATCGGCAAGCCCCGGCGCGCGGTGCTGGGGGGCGCGCTCTCCGGAGAGGTGGTGGCACTCGGCGGACAGGTCGACGGGTTCGCGGTGGGCGAGGCGGTCTGCGGGATGACCGGCGCGCGGATGGGCGCGCACGCCGAGTACGCGGCGGTGCGGGCGTCCACGCTGGCGCGCAAGCCCGACGCGGTGAGCCACGAGGACGCTGCCGCCATCCTCTTCGGAGGGACGACGGCACTGCACTTCCTGCGCCGCAGGACTTCCGTCGGACCGGGGACGTCGGTTCTGGTCAACGGCGCGTCGGGGGCGATCGGCACCAGCGCCGTCCAGCTCGCCCGCCACCTCGGCGCGACGGTCACCGGCGTCACCAGCGCCGCGAACGCCGACCTGGTCCGCGGGCTGGGCGCCGAGCGCGTCATCGACTACACCCGCGTCGACCTCGCCGAGATCCCCGACCGGTTCGACGTCGTGCTGGACACCGTCGGCTCGCTGTCGATCGCCTCGGGCCGGCGGCTGCTCGCCCCCGGCGGGACCGTCGCGCTCATCGTCGCCGGACTCGGGGAGCTGCTGCGGACGCGCGGGAACGTCGTCGCCGGGCCTGCGCCCGAACGGGTGGAGGACTACGACTTCCTGCTGAACCTGGTGGCGGACAAGGAACTCACCGTGGTCGTCGACCAGACCTTCGACCTACTGGCTATTGTGGACGCCTATCGGCGCATTGACAGCGGGCGCAAGGTGGGCAACATCGTCGTGCTTCCGTGAACCAGACTGCGCGATTGGTGTGACATGACCAAAGCGCACGGGACCGCCCAGGCGAATCCCGGCTCTGTTCGGCCGTATTCCGGGGGCGACCGGTGCGCTCCCGTGGGGTTCGTCCGTAGCGTCGGGATGGTCCGTGATCCACTCCCCGATGCCTCAGGAGGGCAGCGTTGAGGTCACGTCCCAGACCCGGCTTGGCGGCACTCGTCACCGGAACCCTCGTCGTAGCCGTGTCCTCCGCGCTCACCCCCAGCGCGGCGGCCGAGTCCACCGGTGAGGTCGTCACCGTGGCGGGCGCCAAGGCGGTCCCCGACAGCTACGTCGTCGTGCTCAAGAACGGCGTGGACGCCGACGGCGCGGCGGCCGCCGTGGTGGACGCCCACGGCGGCGAGGTTCGCGACGTGTGGAGCCACGCGCTGCGCGGCTTCGCCGTCACCGCGACACCCGAGCAGGCGGCGAAGATCGCCGGCGACCCGCGGGTCGCGCTCGTGCAGCAGGACGTCGAAGTCAGCGCGAGCGGGACGCAGAGCCCGACGCCGTCCTGGGGCCTGGACCGCGTCGACCAGCGGACCCTGCCGCTGGACAACTCCTACACCTACCCCAACACCGCCGCCAACGTGACCGCGTACGTCATCGACACCGGCATCCGGGTCAGCCACGCCGACTTCGGCGGCCGGGCGGCCTGGGGCACCAACACCACCGGCGACGGCAACAACTCCGACTGCCACGGCCACGGCACGCACGTCGCCGGGACCGTCGGCGGCACAGCGCACGGCATCGCCAAGGGCGTCAAGCTGGTCGCGGTGAAGGTCCTCAACTGCGCGGGCTCGGGCACCACTGCGGGTGTCGTCGCGGGCGTGGACTGGGTGACGGCCAACCGCACCGGCCCGTCGGTGGCGAACATGAGCCTCGGCGGCGGCGCGCAGCCCGCCCTGGACACCGCGGTCGCGAACTCGATCGCCGCGGGCGTCACCTACGCCATCGCCTCCGGCAACTCCAACGCCGACGCCTGCGGGTTCTCCCCCGCCCGGGTGCCGACCGCGCTCACGGTCAACGCCTCCGACCGCAACGACGCGCGCGCCACCTTCTCCAACTGGGGCACCTGCACCGACCTGTTCGCCCCCGGCGTGGCCATCACCAGCGCCTGGGCCACCAGCGACACCGCCATCACCACCATCAGCGGCACCTCGATGGCCGCCCCGCACGTCGCGGGCGCCGCCGCCCTGCACCTGTCGGCCAACCCGGGCGCGACCCCGGCGCAGGTGGGCGCCGCGATCATCGACGCGGCGACCCCGAACGTGATCACGAACCCGGGCGCCGGCTCGCCCAACCGCCTGCTGTTCGTGCCCGGCGGCGGCACCCAGCCGCCCGCCAAGGCCACCCTCAACCGCTACCGCAAGGGCAGCGACCACGCCAGCGGCACCTCGGCGCCGTCCGGGTACCCGCTGGAAGGCGCGCTGGGCACGGTGAACACCACGCCGGGTCCGGGCACGCACCCGATCTACCAGTGCCTGGTCGGCGGCTGGGACTACATGACGTCGCAGGCCTCCAACTGCGAGGGCACGACGGTCGTCGGCGTGATCGGCTACCTGGCCGACGCGCCCGCCTCCAGCGCCAACCACCCGATTCGGCGGTGCCGGGTCGCGAGCAACGGCAACCACTTCGACTCGGCCTCGGCGAACTGCGAGGGCCAGATCGTGGAGGGCGTGCTGGGGTACTCGACCTGATCTCACCGATCGGGGGCGGCGGCCCGGGAGTGCGACCCGGGCCGCCGTCGGCTCAGCGGTAGGTCAGCAGGTCGCGGCGCTGGCCCTCGAAGTGGCCGTGCTCGTTGAAGGACACCAGGGTCGAGCCGGAGCGGCCGATGACGACCTTGGTGATCGCGGCGTTCACCGCGACGCGGTTGAGTGCCACGACGCCCTCAGGGCCCACGCCCAGCAGCCCGGCGCACAGGGCGGCGATCACCCCGCCGGAGGTCACCGCGACGGCGGTGCCGCCCTCGGCCGCGGCGGCCAGGGCCGCGGCGCCCGCAGCGGCGAAGTCGGCGTAGGTGCCCGCCGCGGCGGCGGGCTCGCCGCGCGCCCAGGCCAGCAGTGCCGCGTCCAGGGCGGACTGGAACTCGCGCGGGTCGGTGGGCAGCGGGTCGACCAGCTCGGTGACCAGTCCCAGGTGGTCGTACTCGTTCCACCGCGCGTCCTCGCCGACCTCCCCGCCGAGACCCGCGGCCACGGCGATCTCGGCCGTGCGCCGCTGCCGCGACAGCGTCCCGGCCAGCACCGCCACCGGCCGCACGCCGCGCGCGGACAGCTCCTCGCCGACGACCTTCGCCTGCCGCTCCCCCACCGGCGAGAGCACGTCGTAGTCGGCCTGCCCGAACGACGCCTGCCCGTGGCGCACCAGGTAGACCACGCTCATGCGCCCGCCACTTCGCGGCAGCGCCACTCCAGGTAGCCCACGAACATCCAGAAGTCCTTGAACCGCTCGTTGTGGGTCTGGCCGTGGTGGTAGCGGTAGTAGATCTGCTGCATGATCACCGCGAGCCGGAACAGGCCGAAGACCTCGTAGAAGGCCCAGTTCGCCGGGCTGGTACCGGACACCTCGCGGTAGCGCTCGACCAGCTCGGCGCGGGTGAGCATGCCCGGCAGGTGCGTGGGCTGGCGCCGCGCCCGCTGGAACACCTCGTCGTCGCCCGCCTCGATCCAGTAGGCGACCGCGCCGCCGAGGTCCATCAGCGGGTCGCCGAGGGTGGACATCTCCCAGTCGAGCACGCCGGTCACGGCCAGGTCCTCGTCGAGGACCACGTTGTCGAAGCGCCAGTCGTTGTGGATGACGACGGTGGCGACGTCCTCGGGCTGCTCGCGCGCCAGCCACGCCGTCACGGTCGCGAAGTCGGGCACGTTGTCGGTGCGCGCGGCGGCGTAGCGCGAGGTCCACCCGGCGACCTGCCTGCCGACGTAGCCGCGCCCCTTGCCCAGCTCCGCCAGTCCCGCGGCGGCCGGGTCGACCTGGTGCAGCTGCACCAGCCGGTCGACCAGCGCGGTGGACAGCGCGCGGGCGCCCGCGGCGTCGAGGTCCATCCCGGGCGGCAGGTCCCCGCGCAGGATCGTGCCCTCGACGCGCTCCATGACGTAGAAGTCCGAGCCCAGCACGGCGTGGTCGTCGCAGAAGCCCAGCACTGTCGGCACATACGGGTACACCGGCTTGAGCCCGCGCTGCACCCGGAACTCGCGCGCCATGTCGTGCGCCGAGGCCGCCTTCCGCCCGACCGGCGGGCGGCGCAGGATCAGCTCGCGGTCGGGGTAGGCCAGCAGGTACGTCAGGTTCGACGCCCCGCCGGGGAACTGGCGGACCTCCGGCTCGCCCGCGACGTCCACCACCGACTTCACCCAGGCGTCCACGGCGGCGGTGTCGAAGCCGTCCTCGCCGCGCACGGCCTCCGGCTCGTCCCTCACGACAGCCTCGCCACCCAGCCCAGCGGCAGGGTCCGCATGGCGAACCCCAGCACCGTCCACGGCCAGCGCGGCACCGAGGCGCTGCCCGGCTCGGCCTCGATCGCCCGCACCATCGCCCGCACGCCGGGCACGGTGTCGACCAGCAGCGGGGTCTTGGCGACGCGGCTGTTCATCTCCGAGCGGATGTAGCCGGGGTGCACGGCGGTGACCGCGATCGGCTTGCCGATCATCTCGGCGCGGATGCCCTCGGCGAGCGCGGACACCCCAGCCTTGGTGGCCGCGTAGGTGGTCAGGTTCTTGGGCAGGCCGCGCATGGCGCTCATCGAGGAGATCACCACCAGGTGGCCCGCGTTCTGCGCGCGGAAGATCTCCATCGCGGCCTCGCACTGGGCGAGCGCGGCGACGAAGTTGGTCTCGGCGGTCTGCTTGTTGGCCTGGAAGCCACCGGTGCCGATGGGCTGGCCCTTGCCCAGCCCGGCGTTGACGATGACCCGGTCCAGGCCGCCCAGCTCGTCGCGGAACTCGCCGAAGACGGTGAACACCGCGTCGTGGTCGGTGACGTCGAGGGCGCGCACGACCACCCGCACACCGGGGTGCTTGGCGGCGATCTCGGCCTTGAGCCCGTCGAGGTTCTCGGTACGGCGGGCGGCCAGCGCCAGGTCGCGGCCCTTGGCGGCGAACTGGCGGGCCATCTCCGCACCCAGGCCCGCGCTGGCCCCGGTGATCAGGATGTTCTTGCGGGTCACGGGGATTCCTTCTCCATCGCGGGCCGGATCTTGGCCCAGTACTTCGCCACCTGCCGGTCGCTGAGCCGGGGCAGCAGCCGCTTGAGCAGGTGGGAGCGGCGTCCGACGGCGTGGGTGTGCACGAGGAAGCGGCGCTCGGCGACGGCGGCGACCACCCGCGCGGCGACGTCGTCGGCGGTGACCGGGGACGAGGCCATCAGCTTGCGGCTGAGCTTGAGCGCGGCCGGGTCCGGGGTGCGGAGCCGGTCGTTGAGGTTGGTCTGGAAGAAGCCGGGGCAGACCACGCTCGTGCTGATCCCGTAGGGGGCCAGCTCGTGCTTGAGCGTCTCCGACAGGGCGAGCACGCCCGCCTTGGTGACGTTGTAGGAGGCCATGCCGGGCAGGTTCATGATCGCGGCCAGGGAGGCGATGTTGACCAGGTGCCCGGAACCCGCCGCCTTGAACAGCGGGACGAACTCCGCGCAGCCGCGCACGACGCCGCGCACGTTGATCTCCCAGATCCAGTCCCAGTCCTCGGCCGGGACGCGCTCGAAGCGCCCGCCCGAGCCGACGCCGGCGTTGTTGACCAGCACGTCGAGCCCGGCCCAGTACTCCTCGCACCACGCGCGAGCGGCGGTCCAGTCCCCGGCCGCGGTGACGTCGAGGGCCCGGTGCTCGGCGCCGATGTCGGCGGCGACGGCCTCGGCCGCGTCACCGTCCACATCGGTCACCAGGACGCGGTCGCCGCGGCGGGCGAAGGCGCGGGCCAGCGCGGCGCCGAGCCCGGACCCGGCGCCGGTGACCAGGACGCGGCTCACGGGAGGTACTTCTTCAGCTCGATGCGCGAGATCACGCCGAGGTGCACCTCGTCGGGGCCGTCGGCCAGGCGCAGCGAGCGCGCGCCCGCGTAGGCGGCGGCCAGCGGGAAGTCGTCGGTCATGCCCGCGGCGCCGTGCAGCTGGATGGCCATGTCGATGACGCCGAGCGCCATGTTCGGCACCACGACCTTGATCTGGGAGATCTCCGAGCGCGCGGCCTGCGCGCCGACGGTGTCGATGCGCCACGCGGCGTGCAGCACCAGCAGCCGGGCCTGGTCGATGGCGATGCGCGCCTGGGCGATGCGCTCGCGGTTGCCGCCGAGGTTGGCCAGCGGCTTGCCGAACGCGGTGCGCGTCGTCGCGCGCTCGCAGGCCAGCGACAGCGCCTTCTCGGCCAGGCCGATGAGCCGCATGCAGTGGTGGACGCGGCCGGGGCCGAGCCTGCCCTGGGCGATCTCGAAGCCGCGGCCGGGACCGGCGATGACGGCGCTGACCGGCAGGCGCACGTCGGTGAAGACGACCTCGCCGTGGCCGGAGGGCTCGTCGTGGCGGCCGAAGACCGGCAGCATCCGCTCGACGGTGACCCCCGGGGTGTCCAGCGGGACCAGCACCATGGAGTGCTGCTGGTACTTGTGGGCGTCGGGGTCGGTCAGGCCCATGAAGATCAGGACGCGGCAGTTCGGGTGGCCGATGTTGGTGGAGAACCACTTGCGGCCGTTGAGGACCACCTCGCCGCCGTCCGGGCCGTCCTTGACGATCGCGGTGGCGGCCATGTTGGTCGCGTCGGAGGAGGCGACGTCGGGCTCGGTCATGCAGAAGGCCGAGCGGATCTCGCCCTCCAGCAGCGGGGTCAGCCAGCGGTCCTGCTGCTCCTGGCTGCCGTAGAGGTGCAGGACCTCCATGTTGCCGGTGTCGGGGGCGTTGCAGTTGAAGACCTCCGGGGCGATGGCCGAGCGGCCCATCGCCTCGGCCAGCGGCGCGTACTCGACGGTGGACAGGCCCGACACCGACGGCAGGAACAGGTTCCACAGCCCGGCGGCGCGCGCCTTCGCCTTCAGCTCGGGCATCACCGGCAGCACTGTCCACGGGTCGTCCAGCGCCGCCAGCTCGCGGTGGTAGTCGGCCTCCACGGGCTCGATCTCGGTGGCGATGAACTCGTTCACCCTGGTCAGGTACTCCTCAGCGCGCGCTGAGCGGGCGAAATCCACGGCGTCCTCCTCGGTGAGCCCTCGTTGAGCGCTGCTCAACAAGGTACCCTTCTTATCGAGCACCGCTCAACAGCAGGAGGACCATGACCCCGGTGACGCGGCCCACCAGGACCCGGCGCACCGCCGAGGACCGCCGCCGCCAGCTCGTCGGCATCGGCCTGCGCATGCTGACCACCCGGCCGATCCACGCCATCACCGTCGACGACGTGGCCGCCGAGGCCGGGATCGCGCGCAGCCTGCTGTTCCACTACTTCCCCACCAAGCAGGACTTCTACGTCGAGGTGGTGCGCGCGGCCGGCCGCAGGATGCTGCGGGCCACCCGGGTCGACCAGGACGCGCCGGGCCCGCAGCGGCTGCGCGCGATAGTTGAGGGCTACATCGCGTTCCTGACCAGGCGGCGCTCGCAGTACGTCGGCCTGTTCCGCGCCGGCGGCCAGGGCGACTGGGTCCGCGCGGTGCACGACGAGACGCAGACAGCGCTGACCGAGCGCACCCTGGACGCGCTGGGCCTGGAGTCGCCGGATGAGGTGGTCGAGCTGTCGGTGCGCGCGTGGTGGGCCTTCGCCGAGGAGCTGACCATCGAGTGGACCGGCCGCGGCCGGGGCGACCTCGACGCCCTCGCCGAGGTGCTTCTGACCACTTTGGACGGCTTGGTCGGCAGGCGCTGATCGGGCTGCCGCACCGGCCACCTCCCATTGGTTGCGAGTCGCCATCGGCTTGACTAGCGTCGCGAAACCGGTTGCGAATCGCAAGCAGATGGGAGCTGTCATGGAGCCGCAGACGGCGGGCGGGAAGGTGCTCTGGCACTTCACGATGTCGCTGGACGGGTTCGTCGCCGCCCCGGGCCACGGCATGGACTGGATGGCGGGCACCGAGTTCCGCGACGGCCTGGTCGAGGAGTACGCGAGCACGACCGGCGCGGTGCTCGGCGGCCGCGACGGCTGGGACGCCTACCCCGACCCGTCGGGCATCTACGGCGGCGCCTGGCAGGGCCCGCTGTTCGTCCTCACCCACCACCCCGAGGACGCCACCCCGGTCGCGGGCGTCACCTTCCTCGACTGCGATGTCGCCGAAGCGGTGCGCATCGCCCTGGAGGCCGCCGACGGCAAGAACGTCGAGGTCTTCTCCGCCGACATCGGCCGCCAGCTCCTCGACCGGGGCCTGCTTGACGAGATCGACCTGCACATCGCCCCCGTCCTCCTCGGCGACGGAATCCGCCTGTACTCCAACCCCGGCGCCGCTCCGGTGCGCCTGGCCCGCGAAGGCGGCGGCGAGGTCGACGTCCGCTACCGCCCCATCCGCTGACCCGCTACCCCAGGGCGCTGAGCCGACCGCGCAGGAGCTTGCCGGTGGCGTTGCGCGGCAGCTCGTCCAGGAACACCACGTCCCGGGGCACCTTGAAGCGCGCCAGCGTCCCCTTCACGTGCTCGCGCAGGTCGTCGGCGGTGACCCGAGACGGATCACCCACCACCACGTACGCCTTGAGCCGCTGCCCGAACCGCTCGTCGGGCACGCCGACCACCGCGGCCTCGACCACCCCCGGGTACTCGACCAGCACGTTCTCGACCTCGCCGGGGAAGACGTTCTCCCCACCGGAGACGATCATGTCGTCGTCGCGGCCGTCGATGAACAGCCTGCCCTCGGCGTCGAAGTGGCCGATGTCGCCGCTGGAGAGCAGCCCATCGATCATGTCCTTGGTGCGCCCGTCGGTGTACCCGGCGAAGCTCAGGCCGCTGCCGACGAACACCCGACCCGTGGCCCCCGGCTCGGTGACGGGCCTGCCGCCCGCGTCGTAGAGCACCACCCGGCAGCCGACCGGGGGCTTGCCCACGGTGCCGGGCGCGGCCTTCCAGTCCTCGGGCGTGGCCACCGCGGCCACCGCCACCTCGGTCGACCCGTACAGGTTGTGGATGACCTCGCCGAAGGCCTTCGTGGCGCGGTTGCCCAGCTCCGGCGACAGCGCTGAGCCGGACACGAAGACGATCCGCAGCGAGGACGTGTCGTACGCGGCGAGGACGTCCGGGCCGAGGTCGAGGATGCGCTGGAGCATCGTCGGCACGAGCACGACCGCGCTCGCCCGGTTCGCGGCGATGTCGGCCAGCACCGTCTCCGGGTCGAACCTGCGCCGCAGCACCACCGCCGAGCCGAGCGCGAAGGACAGGATGAACTGCGAGAGCCCGGTCGCGTGGAACAGCGGCGCGCCGAGCACCGTGCACTCGCGGGCGCGCAGCGGCACCCGGTCGAGGAACTGCGCGGCCGCCAGCGGGGAGCGGACCTGGCGCGGGGCGCCCTTCGGGGTGCCGGTGGTGCCGCTGGTCAGCAGCACCATGCCGCCGGGTTCGGCGGGCGCGCGGACCGGGGCGTCGTCCGTGGCCGCGATCAGCGATTCCAGCGAGTTCGCCGCGCAGCCCCAGGCGAGGTAGCGGGGGATGTCCTCGGGCAGCGCGTCGGCGAGGTCGGCGAACTCCTCGTCGTGGATGAAGACGGTGACGCCCTCGCGCTCGGCGACGTCGACCAGCTGCGGGCGGGCGAACCCGGTGTTCATCAGCAGCAGCCGCGCCCCGAGCTTCCCGGCGGCGAGCATGGTCTCCACCGCCCCCCGGTGGTCGCGGGCCAGCAGCGCGACCACCGACCCGGCCCCGACGCCGCGCTCGCCCAGCGCGCGGGCCAGGGCGTTGGAGCGCAGGTCGAGCTGGTGGAAGGTCAGCGGCCCCAGGTCGTCGACCAGGCCCACCGCCGCCCGGTCCCGGGTCGCCGCGACCCGGGCCGCACCCGCGATCGGACCGTAGCGGCGCACCGCCAGCGCCGACTTGAGCACGTGGTCGGGCCGGGCCAGCGGGACCAGGCCCGCCTTCCGCATGACCTCGACGCCGCGCACCGCCACCACGGCCTTGCCCACCAAGCCGGTCACACCCACCTCCACGGAGCTACTCGCCAGTAGCACCGTGCCCCGGCGGGGCGGGGGCCGTCAACCGGGCCGGCGGAACTCTGGCCTGCGGAACAAATCCAGGGGTGCGGACTGTGTCGGTGGGGTGGCGCACAATCGAGCCGTGCTGGTGGCGGTGAGCCCGACCGAGGACGGCGGAGGCCGGGCGAAGGTGGCAGGCGAGGTGGTGGCGGTCGGCGACCTCGCGGCCTGGGTCGAACGCGTCGAACGGGAGAGCGCGCCGCGCTGGCTCGTGCAGGCCGCGGAGGAGTTCTACCCGCCGCTGCTGGAGCGCGGCGTGCGGATCGGGCGCTGCCACGACCTCGCCCTCACCGAGGCGCTGCTGCTCAACTTCGCCGAGACCCCGCGCCGCCCGCGCAACCTCGCCGCCGCCTGGGCCCGCCTGCACGGCGGCGCCGAGCCGCCCGACCCCCGGCCGCTCTCGCGCGGCGAGCAGCCCACCCTCTTCGAGCCCGACCGCGGCACCGCGCCCGCCGGGGTCGACGTGCTCGACGCCATGGTCGCCGTCCACGCCGACCAGGAGCGCCGCGCCGCCGCGACGGCGCACCCCGACCGCCTGCGGCTGCTGGCCGCGGCGGAGTCGGCCGGTGCGCTGGCGGCCGCGGAGATGACCCACCACGGCCTGCCCTGGCGCGTCGACGTCCACGCCGAACTGCTGGCCGACACGCTCGGGCCGCGCCCGGCCCAGGGCGCGCGCCCGGCCAAGCTCGCCGCCCTGGCCGACCGGATCACCGCGGCCTTCGGCGGGCGCGCGGTCAACCCCGACGCCCCGGCGAGCATCGTCACCGCGTTCGCCAAGGAGGGCGTGGAGATCCCGTCCACGCGCGCGTGGGTGCTGCGCGAGGTCGACCACCCGGCGGTGGAGCCGCTGCTGGAGTACAAGGAGCTGTCGCGGCTGTACGTCGCGCACGGGTGGTCGTGGCTGGAGAGCTGGGTGCGGGACGGGCGCTTCCGACCGGAGTACGTCGTCGGCGGGGTCGTGTCGGGGCGCTGGGCCACCCGCGGCGGCGCGGCATTGCAGCTGCCGAAGCTGCTGCGCACCGCGGTCCGGGCCGATCCGGGCTGGTCACTGGTGGTCGCCGACGCCGCCCAGCTGGAGCCGCGCGTGCTCGGCGCGCTCTCCGGCGACCGCCGCTTCGCCGAGGTGTCGGCGTCGGTGGACCTGTACACCAGCCTCGCCGCCGACGCCTTCGCCGGTGACCGCGGCCGGGCCAAGATCGCCATGCTCTCGGCCATGTACGGCGGCACCAGCGGCGAGGCGGGCCCCCTGCTCGCGGTGCTGCGCAAACGCTTTCCCCAGGCGGTGGAGTACGTCGAGCAGGCCGCGCGCGCAGGCGAACAGGGCCGCGTCGTGCGCTCGCGCCTTGGCCGCACCAGCCCACCCCCGAGCGACGCCTGGCGCGAGCTGACCGCCACCGAGGAGTCGGCGGGCCGCCGCGCCGCCCGCGACTGGGGCCGCTTCACCCGCAACTTCGTCGTCCAGGCCAGCGCGGCCGACTGGGCACTGACCCTGCTGGCCGCCCTGCGCCGCCGCCTGGCCGCCTCCACCGCCGCCATCGTCTTCTTCCAGCACGACGAGGTCATCGCCCACTGCCCCGCCGAACAGGCGACCTGGGTGGCCGCCGAGTTCGCCGCCGCCGCGGAGGAGGCCACCGCCCTGGTCTTCGGCCCCACCCCGGTGCTCTTCCCCCTCCAGGCGGTGATCGTCGACTGCTACGCCGAGGCGAAGTGACCTCTACCATCGGATCATGGGGAACCCGGACGAGGTGGAGAACAAGGCCCACATCGGCGGCGACCTCACCGGCACCGCCAACCTGGCGGGCCGCGACATCACCGTCAACTCCCCGAAACTCGACGTCCGCGTCCTCTACGCCGCACTCGCCTTCGTCGCCATCGCCCTGATCGCCGCCCTGGTTTTCGCCGTCACCATCGCCAGACCCACCACCCCCGCCGCCGCCCTGCCTCCCTCCCCCTCATCGGCAACCTCACCCGCCCCCTCCTCACCTCCACCCGCCACCACCCCAACCTCCTCCCTTTCCACCTCGCCCGCCTCCAACCCACCCACCCCCACCTTCACCGCCCCACCGACCACTCCCCCAGCTCTCCCGCCCGCTTCCCCCACCTACCAACAGACCTACTCCGCCGAACGCGCCCTGCACCACACCAACATCGACACCACCCCGCCCCGCCGCGACACCTCCCCCCAGACGTCCTACTCCGTCGACTTCGTCCCCCCGGTCGGCTCCATGACCCCGCAGGGCGAGCTGTACGCGGGCTCCATGTACTCCACCCCCACCGGCTTGGTCGCCGAATGGACCTCCTCCACCCACCCCACCGCCACCGCGTGCGCCGACCTCGCCGACCGCGCGGGCGCAGGCCGCGTCCGCATCACCGAGAACGCCTCGTACTGCCTTCTCACCCGGCGAGGCACAGTCGCGTTCCTGGAGTCGGTCCGCTTCACCGACCACCACGCCATCGCCACCGTCACCGTATGGGCAGCAGGACACTGAAGGCACCCGAACAACTCCCGCGCCTGGCACACCCTCGTCGTGTGCGATCTCCGGCGCCACCACGGCCACCGCACCCAGCGCCCTTCCGTCGAGGACGCCCATGATCTCACGGCGGCGCGGTAGAAACGGGGCATGACCGAACTGGGATTCATCGGGCTGGGCGTCATGGGCACCCCCATGGCGCTCAACCTGCTCCGCGCGGGCCACGGGCTCACCGTCTGGAACAGGACCGCCGAGAAGTGTGGGCCGTTGGTCGAGGCCGGGGCGAGGCGGGCCGACACCGCCGCCGACGTGTTCGCCGCCGCGGGGACCGTCTTCCTCATGCTCATCGACGAGCCCGCCACCGACGCCGTGCTCGACCGCGACGGACCCACCTTCGCCGGACGGGTGAAGGGCCGCACGGTGGTGCAGATGGGCACCCTGTCAGCCGAGTACTCCGCAGCCCTCCACGGCGACATCACCGCCGCGGGCGGCGCCTACGTCGAAGCCCCCGTCTCCGGCTCGCGCGGGCCCGCTGAAGCGGGGCAGCTCGTCGCCATGGTCTCCGGGGACCGCGACATCACCGCGCTGCTGGAACCCCTGTGCGCCAAGGTGGTCGACTGCGGGCCGGTGCCCGGCGCGCTGCTGATGAAGTTCGCCGTCAACACCTTCCTGATCACCATGGCCACCGGGCTGGTCGAGGCGTTCAGCTTCGCCGAACGGGCCGGGCTCGACGCCGGGAAGGTGGCGGAGATCATCGACGCGGGGCCGATGTCCTCCGGCGTTTCCCGGGCCAAGACGGCCAAGGTCGTCAGCGGCGACTTCTCCGTGCAGGCGGCCTGTTCCGACGTGCTCAAGAACAACCGCCTCGTCATCGACGCCGCTCGCGCGCGGGACATCCCCCTGCCGCTGATGGAGGTCTGCCTCGGCCTGTTCACCGACACCGTGGCCAGGGGCCGGGGCGGCGACGACATGGTCGGGGTCATCGCCGCCTACCGGGCGCTCACCTGAGCAGTGTCGAGTCCACTTCGGACAAGGACTTCTTCCCGCAGAGCGCCATCGTCAGGTCCGTCTCGGCGAGCAGGCCGCGCAAGACGTGGCGCACGCCCGCCTCGCCGCCGAGGCCGAGGCCGTAGACGTACGGCCGTCCGAGCAGCACCGCGTCCGCACCGAGTGCCAGCGCCTTGACGACGTCGGCTCCGGTGCGGACGCCGGAGTCGAACAGCACCGACATCCGCGATCCCACGGCCGCGGCGATCTCCGGCAGCACCTCCAGCGCGGCGACCGCGCCGTCGACCTGGCGGCCTCCGTGGTTGGACACCACGACGCCGTCCATGCCCTCGTCGGCGGCGCGGCGGGCGTCGTCGGGGTGCTGCACGCCCTTGAGGACGATGGGGCCGTCCCAGTGCTCGCGCAGGAACGCCAGGCGGTCCCAGCTCTTGTCCTGGCCGGTGAACAGCGACACCCAGCGCAGGATCGCCATCGGCTGGTCGTCCTCCGGCGGCGCGGCCAGAGCGGCGCGGAACGCCGGGTCGGAGAAGATGTTGGCCAGGCCCATCCCGCGCAGGAACGGCAGGTAGGCCTGGTCGAGGTCGGTCGGGCGCCAGGCGAGGGTCCAGGTGTCGAGGGTGACGACGAGGACCTCGTACCCGGCGGCCTTGGCGCGGTGCAGCAGGCTCGCGCACACGTCGGGCTCGTTGGGCCAGTACAGCTGGAACCAGCGCGGGCCGCCGACCTCGGCGACCTCCTCCATCGAGTACGAGGACACCGTGGAGAGCACCATCGGCACACCCAGCGCGGCGGCGGCGCGCGCGGTGGCCAGTTCGCCGTCGGGGTGCACGATCGACTGGACGCCGACGGGCGCGAGCAGCACGGGCGCGGGCATCGCGGTGCCCAGGACCGTGGTGGACAGGTCGCGCTCGGTCGCTTCGGCCAGCATCCTCGGCACCAGGGACCAGCGGTCGAAGGCGGCGCGGTTGGCCCGCACCGTCGCCCCCGACCCGGCGCCGCCCGCGACGTAGCCGAACGGGGCCGGCTCCAGCTTCTCGCGGGCCGCCTCCTCCAGCCGGACGCCGTCGGTGGTGAACGGCGGGGTCGCGCCGCCGAGGCCCTGCAGGTAGATCTCGCTCTGGTAGTCGCCGAAGTGCGCCATCGGGTCCCTTGCCGTCCGGGGGCGGGTCGGGCGCGAGTCTGTCACCGGCGGCGGCGGATGCGCCACATGCCGAGGGAGCCGACGCCGAAGCCCAGCAGCCCGAGGATGACCACCGGGGTGAGCAGGCCGAGCCCGCCCGCGCCGAAGGCCAGCGCCAGCGTCCAGCCTGCCAGCAGCGCCACGCCGAGGCCCAGCAGCGCGCCGCCGACGGCCATCAGCCTGTCCTGGGCCCACAGGAAGGACGGGGTCGCGCGGATCTCGGGCGGGAGCTTGAACACCGCCATGCCCGCCACCACGACCACCGCCACGGCCAGCGCCGCGGAGAACCACGCCAGCAGCCGGGTCGGCGACGGCATGCCCGCGATCATGAGGACGAACCCGCCTGCGGCCAGCCAACCGGACGCGCGCCGCTGCGCGATCCACAGGCCGATCCGCTGGGAGCGCCCGAAGCGGGAGCGGCGCGGACGGGCCGCGGCGGGCTCGGGCCGCGGCTCGTCGACCGCGGGAGCGGGGTCGGGCTCGGGGACCTCGTCGGACTGCTCGGCGACCGGGGCGGCGGCGCGGGTCGCGCCCGCGGCCGCCGGTCGCCTGGCTTTGCGGCCGGGTCCCTTGCTGAAGCGCCCCGGCTCCTCGCGGACGGGTTCGGGCTCGGGCTCGACCAGCGTCCAGTCCGGCTCGTCGGGGACGGCCTCCTGCCAGGCGGTGACCCGCTCCCACGGGACATCGCCGAAGCGCGCCCCGTTCCCGTTGCTGTTGCCGTTGCGGTGGGGCTTGCCCAGACGGGTCAGGGCGGCGCGCACGTCGTCGTTGCCCGGGTCGATGCGCAGCGAGTCCTGGTAGGCCGCGCGCGCGGCGTCGGGTTCGCCCGCCTTCTCCGCGGTGGCGCCGAGCACCTCGTGCGTGCGGGGTTCGTCGGGGGCGATGGCGACCGCGCGGCGGGCGGCGGTGAGCGCGTCGGCCGGGGCGATGGGGGCCAGCGCCTCGGCGAGGGCGACGTAGCCGCGCCAGTCGCCGGGGGTGCGCCGGGCCGACTCGCGGGCGGAGATGGCCGCCTCCTCGTGCCTGCCCAGCTCGGTGAGCGCGAGGCTGGCCAGGCGGTGCGCCCAGGCGGGCTCGCCCAGGGTGATCGCACGCTTGGCCGCGTCGAGGCAGCGCTGCGGCTCGCCGACGTCCAGGAACGCAGCGGCCAGGTTGCACCAGGCGCCCGGGTGGTCGGGGTGCTCGGCGATGACGGGCCGCAGGACCTCGATGGCGGCCGGGGCCCGGCCCGCCGCGGTGAGGCGCGCGGCGTCGGCGAGGGCCGCGTCGACCGGCTGGGCCATGGCTCCCCCTCCCCTTGCGCGTGTGGGGCGCCCAGTCTGTCAAGTCACCGACCGGGTGCCCAGTCGACCCGCCAAGGGAATCCCAGGGTGATCAGTGCTGACGGATGGATGTACCAACCCAGTGTGGACCAGACAGCGGACTGCCGGTAACCCTCGTTCGTCGAGGGTCATAGACTGATCGGGTGAGTGGACCGTCGCGATGGGTGAGAGTCCGATTGGCCCTCCTGCTCGGCGGACTCTCCGCTTTCGGCCCGCTGTCCATCGACATGTACCTGCCCGCGTTCCCGGAGATCGCCGAGCGCCTCGGCACCGGCCAGGCCCAGGTCCAGCTCACCCTGACCGCCTTCATGATCGGCCTCGCCGCCGGGCAGGCGGTCTTCGGTCCGCTCTCGGACGCCTACGGCAGGCGCGCGCCCCTGCTGGCTGGTCTGATCGGGTACGCGGCGGCGTCGCTGCTCTGCGCGATCGCCCCGTCGGTTTTCACCCTTGTGGGTCTGCGCTTCGCGCAGGGTGTCAGCGCCGCGGCCGGTGTCGTGATCGCCCGCGCGGCGGTGCGCGACCTGTTCACCGGCCCGGCGATGGCCCGGTTCCTCTCGATGCTGATGCTCGTCTCCGGCCTCGCGCCGATCCTGGCCCCGGTCATCGGGGCGCAGGTGCTGCGCTGGTCGACGTGGTCGGGCGTGTTCGTGGTGCTCGCCTACTTCGGCGTCGCGCTCCTGGTGGCCGCCGCGGTCTGCCTGCGCGAGACGCTGCCGCCGCAGCGGCGCAGGCCCGCCGACCCGCGCGGGATCATGCGCACCTACGCGCGGGTGGCCACCGACCGCACCTTCGTCGCGTACACGACCTCGATCGGGTTCGTCTCCGCGGCGATGTTCGCCTACATCGCCGGATCGCCGTTCGTCCTGCAGGAGCTGCACGGCCTGACCCCGCAGCAGTACAGCTTCGTCTTCGGCGCCAACGCCCTGGGCCTGATGGTGTTCACGCAGCTCAACCGGCTGCTGCTGCGCTGGTTCAGCCCGCGCGCGCTGCTCGCCGCCGG
Source organism: Actinokineospora guangxiensis (assembly GCF_042657845.1). Classification (NCBI taxonomy): domain Bacteria; kingdom Bacillati; phylum Actinomycetota; class Actinomycetes; order Pseudonocardiales; family Pseudonocardiaceae; genus Actinokineospora; species Actinokineospora guangxiensis. The sequence goes on along the minus strand of NZ_JBHSKF010000009.1, from coordinate 197,620 downwards.
GCTGGTGCTCTCGGCGCTGGCGGGCGGGGGCGTGCTGGCCGCGGCGCTGCTGGAGCTGCCGCTGGCGTACCTGCTGCCACCGATGTTCCTGGTGGTGGCCAGCCTGGGCGTGGTCAATCCGAACGCGACCGCGCTCGCCATGGCCGACCACGGCTCGCGGGCGGGCACGGCCTCGGCGCTGCTGGGCCTCGTGCAGTTCCTCATCGGCGGCCTCGCCGCGCCGCTGGTCGGCATCGGGGACTCGGCGAGCGCGGTGCCGATGGCCGCGGTGATCGCCGCCATGTCCGGGGCGGGGCTGCTGTCGTTCGCGGTGCTCAGGCCGACCAAGCGCAGACCGGGCCGCTACGTGCTGCAGTCGCGGACCGAGCGCTTCGACCCGGTCGGATCCCAGGAGACGGTCAGGATCGCGCCGGTCCAGCCGGGTCGGCGGCGATTCCCGGGCAGATCGCGGAATTGACGTCACTTCCTCCCGTCACGGCTCGTTACCGTGCGCGTCGCACTAGCGGCAGGGCACACAGCACGTCGGGGAGCAGAGAGGGTGGGGCACGGTGAGCAGCCGGGAATGGACGGTCCACTGCCGCGACATCGCGGGTCGGCGCCGGGACGTGACGATCTTCGTCCGCCAGGGGCGGGTGGTGCTCGTCGCGCCGCCGGGGGAGACGGCGGTGTTCTCACCGCTGGACGTGGGCAGGCTGCGGGCGGCGCTGCGCGACGCGGTCGTGGACGCCTCGGTGGAGGCCGACCGCTGACCCGACCCGCCACAGGACTTCCTACCGTCGAGTAGGTAATGGCAGAATCCCGTGCGAGGAGGCACGGGATGACGACGTACTTCGTGACCGGCGCGACCGGGTTCCTCGGGCGACGGCTGGTCGAGCGGCTGCTCGCCCGACCGGGGACGACCGCGGTGCACGTGCTGGTGCGGGCCCGGTCCCTGCCGAAGCTGCCCGCCGGGGACCAGCGCGTCGTGCCGGTCGTCGGCGACCTGCGCGAGCCCGGCCTCGGCCTCGACCCGCTGCCCCCGGTCGACCACGTCGTGCACCTCGGCGCCGTCTACGACCTCACCGCCGCGGCCGCCGACAACCAGGCGGTCAACGTCGGCGGCACCGCCAACGCGGTCGACTTCGCCGCGTCGGCGGGCGCGCGGCTGTTCCACCACGTGTCCTCCGTCGCGGTCGCCGGCGATCACCGCGGCCGGTTCACCGAGCGCGACTTCGACCTCGGCCAGCGCCACCACTCCCCCTACCACGCGACCAAGTTCGCCGCGGAGAAGCTGGTCCGCGCGCAGGACCGCGTCCCGTACCGGATCTACCGGCCCGCGGCCGTGGTCGGCGACTCGCGCACCGGCGAGATGGACAAGGTCGACGGCCCGTACTACTTCCTGCCCGCGATCGCCCGGCTCGCCCGCCTGCCCCGCGCGCTGCCGCTGGTGCTGCCCGACCTCGGCGCGACCAACGTCGTCCCGGTCGACTACGTGGTCGAGGCGATGGCCCACCTCATGCACGTCGAGGCCCCGAACGGCACGACCTACCACCTGACCCACAACGGCAGGCAGCCCACCACCGAGGTCTACAACGCCTTCGCCGACGCCCTCGGCGCGCCGCGCGTCGCCGTGACCCTGCCGGTGCGCCTGCCCGCGCTCCGGCCCGGCCCCGCGCTCGCCGCGGCCCTGGCCGAGACGGGCGTCCCGGCCGAGGTCGTGCCGCACCTGGACATGCCGACAGTGTTCGACTCCACCGCCACCGAGGCGGCGCTGGCGGGAGCGGTGCGCCTGCCGCCGTTCGCCACCTACGCCGCGCGCCTGGTCCGGCACTGGTCCGAGCACCTGGACCCCGAGCGCGCCGGGCGCGGCCTGCGCGGCAGGCGGGTCGCGGTGACGGGGGCGTCCTCGGGCATCGGCAGGGCCACCGCGCTGGCGCTCGGCGCGCGCGGCGCGCACGTGCTGCTCATCGCCCGCCGCGCCGACGAGCTGGCCGAGGTGGCCGGGCTGATCACCACCGCGGGCGGCTCGGCGCGCACGCACCCGTGCGACCTGACCGACGCCGACGCGGTCGACGCGCTGGTCAAGGACCTGGGCGCGGTCGACATGCTGGTCAACAACGCGGGCCGCTCCATCCGCCGCTCGGTGCACCTGTCGGTGGACCGCATGCACGACTTCGAGCGCACGATGTCGCTGAACTACTTCGCCCCGCTGCGCCTGACGCTGGGCCTGCTGCCGGGCATGCGCTCGCGCGGCTTCGGCCGGATCGTCAACGTGACCACGATGGGCCTGCAGTCCGACACCCCGCGCTTCGCCGCGTACCTGGCCTCCAAGGGCGCGCTGGAGCACTTCGGCCGTGCCGCGGGACGCGAGCTGCTGGCCGACGGCGTCACCTTCTGCTCGGTGCGCATGCCGCTGGTCCGCACCCCGATGATCAAGGCGACGGACGCCTACCGCAGCGTGCCCGCGTTCTCCCCGGACACCGCGGCCCGCATGATCATCGACGCGCTGGAGGGCACCGCCGAGGTCGTGCAGCGGCCGGAGGGGCTGGCCCTGGAGCTGCTGCGCGCGCTCAGCCCGGCGCTGCACCGGCAGGCGCTCAACCTCGCCCACCGGCTGACCCCGGAGTCCGCGCCCGAGGCCCGCACCCGCGCCGAGCACCCGGCCGCGGTGCTGGTGAGCGCTGTCGTCCGGCCGCTGTGGCGGGGGCTGCGCGGCCGATAGCCGCGCGGCGGACGGCCGCTCCGCCCGTGGGGTGACGTCGGATGACCTCGCCGACGGGCAGACTGGTCGGCGTGGACGACGGCGTGTACCGGCTGAGGGCCCCGGCCAACCTGGTGAGCAAGAGGGCGGTGCTGCACTGGACCCTGAGCGCGGCGATCGGCTGGGTGGTCGCGCTCGGCGCGCTCGCGGGGTGGTGGGCCTTCGCGGGCCACGCCTGGCAGGGACCGGCGCTCGCCGCGCTCGGCGGCGTGGCGGTGCTGCACACCGCGGTGATGCCGACCTGGCGCTACCGGGTGCACCGCTGGGAGACCACGCCGGAAGCGGTGTTCACCCGCTCCGGGTGGGTCAGCCAGCAGTGGCGGCTGGCCCCGGTCTCGCGCATCCAGACCGTCGACACCCAGCGCGGACCGCTGCAGCAGGCGCTGAACCTGGCCACCGTCACGGTGACCACGGCCTCGGCGGCGGGCCCGGTGAAGATCGAGGGCCTGGACACCGACGTCGCGGCCCGGATCGTGGACGAGCTGTCGGCCACCACGCAGGCGGTGCCGGGGGACGCGACGTGACCGATCTGCCCGCCGCGCCGCCGGTCGCCGAGCCGCCGCCGGAGTGGGGCAGGCTCGACCCGAGGATGATCGTGGTCAAGCCGCTCAACGAGCTGATCGGCCTGCTGCCGCTGCTGTTCGCGCTGGTGTTCCTCGGCAACGTGGAGACCTGGCGGGTCGTCGTCGGCGTCGGCACCGTCGCCCTGATCATCCTCTACGGCCTGTTCGCCTGGCTGACGACGAAGTACCGGATCACCGACAGCCAGGTCGAGCTGCACACCGGGGTGCTGTTCCGCCAGCGCAAGTCCATCCCGCGCGAGCGCATCCGCACCGTCGACCTGACAGCCAAGCTCGGCCACCGGCTGTTCGGCCTGTCCGCGGTGCGCGTCGGCACCGGCCACCAGGAGCGGCAGGCGGGCGAGGGCGTCGCGCTCGACGCGGTCACCACCGCCGAGGCGGAGCGGCTGCGCGAGGTGTTCCTCCAGCGCCGCAGGGCCGCGCCCGCCGGTCAGGCGGCCGAGCCCGCCGCCGGTGCCCCCGGCGGGGCCGCGTCCGCCGACGAGCTGGCCGAGATCACCCGGCTGGACCGGCGCTGGTACCGCTACGCGCCGCTGTCGCTGTCGGGCCTGATCGGCGTCGCGGTCGCGGTCGGCTTCGGGATGAACCTGGTCAACGAGCTGGACCTGCGCTTCTCCGAGGTCGCCGCGCTGCGGGGGCTGGCCGACTGGGTCACCGCGACGCCGCTGCCCGCCGTGCTGCTGGTCGCCACCCTCGCCGTGGTCGCGCTGTCCACGCTCGCCTCGCTGCTGACCTACGCGCTGCAGAACCACGGCTTCCGCCTGACCCGCCACGCCGACGGCACCATCCGGGCCCGCCGCGGCCTGCTGACCACCCGCTCGGTGTCCATCGAGGAGCAGCGCCTGCGCGGGGTCGCCCTGCACGAGCCGCTGCTGCTGCGCGCCGCGCGCGGCGCCCGGCTCACCGCCGTCACCACCGGCCTCGGCGTGCGCCAGGCGGGCGGCAGCCTGCTGGTCCCGCCGTCACCGAGGGCCGAGTCGCACCGGGTCGCCGCCGAGGTCCTGCGGCTGCCCGAGACCCCGACCACGGCCCCGCTGGCCCGGCACCCGGCCGCCGCCCGCACCCGCCGCCTCGTGCGCGCCGTGGCGGGCCCGCTCGCGCTGGCCGCCGTTCTGGGCGTGCTCGCCGCGACGGCGGACTGGCCGCCGCTGTGGACCGCCGCGGCCGGGCTGACGCCGCTGGCCGTCCTCATCGGACTCGACCGCTACCGCAACCTCGGCCACGGGCTGACCGAGCGCCACCTGGTCTCCCGGCACGGCTCACTGGACCGCAGGACGGTGGCCCTGCAGCGCACCGGCATCATCGGCTGGCGCTTCGACCAGACGCTGTTTCAACGCCGGGCCGGGCTCATCACCGTCACCGCCGTGACCGCGGCGGGCAGCGGGCACTACGCGGTGACCGACATCGGCGAATCGGCCGGGGTGCGCCTGGCCGACGACGCCCTGCCGGGCCTGCTCGGGCCGTTCCTCCTCAGGTCGGCCACTCGTGCACCGGGCGGTTCTCGTGCATCAGGTCCAGGTAGCGGCGGGTCATCTCGGCCAGCGCCTGCCCCCGGTCCATCGACGTCGACTCCTCCAGCGAGCGCACCGTAGCCACCTGCCAGGTCGCGCCGTTGCGGCCGGTCAGGCAGCGCTGCTCGATGACGCCGAGCAGCCGGTCGCGGTCCTCGGGCGCCACGCCCCAGGCGTCCAGGCCTTGGTGGGCCAGCGGCAGCAGCCGCCGCAGCACCAGCTCGGTCAGCGGCACCTCACCGACGCCGGGCCAGTACAACCGCGCGTCGATGCCGTTGCGGGCTGCGGCGTGGAAGTTGTCCTCGGCGGCGGAGAAGCTCATCTGCGTCCACAGCGGACGGTCCTGGTCGGCCAGGCCGCGCACCAGGCCGAAGTAGAACGCGCCGTTGGCCATCGTGTCGACCACCGAGGGGCCCGCGGGCAGCACCCGGTTCTCGATGCGCACGTGCGGGCGACCGCGCACCACGTCGTAGATCGGCCGGTTCCAGCGGTAGACGGTGCCGTTGTGCATGCGCAGCTCGTGCAGCTCCGGGACGTCGCCGCGGGCCAGCACCTCGGCCGGGTCCTCGTCGGAGGAGACCGGCAGCAGCGCCGAGAAGTACTGCACGTTCTCCTCGAACAGGTCGAAGATCGAGGTGATCCACCGGTCGCCGAACCACACCCTGGGCCGCACGCCCTGGGCCTTGAGCTCGTCCGGGCGGGTGTCGGTGGCCTGCTCGAACAGCGCGATCCTGGTCTCGGCCCACAGCTGCTTGCCGAACAGGTACGGCGCGTTCGCCCCCAGCGCCACCTGCGGCCCGGCGATCACCTGGCTGGCGTTCCAGAACCGGGCGAAGTCGTCCGGGGCGACCTGCAGGTGGAACTGCACGCTCGTGCAGGCGGCCTCCGGCGCGATCGACTCCGCCTGGGTGGCCAGCCGCTCGGCCCCGGCGATGGCGATCGTCAGGTCCTCCCCGCGGGCGGCGAAGACTTGCTGGTCGAGCAGCCGGTAGCGCGGGTTCTCCGAGAGCGCGGCGTGTGAGGTGTGCTGCTGGCGCAGCGTCGGCAGGATGCCCACCATCGCGATGTGCGCGCCGATGTCGGCGGCCTTGGCCTCGGCGGCGTTGAGGTCGTCGCGGACCCGCTGCTCGAACACCGCCAGCCCGCTGGGCTCCAGCCGCTGCGGCGGGACGTTGATCTCGATGTTGAACCGGCCCAGCTCAGGCACGAACGCCGGGTCGGCGATGGCGTCGAGCACCTCGGCGTTGCGCATCGACGGCTGCCCGTCGGCGTCGACGAGGTTCAGCTCGACCTCGATGCCCGCCATCGGCCTGCCCGCGTCGAACTTCGACTCGGCCAGCATGCGCGCGAACACGTCGAGGCACTGCCGGACCTTCTGCCGGAAGCGCTGGCGGTCGGCGCGCGTGAACTCCGTCTGGTCGACGTCCTTTCCCATGCCCGCAAGAGTGATCGATCGCGGGCCGACCCGCCACACCTGCTACGCCGAGTGGACTACCTGCGCCTGCGCGTGCCGAAGACGCCGCGGCTGATCTCGCGGCCGAGCGTGCCCGCCGCCGAGCGCAGGAACTGCTTGACGGCGCTGTTGCCCATCACCTTCTCGAAGAAGCCGGGCTCGTCCTTCTCCTCCGTGGGAGGAGGCGGCGGAGGCTGCGAGGGCGGCGAGGACGGCGAGGACGGCTCTGCCTGGGCGGGCGGGGGCGGGGCGACCTTGGCGGCCATGCGCTCGTAGGCGGACTCGCGGTCGACGGTCTCGGCGTACTTGCCGTGCAGGGCGGACGAGGCGGCGGACTGGCGGATCGCGTCAGCGCCGATGGTGTCCATCAGGGAGCGCGGCGCGCGCAGCCTGGTCCAGGCGACCGGGGTCGGGGCGCCCTTCTCCGAGAGCACCGTGACGATCGCCTCACCGGTGCCCAGCGAGGTGAGCGCTTGATCCAGTTCGTAGTGCTTGGTCGTGGGGTAGGTCTTGACCGTCCTGGCCAGGGCCTTCTGGTCGTCGGGGGTGAAGGCGCGCAGGGCGTGCTGCACCCGGGCGCCGAGCTGGGAGAGCACGGCGTTGGGGACGTCGGTGGGCAGCTGGGTGCAGAAGAACACCCCGACGCCCTTGGACCGGATCAGCTTCACGGTCTGCTCGATGCGCTCCAGGAACGCCTTGGACGCGTCGGCGAAGAGCAGGTGGGCCTCGTCGAAGAAGAACACCAGCTTGGGCTTGTCGAGGTCGCCCTCCTCGGGCAGCTCCTCGAAAAGCTCGGCCAGCAGCCACATCAGGAACGTGGAGAACAGCGCCGGGTCGGCCTGGACGTTGCCCAGCTCCAGCAGGCTCACCACGCCCCGGCCGCCGTCGAGGCGCATCAGGTCGGCGATGTCGAGCTCGGGCTCGCCGAAGAACTCCTCGCCGCCGCGGGACTCCAGGTTGGCCAGCGCGCGCAGGATGACCCCGGCGGTCGCGCTGGACACCCCGCCGATGCCCTTGAGGTCGGCCTTGCCCTCGTCGCTGGTCAGGTGAGTGATGACGGCGCGCAGGTCCTTGGTGTCCAGCAGCGGCAGCCCCTGCTTGTCGGCCCAGTGGAAGATCAGGCCGAGGGTCGACTCCTGGGTGTCGTTGAGACCGAGCACCTTGGACAGCAGCAGCGGCCCGAACCCGGTGACCGTGGCCCGGACCGGCACGCCGACGCCGCCGGTGCCGAGGGAGAGGAACTGCACGGGGAAGGCCGTCGGCGCCCAGTCGTCGCCGGTGTCGGCGGCGCGGGCGGTGATCCTGTCGTTGGCCGTGCCCGCCTGGGCGAGGCCGGACAGGTCGCCCTTCATGTCGGCCATCACCACGGGCACGCCGTGCGCGCTGAGCTGCTCGGCCAGGCCCTGCAGCGTCTTGGTCTTGCCGGTGCCGGTGGCCCCGGCGACGAGCCCGTGGCGGTTGACCATCGATAGCGGCACGCGGACGGCGGCGGCGGGGTCGGCCTGCCCGTCCACGACGACCGAGCCGAGTTCCAGCGCGGCCCCCTCGGTGGCGTATCCGGCGGCGATCTCCTGGGCGCTGCTCACCGTGGGGTGCCTCCTCGGGCTCGGCTGACCAGCGGGATCGTAAGTCGGGGTGAGCTGGATCGCAGCCCGAGGAAGGACACCGGCACACCGGCGCGGCAGCGGAGGGTCACCGTCGGCTGTGCGGCTAAGCTACGTCGGGTGACGGACCGCTTGGTATGGATCGACTGCGAGATGACCGGCCTCTCCCTGGGCCACGACGCGCTCATCGAGATCGCCGCCCTGGTGACCGACTCCGAGCTGAACGTCCTCGGCGACGGCGTCGACCTGGTCATCCACGCCTCCGACGAGGCCCTCGCCGCCATGCCCGAGGTCGTCGCCGACATGCACGCCCGCTCCGGGCTCACCGAGGAGGTCCGCGCCTCCACGCTGACGGTGGCCGACGCCGAGCAGAAGGTCCTGGAGTACGTCCGCCAGTACGTCCCCGACGTCCGCTCGGCCCCGCTGTGCGGCAACTCCATCGCCACCGACCGCGGCTTCATCGCCCGCGACATGCAGGCCCTCGACGCCCATCTGCACTACCGCATGGTCGACGTGTCCTCGATCAAGGAACTGGCCCGCCGCTGGTACCCGAGGGTCTACTACGCCCAGCCCGACAAGGGCCTCGCCCACCGCGCCCTCGCCGACATCCAGGAGTCGATCCGCGAACTGCGCTACTACCGCGGCACCGTCTTCGTCCCCCAGCCCGGCCCGACGACCGAAGAGGCCAAGTCGGTCGCCGACTCGCTGCGGGTGAACCCCCCGGCGTAAGGCGGTATCCAGACCCGGTACCATGGTTACCGCACGGTCAGCCGTGCGCATGGTGGGTGTAGCTCAGACGGTAGAGCACCTGGTTGTGGTCCAGGATGTCGCGGGTTCAAGTCCCGTCACTCACCCCAGTCGAGCGGCCTCCGGTTCCCCGGGGGCCGTTTCGCTTTCCCGGGTCGCTCTCTCCGCAGTGGATAGAAACGTCCCCACTGGGCCCTTCCATGGCAACATTCTTATCCATGAGCAGGCCGCTGCCCCCCACCTTCACCACGGCCGCCGCGCGCGAGCGTGGCCTGCACCCGCGCGAGCTGTACCGGATGCGGGACGACGGCGAGGTGGTCGAGCTGTCCAGAGGGGTGTTCCGCCGAGCGGACGCGCCCACCCCGACCTGGCCGGACCTGCTGGCCGTCGCCCACCGGACGCCCGCGGCCGCGGTGTGCTGCGTGTCAGCGCTGCAAGTGCACGACCTGACCGACGAGATCCCCGCAGAGGTGCAGATCGCCGTGCCGCGCGGGCACCGGCCGCCACGGATCGACTACCCGCCCACCGAGGTCTTCCGCTTCGCCACCGCCACCTTCGACCTCGGCGCGTCCACCGTGGAAGCCGCCCCCGGCGAGCCGGTCAGGGTCTACGGACCGGAGCGCACCGTCGTCGACATGATGCGCCTGCGCCTGCGCCTCGGGGAGAACATCGCGCTCGGCGCACTCCGCCGCTACCTGCGCCGCCGCGACGCCCGCCCCGGCACCCTGCTGGACCTGGCTCGCGCCATGAACGTGCTGGGCCCGGTGCGCGCCGCCATCTCCGTGGCGTCCGCCGGATGAGCCGCCCCACCCGGGGACGCCCGACGGCCGCGCTTACCTCGACCTGCGGAACCGGGCCCGCCGCGAGAAGCGCACCACCCAAGAGCGGATGACCCTCTATGTGCTGGAGCGCCGGCCGGGCCCGGGGGCGGCACCTGGGACCCGACCGACCGAAAGTGGGCGTGATCGGCCAACTGGGAATCATCCGCTGTCTGGCGCCCGCGCCCGGGCGGACCTGCGAGCTTGGCGGTGTTCCCAGTCCGGTGAATCGTTGACTGGCAATCGGGAACACCGGTCAGCGGGTGCCGAGCGAGCGGTCGAACTCCTAACGTCCGTCGCATCGCCGGGTCGAGGGCCCCGGGGATGGAAGGAGTCCCAGGCAATGAAGATTCGCACCCTGCTGGTGGGCCTGATCGCGGCGGCGGCTGCCGTCGCGGCGCCCACCGCGGCTTCCGCCGCGCCTCCGTCGAGCGACAGCGACATGGGCACGATGATCGTCGGGGGCGGCAACGCCACCCAGACCTACAGCTTCATGGTTTCCCTGCAGTCCACCTCGGGCGGTCACTTCTGCGGCGGCTCGCTCATCAAGGCCAACTGGGTGGTGACCGCCGCCCACTGTGTGCAGGGCAGGTCCCCGTCCAGCACGCAGGCCCGCATCGGCACCACCAACCGCACCAGCGGCGGCACGGTGGCGCGGGCCTCGCGCATCATCATCCACCCGTCCTACCGCGGCCCGTACGACATCGCCCTGGTGCAGCTCAGCACCAGCGTCGGCCAGGCCCCGGTCCGCATCGCCGACACCGCGGGCCCGGTCGGCACCGCGACCCGCATCATCGGCTGGGGCCAGACCTGCCCGGTCCGCGGCGCCTGCGGCGCTCCCATCACCCTGCAGGAGCTGAACACCTCGATCGTCAGCGACAGCGGCTGCTCCGGCATCTCCGGCTCGGTCGAGATCTGCACCAGCAACCCGGGCGGCCGCGCGGGCGCCTGCTACGGCGACTCGGGTGGCCCGCAGATCAAGTCGGTCGGCGGCGCGTGGCAGCTGATCGGCGCCACCAGCCGTTCCGGCGGTGGCTCCCAGTGCGCCGTCGCCCCGTCCATCTACGGTGACGTGACGGTGTTCAAGAGCTGGATCCAGGGCTACACCGGCGCTCTGCCGTAAACCGGTAGACGCGAGCGAGGGCCCCCGGCTGTCCCGGCCGGGGGCCCTTCGCGTTCCTGCTGTTCCAGGTCCTACTTCGCGCCGCCCTTTTTCCAGGTCTCCCACGGCACCTGCCACACGCCCAGGCCGTCCCAGACCTCCAGCTTCGGGCCGCCCGAGCCGGAAACCGTGATCACGTCGCCCTTCGACGAGATCTTCTGCAGCCACCGCGCGTTCTCCGTGGACACGTTGATGCACCCGTGGCTCACGTTCCGCTTGCCCTGGTCCCCCACCGACCACGGCGCGGAGTGGTAGAAGATGCCGCTGTTGGACATCCGGGTGGCCACCTCGACGTGCGTGCGGTAGCCCTCGGCCGCGTCCGTCGGGACGCCGTAGGTCGAGGAGTCCATTGTGTAGTCGGTGTGTTCGCTCATGACCACGTAGGTGCCCACCGGGGTCTCGTAGCCGGGCTTGCCCATCGAGATCGGCATCGTCTTGGCGACCTTGCCGTTGATCGACACCGTCATCTTGTGGGTCTTGCCGTCGGCCTTCATGACCACCGCGTCGCCGATGGTGACCGTGGCCTTGCGGTCCTCGGCGCCGAAGGTGCCGTTGCCGAGGTGCTTGCCGTAGATGCGGGCGTCGATGGTGATCTTCGTGCCCGACTTCCAGTACTCCTGCGGGCGCCACATGACGGTGCTGTCGTCGAACCAGTAGTAGGCGCCCTCGGCGGCGGGCTCGGTGGTGATCTTGATGGCCTTCTCGGCCGCGGGCTTGTCGCGGATGTTGGTGCTGAAGTAGAACGCCAGCGGCTGGCCGACGCCGACCTTCTGGCCGTCGAGGGGGTTCATCGACAGGGTCGAGGTGCGGGCGGGCTGGGCGGTGGTGAAGGTGGAGGTGGACTCCTTCGGCTTGCCCTCGGCGTCCTGCGCGGTCGCGGTCGCGGTGTAGGTCTTGCCGTAGCCGAGGGGCTCCGACGACGTCCACGTGCGAGCGTCGCCGGACAGGGCGCCCTTGACGACCTTGCCCGCCTCGTTCTTCAGCACGACCTCGGTCAGCAGGCCGCCGCCCACGGCGACGGTCACCGGGGCGCCGGGTTCGACGTCCTCGGACTTGTCCGCCGGGGTCAGCTTCAGGCTGAACGGCTCCGGCGGTGTCGTCGTGGTGGTCGTCGTCACATCCCCCTGCTGCCCGGCAGGCGCCTGCGATTCCGGCGTCGACGTGCACCCCGCCAGTCCGACGAGCACGGCGGCGACCACGGCGGTACGTCCCCGCATACTCCCCCACTTTCCTCACTCTGACCTGTGCGAACAAGTGTGCCGCACAGCGGTAGGACGTATGCGCGCGCGGTCAGGTTGCCCGACCCACCCCCCGATTTCTGACCGGCCGCGTCCCTGTGCTAACTTTTCTCCCGTCAGAACGAGCGCCGCTAGCTCAACTGGCAGAGCAGCTGGCTCTTAACCAGCGGGTTCGGGGTTCGAGTCCCTGGCGGCGCACTCCCAGAAGGCCCGGTCCGATGTCCTCGGACCGGGCCTTCTGGCGTGTCAGCCCGCGGGGATCGGCGGCGGCTCGGGGACGTTGGCGCTCTTGGTGCCCGCGGGCATCGCCCACATGAAGGCGCGCATCATGGCGTACTGGAGCTTCAGGCCCGCGCCGATGTCGCCGTTCTCCAGCACGTCCTTGAGCGCGGCCAGGACACCCTTCCAGGTCGCGTCGACCTTGTGGAGCTTGGTGGCGTCCTGCGGCCAGCCGGAGTTGCGCAGTGTCACCCGGGTGCCGCCGTCGACCTCGGCCAGCTCCCAGGTGACCAGGGTCCACGGGTCGTCGCGCATGGTGAGGCGCTGGGTGTGCGACAGCAGGCGCGGCGGGTCGAGCGCGACCACGCGGCCGACGACGAAGACGCGCGTGCCGTCGGGCGAGCGGTAGTACAGCGGGGCGCCCACCTCCAGCGCGGAGTCCAGGACGGCGTCCATCATGGCGCGCTGCTTGCCGTCGAGCTTGGTCAGCTCGGCCCACACCGCGGTGATCGGGGCCGCGATGGTGACGCCGTGGAGGAGTTCCCTGTCAGCCAACGTCCTCGCCTTCCTCTCGGTCCGGCCCGGCGCGCTCGACGCTGTCCTTCAGCCCGACGAGCGCGGCGGCCCACGGCTGCTCGAACTCGGCGACCCACCGGCGGTGGATGCGCTGGATGGGCACCGGGTTGAGGTGGTTCACCCGCCGCCGCCCGCGCGGCTCCACCACGACCAGGTCGGCCGCGCGGAGCACGCCGAGGTGCTGCATCAGCACGTGCCGGTCGGCTTCCAGCTCGGCGACCAGCTCGCCGGTCGTGCGCGGCCCCGCCCGCAGCACGTCCAGCACCGCCCGGCGCACGGGGTGCGCGAGCGCCTTCCAGACCGGCTCATCATCATGTGAGATCTTCATTACGTAAGGAAGTTATCACACAAGAATCGTTATCGGGGTTTGAGTAGAGCTACGGATCTGCGCGGGGCGGCTGCCGGGTCAGGCTGGCGACATGACCGAATCCCTGCTCAGCCTCGCCCGCGAAGTCGACGACCTCGGCAGGCGGCTGACCGCCGTCAGCACCGAGCTGCGCACCCTGGGCGCCGCGCCCGCGACCGCCGAGCCTCCCGATTTAGCCGCCGGGCATCCGGCCCCCCGCCGCCAGGTTATCGAGCGGGAAGGGGCTGCGGCCGCCTCGGAATCGGGGCTGTGGACAGGTGCGGGCGGGGAGGCGTCTGCGGTGGGTGCCGCGGCAGGGGGCGGGTCGTCGGGGTTCGGGGCCGGGGGGCCTGTGCCCTATCCGAGTGTGCCGCCGGTGGCGTGGGTGCGACCGCCGTCGGGGTGGGCACCGCCGCCGCCGGTGCCGCCGGGGCCGCCGCGCAAGACGCTGGGGGAGATGCTCAGCGCGGAGGGGGCGGGCAGTCGGGTGCTGGCGTGGGTGGGTGGGGCGATCACGCTCGTCGGTGTGGTGCTGCTGCTCGTGCTCGCGATCCAGCGGGGGTGGCTCGGGCCGGTGCCCCGGGTGCTGGTCGGGGCGGCGTTCGGGGTGGGACTGGTGGGGGTCGGGGTGCGGCTGCACCGGGTGCCTGCGGCGCGGACGGGGGCGTTCGCGCTGGCGGCGACCGGGTTGGCGGTGCTCTACCTGGATGTCATCGCCGCTACCGCGCTGTATGGGTTCCTGCCGGTGCTCGGGGGGCTGGGCGCGGCGGTCGGGGTCGCGGCGGGTGGGATCTGGCTGGCGCTGCGGTGGGACTCCGAGCACCTGGCGACGGCGGTCATCGTGGCGACCGCGGTGTGCGCGCCGGTGATCACCGGGGGGCCGGACCCGACGCTGGTCGCCTTCCTGTTGGTCTGCACCATCGCCGCCTCCCCGCTGCGCTGGCCGACGACCGTGCTCATCGCGCGGGTGCCGCCCGTGCTGGCGTCCATCGGCTCCTCCGGGGTCGTGGGGCCGACGTGGCAGAACACCGCGGCCGCGCTGGCCGTCACCGCCGTCGCGGTCGTGCTCGCGCTGTGGCGGCTGCACCGGGTTCCCGGGGACGTCGCGGCGCAGGCGTCGCAGGCCGTGGCCGTCGTGCCGACGCTGCTGGCCGCGGCGGTCCTCGTCGACGCGCGCGGCGCGGTCATCGCGGCCGCGACGGGCGCCGTGCTGATCGCGGTGTGGGTGCTGCTGGGCAAGCCGGTCGCGGGGGTGGCGGGCATGGTGGCCGTGGCCCAGGCGACCGCGATGCACTTCGACGGCTCGGTGATGACGAGCGTGCTGCTGGCCGAGGGCCTGCTGCTGGCCGCCGCCGCCTGGCGGACCCGGGACCGCGTGACGCTGGCGGGCGCGACCGGCTTCGCCGTGCTCGGCGCGCTGCGGGCGCTGCCCATCGACATCCCGCCGCACCTGCTGGTCGAGCCGGGCGTGCCCAGGACCGGGGCGCTGGCGGTGGCCGCGCTGCTGCTGGCCGTCTCGGTCGCGGTGCCGTGGGCGGCGTGGCGGGCCGGGGCGATCCCGTCGCCCGCCAGGAGCATGGGGCCGTGGCTGAGCGCGGGCGCGCTCGCCCTCTACGGCGCGGCCGCGCTCGTGCTCACCGCGACGCTGCTGGCCGTGCCCGACCGGACCGGGTTCCTCGTCGGGCACGTGCTGATCACCGTGTTGTGGGCGGCGACCGCGCTCGTGCTGCTGGCCAAGGGGATCGAGACGACGCCGCTGCGGGCGGCGGGGCTCGCGCTCGTCGGCGCGGCGGTGGCGAAGCTGGTCCTGTTCGACCTGTCCGCGCTGGACGGCATCGCGCGGGTGGCGGTGTTCATCGCCGCCGGGCTGATCCTGCTCGCCGCGGGCACCCGCTACGCGCGGCTGGTCGCCTCGCGGTGACGCGGGTGCGGTGAGGGCTGCGGGCAGCCGTCCGACGATCACCTGTACCGTGCCCGGCCATGGGGTGGTTGCGCAGGAACCGGCGCGCCCCGCGGACGGTGACGCGGGGGCGCGGCTGGCCGGACGCCGTCCTCGACGCCGCCGTCGCCGAAGCCGAGGACGGCAGGCTCGGCGCGGCGCGCACGGTGCTCGCCGAGTGCCGCGACCTCCCCGAGATCCGCGCCTTCCGCGTCGGCGAGCTGGCCGCCGCGCTCGTCGGCTTCGGTGACGGGGTCGCCACTGTGGCCGGGGTCGGCGACCCGGACCTGCTGCTGCTCAGCGGCGCGGTGTTCTCCCGGGAGGCGTGGACGATCCGCGGCTCGGCCGCGGTCGTGGGCGCCACCCGCGAGAAGGTGTTCCGCGGCCACGCCGCCCTCGCCGTCGCCCCGCTGCGCGCCGCGGCCCGGCTGCTGCCGCACGACCCGGTGCCGTGGGCGGAGCTGGAGCCGGTGGCCCGCGGCCTCGGCGCCGCCCGCGCCGAGCGCGACGACGTCTGGGCCGAGGTCGCGCGCCGCTGCCCGACGCTGACCGTCGCGGTCAAGCGCAGACTCACCACGCTGACCCCGCGCTGGGGCGGCGACGAGGCCGACATGCTGGCCTTCGCCAGGGAGGCGGTCGCGGCCGCGCCGGAGGGCCACCCGGCCGCGGCGATCCTGGCCGAGGCCCAGTTCGAGCGGGCCGCGCACGCCGAGGCCCCGGTGGCCAAGTACGCCAGGCCCGCCCGCGCGGAGCTGTCGACCGCCTCGGCCAAGCTGCTGGCGGGCACCCGCCCGATGCCGCAGACCGCGTGGGCGCACAACGCCTTCGCCGCGGTGTTCGCCGCCATGGGCGACGCGCACGCCGCCCCGCACCTGCGGGCGATGAACGACCACCTCGACGTCGCGTGGGACCGCGTCGGCGGCGAACCCGCCTACCAGCGCGCCGTGGCGAAGTTCCTGTGACCGGTTGGGACGACCCGGCCCTGGCCGCCGCCACCGCGTCGCTGGACGACTCCGCCGACCTGCCCGCCGACTTCGCGGGCGCGCTCACCGCGGCCCGCACCGTGCTGGCCGAGTCCCGCGCCGAGCCGGAGGTGCGCTCGCTGCGGGTCGAGGTGCTGGCCGAGCACCTCGTCGGGCACGGCGCGCGGATCACCGGGCAGGCCATGGACGACGTGGACGCCGAGCTGTTCCTGCTGGCGGGCGCGGTCGCGGTCCGCGAGGCCAAGGTGATCGCCGAGTCGGCGGCGGGCGAAGCGCCCGGCGAGCGGGCGGCTGAGCCGACGGCCAGGATGGTGCACGCCTACCTGCGCCGCGCCGTCGGCCCGCTCACCCACGCCGCCGAGCTCATCGAGGCCGACCCCGTCCCGCACGACCTCCTGCAGTGGGTCACCGCGGTGCTGACCCCGAAGGAGCGCGACCGCGCGTGGGAACGGGCGATCCGCCGCGCCCCGCGGCTGTACTCCGCGCACCGCACCCGCCTGGACCTGCTGCCCGCCGAGCAGGCGCTGGCCTTCGCCCGCGCCACCGCCCGCGCCGCGGGCTCCGGCGACCCGAGGATCGCGCTGGTCGCCCACGCCCATTTCCGCCTGTGCGCGCGCCTGGCCGCCGATTACCGCGCCAAGGGCAAGACCGGCGACGGCGCCGAGCGGCACGCCGCCTGGGAGTACTTCGGCCGCACCGCCAGCCCGATCCGCACCGAGATCGCCGCGCTGTCCCAGCGCTTCCTCGCCGCCGCCCGCCCGCACCCGCGCACCCCGCAGGCGCACCGGCTCTTCGCCGCCGCGTTCACCGCGATGTCCTCCCCCGAGCAGGCCGAACCGCACGTGGCGGCGCTCGGCCGATAGGCGCTTCCACTCCGGACTGCCGTGGGATACGTTCTCGCCTCGGGTCAGCCGACCCGATCTGGGGCGGTGGCGTCGGGGCCACCGGGGGACGCGCGGGCAGGGCCCGGCGCGGGCAGGAGTGCGACATCCATGGGCTGGCTGCGCAGGAACCGCCGTGCGGCGCGCACGGTCACGACCGGCAGGAACTGGCCGGACGCCGTCCTCGACGCCGCCGTGGCCGAGGCGGTCGAGGGACGCCTGGACGCGGCGCGCACGGTGCTCATCGAGTGCCGGGCCGAGCCGGAGATCCGGGTCTTCCGGGTGGGGGAGCTGGCCGAGGCGCTGATCGGCCACGGCGACGACATCACCGGCCTGGCCGGGGCGAACGACCCTGATCTGCTGCTGCTGGCGGGCGCGGTGTTCGTCCAGGAGGCCTGGGCCGTGCGCGGCTCCGGGCGGGCCTCGACCGTCGGCAGGCAGCGGTTCGCGGTCTTCCACAGCCACCTCGCGCGGACGATCGGCCCGCTGCGGGCGGCCGCGGAGCTGCTGCCGGAGGACCCCGTGCCGTGGAGCGAGCTGGACCCGGTCGCCCGCGGCCTGGAGTTCGAGCGCGCCGAGAAGGACGACATCTGGGCGGAGCTGGCGCGGCGCGGACGCACGCTCACAGTGGGCGTGCAGTGCAGGCTGCAGACCCTGGCGCCCAAGTGGGACGGTGACGAGGCCGCCATGCTGGCCTTCGCCCGGGAGACCGTCGGTCTCGTCCCCGACGGGCACCCGGCCATCGCCGTCATCGCCGACGCCGTGCTCGAAGGCGCGATGCACCACGACGTCAGCCTCGCCCGGTACGCGCGCCCGCACCGGGACGAGCTGGTGGCGGCCTCGGCGAGGTTCCTCGCCGGACCCGCCGCGCTGCCGGAGACCGCGCGGGCGCACAACATCTTCGCCGTCGTGTTCTGCGCCCTGGGCCAGGCCGACCACGCCGCCGAGCACCTGCGGGCCATGGACGACCACCTGTGCTCGCCCTGGGACCACATCGGCGGCGAGCGCGCCTACCAGGCCGCCGCCGCCAAGTACCTCTGAGGACCGACGATGGACAACTCCACGGACCCGTCCTGGGACCGCGCGTGGGACGACCGCACCCTGGACGCCGCGCTCGCCGAACTCGCCGACGGCGACATCGGGCCTGCCTGCGCGGTGCTCGCCGAGGCCCGCGAGCAGCCGGAGGTCCGCTCGCTGCGCCTGGAGGTGCTGGCCGAGCGCCTGGTGGGCGCGGGCGACCGGGTGCTGGAACTGGCCATGGACGAGGTCAACCCGGAGCTGGTGCTGCTGGCCGGGGCGGTCGCGCTCCGCGAGGCGCGGGTGATCGCCGACGGGCCGCTGGACCCCAACGCGCTCAAGGTGGCCGCGGCCTACCAGCGCCGCTCGTTCGGCCTGCTCGCCCAAGCCGCGGAGGACGTCGACACCGATCCGGTGCCCCACGAGCTGGCGCTGTCGATCGTGGCGGGCCTGCGCCCCGCCGACGCCGACGCCGTGTGGGGCCGGGTCGCCAAGCGGTGCCCCACCTTCTACACCGGGCACCGCACCCGGGTGTCCACGCTCGCGCCGACCGACGCGCTGGCCTTCGCCCGCGCCACCGCCCGCGCCGCGGGCTCCGGCGACCCGAGGGCCGCCCTGGTCGTGCTGGCGCACTTCCTGGGGTGCCGGGCGAAGGCGGCGGAGTTCCTCGCCGCGGGCAAGAACGCCGACGGGGCACTGCTGAACGCCCGCTGGGAGACCTTCCGCAACCCCAGGTCCGGCGTCCCCGGCGAGATCGCCGAGCTGTCGCAGCGCTACCTCGCCGCGGCCCGCCCGCACCCGAGGGCGATCGAGGCGCACAACCTGTTCGCCGCGGCGTTCTCGGCGATGGGCAGCCCGGAGCTGTCCGAGCCGCACCTGCGGCTGGTCGTGGGCAAGCCCTCGGCGTGGGCGTGGCGCTGGGCGGGCGGCGAGGAGGGCTACAACTCCGCCCAGCAGGCCCTGCGCGGGATCAAGCACCCGGACCTGGCGCCCGAGGTGCGCAACCACCCCTTGTTCTGAGCTACCTGACCTCGACCGTTGTGGTCGCGGTCAGCTCGCCCTGCACGGCGGTGACCGTGCGGGTTCCCGGGGTCGTCGTGGCGGGGATGAGGCCGTGCCGGGCGAAGACGCCCGCGGCGTTCGGGCGCACGGTGTAGGCGGGGACGCCGTCGAGGCGGATCTCGACGTGGTCGGGGGTGAAGCCGCTCAGCGCGAGGGGGACCCAGGTGTTGGCGGCCGCCGTCGCCGGGAGGGTGATCGTGGGGGTGGCCGGTGCCGGGTCGGCCGGGGTGCGCCGGGTGGTGGTGACGCGGATCGTGCTGGGCGGGCCCGCCGACGGGGTGAGGACGCAGGTAGTGGGGCGGGTGAAGGCGGTGGTGACGGTCGCGGTGTAGAGGCCGGTGCTGTGCAGGCCGTCGCGTGGGCGGGTCTGGGTGAAGGTGACAGGGAGGGCGCGGCCCGCGCAGGTGGCGGTCGCGGTCAGCGGGGTCCCCGGGGTGAGGATCTGGGCGCCGTCGGCCGACAGGGTGGTGCCGGGGGCGGCCACCAGGCCGATCGGGTGGGCGGCGCGGTGGCCGTGGCGGACCTCGGCGTCGGTGCCCGCGGTGGTGGCCGACCAGCGGGCCGACGGGCTCTCGTAGAAGTTGGTGCCCGCCGCCGTCCAGCGCGGGCCCTGCTGGGCCAGGCGGAGGCTGAAGTCGGCGATGTCCTTGTGCTCGGCGCGCGACCAGCCCGTCTCCAGGACGGCGGCGGCGCGCGGGAAGGCCATGAACTGGGCCTGCTCGACGCCGCGGATGGTCTCCGACCACAGCGGGGCCTCCACGCCGAGCACCCCGGACTCCGGGATGCCGCCGGAGACGGTGGTGGTCGGGTCCCAGGCGTAGTACTCGGGGAAGTCGCAGATCCCCTTGCAGGCCCAGGTCAGGCCGATCGGGGTGTCCTTGGTGTACTTCTGGTCCAAGTAGGACGCCGCGGCGGCGGACACCACGGCCTTGCCGCCCTTGGCGACGAAGTCGCGCACCCAGTCGCCGGAGCCGATCCAGTACTGCACGACCGAGCCGTCCCAGTAGCCGGGGCCCTGCGACAGACCCGCCTCGGCGTACTCGGTCCAGCCCATCGTGCCGACCCCGGTCGCCGCCTGCACCGCGGGCACGGCCCGGGTGACGAAGTCCACGTAGCGCTCGTGGCCCATCGCGTGCGACTCGTCGCCTCCGATGTGGACATACGGTCCGCCGGTCAGCTCGGCCAGCTGCCGGAAGACGTGGGAGACGAAGGTGTAGGTCAGGTCGAGGCGCTCGTCGAGCGCGGAGTAGCCGACCGCGCCGGTGCCGTTCCAGTCCACGACACCGGTTCCCGGGTCGCGGGCGGGCAGCGAGCGGTCGGTGTTGAGCTGCGGGATGGCGTGCAGGGCGGCGTTGGTGTGGCCGGGGACGTCGACCTCGGGGACGACGGTCACGTGCCGCTCGCGGGCGTAGCGCACGATCTCGCGGTACTGCGCCTGCGTGTAGTACCCGGTGCGCCCCAGCTCGGACTTGTGGCCCTGCTGGTTCATCGCGGTCTTGCCGGACACGCGGGTCAGCGCGGTGTAGTCGATCGGGTCACCCGGCGCGCGGCCCTCGTTGGTGATCTCGATGCGCCAGCCCTGGTCGTCGGCCAGGTGCAGGTGCAGCACGCTCATCTTGAAGCGCGACAGCGCATCGATGTGGCGCTTGACCTCGGCCACGTCCTGGAAGGACCGGGCGACGTCGAGCATGATGCCGCGGTAGACGAAGCGCGGGGCGTCCTCGATGCGCACGGCGGGCACCCGCCAGTCCGCGGCGACCGGGCGCGGCGACTCCGCCCACGCTGGCAGCAGCTGCCGCAGCGTCTGCACGCCGTTGAACGCGCCGTGCGCCGTGCGCGCGGTGATCTCCACCCCGCGGCGGTCGACGTCGAGCACGTAGGACTCCGGGGCGGGCGCGGCGCCGTCGACGGTGTAGTCCGCGCTCGGGTCGACGGTGATCCGGATGCCCGGTCCGCTTCGCCGCACCGGCAACCGGAACCCGGTCGACTTGCGCAGCTGCTCGGCGAGCCGCTCCCCCACCGCGACCGCGTCACCGCGGGCGATGATGGCCGCCGAGCGCGTCAGCACGTACGGCGCGGCCCCGGCCGGGCGCTCGAGGACCACCGGCCGCGGGATCACCGCGATGTCGGCCGCCTGCGCCGACGCCCCGGCGGCGGGCCCGCTGACCAGGCCTGCGAAGACGGCGAGCGCCGTCGCGGCCAGCGTCGATCGTCCTGGGTCGCCTGCCTGCCACCGCATGGGGACTCCCGCCTGCGCGAAGGTGCTCGTACTGGGCGTTCTCCGAGCACAGTAGTGAGCCACCCTTTGGTGGTCTAGACCCATGCGGGTGGTCTGCCGCGACCGGGGGTAGGGGTAACCCCCGAGACCTCTCGGGAGTGTTCCGGATGGATGCCGGCCGCGGATTCCGCGACCGTCGGCGGGGTGGACATTCACGGGGAGAACGGGGCGCCGACGCGCTCCAGGGGGCTCGCGCTGGGCTATACCGGCCTGGTGCTGTCGGCGGTGCTCATGCTCGGCGTGCACATCGTCGGGAGTGGACAGATCGACGCCGTCGGATCGACGCTGTCGGCGCTGGTTTTCGTGGACGGCTACGGCTGGATGTTCGGCGCGAGCGTGCTGTGCATGGCCGCGGGCGCGGCGGGCGTGGGCGTCGCCGCGCGCGGGCACCGCCCGCTGCGGTGGACTCTGGGCGTGGTCGCGGTGTGCTGCGTGCTGGTGGCGGTGTTCCCCACCAACGAGAGCGGGCCGCTGACCGCCTCAGCCGAGATCCACCGCTACGCCGCGGGGGTGGCGTTCTTCCTCGTCCCCGTCGCCGCGCTGCTGGTGGCCGTCCGCCTGCCGCACGGCGACGCGGCCCGGCGCGGGCTGCTGCGCGGCACGCTCGGCGCGGGCGTGATCCTGCTGCTGTTCCTCACCAGCCACTTCGGAGTCATGCCCGAGGCCGTGCAGGACCTGCGCGGGGTGTTCCAGCGCTCGATGTTCGTGCTGCAACTCGGAGTCCTGGCGCGGATGCTGCGCGCCACCGCCCGCCCGGTGACCGTCGCGGTCCCGGCCGCGCGCCGCCCGGTCCTGGTCGCGGCGTAGCGGGCCCGCCCTGGAATCTCGCCGCGCGGCCCCGCGCCGGGGCACCCGCACGGTCCGCCGTGTCCGGGGTGTCCGATTCCCACATGCGGAAATGGCAATGAGAACCCACGTTCGACCCCTACTGAGTGAACGCCACCTGCGTCACGATCCAGCACGGTTGTCCCCCTTACCCTGCTGGAGGCAGCAACCATGTCCCGTAGATCCCTCCTGCCCATCGCGGCCGGCGTGGCGCTCACCGGAGCGCTGCTCCTCGTCCCGATGGCCAACGCGGCCCCCGCGGCGGCGCCAGACATCTCCCTGGCGAACGTGCAGGCCCACCTCAACCAGTTCCAGACCATCGCCACCAACAACGGCGGCAACCGGGCGCACGGCAGGCCCGGCTACCTCGCCTCGGTGAACTACGTCAAAGGCAAGCTCGACGCCGCCGGCTGGACCACCTCGGTCAAGCAGTTCACCTACAGCGGCGCCACCGGCTACAACCTCATCGCCGACTGGCCGGGCGGCGACCCGAACGCGATCATCATGGCCGGGGCGCACCTGGACTCGGTGACCGCGGGCGCGGGCATCAACGACAACGCCACCGGCAGCGCCGGGCTGCTGGAGGTCGCCCTGCAGATCTCCGCCGCCGACCTCGCCCCGGACAAGCACATCCGCTTCGGCTGGTGGGGCGCCGAGGAGGTCGGCCTGGTCGGGTCGACGAACTACGTCAACAGCCTGAGCACCGCGGAGAAGGCGCAGATCGACGCCTACCTCAACTTCGACATGATCGGCTCGCCGAACCCCGCCTACTTCGTCTACAGCGCCTCCGGGCAGCCCGCGGGCTCCCTGGCGCTGCAGCAGACGCTGACCGGCTACTTCAGCTCCATCGGCGTGCAGACCGAGCTGACCTCGGTCGGCGGGCGCTCCGACCACGCGGCGTTCGCCCGCGCGGGCATCCCCGTCGGCGGCACGTTCACCGGCGCGGAGGGCATCAAGACCGCGGCCCAGGCGCAGAAGTGGGGCGGCACGTCCGGCCAGGCCTACGACCCGTGCTACCACCGCTCCTGCGACCGCACGAACAACGTCAACGCCACCGCCCTCGACCGCAACAGCGACGCCATCGCCCACTCGGTCTGGACCCTGGCGGGCGAGGGCGGCGGCACCAACCCCGACCCCGACCCCCGCTTCGAGAACGGCACCGACGTCGCGATCCCGGACCTGACCACGGTCGAGTCCCCGATCACGGTTTCCGGCGTCAGCGGCAACGCCCCGTCCGACCTCAAGGTCGACGTCAGCATCCTGCACACCTTCCGCGGCGACGTGCAGATCGATCTCGTCGCCCCGGACGGCACCGCGTTCCGGCTGAAGAACTCCTCCAGCTCCGACTCCGCCGACGACGTGATCGCCACCTACACGGTCAACGCCTCCGGCGAGACCGCCAACGGCACCTGGAAGCTGCGCGTGCGCGACGTCGCACGCGCCGACACGGGCCGGATCGACAGCTGGGCGCTCCAGTTCTGATCCGTCCGCGCGCCGCGGGCCACCCCGGACGGGGGGTGGCCCGCGTCCGCGTTTCAGGGGCTCAGCGGCTGGCCCGGTCCACGGACCGGCCGGGCGACCGCGTCAGTTGACGCAGGGCGGGCCCGCGGGCTGCTGGGCCGCGGCCCTGGCCCCGTTGAGGGTCAGCGGGCGCTCGCCCGCCAGGGACTGGGTGGACTGGAAGTCCTCGCCCAGCAGGACGCTCACCTGGCCCGCCGCCAGGTTGGAGTCCGGCTCGACCGCGTAGTCGCCGCCCAGGGCCTTGCGGACGCCCTCGGCGCCCGCCGACTCGCCGTCGGCGTGACGGACGACGGTGTCGGCGCGGCCGGTGGCGTTGCCGGGGTCGCCCATGGTGTAGCCGGCGGACTGGAGCTGCTGGGAGACCTGGGCGGCCAGGCCGGTGCGGCCGCTGGCGTTGAAGACGGTGACGGTCGGCTTGGCGGTGGCGGCGTCCTCGGCGGGTGGGGCGGCGGGGGTGTCGCCGAGCAGGCCCGCGACGAAGGCGCGGACCTGCGCCGGGTCGATCTCGATGGCCGAGCCGTCGCCGGTCTCCAGGTCGATGCGGCCGTGCGGGATGGTGAGGAACTCCAGGTCGCCGCCGGTGAAGCTGACCATCTGCTGGGCGAACTGGATGACGTTCCAGCCCTCGTCCAGCACGACGGACTTCTTGATCGCCGTCTGCAACGCGCTCAGCTTGTCCGAGCCGGGCAGGATCATCTCCTGGGAGAAGACCTTGCGGGCCATCCCGGACATGAAGACCTGCTGGCGCACCACGCGGTCGAGGTCGCCGTTGGGCAGGCCGTGGCGCTGGCGCACGAAGGCGAGGGCGCCCACGCCCTTGATGGTCTGCTTGCCCGCCTTGAAGTTCGCGCCCGAGAAGCGGTCCTTGACCGACTTCTTCAGGCAGACCTCGATGCCGCCGACGGCGTTGGTGATGTCGTAGAAGCCGAGCAGGTTGACCTCGGCGTAGTGGTCGACCGTCGCGCCGGTCAGCTCCTCGACGGTGGCGATGAGGTTCTTGGCGCCCTCGCGGTTGGCGGTGCGCTCCAGTTCCTTCTCGTCGCTGACGCCCGCGGCCTGCTGGTCCTTGCGGGACTGGTTCTTCGCCCGGACATAGGCGGAGTTGACCTTGTGGGTGCCGTAGCCCGGGATGTCCACATAGGAGTCCCGGGGAATGGAGACGCCGTAGGCCTTCTTGCCGTCGTTGGGAATGCGGATGAGGATGATCGTGTCGGTGTTCAGGACGCCGTCCTCGGCGGTGGCGTTGATCATCCGCAGCTGCTCCTCCGACAGCGGGTTGCCCTGCGCGTCGGTGCGGCTGTCCATGCCGACCATGAGGATGTCGATCGCGCCGTCGGCGGGCCGCTCGGTCGGGCCCGCGGCGATGACGTCGGTGGTGGCCAGGCCGTCGGAGAAGTCGTCGGCGACCTGCCAGTAGTAGCCCGTCGCGGCCAGCACCAGCGCCGAGACGACGCCAAGCACGACCTTGCCAGCGACCAGTCCGCCGCCGCGCGGCGGCGGCGGCGGGGGGGCGGGCCTGCGGGCGGGGCTCCTGGGGGCCTGCTTGGGCGCGATGCGCTCGGTGCGCAGGTCGGCCACGCGCGGACGCTGCCGGGGCTCGCCCGCGCGCTGGCGGGGCTGTTCCACCGGGCGCTGGCCGGTGGGGCGCGGACGGCGCTCAGGCTGCGGGGCGGGGCGCCGCTCGCCCCCGCGACTGCCTGACCTCGGCGGCCGGTACTCCACGCCCTACTCCCTCCATGGCCCGTAAGAACAGACGTGCTCAAGCGCCCTCGGGTTGCCCGCTAGCCTGACACACGCTCGCGTCCGCCCGGTCGGCCACCTGCGGTTTGCGGCGTGCGCCACAGGCCGCGGCGGCCACGGCCGCAAGCGCCACGGTGGCCCCGTGCAGGGCGAACCCCGCCGCGCTCGGCCGGGCCAACGCCGCGGGCACGCAGGCCAGCGCGGCCAGCAGCCACGGTCCGGGCAGCGAACTGGTGCCGACGCGGACCGAGTGCAGCAGGTACCACCCGAGCAACAGGTGGATGATGCCCGCCATCGGGTCCAGCGGCAGCCCGAGCACGGCCGAGCCCGGCCCGGCGGCGAAGCCGATCACCCCGAGCGCGGCGTAGGCGACGCCGAGGGCCGCCGCCACGCCATCCCAGCGGGACAGACCGTCGGCGAAGCCGCCCTCGGGCGCGGACTTCCACTCGAAGAGCAGGAAGCCGAGCACGGCGGGCACGGCCACCAGGCCGATGGCCAGCAGCGTCGACGGACGCGTCAGCCACGCCGCGGGCACGCCCGGCCCGGCGACGGCGGTGACCATCCCCGCGACGAGCAGCGCCGCGCACAGGTAGCCGAGGTAGACCGTCATCGGCGCGGTGCGCACGATCCGCACCGCGCGCTCGGCGGCAGCGCCGACCCGCCGCACCCGCGGCAGCGCCACGACCGCGACCTGGGCGAGCCCGAGCAGCAGCACCCCCGCGGCCGACGGCACGAAGCTGGGCGTGCCCGCGGGCTCGGCGATGAGCATCGGATCGACCCAGCCCAGCGCGGTCGTCGCCGCCAGCGCGCCGAGCGCCGAGACCGCCACGCCGACCAGGACCGGGCGCGGGACCCGCCAGAGCACGCCGTCGGCGTAGGCGTGCGCGAGCTGGGCGAAGAGCAGCGCCAGCGCCACGCCTGCCGCGTAGTCGGTGAGGGTGCCCGGCCCGAGCAGCTCCAGCGCCAGCACGAGCACCAGCCAGAACGCGGCCGCGCCGGTCCCGGCGGCGCGGTGCAGCACGTGCAGCAGCGGGACCGCGGCGACGACGACCAGCGACAGGCCCAGCAGCCACAGCGGCTGCGCGACGAGTCTGCCGAACGCGGTGGCCACCTCCGGCGGCGCGCCGAACAGCTCCAGCGACAGCGGGACCGCCAGCCACGCGGTGACCAGGGCGAACACCGGCCGGATGAGCCAGCACAGCCGCCCGGCCAGGTAACGGCCGTAGCCGCCGCCCGCGCGCCAGGCGTGCAGGGTGCAGTGGCCGCAGGCGAAGAAGAACAGCGGCACCAGCTGCAGCGCCCAGGTCATCGGCCACAGCGCCGACACCGGCCCGGCGGCGGGCGGGGCGAACGCGAGCGCCGTCTCGGCCAGGACCAGCCCGGCCAGGGCGCCCACCCCGACCAGGGAGACGTAGGCGGCCCCCTCGACCGGCGCGGGCGGCGGACGCGGCGCGGGCCGGGGCCGCCGCCGGAAGACCGGCAGCCGCACCGCCAGCAGCACCACCACCATGGCCAGCACCAGGCCCCACACCCCCATCGGCTCGCTGGCGGGCGGGCCCCAGCTCTGGTGCCAGGAGTTGACGACGAGGCCGACGGTGAACAGCGAGGCCACGACCTGGCAGAGCCCGGCCGAGTCGCGCGGGTTGAGCGCGCACTGGGCGTGCATGTCCAGCGAGAGGCGCTCGTCCAGGGCGCGGCGGCGCTCGGCGTCGACGGGGACGCCGGTGGCGGCGGCGTAGCGCAGCAGGTCGTAGCCGAGGTCGTGGGCCTGGCAGCCGACCGTGTAGTCCCAGCGGGTGGCCGTGTCGCCCCATGGGGCCGAGCAGCCGCCCTCGGGGTTGATCGCGCGCAGCGTCCCGTCGGGAGCGGTGCGCAGGCGGTAGGCGACGCCGGTGACGGCGGTGAAGTCCGCCGGGATCAGGGCTGTCGGATCGCGATCCGGACGCGGGTCCAGAAGGGCGTCCACCGCGGCGGTGACCGGGCTCGCCGCGACGGTCTGCGGCGGGCGCGGCGGACGGGAAGCGACGACGGCGTAGGCGCCCGCGACCAGCACGATCAGCAGCAGCCAGGCCACGCGCAGGCGCATCGGGACCCGTCCTCCGGACGGGTCGACCTCAACACCCGTGGTTCCCCCCACGCAGGCAGGCTAGCGAAGAACCGCGACCGGCGAGGCGGGCGGCGCACCCCCAGGACGCCGCCCGCCCGCACCAGGCTAGTGCGCGCGGCTGGCAACAGGCCTGTACTCGGTGTTAACTGGAGGTTGTCCAGCAAGGGTGCGGTCTACCTGCACCAATGCTCGCCGGGAATGCCCTAGGATGAGCGAACCGGCAACTTTTCACCAGCGCCTTGCGGCAAGTTGTCGATCGGAGGGGGAGCCATGGCCGGCCGTGCCGCGTACATCGGCGAGGTGCTGCGCGCGCACCGGCTGCGGGCCCGGCTCACCCAGCAGGAGCTGGCCGAGCGCTCCGGGGTCAGCGTACGTGCGCTGCGCTACATCGAGCGCGGTTCCGTGGGGCGCCCCCGGCCGGATTCGGTGCGCAGGCTGGCCGCCGCGGTCGGCGTCGACCCCGAGGAGCTGACCAGGCGCGCGGGGGCGGGCGAGCAGCCCAGCGCCCGGCTGTCGGTGAAGGTGCTCGGCGAGCTGCGGGTGCAGCAGGGCGGCGACGACGTCGAGCTGGGCGCGTTCAAGCAGCGCACCCTGCTGGGCCTGCTGGCGCTGCGGGCCAACCAGCCGGTGCGCCGCGAGGAGATCGTGGACGTGCTGTGGGGCGAGCGGCCCCCGGACTCCTGCCACGGCCTGGTCCACACCTACATCTCCCGGCTGCGGCGGGCCCTGGTCTCGGCCAGCAGGCGCAACCGCACCGCGATCGCGTCGGTGCCCGGCGGCTACCTGCTCGCCGTGCCCGACCAGGTCGACGCGGTCGCCTTCGACGACCTGGTGACCCGCGCCGAGGCCCGCGCCCACACCGACCCCGCCGCCGCCCTGGGCCTCTACGACCGGGCACTGGGCCTGTGGCGCGGCGCCGTGCTCGCCGACCTGGGCAGCAGGCTGCGCGGGCACCCGTCGGCGGTGGCGCTGACGATCCGCAGGCGCCAGGCCGCCCTCGCCCACGCCGACCTGGCGATGGCGCTGGGCAGCCCGGCGCAGGCCGTCGAGCGGGTGCGCCCGCTGGTGCGGGACGAGCCGCTGCACGAGGGCCTGCACGCGCGGCTGATCCTGGCGCTGGCCGGGACCGGCGAGCAGGCCGCGGCGCTGCGGGTGTTCGCCGACCTGCGGGCCCGCCTCGGCGACGAGCTGGGCGTGGAGCCCGGCGCCGAGGTCAGGGCCGCGCACCTGCGGGTGCTGCGCGCCTCCGAGCCCGGCCCGGCGGCGCAGCGCGCTCCCGCGCAGCTGCCGCCGGACCCGCCGGGCTTCGTCGGCCGCGCCGCCGCGGTGGCCCGCCTCGGCGCGCTGCTGCCCGCCCCGGACCGGCAGGCGAGCCCGGTGGTGGCGGTGGTCTCGGGCGCGGCGGGTGTCGGCAAGACGGCGCTGGCGGTGCACTGGGCGCACCGGGTGCGCGACCGCTTCCCCGACGGGCAGCTCAGCGTCGACCTGCGCGGCTACGCCTCGCGCACGCCGCCGTCCACCCACGAGGTGCTGGTGCGGTTCCTGCACGCGCTGGGCGTGCCGCCGGAGCGGGTGCCGGTCGACGGCGACGAGGCGATCGGCCTGTACCGCACGATGCTGGCCGGCAAGCGGGTGCTGGTGCTGCTGGACAACGCCGCCGCGGCCGAGCAGGTGCGTCCGCTGCTGCCCGGCGCCCCCGGCTGCTTCGTCGTGGTGACCAGCCGCGACCGGCTCACCGGGCTGACCGCGCGCGACGGCGCGCACTCGGTGCCGCTGGACGTGCTGGCCCCGGCGGAGTCGGTCGACCTGCTCGGCGGCCTGCTGGGGGCGGGCCGGGCGCGCCGGGAGGCCAGGGCGGCCGCCGAGCTGGCCGACACCTGCGGGCACCTGCCGCTGGCGCTGCGCATCGCGGGCGCGAACCTGGCCGTGCGCCCGGGCGACAGCGTCGCCGACCACACCAGGGAGCTGCGCGCCAGGGGCAGGCTGAGCGGGCTGGCGGTGGCCGGCGACGAGTCCGCGGCCGTGCGGGCCGCCTTCGACCTGTCCTACGACAAGCTGGTGCCGCCCGCGCGCAGGCTGTTTCGGCTGCTGGGCCTGGTCCCCGGCGTCGACGTCGACCTGGCGGCGACCGCGGCGCTGGCCGGGCTGGCCCCGGCGGCGACGACCCGGCTGGTGGGCGTGCTGGTGCAGGGCAACCTGATCCGCGAGTCCGCGGCGGGCCGCCACGCCTTCCACGACCTGCTGCGCGAGTACGCGCGCAGCCGCGCCGAGGACGAGGACACCGCGCGCGAGCGGATCTCGGCGCTGGAGCGGCTGTTCGACCACTACATCGATGAGATCCGCGCGCACAGCGCGGTGCTGTGGCAGACCGGCGCGCACACCGACGCCATGCCGGGCACGGAGTCCTCGGCCCTGGCGTGGCTGGACGAGGAGCGCGCGAACCTGGTCGCCGCCACCGTCGCCGCGCCGGAGATCGGGCTGCCCGCGCACTCGTGGCGCTTCGCCGAGGCGATGCGCGGCTACTTCGCCAACCGCGGCGGCGGCGCGGACGGCGTGGTGGCCGCCGCGGCGGCGCTGACCGCGGCCCGCGCCGAGGGCGACGTGGACGCCGAGGCGTCCGTGCACGACCTGCTGGGCCTGGTGCACTGCAACCTGTCGGACTACGCCTCCGCCGTCGAGCACCACCGGTGGGCGCTGGAGCTCAGCCGCGGCACCGGCAACCGGGTCGTGGAGGCGGCGGCGCTGCACAACCTGGGCCGCGCCTACTCGCAGCTGGGCCAGCCCGCGCAGGCCGAGGCCTACTACGAGGAAGCGCTGTCGATCAACCGGGCGATCGGCAACCGCAGGGGCGAGGCCGCGGCGCTGCACTACACCGGCGCGGTGGCGCTGTCGCTGGGCAGGCCGGAGGCGGCCATCGAGCGGCACCAGGAGGCGCTGGAGCTCTCCACCAGCATCGACCACCGGCAGGTGCAGGGCGCCGCCGCGCAGGGGCTCGGCCTGGCCTACTGGGCGCTGGGCGACCTGCGCCGGGCCGCCGAGTGCTACGAGCGCGCCTTGGCGGTGTGCAGGCGCTACGGCTACCGCCACGGCGAGGTGGCCATGCTGATCTGCCTGGCCGAGACCGGCCTGGACAAGGGCGAGTTCACCGAGAGCGCAGCGGGGGTGCGGGTCGCCCTCGACCTGGCCAGGCAGCTGGGCGAGCGCAGGCACGAGGTCTCGGCGCTGGACGTGCTGGCCACCATCCAGCAGCGCACCGGCGAGTGGTCGGAGGCGGCCCGGCACTACCAGGAGGCGCTGGCGCTGGCCAGGGAGATCCGCTTCGGCTACGGCGAGGCGTCGGTCCTGACGGGACTGTGCGTGCTCTCCCGCCGCACCGGCGACCTGGAGTCCTCGATCCGCGACGGCATGGCGGCGCTGGCGCTGATGCGCGACACCGGCATGCGGCTGCTGGAGGGCCGCGCGCTGACCGAGCTGGCGCACGGGTTCCTGGACGCGGGCGAGGTCACGGCGGCGGCCGACTTCGCCGAACAGAGCCTGGCGGTGACCGAGCGGGCGGGCCAGCGGCTGGCCCGCGGCCGGGCGCGGCACGTGCGCGCGCTGGTCCGCCAGGTCTCCGGCGACCTGCCCGGCGCGGTGGCGGACTGGCGCGCGGCGCTGGTCGTCTTCGCCGAGCTGGCGGTGCCCGAGGAAGCGCACGTGCGCGCGCTGCTGGCGGCGTTCGCGCGACCGTAGGCCCGCAGGAGAACGACGGGCAAGAACGATGGGGGACAACGATGGGGGACAAGGCCGTGGAGATCGATCCGGGCAACGCCGCGCAGCGCGCGGACTGGGACGGGCCGATGGGCGAGTTCTGGGTGCGGTGGGCGGCACAGCTGGACCGCGCCTCGGCGGGCTACCTCCCGCACCTGGTCGTCGAGGTCGGCGCGGGCGACGCGGTACTCGACATCGGCTGCGGCACCGGGGCGACAACGCGGGCGGCGGCCCGTCGCGGGGCGCGCGCGACGGGGGTCGACCTCTCCGCCTCGATGCTCGACCTGGCCCGGCGCAGCGCGGCCGAGGAGACGGTGGACGACGTCGAGTTCGTCCAGGGCGACGCGCAGGTGCACCCCTTCCCGCCCGCGGCCTACGACGTGGCGATCAGCAGGCACGGGTCGATGTTCTTCGCCGACCCGGTGGCCGCCTTCGCCAACATCGCCTCGGCGCTCAAGCCCGGCGGGCGACTGGCGCTGATCACCTGGCAGGCCCAGAAGCGCAACGAGTTCCGCACCGCGGTGCACGCGGCGCTGGCGGGCTGGCGGCCGATCGCCGAGCCGCCCGCGCACGCGCCGAGCCCGTTCTCCCTCAGCGACCCCGAGCGCGTGCGGGAGGTGGTGGGGGCGGCCGGGTTCGAGGACGTCGCGCTGCGCGAGGTGCGTGAGCCGATGTGCTTCGGCGACACGGTGGACGAGGCCTACGAGTACCTCAGCGCCCACTTCGGCCCGGTGACCGCCGACTACGACGAGGAGCTGAAGGCCCGCGTGTTCGCCGCCCTGCGCGCCGATGTCGCCGCGCACCTCACCGATGGCGGCGTGCTCTACGGGTCGGCGGCGTGGCTGGTCACCGCGCGTCGGGGTCGGGGACGCTGAGCGGGCGCAGCCGGGCGATCAGCTCGGTGACCTCCAGGCCGCACAGCTCGGCGAGCCGGTCGAGGGCGGCGATGTCGAGGTGCACGACGGGCGGCTCGGGGCCGACGTGGGCGGCCAGGCGCCCGGCGGCCCAGCGGCGCAGCGGGGACAGCTCGGGGCGCCCGTCGCGCACGACGCGGCGCAGGTCGACGTGGGCGCGGCCGACCGGCGTCCCGGCGAAGACGCGGTCGTGGACCCGGGAGATCAGCTCGTGCGGCTGCTCGTCGAGCGCCAGGCACAGCTCGACGAAGCGGACCACTGTGCACTGTCTGGTGCCCAGCTCGTAGGTGGCGAGGGTTTGCAGGGATATCTCGGTCTGCAGACGGTCGTTCAGCTCCTTGCGCGTCCACCCGCGCTGCTTGCGCGCCTTGCGCAGCTCGTCGCCGAGCACGCGCTGGTAGACGGCCGCGTCGATGTGCACGCCTGGTCCCTTCCGCCGGATGTGAACGGAAGTGCCGAACCCGGCCCGCATTACGCGGTTCCGGCGAAGTTGCGCCGATCGGGTGATCACCACTGCCAAACAACCCACCCCCGGTGCGGCACCGGCCCGGCGGGTCCGGGCGGTCGCAGCGGGGCGAGCAGGGTCGTGGTGGCCGGGTCGGGGACGCTCACCCGCGGCGTGGCGGGGTCGGCGGAGCCGTTGGCCACCGCGACCCTGAGCCTGCCGCCGACCAGGGCGGCGTGCGGGATCAGGTGCGGGCCGCCGGTGACGAGGGGGATGCCGGGGTCGAGGTGGGCGACGGCGGCGTGCAGGTCGGCCTGGTGCTCGTCGGAGCCGGGCAGGTCCTCGGGCGCGGTGGCGGCCAGCACCGCGACCCGCCCGCCCTGCGGGGTCTCCGACAGCACCAGCGCGTCGCCCCAGTACGCGCCGTCGGGCGTGCGGACGGTGCTGAGCACCTCGGCCGACGGTCCGGCGTGCAGCCGGGCGAGCGCGGGCTGCTGGTTGACCGAGGTGCGGCCGCGCCCTTCGGCGACCGAGTAGAGCGCCGAGGCGCGGTCGACGACCTCGTGCACGGTGACGCCGAGGTCGGCCCCGCGCTCGGTGAGGATCGCGGCGGCGACGCCGTCGAGCAGCAGGCCGCCCGCGAGCAGGGCGGGCAGGGCGGTGTCGGGGACGGCGCGGGCCAGCAGGCCGAAGACGGCGGTGGCGGGCGCGCTGCCCGCGCGGACGGGGACACCGTTGGTGAGCAGGTAGCGGGCGGCCCGGGTGGCGTCGAGCGCCAGCGAGTCCAGGGTCCCGTCGGCGTGGACGTGCTGGGCGGCGTCGCCGTACCAGGGGATGCCCACGCCGACGGTCTCGGCCGGGCCCGCGCAGAACTCCAGCGCGGGCCGGGAGTCGCGCAGCAGCGCGCCGACGGCGGGGAAGCGCTCGGGCGAGCCCGCGGTGAAGGGGACGACGTCGAGCAGCAGGCCGTCCGCGCCGGACAGCGCGCAGGCCACCATCTCCGACCAGGTCTGGGTGTCGGATTTGGACCAGGCGGTGAACGGATAGTTCTCCACCTCCGGGGCGACTTCCACGCCCTCGGGCCGCAGCGGTCGCTGGAGTTCCAGCATCGCCACCGACCAGGCCAGCTCCCGGCCGACGGCGTCGCCGTAGGGGGCGTAGTGCGGCCGGTGGACGGCGCCGGGTCCGAGTGCGGCGAGCAGCCGCCGCCAGTCGCGGCCCTCCACGGAGGCGACGCCGAGCGTGGAACTCATCAGGCCGAGCGCCGAGCGGCCCGCGACGGCCTCGCGCACCGCGTCGACGGCCTCCAACTGCGCCTCGAACCAGGTGCGCGCCAGCAGCGCGCGCCACGGGTGCGGCCGTCCCGGCGCGGTGATCGCGGCGACCAGCTCGGCGCGGCCGACGCGCTCGCCCGCCAGCGCGGCGAAGCGCTCCAGCATCGGCGGCTCGAAGCCGCCGCCCCAGGACAGCGGGGCGTGGTTGTGGAAGCGGAAGTCGTCCTCCAGCCACAGCACGCGCAGGCCCAGTGCGGCGTAGCGGCCGTAGTGCGCGGCCAGCCAGGAGCGCCAGCGCGGGCAGGCGAAGGACGCCTGCGCGGCGGCGACCTCGCCGAGCGGGGACACCATGGGCGCGAAGCCGCGGCGGTCGCGGCGGCCCCGGTCGGCGTGGCCGACGGTGGTCCACGGGTTGAGGCTGACCGCCAGCCCGCCCGCGCGCAGCACGGGCACGGCGGCGGCGACGGTGTCGAACCAGCGGTCCTCGTCCGCGCCGACCCCGGTGAAGTGCTCCTCGGCGTTGGTGATCAGCACGACCTCGCCGATCCCGTTGGCGTCGCAGAAGTCCACGACCCTGGCGGCGTCGTCGGGGACGCCCGGTCCGGGCAGCACCTGGAAGCGCAGCGCGTAGTACAACCGACCCTCCTTGTTCAGAAATGCACATTAGTGCGCATCTTCAATCAAGACCAGACGCTTTTGCGCAGCGGGGCTCAACCTGGTCACGTGGCAGCGTTGGGACTTGGCCAATGGGTGCGCCGGGCTTAGCGTTGCCCCATGGAGCTGGAGCTGCGCCACTTCAAAATCATCTGCGCCGTCGCCGAGGCGGGCAGCATCACCAAGGCCGCATCGGCGCTCGGACTCGCCCAGCCCGCGCTGACCGCCCAGCTCCACCGCATCGAGCGCGCCCTCGGCGGCCCGCTGTTCGAGCGCGACCGCCGCGGCGCGCGCCCGACCCCGCTCGGCGAGCTGGTGCTCGCCAGGGCGAAGCTGCTGCTGCCCGCGGTCTCCGGCCTGCGCGAGGAGGCCGCCCGCTTCGCCAACAGCAGCGCGCTGCCCGGTGACACCCCGGCCCGGCTGCGGCTGGGCTCGGCCACCGGGCCCATGCTCGGCGGCCTGGTGCACCAGCTCAACGCCGCGCACCCGGAGCTGGAGGTCACCACGCACGTCTCGTGGTCCTCGGAGGAGCTGGCCGCCATGCTCGCCGACGGCCGCGTGGACTACGTCCTCGCCGGCGTCTGCGGCGACGCGCCGCCGCCCGCCCAGCCCGGCCTGAGCTGGCGCACCCTGGGCACCGACCCGGTGTTCGTGCTGCTGTCCACCGAACACCCCGAGTCGGACAAGGCCGAGGTCGAGCTGTCGGCGCTGGCGGGCGAGCAGTGGGGCGCCACGCCCGGCGACGGCTGCTTCGCCGAGTGCTTCGCCGCCGCCTGCGCGCGCTCGGGCTTCACCCCGCGCACGCTGTACGAGACCGACGTGGTCACCTGCATCGACATGGTGGAGGCGGGCGACGCCGTCGTGCTCTGCCAGCCGATGTTCCGCGAGATGCCCGGCGTCGTGCCGGTCCCGATCGCGGGCAACCCGCTGCGCTGGCGCAACCTCGTCGGCTGGCACCCCGACAGCGCCTGCGCCTCCTTCGCCGACCAGCTGGTGAAGCTGGCGGGGGCGGCCTACCAGGACGTCATCTCGCGGCGGCCGCGGTACTCGGGCTTCCTGGAGCGCTTCCCGATGTTCGGCGTGGAGACCGACCGCGCCGCGATCTGAGCATCCCCCGGACGCTATGGACAAGTGCTATTACCCGCGTCCGAATCCACTGAACAGCGTGTGTCCACCTGCCTACCCGGGTGGCAGCCATCCAGTTGGCCATGCACACCGCCATGCAGCGTGACCTCGGCCTGACCGCCGAGCAGGCCACCATCCGCCTCGCCACGGAGACCACCGCCGCGCGCGCCGAGGGCGCCACCGTCGGCATGGCCGCCCGCAGTGAGTCCACACTGGACTCGCCCAAGGCGGCGCTCGACGCCCGGCTGCCACCGCGCCGCGCACGCTGGTGGGCTGGCGGGTGGACGTCACCGCCAACTCGGTCGTCGTCTCGGCCACGCCGGGCGCGACCGCCGAAGCCAGGCGCTTCGCCGCGGCGGCAGGGCTGCCCGGGGGGCGCGCTTCGGGTCGACCACCCCGTACACGGGCTCGGTGGCCGGTGGCGGCAGGCAGATCCAGCCGAACGGCAGCTTCTACCAGTCGACGTCCTCGGGCACCCACCGTGCGTGTCTGACCGGACCGTCGGGCGCCGACTTCGACCTGTACCCGCAGCGCTGGTCCGGCTCGGCCTGGACCTCGGTGGCCGGCGGGACGACCCCGGCGGCCTCGGAGGCGGTGTCCTACAACGGGAGCCCGGGCTACTACCGCTGGGTGGTGCTCGCCTACAGCGGCTCGGGCAGCTCCACGCTGACGACCGCCCGACCGTAGTGCGCGCTGAGGACGCCCGCTTCCCCGCGGGCGTCCTCAGCCGTACCGGGCCGACAGCTCCGCGCCGATGCGCGCCAGCTCCGCGCGCACCGGCTCGGGCTCCAGCACCTCCACGGCGTCACCCCATCCCGCCAGCTGGCGCGCGATGTCCAGCGGCGTCGGCGCGCCCACCCGCACGCGCGCCGCGTCCGGGTCGTCGACGTGGCAGTGCCGTCCGAAGTGGTCACGCAGGATCGGCACGAACCGCGGCGCGATGCCGACGGTGGCCCAGGTCCGCGACCGCCGCCGCTCCACGTCGCCGACGACCTCCCGCCACGCCTCACCCACGGCGAAGTCCGCGGGCCGCTCGGCCGCCTCCCCGGTCGCCACCACCCCGGAGATCCGGTCGACGCGAAAGGTCCGCCGCCCCTTCGACGTCCCGGCGATCAGGTACCAGACGTCGTCCTTGTCGACCAACCCCCACGGGTCCACGACGCGCTCACCACGCTGCCGCGTCCGGTCGGTGTACCCGATGCGGATGCGCTCGCGGCGCACGACGGCGTCCTGCAGCCGCCCCACCAACGGCGACCGCTCCCGGTCCCGCTCCCCCCACGGCGTCGGGTCGACGGCGACGGCGGCCGCGGCGGCCTCCGCGTCCGCCCGGAAGGTGGCGGGCAGGGCGCGGACCAGCTTGCGCAGCGCGGCCTTCGCCTCCGGAGACGCGGCGGAGGGGCCGATGAGCAGGAACAGCGCCCGCGCCTCCACCGCGGACAACCCGGTCAGGTCGGTCCGCGCCCCACCGACCAGCGACCACCCACCACCGCGGCCGCGCTGCGGGTAGACGGGAATGCCCGCGGCCGACAGCGCCTCCAGGTCGCGGCGAGCGGTGGCCACCGACACCTCTAGCTCAGCCGCCACCTCGGCGGCGCTCACCCGCCCCCGGGCCTGCATGAGCAGCAACGCCGCCACCAGTCGATCCGCACGCATCGAGAAGCCCTTCAGAAAGTGCTCAGACGGTGAGCACTTTAACCGCGAGCATGGGAGTCACCACGAGAGAGGACAGACCAATGCTGCGAGGCTTCGCCACCGTCAACTACTTCGCCGACGACGTCCCCGCGGCGGTCGCCTGGTACACCGAGTTCCTGGGCACCGCCCCCTACTTCCACCGCGAGTTCGATGACGGCGTCCCCGCCTACGTCGAGTTCCGCATCGGCGACCACCAAGCGGAACTGGGCATCCTCAACCGCCGCCACTTCTCCCCCACCCCCGGCGGCGCCCTGATCTACTGGGCCGTCGACGACGTCCACACCACCCACACCCGCCTGCTGGCCCTCGGCGCGACCCCCCACCTCCCACCCACCGACCGCGGCCCCGGCTTCACCACCGCCTCGGTGACCGACCCCTTCGGCAACGTCCTGGGCATCATGTACAACCAGCACTACCT
Organism: Actinokineospora guangxiensis; assembly: GCF_042657845.1. NCBI lineage: Bacteria > Bacillati > Actinomycetota > Actinomycetes > Pseudonocardiales > Pseudonocardiaceae > Actinokineospora > Actinokineospora guangxiensis. The sequence continues at coordinate 160,000 of NZ_JBHSKF010000009.1, read as the reverse complement.
GGACATGCTGGCGCGATAACCGCCCGCCCACTCCCCAACCCATCGGACACCCACCCCGCCCACGCGCCAACAACGGAACCGCGATCACCGCACCCCACCGCGGAACCGCGATCACCCAGCCGTCCGAATCCGGTCCCGCCCCTGCTGCTTGGCCTCATACAACGCCGCATCCGCAGCCCTCAACAACCTCTCCAACTCCACCCCAGACCCGCCACCGGCAGCGATCCCGATCGACGTGGTCCGCCCCCCGATCATCACCCGCCGCCCCCGCTTGTCCGCCGCCTCCACCCGCATCGACGCGATCCCCTGCCGCACCCGCTCAGCCACCGCCACCGCCGCCGCCGCGTCCGTGTCCGGCAGCAGCAACACGAACTCCTCCCCGCCGAAGCGCCCCACCACGTCCCCGTGCCGGGTCGACTCCCGCAGAACGGACCCGACCGCGCGCAGCACGGCGTCACCCGCCGGATGCCCCCACGTGTCGTTCACCTGCTTGAAGTGGTCCAGATCGATCACCGCCACCGCCACCTGCCGAGCCCGGACCACCTCGCGCGCGGCAGCCTCCAACCACCCCCGGCTGTTGAGCAGCTGCGTCTTGTGATCGGTGCGCGCGTCCCCCCGAGCCGTCTCGATCTGCAGCGCGCCCCAGTCCAGCGCTGCCAGCAGCGGAACCAGGAACAGCGGAGCCATCCATGCGTGCGCCGTGGCGAGCGCGGCGATCACGGCCAAGCACACCATCAACGCGCCGCCGAGGTTGTCTCGGCGGCTGCCCGCCACCTGCTCCCAGGTGGCCGACTTGCTCGACAGGGCGATCACTCCGGCGATGGCGAAGGCGTTGACCAGGAAGTACGCCGCCCCCGCCCCGGCGAGGGCCACGGCGTCCCCCACGCCGAACGCCGCGTCGACCGACACCCCCGCCAACCGGATGACGGCCATCGACGCGAGCGCGGCCAGCAGGATGCCCGCCGTGCCGAAGGTGTAGCGGTACAGGGGTCTGCGGGCGACCGGGTAGAGCTGCACGCGCAGCAGGATGAGGGCGACGACCGCCATCCACGCCGGGAGCAGCACCATGCCCGGCAGGATCCACACGACGCTGGTGTCCATGTGCGGACCGCTCGCCGCCTGGTCGCGGCGGGTTTCCTCGGTGCGCCGCGAGAGCCAGCGGTGAGTGGCGCCCGCGGCGACCAGGACGGTGAAGCGCAGCCAGTCCAGCGAGTCGGCCGATGCGGCGGTGAGCGTGGCCCAGCAGGCCGTGGCCAGGGTGATCGCCTCGAAGGCCAGGACGTAGCCGCGGGCCGGTGCGGGCAGGTCGGACAGGCTGGGCCTGCGCGCGTGACGCGGGCCCGGCCGGTCCGTCACACTGTTGGCCGAATCCGCGGTGGCTGCCGGGTCCGCTGTGGACGCCTCGGGAGGAGTGTCCGATGAGCCGCGACTGGTGACCTCGACCGGGGCCCCGTCGTTGTGCGGGGTGGCGGGCCCACCATCAGAGTCGGCCCGGCCGACCGGGCTTTCCGGACCGTCGACCGCGGGCGCGTCGCCTGTGGACGACTCCGACGGGAAAGGAGCATCCGATGAGCCGCGACTGGTGAAGCCCACCTCGGTCCCGTATCCCATCGGCACCTCCCCTCGTCCCAGTTCTGGACGCGGGAGCCGCGACCGGGTTCCGCACCGCCGCGCGGCACCTGTCCACCGTAGTCCGGGGAGAGGCCGCCGACGCCGCCGAACGGCGGAGTCCAGCGACGCCACCGCCCAGTTCGATGCTGACGGGCATGATCGCCGCGGGCAACGTGACCGGACTCACGCGAGGACCCACTCGCGCAGGGGAGGCGGCTGCCGCCGCTCCAGGCCGTAGGGCTCCAGCGCACCGCCGAGCACCTCGGCGAAGGCCCGCTCCACCGACGCCAGGTCCCACTCGTCGCGCTCCAGCACCGGCTGCTTGAAGTAGGGGTGCCCGAGCAGGTGCAGCTGGGTGCCGGTGCAGCGCACGACCTGCCCGGTGATCCCGGCGGCCCGGTCCGACAGCAGGAAGCGCACCACCGGCGCGACCCGGTCTGGCGTCTCGGTCGGCTTGGACAGCTCCGCCGCCCTCGGCGACTGCCGCACCATGCGGGTGTAGGCCTTCGGGCACAGCGCGTTGACCCTGATCCCGTCCTCTTCCAGGTCCAGGGCCCACGACCAGGTCAGCGACGCCACCGCGCCCTTGGTGGCCGCGTAGACGCCCAGCCCGCGCTGGCCCAGCAGCGCGCCGGAGGACACGTTGAGGATCGCGCCGCCGCCGAAGCCGCGCATCCTGGCGACCGCGGCCAGCCCGACGTTGATCACGCCGAGCACGTTCACCTCGACCAGCTCGCGGGCGCGCCCCGCGTCGTCCTCCCACGGCGTGGCCGTGTACTGGAGCCCGGCGTTGTTGACCAGCCCGTGCAGCACGCCGAATTCGCGCACCGCCGTCTCCACGATCTCCTCGGCCTGCTCGGGGTCGGCGACCGACCCCACGCTCGGCACCGCCGCCCCGCCCCTGGTCCTGATCCGCTCGACCACGTCGGCGACCACGTCGCCGTCGACGTCGTTGACCACCACGCCCGCCCCGGAAGCGGCCAGGTACTCGGCGAAGGCCGCCCCCAGCCCGCGGCCCGCCCCCGTGACGACGATCGCCTTGCCGTCCATCGTGCTGTCCATGTCGTTCTCCCCACCACCGGCCCCGACGAAGAAACGCGGCGCACCGGGCGCCGCCCACCGGCTCGCCGCCAGTGTCGCGGCGGGGAGCGCGGCGTGGCCCGGTGAGACGGTGAGCGGCCGGTTCCGGCGGCGAAGCGCCGAAACCCGGTGGCGGGCAGTTCGGCCCGGCCGAATTACCCGGGCCGAACGGTCAGCGGGTCATCCGACGGCGCGAGCGGGCGCCCGCCGGTGGCCGACGACCTCGTAGGCGGCCGGGTCGACCGCCCGGGTCTGCAGCCAGTAGCGCCAGGTGAAGCCCGGCCAGATGGTCCGGTTGAGGCCCTGGGAGTCCAGGTACCAGCTGGCGCAGCCGCCCTTCGTCCACACCCCGTCGGCGAGCTTGCGCTGGATCTCGGCGTTGAAGCGCTCCTGGGCGCCCTTGCGGACCTCGATGGACTGCCCGCCCGCCGTCTCCACCACGCGCATCGCGTCGGCGATGTAGCGGATCTGCGCCTCGATCATGAACACCACGGAGTTGTGGCCGAGGCCGGTGTTGGGCCCGAGGAGGAAGAACAGGTTCGGGAAGCCGTTGACGGTGATGCCCTTGTAGGTGTTGATGCCCCGCTCGCTCCAGGTCTTGGCGAGGTCCTGGCCGTCGCGGCCGGTGATGTCGAGGTAGTCGAAGGCGTCGGTGACGTGGAAGCCGGTGCCGTAGACGATGGCGTCGACCTCGATCTCGCGGCCGTCCTTGGTGAGCACGCTGTTCTCGCGCACCTCGGCGACGCCGGAGGTGTCGAGGTCGACGTTGGACTGGTTGAAGGTCGGGTAGTAGTCGTTGGAGACCAGGACGCGCTTGCAGCCCATGACGTAGTCGGGGGTCAGCTTGCGCACGGTCTCGGCGTCCTTGACCGAGCGGCGGATGTTCCAGGCGGCCAGCTTGGACGCGGTCTTGAGCACGCCGGTGTGGCCGTTGAAGCCGACGGCGCGGACCTCGTTGATCCAGTACAGGAAGCCGCGGTAGGCGCGCTGGACGCCGGGGACGGTGGCGAACGCCTTCTGCGTCCACTTCGGCATCGCGTGGTCGGCCTTGGGCATCACCCAGGCCGCGGTGCGCTGGAACAGCGTCAGGTGCTCGACCTGCTTGGCGATCCGCGGGACGAACTGGATCGCGCTGGCCCCGGTGCCGACGACGGCGACGCGCTTGCCGGTGAGGTCGTAGTTGTGGTCCCACTGGGCGGAGTGGAACGTCTTGCCGCGGAAGTTCTGGATGCCGGGCAGTTCCGGGATGGACGGCAGGTGCAGCGCGCCGATGCCCGCGACGAGGTACTGGGCGACGTAGGTGTCGCCTGCCTTGGTGGCCACGTGCCAGCGGGCCTCGTCGGCGTCCCAGCGGGCGCCCGCGACCTCGCAGTGGAAGCGGGTGAAGCGGCGCAGGCCCCACTTGTCGGCGACCTGGCGCAGGTAGGCCCAGATTTCCGGCTGCGGGGCGAAGGAGCGCGTCCAGTCCGCCTTCTGCTCGAAGGAGAAGGAGTACATGTGGGACTGGATGTCGCAGGCGCACCCCGGGTAGGTGTTGTCGCGCCAGGTGCCGCCGAAGTCGCCCGCCTTCTCCAGCACGACGAAGTCGTCGCGGCCCTGCCTGCGCAGCTCGATCGCCATGCCCATGCCGGAGAACCCGGTGCCGACGACCACCACGCCGGTGTGGATGACTTTGCCCATGCGAGCCCTCCCGTAAGTGTTACCGGAAGTCCAGCTTACCGCGAGTAGGTTACCTCCGGTAGACTGGATTTCGTGACCACCGCCGGGAGCACCGCCGACCAGCCGCGCAAGCGCATGCCGCGCGCCGAGCGCGAGCGGCAGATGCTCCAGATCGCCGAGGAGATCTTCAGCGAGCGCGGCTACCTGGCGACCTCGGTGGACGACATCGCCGAGCGGTGCGGGGTCTCCAAGCCGATGATCTACGAGTACTTCGGCTCCAAGGAGGGCCTGCTCGTCGCCTGCATCCGGGCGGCGCGGGCCGAACTGGCCGAGGTCACCACCAAGGCGGCGGTCGGGGCGAACACCCCGGAGGAGGCCCTGCGCCGCGGCCTGCGGGCCTTCCTCACCTTCGCCGACTCGCACCGCAGGGCGTGGGCGCTGCTACTCAGCGGCGAGGCCGCCGCGGCCGGGCCCGCCGCGGCCGAGGAGGTCGAGGCCGGCAGGCGCCAGCAGGTCGAGATCGACGTGATGCTGTTCCGCTCGTTCCTGCCGGACGCGCCGCAGCGGGCCCTGGAGGCGGCGGCCCAGGTCGTCGTCGGGGCGTGCGAGCGGCTGTCGCTGTGGTACGTCGCCCAGGAGGAGATGGGGGCGGACGAGGCCGCCGAGTACCTGATCATGTCGCTCTGGCACGGCCTCAGCGGACTAATCGACCGCAATAACCCTTCTGGGTGATCTTTGGGACCGGTTGTCCGGCCTGACTTCACCATTCAGCGAGCAGGACGGCAGCCAAACGGGTTAAGTGCGTCATAAAGAAGCTGGCGGATCGTCCCTCGACCCGAGGACCGCCGAGAAGCGAGGTACGCGATGTTCGAGCCGATCATGGCCAACTACACCCCTGACGGGGACGACTGGACCGTCGAGGTGACCGCCAAGGGCGAGACCCGCACCGCCACCGCGCCCGGCCTCATCGCCGCCCGCGATGCCGCCGACCAGCTGGTCGACGAACTCGTCCCCGACGACGACGTCCGCACGGTGGTCCACACCCTGGACGGCGACGCCTTCGAGTTCACCCAGGCCTACCTGGCCGCCCGCCTGGCCCGCCCGTCCGAGACCACCGGCGAGACCCAGCCGGAATCCGGCGCCGAGCCGCCTGCCGCGGCCCCCGCCGCCAGGACGGCCGAGCCCGCGGCCAAGCCCGCGCCCGCGAAGTCCCCCGCGGCCACGGGATAGCCCGCCGAGGTCTAGCGGAACAGGCTCCGCACGACGAGCAGGCCCACCACGACACCGACCCCGATCAGGGCGTACTTCACCTTGGGGTCGTCCAGCGTCGAGCGCGCGCTCGCCTTCGCGCTGTCCACCACCCGCTGCGGGCTGGCCTTCTCCCCCAGTCGGTCCAGGGTCACCGCGAGCGCGTCGCGCGCCTTCTCGATCTCGCGCTGGATGGTCTCGGGGTCGCGGGCCACAGGTCCTCCTCAAGCGGTGCTTGCCCCACGGTAGATCACCGGTGGTTTCTCTTCCGCATGGGCCATGCCAGTAGGCTGACCGGGCTACCACTCGGGGGCCGTAGCCCAATTGGCAGAGGCACACGGTTTAGGTCCGTGCCAGTGAGAGTTCGAGTCTCTCCGGCCCCACCACCGGCTCAGCGGCGTGGCCCGACCGTCCGCCGGATCACCGCGGCTCGCTCGCGCAGCGCGCCCGCGGGGACCTCGACCAGGTGAAACCCCAGGTCCCGGTAGGTCTGCTCGTGGAGCCGCTCGAACTCCAGCGAGTCGGCGAAGCTGATCCGGCGGGCGGCGGTGTTGTGGATGAAGCCCTGGTTGCGGACCAAGAACGCGGTCGGTGAGTACAGCCCTGCCGCCAGGACGCGGTCGACCTCCTCGGTCAGCAGGGCGGAGGGCGGGAAACCCAGGTAGCGGCTCAGCGCCAGGGTGCACACCGGAGACCGGTCGTGGAGGGCGTCCGCCGGGGCGGCGGCGCGGCGCAGACGCTGCAGGCGCACGATGTCGTCGATGAAGGACGGCACGCGCCAGGGGTCTTCGGCGCCGAGCGCGTGGTGCAGACCGATGACGTCCGTCGCGGCTTCCTCCACGACGGGGTGGCCCTCGGTCTCCAGCAGGCGCAGGACGGACGTCTTCCCGGCGCCTGGGGTGCCGGTGAGGATGTGGCCGGGCATGGCGGGCTCCTGTGGCGGTGGGGTTGGTGGTTCAGCAGTGCCTGCGGCGGAGGTTGGATCAGCGGCGCAGGTGGGCGAGGGCCGAGGGGCGGAGTCAGCTGAGCCGACGGCGGGGGCTGGGTGCTGGGCCCGGGGGTGGGAGTGGGGTCAGCGGCACCCATGGTGAGCCCCAGGTGGCGGGGTCAGCTGTGCGGCTGGCGGCGTTGCCGCTGAGGCGGCGGCTGTGGGCCAGAGTGGCCGGGTAGTCGACCGCGTGCCGCTGGTGGGGGTCTCGGTCGTCGGGAAGGTCAACCTGTGGGTGATGCTCGCGCCGTTCTGGCGGGGCTCGGTGTCCCTGCTCGTCGCCGGGCCGTCCCTGCGGCCCGAGCAGCGCGCCGGGCCGCGGCGTCTACAGCGGAGGGCCAGTCGGGATGACGACCGTCACCGGCGTCAGCGCGGCGGTGACGGTCGTCATCGCGGTGCTTGTCGTGACGACACTACAGCGGGGGCTCCCGACCGGGCACGCGGAGCTGTGGTGGTCAGCGGCGCAGGGCCTCGCTCGGCCGCTCGACGGTGCGGCTCTGGTAGGCGTCAGGGTGGCCGAGGTCGGTGATCGTGACGCGGACGCGGTCCGGGTTGGCCTCCTGGATGGCGCAGGCGTACCACTCGCCGTCGGCGTCGCGGTACTGCCAGGGCTCGGCGAGGGCGGCCATGCCGGTCGACTCGACGGCCGCGCGAGCGTCCTCGTAGGGCGCGTCCGGACCCAGCGGGAAGCCGAAGACGGTCAGCGGGGACCACAGGTCCCCGTCCGCCTCGCGGACGTATCCCACCAGTTCGCCGTCGGACTCGCGGATCACTTCCCTGCCGTGGCTCATGGCCGGGGACGGTAACCGCCCGTCCCCGGCCGCGGCCACGCGATTACGGGCAGAGGGCGGCGATCAGCACGTCGTTGAGACCGTCCATCCCGTCCTCCGCCACAGCGCCGGTGCTGATCGACAGGTGCACGCTGGTGCGCTCGCCGCTGAGCGAGACGGTCACGTAGCCGGGGATGGCGCCCTCGTGGCCCCAGGCGACCCCGCCGCACGGCGTGGGGATCTGGGCGATGCCGAGCCCGTAGCCGGAGACCGTCTCGCGCATCTCGGCCAGTTCGGCCCGCCGCAGCAGCTTGCCGCCGAGCAGGGCACTGAAGAAGCGGTCCAGGTCGGCGGTGGTGGAGATCATGCCGCCCGCGGCGCCGCCGATGGAGGAGTCCAGAGCGGTCACGTCGACCAGCGTCCCGCGCACCTCAAGGTAGCCGCGCGCGTGCGGTCCGGGAAGGACGGTGCCGCCCGTGCGGGTGTCGCGCATGCCCAGCGGGCGCAGGACGCGCTGGGTGACCTCGCGCTCCCACGAACGGCCGGTGACGTCCTCGATCAGCATGCCCGCGACGATGTAGTTGGTGTTGGAGTACGAGAAGCGCTCCCCCGGCGGGAACAGCAGCGGCCGCGAGGTCGCCAGTTCCACCAGTTCACCGGCCCGGTAGTGGCGGAAGCGCTCCTTGACGAACGTCTCGTTGTCCAGCGGCAGGGCGTCGGTGTAGTTGAACAGGCCGCTGGTGTGCCCCAGCAGCATGCGGACCGTGATCCGGTCGTCGACGAGCCCCGGCAGGTACCGCGACACCGGCTCGTCCAGGCCGACGCGGCCCTCGCCGACGAGCTGGAGCACCACCGTCGCCACGATCGTCTTGGTGACGCTGCCGATCCGGAAGCGCCCGTCCAGCGGCACCGGCCGCGCGCTGCCCGCCTTCGCCGTCCCGCCGCGCAACAGCAGCGTCCGCTTGCCGTCCACGACGCGCACCTGCACGCCCTGGGCGCCATCGCGGGCCATCAGGTCCAGGCCCGCCTGGACGGCCGCCGGATCGACCCGCCCCGGCCGTGCGGACGACTCAGCCGTCCCTGCCGACGCCGCCCCCGCTGTGCCCAGCACGAGCACAGCCGCCGTGCCCACCACGGCCCATCTCATGATCCCCATCAGCGCTCCCTCGGTTTCCGGCCTCCCGCCGATGAAGATCAGTCTCACGCCGCCCCGCGTGCGCCCACATCTGCCCGCGGGTGGACGCCGGGTCCCCCGCTCGGCGGACCCACCCTCGATCGGGTGAGCCCGGTTGCGGGTCGCGCGCGCCGCACCTACTCGTTGACCATGCGCAGGATCAGCTCGCTCGCCGCCGCCCTGCTGCTGGTCGGGGCGGCCCTCCCGGCCGCAGCGACCCCGACCCGCACGCTGCTGGACGACGTCGGCAGCAGCTACCCCAGGGTCATCCGCCTGGAGCACTCCGGCGCGGCCAACGGCACCGTTCTGGCCAGCATCGGCACCCGCATCGATGACCACGCGGTCGGCCTCGTCTACCGCAGCACCGACGGCGGCAAGTCCTTCCGCAAGCTCTCGACGGTGGCCGACCCGGCGGGCGTGTCCGGCCAGGGCGCCTGCTGCGCCGCCCTCTACGAACTGCCCCGGCGGGTCGGCGCGCTGGCGAAGGGCACGCTGCTGTGGGCGAGCACGGCGGGCATGGACGCCCCCAAGGGCGTGCGCCGGGTCTCCCAGCGGCTCTGGCGCAGCGACGACCACGGCGCGACCTGGACCTACCTGTCCGACATCGCCGTGTCCCCCAACCACGAGCCGGGCTGGGAGCCGGAGCTGGCGGTCACCGAGGACGGCTGGCTGGCCGCCTACTACTCCGACGAGTCCGAGCGCTCCCAGCACGACCAGAAGCTGGTCAAGACCCGCACCCGCGACGGCATCACCTGGACCCAGCCGCAGGACCTCATCGCCCACGAGGGCGACCGGCTGGTCCGCCCCGGCATGGTCGGCGTGCGGCGGATGCCCGACGGCTCGTACTTCATGGTCTACGAGGTCTGCAACAACGACCTGCTGCGCCTGTGCGGCATCTACTGGCGCACCTCGGCCGACGGCTGGGACTGGGGCGCCGCCGACGACCTCGGCACGCAGGTCATCACCGTGCACGACCGCTACCCCCGGCACACGCCGACGATCACCATCGCCGACGGCGCGGTCGTGCTGGCCAGCGAGATGCTGGTCGAGGCCGACGGCCGCCACGCCCCGGGCAACGGCGCCACGCTGATGATCAACCGGGGGGACGGCGAGTGGCACGAGTTCCCGGCCCCGGTGCCGGTGGCCGGGGTCAACAACGAGGGCTGCCGCAACTTCAGCCCGTCCATCCTGGCCTCCCCGGACGGCGGCGAGGTCCTCCAGGTCACCTCCGACCTCGACGGCGGCGTCTGCAAGACCTACCACGCGACCGGCCCGATCCCCCGTGGGACCATCGGCTAGTGCGCAGGCCGAGGCCGATCCGAGCGCTCCTGAGGCTGGTCGACCGCTTCGAGGAGCGCGGTGTCTACGTCCCCGGCGAGGACAACCAGGCCATCTCGCCGTGGCGGGACTTCGGCTGGCTGATCGCGCTGTGGCTGGCCACGGTCGGCGTCGTGGTGCTGTTCTTCGCCCTGGCGGCCTGAGATCCCGATCACTGTTGGTGGCCTCTCGATCACGGCTCGGCCACAGCCTGGCGGCAGGTGCGACTCAACCGGCTTCCGGCGTGGGCATCGGGGACCTCCAGGCGACATCGTGGGAACCCGAACCCCTGTGTCCCCCGTGTCCCGATGTCCCGACAGCCGAGGAAGTGGATCGTTGCAGACCGTCAGGCGTGCCCTCGCCGCCTGCGCCGCGCTGGCCGTGCTGGCCGGGTGCGGCGCGGCCGAGCCGGACGCGCCCGCCCGCGCGCCGCTCGGCGCCTCCGACGAGCGGGCCGCCCTGCCGGGCGCCGCGCCCGCGGGCGGCGAGCTGACCGCGCTGGGCGACGGCCTCACGATCGCGGTGTCGGCGCCCCAGTCGTTCGTGCCCACCTCCTCGGCGTCACCGGCGGTGGCCCGCGCGGTCGGCTTCGAGATGACCGTCCGCAACGAGGGCGCCGCGCCGTACCGTCCGACGCTGCTCGCCCTGACCGCGCACGTCGGCGCGGACAAGGCCCAGCAGGTGGTGGACTCCACCCAGGGCTACGGCGGCCTGGTGGGCGCCGAGGAGATCTCCCCCGGCCAGTCGCTGCGCTTCTCGATCGCCTTCGCCGCGCCCGCGCAGAAGACCGGCGTGCGGGTCGTGGCCAAGCCGGACCCGGCCGCCACCGCGGCCGTCACCGTGTTCGACGGCGAGGCCTGAGCGCGGGCGCGATAGGTTGCCGCCCATGACCGACCGCCTCAGCCAGGGCGACGCAGCGCCCGACTTCACCCTCCCCGACAGCGACGGCAAGCCGGTGTCCCTCGCCGACTTCCGCGGCCAGTCGGTGATCGTCTACTTCTACCCGGCCGCGGCGACCCCGGGCTGCGCCAAGCAGGCCTGCGACTTCCGCGACAACCTCGGCGAGCTGGCGACCGCGGGCTACGCGGTGCTCGGCATCTCGCCGGACCCGCAGGCCAAGCTGGCCAAGTGGGTGGCGGCGGAGTCGCTGACCTTCCCGATGCTCTCCGACGCCGACCGCGCGGTGATGACCGCGTGGGGCGCCTACGGCGAGAAGAAGATGTACGGCAAGACGGTGACCGGCGTGATCCGCTCGACGTTCGTGGTCGACCCGGACGGCAAGATCGCCCTCGCCCAGTACAACGTGAAAGCGACCGGTCACGTAGCGAAACTGCGCCGCGACCTGGGAGTTTGACCGGACCGTCCGGCATGCCGCCCGCCGCTCGGCGGCGCATGATGGGCCCATGGCCCGAGTGGGGATGTCGCTGATCGCGTCCGCGGTCACCGTCACCATGCTGGCCGTCCTCACCACGGCCGCCCTCCCCCAGCCCTGCTCCGCCGACCCGGCGCGCACCGCCGCCCCGACGGCCGCCGAGGCGGCGCCCGCGCCGCGGACGGCCCCGGCGCTGCCCGCGGACACCGCCTCCCGGGTGGTGGCCGCGGTGCGCGGGGTGTCCCCGGGCGCGCGCGTCGGCCTGCTGGTGTGGGACATCGGGAGCGGCACGACGCTGGCCTCGTCGGGTGCGGGGACGCGCTACCAGTCGGCGTCGCTGGTGAAGCTGCTGGTCGGGATCCAGGCGCTGCGCGAGGGCGTGCCGCGCGAGCGGATCAGCCGCATGCTGCGCGAGAGCGACGACGCCGTCGCCAGCGCCCTGTGGGGTGAGCTGGGCAGCGACGCGCTGCCCGGCTCGGTGGCGCGCGGGCTCGGGATCAGCGGGGTCGGCGGGCCGGACATCCCGGGCCGGTGGGGCAACGTGCTGCTCAGCGCCGAGGACCTGCTGGCCGTCTACCGGCACCTGCTCACGCGGGCGCCGTCGCTGATCAGCCCCCTGCGCGACGCCCCGCGGCGCGCGGCGGACGGGTTCGACCAGCACTTCGGCATCCCGTCGGCGTTCGCGGGGCCGTGGTCGGTCAAGCAGGCCTGGGGAACCTCGGCGCGGGCGACCACCGCGCACACCACCGGTCTGCTGGGCGAGGCCACGCTCGTGCTCCTGCTGACCTCGCACCCGCCGGGCACCGGCTTCCGGCAGGCCACCAGCGCGGCGACCGCCGGGGCCACCGCACTGGCCGGGGTGCTCTAGAGCAGCTCGCGCAGGTGCGGCACCAGCAGGCTCAGGGCCAGGCCGCGGTGCGAGCGGGCGTCCTTCTCCTCGGGAGTCAGCTCGGCGGAGGTCTTGTCATCGCCGTCGGGGACGAAGATCGGGTCGTAGCCGAAGCCGTTCGCGCCGCGCTCCTCGCGGATCACGGTGCCGCGCCACTCGCCGCGGACGACCTTCTCGGTGCCGCCCTCGCCGCCCTCGCCGCCCGCACCCGGCAGCGCCAGCGCCACCGCACAGACGAAGGCGCCGCCGCGGCGCTCGTCGGGCACGTCCGAGAGCTGGCCGAGCAGCAGGTCCAGGTTGGCCTGGTCATCGCCGTGCTTGCCCGACCAGCGGGCCGACAGGACGCCGGGCATGCCGTTGAGGGCGTCCACGGCGATGCCGGAGTCGTCGGCGATCGCGGGCAGCCCGGTGGCCGCGACCGCGTCGCGCGCCTTGGCCAGGGCGTTCTCCTCGAAGGTGGCACCCGTCTCCGGGGCGTCGGGGAACGGCGGCAGGTCGTCGAGGCCGACGATCTCGATGCCGCCCAGGCCCGCGGCGGCCACGATGCGGCGCAGCTCGGCGAGCTTCTTGGCGTTGCGCGAGGCGAGCAGGACCCTGGTCACGACTTCACCGCCGGGAGGTCGCCGGGGTAGGGCTGGGCCAGCGCGGCGTTCTGCAGGCGGGTGATCTCGGCGCAGCCCGCCAGCGCGATGTCGAGCATGCGGTCGAGGGTGGAGCGGGCGAACGTCGCGCCCTCGCCGGTGCCCTGGACCTCGATGAGGGTGCCCGCGTCGGTGGCGACGACGTTCATGTCGACCTCGGCGCGCACGTCCTCCTCGTAGGGCAGGTCCAGCCGCACACGCCCGCCCACGACGCCGACGCTGACCGCGGCGACCGAGCAGCTCAGCGGCTGCGGGTCCTTCAGCAGGCCCTTGGCCCCGAGGTAGGTGACCGCGTCGGCCAGCGCGACGTAGGCGCCGGTGATGGCCGCGGTGCGGGTGCCGCCGTCGGCCTGGATGACGTCGCAGTCCAGCTGGATGGTGTTCTCGCCGATCGCGGCGAGGTCGATGCACGCGCGCAGCGAGCGCCCGATCAGCCTGCTGATCTCGTGCGTGCGCCCGCCGATGCGGCCCTTGACCGACTCGCGGTCACCGCGGGTGTTGGTCGCCGAGGGCAGCATCGCGTACTCGGCGGTCACCCACCCCAGCCCGGACCCCTTGCGCCACCGGGGAACCCCTTCGCTGACGCTCGCCGCGCACAGCACCCGCGTCTTGCCGAACTCCACGAGCACGGAGCCCGCGGGCCAGTCCTGGTAACCGCGGGTCAGCTTGATCTCGCGGAGCTGGTCGTCTTCCCTGCCATCCTTACGCGCCACGACAGCCAGCCTAGCCGGCGCACGCGCGCGGCCCCGCCCGGCATCAGATCGTGTAGGTGACGCCCTGTTCGACGCGCTCGGCGGCGCCGGAGTAGGTCGCGCCCACCTCGGCCATGATCGCCTCGCCGTCGGCCCACGGCGGGATGTGGGTGACCAGGGCGCGCTCGACGCCCGCGGCTTCGGCCAGTTCACCCGCCTGCGTGCCGGAGAGGTGCAGGTCGGCGGGGCGGTCGTCGGCGTGGGTCCAGGAGGCCTCGGTGAGCAGGACGTGCGCGCCCGCGGTGAGGGCGGTCAGGGCCGGATTGGGCCCGGTGTCGCCGGTGTAGACGAGCGTGCGGCCGTCGTGGGTGATGGCGATGCTGTACGCCTCGCACGGGTGGGCGGCGACGGCGGTGCGGACGGTGAACGGGCCGATCTCGACCGGGCCGGGGGTCCAGGGCAGGAACTCGAAGACGTCGGAGTGGTCGATCTCGGGCAGCTCGGCCTCCGAGGTCGCGTACGCCATGGCGAAGCGGTGCGGGGCCGTCGAGGGGGCGTGCACCGGCAGGCGGTGGGCGCGCGGGTCGCGGCTGGGGCGCGGGTGGTAACGGCGCAGCACCGACAGGGAGGCGAAGTCCGAGCAGTGGTCGGCGTGCAGGTGGGAGAAGGCCAGCGCGTCCAGCTGGAACGGGTCGCGGCGCGACTGCAGCTCGGCGAGGGTGCCGGGACCGAGTTCGACGGCCATCAGGAAGCCCTCGGCCTCCAGCAGGTAGCCCGACGCCGGGGCGTCGGGGCCGGGCAGGGAACCGGAGCAGCCGAGGACGGTGAGCAGCACCCGTGCAGCCTGTCACACGGACCGGTGACGGCGGGCGGTGAGCGGGATCACGGGCGGGACAGGGCGAAGCTGGCCAGTTCGGGGCCGAGGAAGCGGCGGGCGAGGCGGTGGAACGGCTCGGCGGGGCCGGTGGCCAGGAACTCGTGCTCGGGCTCGCCGTCGGCGGCGGTGGTGAGCAGGTCGCGGCGGGTCAGCTCGGCGAAGACGTCCTTGGCGCACTCGTCGGCGCTGGACACCAGGGTCACCGACGGGCCCATGACGACCTGGATGAGGCCGCTGAGCATCGGGTAGTGCGTGCAGCCGAGGACGACGGTGTCGACGTCGGCCTGCTGCAGGGGTTCGAGGTAGGTCTGGGCTAGGCCGAGGACTTGGCGCCCGGAGGTGACGCCGCGCTCGACGAAGTCGACGAACCGCGGGCAGGCCGCCGAGGTCAGCTCGACGCCGGGGGCCGCGGCGAAGGCGTCGTCGTAGGCGCGGGAGCGGACCGTGCCCTCGGTGCCGATGACGCCGATCCGCCCGGTGTGGGTGGCCGCGACGGCCCGCCGCACGGCGGGGACGACGACCTCGACCACCGGGATGTCGTAGCGCTCGCGCGCGTCGCGCAGGCAGGCGGCCGAGGCGGTGTTGCACGCGATGACCAGCATCTTCACCCCGCTGGCGACCAGCTCGTCGGCGATGTCGATGGCCAGCGCGCGCACCCGGGCGATCGGCAGCGGGCCGTATGGGCCGTTCGCGGTGTCGCCGACGTAGCGCAGCCGCTCGTGCGGCAGTTGGTCGAGGACGGCGCGGGCGACGGTCAGGCCGCCGACACCGGAGTCGAAGACGCCGATCGGCGCGCGGGGGTCCACGGGTCAGGAGGGTACGGCCGGCGCGGCCTTGCCTGCCTGCCTGTTCGCCACCGAGACCATCCAGGCCGCGAGCACGCCGCCGAGCGCGCCGAACAGGTGCCCCTGCCAGGAGATGCCCGGGTCGCCGGGCAGCACGCCGAACAGCATCGTCCCCCAGTAGGCCAGCAGCACGACCGCGACGGCCAGCTGCCGGAAGCTGCGGTTGAACACACCCCTGACCAGCAGGAACAGCATCCAGCCGAAGATCACCCCGGACGCCCCGACGTGCACGGAGCCACTCGCCCCGGTCAGCCACACCCCGACCCCGCCGACGATCCAGATCGTCGCCGTGACCGCGATCCACTGGCCGAAGCCGTTGGCGAAGACGAGGAAGCCGAGCACGACGAACGGCAGCGTGTTGCTGAGCAGGTGCGGCCAGCCGCCGTGCAGGAACGGCATCCACACGATCCCGTCGAGCCCGCCGAGCGTGCGCGGGACGATGCCGTTGAGGTCGAGGTCGGCGGGCAGGATCACGTCGATCAGCTCGACCAGGTAGAGCAGCACCGTCGCCGCGCCGACCACGATCGCGGCGCGCAGCGGCTCCTTCGGCAGGACGCGGCCGGTGTCCGGTTTGACTGGTGTGGTGCTCACCTGTCCGAGGGTACGTGCCTCAGCCGTCGATGGCCCCCGCCAAGCGGACCAGGGACTCCTCCATCCGCCTGACCAGCTGCCTCGTCCCGAACCGCATCATGATCCCGTGCAGGGCGGAGACGGGCTCCTGCCGCAGCCGCAGGGTGACCGTGGTGGTCGTCCCCGCGGACTCCAGCTCGACGCGGAACACCGAGGACTTCGCGTACTTCGGCGCGGGCAGCCCGTCGACCCGCTCGGCGGTGTGCTTCCAGGCGATGAGCCGCCCCGGCTCGAACGCGATGACCGTCTGGTCGATCTCGGCGCGCTTGCCGCCCCAGTCCGCGTGCTGCCGCCGCTTCTCCCCCTCGCCCGCCCCGGACACCACCTCGGTGCGCTCGGCGAGGCTGAACCAGTCCGGCACCCGCCGCGCGTCGGCGACCACCGCCCAGACCTGCTCGGGACCGGCGGCGAACTCGGCGGAGCGGACGACCTCGATCACCAGGGCAACCTACACAGCCGCACCGGCGGCGTGAACGTCTGCGGTACCGGCTTGCGGGCGGGCACACCCGCCTGCGGGCACGGGCCGGGCGGCGCGGGGGGCTCCGCCGACCGAACCGCGGCGAGGCTCCCCAGGAACGGCCGGTTGAGCTGCCTGGTCAGGCCCAGAGGTGGCCGTCGAGGCGTTCGGAGGCTTCGTCGAGGGAGCCGGAGTAGGCGCCCGTCGACAGGTACTTCCATCCCGCGTCGGCCACGATGAAGACGATGTCGGCGGGGTCGCCGGTGCCCGCGGCCTTCTCCGCGACCGCCAGTGCGGCGTGCAGGATCGCGCCGGTGGAGATGCCCGCGAAGATGCCCTCGACCTCCAGCAGCTGGCGGGTGCGGCGCAGGGCGTCGTAGGAGCCGACGGAGTAGCGGCCGGTGAGGACGTCCGGGTCGTAGAGCTCCGGGACGAAGCCCTCGTCCAGGTTGCGCAGGCCGTAGACCAGTTCGCCGTAGCGGGGTTCGGCGGCGACGATCTGGACGTCGGGCTTGTGCTCGCGCAGGTAGCGGCCCACCCCGACGAGGGTGCCGGTGGTGCCCAGGCCCGCGACGAAGTGGGTGACCGACGGCAGGTCGCGCAGGATCTCCGGGCCCGTGGAGCGGTAGTGCGCCTGGGCGTTGTCGGGGTTGCCGTACTGGTAGAGCATCACCCATTCCGGGTGTTCCTCGGCCAGTGCCTTCGCCCGCCGGACGGCTTCGTTGGAGCCGCCCGCGGCGGGCGAGTAGACGATGCGGGCGCCGTAGGCCTGCAGGAGCTGCTTGCGCTCCTCGGAGGTGTTCTCCGGCATGACGCACACCAGGCCGTAGCCCTTGAGCTTGGCGGCCATGGCCAGGGCGATGCCCGTGTTGCCCGAGGTGGGCTCCAGGATGGTCGCGCCGGGGACCAGGCGCCCGTCGCGCTCGGCCGACTCGATCATGGCCAGCGCGGGCCGGTCCTTGACCGAGCCGGTCGGGTTGCGGTCCTCCAGCTTCGCCCACAGCCGGACGTTCTCCGACGGGGAGAGCCGGGGCAGCCCGACGAGCGGGGTGTCGCCGAGCGCGTGCAGGAGCGAGTCGTAGCGCGCCATCGCCGGATCAGCCCCCGGCGACGGCGGGCAGGATGGTCACGTTGTCGCCGTCGGCGACCTTGGCCTCCAGGCCACCGGCGAAGCGCACGTCCTCGTCGTTGACGTAGACGTTGACGAAGCGGTGCAGGGCCCCGTCCTTGACCAGGCGCGACTTGATGCCGCCGTGGTCGGCGTCCAGGCTGTCGATGACCTCGGCCAGCGTGGCGCCCGCGGCGGAGACGGACTTCTCGCCGCCGGTGTGGGTGCGCAGGATGGTCGGGATCGAGACGGTGACGGCCATGGGGAACCTCCGGTTGGGTGCTGCTTCGTTCGGGACTGCCGCGTGGGGGCTGCGTTCGGGAGAGACGCGGTCGGGCGGGCGGGTATTCCCGCTCAGACCTCGGGGACGTCGTCGGGGCCGGTGTGGGCGAAGCGGTAGGACTCGACGACCTCGACGGGCTCCTCGGTCACGACGCCGTCGACGATGCGGAAGGACCGCAGCTCGTGGACGTCGGCGTCACGGGTGGAGACCAGCACGTAGTGCGCGTCGGGCTCGGAGGCGTAGGAGACGTCCGTGCGCGACGGGTAGGCCTCGGTCGCGGTGTGCGAGTGGTAGATGACCACGGGCACCTCGTCGCGGGAGTCCATGTCGCGGTAGAGCCTCAGCAGGTCCGCCGAGTCGAACTCGTAGAACGTGGGCGAGCGCGCGGCGTTGAGCATGGGGATGAACCGCTCGGGGCGGTCGGCGCCCTCGGGGCCCGCGATCACCCCGCAGGCCTCGTCCGGGTGGTCGCGGCGGGCGTGGTCCACCATCGCGTCCACGAGGTCTCGACGGATCTGCAGCACACCCCCATCCTACTGTGCGGGCGCCCGGCTCCCAGTGGATGAGAGCGCACCCGTCAACGCCATGCGTCCTGGTAGGAGCGCAGATCGCCCACCGAAACCGCGCTCAGCACGGCGTGTCCGACGGCGCGGGCGACCACGTCGGCGGCCGCGGCGCACAGGCCGTCGAAGGCGAACGCGTCGGGCACCGGGCGGGCGCCGGTGGCGGCGGCGAAGAGGGTGTCGCCGTCGAAGAGCGAGTGCGCGGGGCGCAGCGCCCTGGCCAGCCCGTCGTGGCCGGACATCGCCAGCCTGCGGCACTGGGCCTTGGTCAGCTCGGCGTCGGTGGCGATGACCCCGACCACGGTGTTGAGGTCGGAGGCGGTGGGCGCCGACAGCGCCCCGGGCCGTCCGGGCGCGGGCGGGAAGTCCTCGGGGGCGACCGCGGCGGCGTAGAGCGCTCCGGTGTCCGGGTCGGCGGCCTCGCCGCGGGCGTTGACCGCCAGCAGCGCGCCGACTGTGACTTCTCCCACGCCTGCCGAACCCACCCGGACCGACGCGGTGCCGATACCCCCTTTGAGCGACCCGGCCCGCGCGCCGGTCCCCGCGCCCACGCAGCCCTGCGCCACCGGACCCGCCGACGCCGCCGCGCACGCGGTGTACCCGAAAGTGGCATCCGGCCAGTTGCCCCAGTCCGAGCGGGGCAGGTCGAACAGCACCGCCGACGGCACGATCGGCACGACCTCGCGCTCGTCGGCGCCGACCCGGAAGCCGCGGCCGCGCTCGCCCAGCCAGCGCATCACGCCGTCGGCGGCGGCCAGCCCGTACGCGCTGCCCCCGGACAGGCACACCGCGTCGACGGTGGCGACCAGGTTCTCCGGGGCGAGCAGGTCGGTCTCCCGGGTGCCGGGCGCGCCGCCGCGCTGGTCGACCCCGCCCACCGTCCCCTCGGGGAACAGCACGACCGTGGTGCCGGTGGCCCAGCCGCCGCCGAGGCGCTGGTGGTGGCCCACCAGCACGCCCGGCACGTCGGTGATCACGCCCGGCTCACCCGGCGACCGCCTGCAGCAGGCTCTCCTGCACCCAGGTCAGCCAGTGGTAGACGGACATGTTCGGGGCGCGCGGGTCGTCCTCGGCCAGCTCGTCCGGCGTGTCGTCGGAGATGTCCAGGGCGGTGCCCAGGGCCAGCCGCACGTCGTTGAGCGCGGAGAGCCACGCGTCGGCCTGCTCTTCGGTGAGGCGCACCTCGCCGCCGTACATCGGGCAGGTGTCCATCACCACGGCCGCGACGCCGATCTTGCTGTCGAGCAGCTCGGGCTCGTGCAGCGAGCGCAGCACGGCCGCGGAGTCGATGTCCTCCTTGGCCGGGGCGTCGGGGTCCAAGCGGTGGAAGTCCGGCAGCAGGCGGGACAGGATCGGGTCGTCCGGCGCGGTGCTCGGACCGGTGCGGATGCCGGTCAGCTCGGCCAGCTCGTCCTGCGGGGTGTCCTCGGCGCGGGCTTTGAGCATGTCGTCGATCTGGGACACCAGGCCGCGCAGCACGGCGGCCTCCTGGCGCTCGATCACGGCCACGACCAGCGCGCCCTTGCGCGTCCAGTTCTGCCTCACGAGGTGTGTTCCATCGTCGCCCACAGCCCGGCGGCGTGCAGTCGGGCCACGTCGGCCTCCATCTTCTCCTTGCTTCCGGAGGAGACGATGGCCTTGCCCTCGTGGTGCACGTCCAGCATCAGCTTCGTCGCCTTCTCGCGGCTGTAGCCGAAGAGCTTCTGGAAGACGTACGTGACGTACGACATGAGGTTCACGGGGTCGTTCCAGACGACCGTCTGCCACGGTCTGTCCTCGGCGACCACCTCGGACCCGACCGGGCTGGTCTGCGTCTGCTCCATGTCGACGGGCGCGGTCATGGGTCCAATGGTGTCATGCCCGGTTCGGACGGGTTCGCGGGATCTTCCCTCGAATGGCGTACCCCGTAGGCTCCGGACATGAGCACCGCTCTGCTGACCGACCACTACGAGCTGACGATGCTCGCCGCCGCCCTGCGCGACGGCACCGCGTCGCGGTCGTGCGTCTTCGAGGTCTTCGCCCGCAGGCTCCCCAACGGCCGCCGCTACGGCGTGGTCGGCGGGACCGGCCGGGTCCTCGACGCGATCACCGAGTTCCGCTTCGGCGACGCCGAGCTGGCGCACCTGCGCTCGACCGGCGTGGTGGGCGAGGACGCGCTGGCCTGGCTGGCCGACTACCGCTTCAGCGGCGACGTCGACGGCTACGCCGAGGGCGAGCTGTACTTCCCCGGCTCCCCGGTGCTGACCGTGACCGGCACGTTCGCCGACGGCGTGGTGCTGGAGACGCTGGTGCTCTCGATCCTCAACCACGACAGCGCCATCGTCTCGGCGGCGGCGCGGATGGTCTCGGCGGCCAACGGCAGGCCGATCATCGAGATGGGCGGGCGCCGCACCCACGAGCGCGCCGCGGTGTCCTGCGCCCGCGCCGCCCACCTGGCCGGGTTCTCGACCACCTCCAACCTGGAGGCCGGGCGCACCTACGGCATCCCGACCACGGGAACCTGCGCGCACGCCTTCACGCTGCTGCACGACAGCGAGCGCGAGGCGTTCGCCGCGCAGGTCGACGCCCTCGGGGTGGGCACGACGCTGCTGGTCGACACCTACGACATCACCCGCGGCATCGACACCGCGATCGAGGTGGCGGGCCCCGACCTCGGCGCCATCCGCATCGACTCCGGCGATGTCGGGGTGCTGGCCAGGCAGGCCCGCGAGCAGCTGGACCGCCTCGGCGCGACCCGCACCCGGATCGTGGTCTCCGGCGACCTCGACGAGTACGCGATCGCCTCGCTGCGCGCCGAGCCGGTGGACGCCTACGGCGTGGGCACCTCGCTGGTCACCGGGTCGGGCGCGCCGACGGCCGGGATGGTCTACAAGCTGGTCGAGGTCGACGGGCGGCCGGTGGCCAAGCGCAGTTCGTCCAAGGAGTCCCTCGGCGGGCGCAAGGTGGCGCTGCGCAGGCACAAGGCCACGGGCACCGCGCTGGAGGAGGTCGTGTTCCTGGCCTCGGGCAAGGCGCCGGAGGCCGACGGGCACGACCGCTACCCGCAGATCCCGCTGGTGCGCGGCGGCGAGGTGGTGCCCGACGTGCCGACGCTGGAGGATGGTCGGCAGCGGGTGCGCACCGGGCTGGTGAGCCTGCCGTGGGAGGGCCTGAAGCTCTCCGCGGGCGAACCCGCGATCCCGACCGTCCACCACACCGGGGAGCAGTGATGAGCGACAAGGCGGCGTTGATCGTCGTGGACGTGCAGAACGACTTCTGCGAGGGCGGCTCCCTGGCCGTCGCAGGCGGCGCCGAGGTGGCCACCGCGATCAGCGCCTACATCGCCGAGACCGCCTACGACCACGTGGTGGCCACCCAGGACCACCACATCGACCCGGGCGGGCACTTCAGCGACACCCCCGACTACGTCGACTCGTGGCCGGTGCACTGCGTGGCGGGCACGCCGGGCGCCGATTTCCACCCGAACCTGGAGACCGGCCGCGTCGAGGCGGTCTTCCGCAAGGGCGACTACGCCGCGGCCTACTCCGGCTTCGAGGGCAACGCCGACGGCGCTGGTCTGGCCGAGTGGCTCTCCGAGCGCGGGGTGGGGGTGGTCGACGTCGTCGGCATCGCCACCGACCACTGCGTGAAGGCGACCGCGCTGGACGCGGCCCAGGCGGGCTTCACCACGCGGGTGCTGCTGGACATGACTGCGGGCGTCGCCCCGGCGACCGTCGAGTCGGCGCTGCTGGGCCTGGCCGACGCCGGGGTCGTGCTGGTCGGCGTGCCGAAGGTCGCTGCTCCCCAAGGTCCTGAGTCAGGACGCTAGAGCGCCCCGGACATGATCGCCGGGGAGGTGGGCGCGCCGAGCACGGCGCCGGCCGGGCGCGGCGCGGACACCAGGCGGCGCAGCGCGTCGACCACCCGGTGGGCGGCGTGGCCGTCGCCGAAGGGGTTGCGGTCGGCGGGCACCCGCAGGTTGGCGGCCAGCGCCTGGTCGGCGGCCGTGAGGACCCGGGTGCGGTCGGTGCCCACCAGGCGCGCGCAGCCCGCGCGGACGGCCTCCATGCGCTCGGTGACATCGCGGGTGACCAGGACCGGCACGCCGAAGGTCGGGGCCTCCTCCTGGATGCCGCCGGAGTCGGTGATGACCAGCGCGCTGCGCCGCAGCGCGCGGACGAGGTCCGGGTAGGACAGTGGGTCGGTGACGACCGCGCGCGGCACGCCGCCGAGGACCGCGGTCACGCGGGCGCGCACGTTCGGGTTCGGGTGGGCGGGCAGCAGCACGCGGATGTCGAGGTGGCGCTCGACCAGGGCGCGCACGGCGGAGAGCACGTCGTCCAGGGGCGCGCCCCAGGACTCGCGGCGGTGCACGGTGACGAGCACGAGGCGCGCGCCCGCGTCCAGCTCGGGCTCCAGCGCGGCGAAGGCCGGGTCGGCGGGCGGGCGGTCGGCGGTGGCGATGACGCGCACGGCGTCGACCACGGTGTTGCCGGTGACGACGATGTCGGGCACCGGGACGGACTCCGCCCGCAGCGCCCGCGCCGAGTCCGCCGTCGGGGCCAGGTGCAGCGCGGCGATCCTGGCCACCATCTGCCGGTTGGCCTCCTCCGGGAACGGGGCGGCCAGGTCGCCGGTGCGCAGCCCCGCTTCCAGGTGGGCGACGGGGATGCCGCGCCAGAACGCGGCCAGCGCGCCCGCCAGGGTCGTCGTGGTGTCGCCCTGGACGACCACGGCCGCGGGTTTGCGGCGGGCCAGCAGGGCGTCGAGGGCGGGCAGCAGCCCGGCCATCAGCTCGGCCTGCCCGCCGCCGCTGCGGCGCACGGGCAGCCGTTCGTCGGGGGTGAGGCCGAACGGGGCGAGCGCCTGGTCGACCACCCACTCGTGCTGTCCGCTGTGGACGATCACGGGCGACAGGTCGGGGTCGGCGGCCATGGCCACCGCCACCGGGGCCGCCTTGACGGCCTCGGGGCGGGTGCCGACGAGCAGCAGGATCTCGTTGCGCACTAACGGCCTTCCAGTGCCGGGGGATCAGGAACCGCTGGGGTCGGACGCGGGGCACCGCGCCCGACCCCAGCGGTGTGGTGGTGCTATGCGGAGCTGTCGCGCCTGCGCCGGTTGGCGTGCAGCAACAGTGCGCCGGTGATCAGCAGGGCGATGCCGAGCGCGATCCACCAGCCGACGTCGGCGCCGGTGACCGCGAGGCCCGCCCCGCCGCCGACAGCGCCTCCGGATGGGGCTTTGTACACGCGTCGACCTCCTTCGTCAGGCGGTGGCGCCGGCCTGGCGCCTGCGCAGCAGCCCGACGCCGACCGGGATTGCCGCCGCGCCGACGAGGCCGAGGCCGATCCACAGACCGGCGCCGGAGGCCATCGGGATGGGCGGTGCGGCCGGGCCGCAGCGCGACTGCGCGATGATCACGTTGCCGGAGGCCACCGACGCCAGGTTCAGCGAGACGCGGACGGCGTTGACCGTCAGCGAGCCGTCCGGGTTGGCGATCTGCTCGTTGAAGATGATCTGGCCGAGCGGCGGCAGCGGCGGCAGCGGCGGCGGCGGGTTGAGCGGGTTGGCGATGGTGATCGCGGTGTTGGGCGCCGGGTTCACGCCGACGGTGATGCCCGCGAGGTCGACATCGGCGAGCGTGGTGCTGCCCGCGTTGCCCGACTGGGTGGCGTCGCAGACCGACTCGACCGCGCCGATGGAGCCCAGGCTCGCCAGCCCGATCGCCACGTCGGCCACCGACGCCTCGGCGTGCACGACGCCGGTGGCGTCGTCGCGGATCGCCTCGGTGGCCAGCACGCCGGTGCTCAGCACGGCGGGGACGTTCACGCTCGCCACGGTCGCCGATGTCGGCCCGTCGGTGTTGCTCGGGGCGATGGGACCGACGTTGACCGCTCCGGTGAGGGGCAGCGTCAGCGCCACGTTGAGGGCGAACGCCGACCCGTCTCCGGGGGCAGCCGAGGCGGGCGCGGCGCCCGCCAGGAGTGCGGCGGCGGCGGTGAGGCCCACCAGGCCCACCCGCCGCGCCTTGGGGTTGTGCATTCGTTCCTCCGTCGTTCAGGTCGCCCGTCGGGGGAGGGCGATCCGTCCACATGGCACTGGAGACACAGCCAATGACTGCTTATCGCTACCAACGAGCCGCATTGGACACCTGAAACGAAGTAAGACCCGATCGTGTTTCACATCGACGGCAACGTGGGCGAAAGGCCAAGAAGGTGACTCGCCGTGCTCGAATCTCCCGGCAACATCACCCGATTCAGCGATGCCATCGGCCGTGGGCCCGATCAAAGATAAGTCGGACGCCCCTGACCGAGGAGCCCGCGTGGCCGTTGCCGGACCCCTGCCCGTCCCCGCACCCCGCACCACCCCGCTGTCGCGGGCCGTGGTCGTCGGGCTGGTGGGGCTCGCCGTGCTGCTGGTGGTGCTCAACCGCGCCTACCGCACCGGCGAGATGATGCTGGCAAGCTTGATCCTGCGGGTGGTCTCCAGTGACGGAGTCCACCTCGCGGCCCATCGCCAGACAGTCTACTTCGGACTTGGCTCGGACCGCCCGTTCGGCCTGCAGATGAGCCCGGAGTGCACCTCGGCGTTCCTGGTGCTGCCGCTGCTGGTCGTCGGCGCGGTGATGATCGCCCTGCGCCCCCGCATCGCCAGGCGCGTGCTCACGGCGCTGCTCATCGCCGGGCTCGCGGTCGTCCTGGTCAACCAGCTGCGCATCCTGACCCTCGTGGGGCTCATCGAGTGGCTGGGCACCGACCGCGGCTACTACTGGGGCCACACGCTGCTGGGGTCCATGGTCAGCGTCATCGGCGGCGCGGCGGCGCTGGTGCTGTTCGTCTGGCTGTCCACGCGCAAACCGAAGGGCGAGCGGTGAACCTGTCCCTGCTGCTGGGGCTCACTCAGGCGCTCGCACTCACCATGAGCGTGGCCTTCGTGACCTACGTCTGCCTCATCGTGGTGCCGTACCTGCGCCACAAGCGCCTGCCCTCCGGCGATCCCACCACGCTGGAGTGGCACTTCTTCGTGCCCTGCCGCGACGAGGAACCGGTCATCGGCGACACGATCCGCTACCTGCGCAAGAACTTCCCGCACGCGCACGTGTGGGTCATCGACGACGACTCCGACGACGGCACGGTCGATGTCGTCGGCGCGCTGCGCGGCCCCAAGCGCGGCGGCGACCGGCACCTGCACCTCGTGCGCCGCTTCCGCCCGCACGCGCGCACCGGCAAGGGCGACGCGCTCAACACCGCCTACCGCGAGCTGAAGGGCTGGATGGGCAGGCACGCCGACACCGAGCGCGCCATCGTCGTGGTGGTCGACGCCGACGGCAGGCCCGCCCCGGACTGCCTGCAGGTCTGCTCGGCCGCGCACCTCTTCGGCGACGCGGCGATCGGCGCGGTGCAGGTCGACGTCCGGATGAGCAACCGCGGTGTGCCGCCCGAGCACGGCGGCTTCTTCCGCCGCAGGCTCGGCTCGGCGCTGGTGCGCATGCAGGACCTGGAGTTCCGCAGCGCCATCGCGGCGATCCAGATGTCGCGCGGGCACACCGGCACGATCTCCATGGGCGGCAACGGCCAGTTCACCCGGCTCTCGGCGCTGGACGACATCGCCGACGGCGCCGGGCCGTGGCGCGGCGCGCTGCTGGAGGACTTCGAGCTGGGCGTGCACCTGCTCACCGCGGGCTGGAAGACGGGCTTCACCGTCGACACCCACGTCGACCAGGAAGCGCTGTACAGCATGCGCCGGTTCCTGGCGCAGCGGACGCGGTGGGGCCAGGGGACGATGCAGTGCGGCCGCTACGTCCGCCGCATCTGGGACTCCCGGCACCTGTCCACCCTCGGCGCCGCCGAGATGCTCTATTACCTCGCGCAGCCGTGGCTGCAACTGCTGGGAACGCTCGTCTACCCCATCCCCTTCATCCTGCTCGGAATCCGCGCCACCCAGGAACCGGCCGAGGTGTGGGCGTGGTTCTCCGGCGGCGCCTGGATCCTGTTCGCCACCTACGGCACCTTCGGCCTGCTCCCATTCCTGATCTGGGGACCGATCTACCGCCGCAAATGCGAACCGGGGGTCGGGCGCATTCGCGCCATCGGATACGGATTCCTCTACGCGCTCTACATCTACACCTTCTACATCACCTCGTGGCGGGCAGTGGCGAGGCTGGTGCGCGGCAACACGGGGTGGACGAAGACCCGCCGCAACGCCGAGCCGCTCCATACCAGGGTCGTCGCGCTCGACCACTGACGGCATGGCTGCCGGGCCCGGTCGGTCCCGGCGGGTACGGTCTGCGCCATGCCCGCCCTGCCTGGAGTCCGTGCCCTCCTGGAGTCCGCCGTCGGCGCGGTCGGCGGGGCCGAGCGGCCGGGCCAGGTGGAGATGGCCGAGGCGGTCGCCAAGGCCATCCGCACCGGCGACCACGTGGCCGTGCAGGCCGGGACGGGCACCGGCAAGTCGCTGGCCTACCTGGTGCCCTCGGTCCGCCACGCGGTGGAGAAGGGCAGGACGGTCGTCATCTCCACGGCCACCATCGCCCTGCAGCGGCAGCTGGTCGACCGCGACCTGCCGCGGCTGGCGAAGGCGCTGAAGAAGGACCTCGGCCGCGAGCCGTCCTTCGCCATCCTCAAGGGCCGCCGCAACTACCTGTGCCTGCACCGCCTCGACGCCCCCGAGGAGCCCGACGACCAGGTGCTGTTCGACCCGTTCGCGGTCTCCCGGATGGGCCGGGAGATCACCCGGCTGCGCGAGTGGGCCTCCGACACCGAGACCGGCGACCGCGACGAGCTGGTGCCGGGCGTGGCCGACCAGACCTGGCGGCAGGCGTCGGTCTCGGCCCGGGAGTGCCTGGGCGCCTCGCGCTGCCCGATCGGCACCGACTGCTTCGCCGAGCGGGCCAAGGCCGAGGCGGGCAAGGCCGACATCGTGGTGACCAACCACGCCCTGCTGGCCATCGACGCCCTGCAGGGCTACCAGGTGCTGCCCGAGCACGACGTGGTCGTCGTGGACGAGGCCCACGAGCTGGTGGACCGGGTCACCTCGGTGGCCACCGGGGAGCTGTCGGCGGCCTCGGTGTCGATCGCGGCCCGCCGGGTGGGACGCCTGGTCGAGGAGGGCATCGCCGACCGGCTCGCCGAGGCGGGCGACGGCCTCGGCATGCTGCTGGAGGACGTGCCCGCCACCCGGATGGACTCCCTGCCCGACCCGCTGCGCACGACCCTGCTGGTGATCCGCGACGCCGCGCACGCCTGCGTCACCGCGCTCGGGCCGGAGAAGAAGGAGGACGTGGAGACGGCCTCGGCCCGCAAGCTGGCGCTGTCGGTGCTGGAGGAGGTGCACGACACCGCCCAGCGGATGGTGGAGTCCTTCGAGCCCGCCGAGGCCGACCGCCGCGACGTCGTGTGGGTCAGCGTCGACGGGACCAACCCGCCGCGCCCGCCGGTCATCCGCATCGCCCCGCTCAGCGTCGCCGGCCTGCTGCGCGAACGGCTCTTCGCCGAGACCACGACCGTGCTCACCAGCGCGACGCTGACCCTCGGCGGCTCCTTCGACGCGCTGGCCAGGCAGTGGGGCCTGCCGCCGGAGCAGCGCGCGGGCAAGCAGGCAGACGGCGCGGCCACGGCCAAGGAGGCCCCGCACGACCGCACCGACATCCGCTGGAGCGGCCTGGACGTCGGCTCGCCGTTCGACCACGCCAAGAGCGGCATCCTCTACCTGGCCAGGCACCTGCCCCCGCCGGGGCGCGACGGCCTGCCGGAGGCCGTGCTGGACGAGCTGGCCGAGCTGGTGGAGGCCGCGGGCGGGCGGACGCTGGGCCTGTTCTCCTCGATGCGCGCGGCCAAGGCCGCCACGGCCGCGATGCGCGAGCGGCTGGGCACCGACATCCTGTGCCAGGGCGAGGACTCCACGTCGCTGCTGGTGAAGAAGTTCGCCGAGGACCCGGCCACCAGCCTGTTCGGCACGCTGTCGCTGTGGCAGGGGGTGGATGTGCCGGGCCCCTCGCTGTCGCTGGTGGTGATCGACCGCATCCCGTTCCCGCGCCCGGACGACCCGCTAGCCTCGGCGCGGCAGCGCTCGGTGGAGGCGCGCGGCGGCAACGGCTTCCTCACCGTCGCCGCGACGCACGCGGCGCTGCTGCTGGCCCAGGGCGCCGGGCGGCTGCTGCGCGCCACCAGCGACCGCGGGGTGATCGCGGTGTTGGACCCGCGCATCTCCACTGCCCGCTACGGCGGCTTCCTGCGCAATTCGCTTCCCCCCTTCTGGACAACCTCCGATGGACAGGTTGTTCGCGGTGCGCTCACCCGCTTGGCCAAACAGGGCTGACCGCCGCTACGGATGTGTGAGTGCGCTTCCGCCGCACACGGCCGTTTCTGAGCCATTTGTGTGCAATCGCAGCACTCTTTCAGGGGACTGTACGGAGGCCCGCCAAGAGCGTTAGCGTCGATCTGCAGGTTGACAATCGCACTGTGTAGAAACGGAATGCCGCTCGTTTTCCGCGAGCCGCATTCCCGCGCATTCTTCCCCCCAGGTCGATGACCCACAGATTGGCGGCGGCGTTGTGACTGTGACGGAACCGGTTCAGCCTCACCTCGACTCCGAGAACGGCCACCCCTCCAGCCTGGGGACAGCCGCGGCGAGGAACCTGGCGACCACCACCAAGTCCGTCCCGCAGATGCAGGCCATCACCTCGCGCTGGCTGCTGAAGGTGCTGCCCTGGATCGACGCCAAGGGCGGCACGTTCCGGGTCAACCGCAGGATGAGCTACGCCATCGGCGACGGCCGCGTCACCTTCTCCAACGTCGGCGACCGCGCGCAGGTCGTGCCGCCCGAGCTGTGCGAACTGCCGCTGTTCCGCGGCTTTGACGACATTGAGGTGCTGACCGCGCTGGCGCAGCGCTTCGAGCAGCGCGAGTACGCCGCGGGCGACGTGATAGTCGAGTTCGGACA
This sequence comes from Actinokineospora guangxiensis, assembly GCF_042657845.1. Classification (NCBI taxonomy): domain Bacteria; kingdom Bacillati; phylum Actinomycetota; class Actinomycetes; order Pseudonocardiales; family Pseudonocardiaceae; genus Actinokineospora; species Actinokineospora guangxiensis. The sequence continues at coordinate 130,876 of NZ_JBHSKF010000009.1, read as the reverse complement.
CCCGTCCGACCACGCCTTCCTCATCGTGCACGGCAAGGTGAACAAGGTCGGCACCGGCCAGTACGGCGAGCCGACCGTGCTCGGCACGCTCGCCGACGGCGACCACTTCGGCGACGAGACCCTGGCCGACCCGCAGAGCATCTGGGAGTACACGGTCAAAGCGGGCACCGCGACGACCGTCCTCGTGCTGGAGCAGCGCGGCTTCGACAGCGTGCTGGAGCAGTCCCCCGCGCTCCAGGAGCACCTGCACGCCTTCCGGGACCGGCAGAGCAGCTCCCGCAACGAGCACGGCGAAGCGCGGATCGACCTGTCCTCCGGGCACGAGGGCGAAGCGCAGCTGCCCGGCACCTACGTCGACTACGAGCTGAGCCCGCGCGAGTACTCCCTCAGCGTCGCGCAGACGGTGCTGCGGGTGCACTCCCGCGTCGCCGACCTCTACAACGAGCCGATGAACCAGACCGAGCAGCAGCTGCGGCTGACCGTGGAGGCCCTGCGGGAGCGCCAGGAGCACGAGCTGGTCAACAACCGCGAGATCGGCCTGCTGCACAACGTGGACTACGCCAACCGTCTGCACACGCGCACCGGACCGCCCACCCCGGACGACCTGGACGAGCTGCTCTCGGTGGTGTGGAAGGAGCCCACGGCGTTCCTGGCGCACCCGCGCACGATCGCGGCCATCGGCCGGGAGTGGAACAAGCGCGGCCTCTACCCCGACCCGACCGACTTCGGCGGGCACAAGATCCCGGCGTGGCGCGGCGTGCCCATCCTGCCCTGCAACAAGATCCCGGTCACCGACACGCGCACCAGCTCGATCATCCTGCTGCGCGCGGGCATGGACAACCAGGGCGTCGTCGGCCTGCACCAGACCGGACTGCCCGACGAGTACAAGCCCGGCCTGTCCGTGCGGTTCATGGGCATCAACGAGAAGGCGGTCATCAGCTACCTGGTGAGCGCGTACTACTCGGCAGCGGTGCTGATCCCGGACGCCCTGGCGGTCCTGGAGAACGTCGAGATCGGCCGCGAGGGCTGAGGCGGTGCGCACCGAGCTCGTCGCCGAACTGCGCATGAGCCTGTCCACCGCCGCGGCCAGGAACCTGGCGACCACCACCAAGACCCGGCCGCAGTCGCAGGAGATCACCGACCGGTGGCTGCTGCGGGTGCTGCCGTGGGTGGAGGCGCGCGGCGGGGCGTACCGGGTCAACCGGCGCGCCTGCCCGCTCGCGGGCGACGGCCTGGTCGGCTGCACCAGGATCGGGTCCTGGTACCGGGTCGTCCCGTCCGAGCTGTCGGAGGTGCTGTCCGGGTTCGCCGACGACGACGTGCTCTCCGCGCTCGCCGACCGCTTCCAGCAGAACGAGTTCGCCGCGGGCGACGAGATCCCCGCAGGCGCGCTCTCGGTCGTGGCGCACGGCAAGGTCGGCCGCTACGGCACCGGCGCCTACGGCGACCCCGTCGTGCTGGACGTGCTCGGCGAGGGCGGGCACTTCGGCAGCGAGGCGCTCCTCGGCCGCGAGCCCGCGTACTCGGTGCGCGCGCTGACCCCGGTGACCGTGCTGGTGCTGCCGCGCGCCACGCCGCTGCCCGACGCGCTGGCCGAGCACCTGGCCCGCGAGCGACCCGCGGTCAACAAGAAGGGCGAGGCCGAGGTCGCGGTGGCCTCCGGGCACGACGGCGAGACCGCGCTGCCCGGCACGTTCGTGGACTACGACCTGCGCCCCCGGGAGTACCAGCTCAGCGTCGCCCAGACGATCCTGCGCACGCACACCCGGGTCACCGACCTCTACAACGAGCCGATGAGCCAGGCCGAGGAGCAGTTGCGGCTGACGATCGAGGCGCTGCGCGAGCGCCAGGAGCACGAGCTGGTCAACAACCCCGGCTTCGGGCTGCTGCACAACGTCGACCCGAGCCAGCGCATCCACACCGCCACCGGCCCGCCGACGCCCGACGACCTGGACGACCTGCTCTGCCGCAGGCGCAAGACGCAGGCGTTCCTCGCCCACCCGAGGGCGATCGCCGCCTTCGGCAGGCAGTGCTCGCGGATGCGGCTGGACCCGCCCAGCGTCGAGGTGGACGGGACGGCCCACGCGTCGTGGCGCGGGGTGCCGATCCTGCCGTGCGACAAGATCCCGGTCCGCGACGACCGGGTCACCGCGATCATCGCGCTGCGCACCGGCGAGGAGAACCAGGGCGTCGTCGGCCTGCGCCAGACCGGCCTGCCGGATGAGCACGAGCCGGGGCTGTCGGTGCGGTTCATGGGCATCGATGAGACCGCGATCGCCTCGTACCTGGTCACGACGTACTACTCGGCCGCGGTGCTGGTGCCCGACGCGCTCGGCGTGCTCGACGGCGTGCAGGTCTAGGCCCAACCCGAACGTTCCCCAGGAGGAACCGTGTCTGTGCTGTCGCGGGTGTTCGCCCCGGCATCCGGCTCCGAGACCGCGGCGGCGGCGGCGGCCATTCTGTCCAACATGGATGGCGCGCCGGGCGCGCTCGCCGAGCTGCTGCCGAAGGCGCCGCACCCGCTGCTGTCCGGGCCGACGGGGCTGGGCACTTCGGCGGCGCGCTTCGGCAGGGCGGCGCCGCAGCCGTCGCTGGTGGACGACCACGGCCTGTTCTGCCCCGGCGCGCTGCGCGACGACGTCGCGCTCGGGGAGCAGGTCAACGACGCGCTGATCGCCTGGGCCAGGGAGGTGGGCATCTACCCAGGGCAGGAGGAGAAGCTGGTCAAGGCCAACTTCGGCAGGCTGATGATGCTCACCCACCCGGGCACCGACGACCCGGAGCGGCTGCTGGCCGCCTCCCGGTGCGTGCTGGCCGAATGGGCGACCGACGACCACTTCGTCGACGAGGTGGCGATGGGCGCCGACCCGTCGGTGCTCGGCGAGCGGCTGGGCATCACGCACGCGGCCATGGACCCGGTCGACCTGCCCGATGCCTACACCCCGGCCCTGCGCGGGGCGCTGGACGCCGAGCCGGTGGCCGTGGCCTACCGCTCGGCGTTCGAGCACCTGGCCAGGATCGCCTCGCCTGCCCAGGTGCTGCGGCTGCGCCACCAGCTCTCGATCATGTTCATGGCCTACAACCACGAGGCGATCTGGCGGATGAGCGGCCGCGTGCCGCCGGTGTGGGAGTACCTGACCCACCGCCACCAGAACAGCTTCCTGCCCCCGATGACGCTGGTGGACCCGGTCGCGGGCTACGAGCTGCCCGCCTCGGAGTTCGCCGACCCGCGCGTGCGCCGGGTGTTCTCCATCGCGGGCAGCGCCAGCGTGATCCTCAACGACGTCTACTCCAACGCGAAGGAGACCGACGACGACTTCGACCTCCCCAAGGTGATCCGCACCGAGGAGGGCTGCACCCCCGCCGAAGCCCTCGCCCGCACGGTCGAGATCCACAACGAGCTGATGCGCACCTTCGTCGCCGAGGCCGCGGTGCTCAGCGCCGCGGGCTCCCCCCACCTGCGCCGCTTCCTGGCCGACATCTGGGCCTGGCTCGGCGGCAACCGCGAGTGGCACGCCACCACAGCCAGATACAACGAACCGCAGAAGGAGTCCTAGATGACCAGCACGGCGATCCCCGTCCTGCGGACCGCGTACCAGCAGTCCATCGCCGATTACTGGAACGCCGAGCGCGACCCCGTGAACATCCGCCTCGGCGAGGTCGACGGGCTCTTCCACCACCACTACGGCCTCGGCGACTACGACCCCGCGGTGCTCAACGGCTCCGACGACGACGTCATCGCCGAACTGCACCGCCTGGAGACCGCCCAGGCCGACGTGCTGCTCGACCACCTCGGCGACGTGCGCCCCGAGGACGCGCTCCTGGACGCGGGCTGCGGCCGCGGCGGGACCTCGATCATGGCCAACGCCCGCTTCGGCTGCCGGGTCGACGGCGTGTCCATCTCGGAGAAGCAGGTGGAGTTCGGCAACGGCGAGGCGAAGCGGCGAGGCGTGGACGACAAGGTCGCCTTCCACTTCCGCAACATGCTCGACACCGGCTTCGAGACCGGCTCCCGCCGCTCGATCTGGAACAACGAGAGCACCATGTACGTCGACCTGTTCGAGCTGTTCGCCGAACACTCCCGCCTGCTGCGCTTCGGCGGCCGCTACGTCACCATCACCGGCTGCTACAACGACGTGACCGGCGGGCGATCCAAGGCCGTCAGCCAGATCGATGAGCGCTACACCTGTAGCGTCCACGCCCGCAGCCAGTACTTCAAAGCCATGCAGGCCAACGGTCTCGTCCCCATCACCGTGGTCGACCTGACCCCGGCCACCATCCCGTACTGGGAACTGCGCGAGCAGTCCTCAGTGGCCACCGGCGTGGAGAAGTCCTTCCTCCAGGCCTACCGCGAGGGCAGCTTCCACTACCTGCTGATCGCCGCCGACAAGGTGTAGTCCGGGGGGGGGGGGGGGACCGGGCCGGGCCTCGGCCCGGTCCTACTCGGCGAAGAGGTCCACGCGGTCACCGGGATCGATGGCGCGCTGGGCGAACGCCTTGATCCCCTCGGTCAGCCGGTGCTCGCCCGAGGCGTCGTAGCGGTCTTGGTCGCCGCCCCCGGTCGACACGCTCAAGCCGATCCCCATGGCCAGCGGGGCGATCAGCCCGTGCAGCCGCAACCCGCTCCACCCGGGCCGGTAGCGCACCCCGAGCAGGCGCACCGCCTCGTCGTATCGGTCGACCCAGCGCCGGGTGTGGTCCAGCTGGAAGTCGACGTTCGCCGCGCGCGCGATGTCGGCCCAGTTGCCGTCGATCCCCAGGCCGAGCTGGAAGACCTGGAACTTGGCGAACCGGATGCGCAGCTTCACGTCGACCGACGCCGCGGTGTCGATGAGCGCGAACAGGCGCATCGTGCCCGCGGCCACCTCCGGCAGGTGCTTGCCGAAGATGCGGGCGGGCTGCTCCAGCGCCGCGCGCCACCGGGGCGCGTAGAGGCAGTAGATCACCAGACTGCGGTTGTAGTCGAGCATGGTCGGCCACCGGTAGTTGAAGGCGCCGCGGCCGATCGGGATGGCACCCCAGTCGTGCCCGGGCCGCAGCTCGGCCTGCACCCGCCGAGCCTGCTTGAGGATCCGCTCGCGGGAGATCTCCCCGAGGCCGAAGCAGTCCTTGTTCGCGCGGCCGGTGCGGTCGAGCTGGTGCTCGACCTCGGTGACCCCCGCGCGCAGGAACAGCTCGACGGCACCGCGCAGCGCGCCGCGGTCATCGGGCGGGCCCGCTTCGACCCCGTCCTTGCGCGGCAAGGTCTCCGCCACCTTCTCCCACCAGCCGCCGAGTTCCACGTCGCGCCCCCGTCGTCCGGAGAATCCGATCGTCGCCGAGCCGAGCATCCCACCCGCCCGTGCGGTCGGGAAGCGCGCGCGAGCATGCGGGACCGCATACCCGCCCTGCGCGACCGCAGGGCGATCCGGCACCGCGGCGGTGGCTACCTTTCGCTCACGGCACCACGGGGTGTCCTGAGCCGGAGGGCGGAAACCATGGACGCAGTCTCGTCATCGGCCGCATGGGCCGAACACGCCGCGACCGTCATCGCCGTGGCGGTCGGCTGCTACCTCGCGCGGCGGTGGATCATCCGGGCGCTGGCGTGCGCGATCGGGTTCGTCTTCCTGATGGGCGTCACCAGCGCCGTCACCGTCGTGGACACCCTGTCGGGCTCCTAGTCGGGAGCTTGCCCGGGCCACTGCGCGACGACGGTGACGGTGCCCGGGTCGACCTCGGTGAAACCGGCGTCGCGCACGGCGACCACTCCGTCGGCCGCCCAGGTGCCCGCGGCCAGCGCGGGCCAGCGCGTCGGCTCGGCGGTGCGCACGGCGCAGTGGCGGTTCCAGTCGGTGAGGTCGACCCCGTCGGCCTCGGCGAGCGCCGCCAGCAGCATCGACCCGTGACCCACCTGCGCGGCGAGCTTGCCGACCGTCATCGGGACGGCCGGGTTCAGCCACAGCACGGGCACGCCCGCGGGCACCGGCCCCGGCGTGTCCTCGGGCAGTTCGGTGCCGGAGATCTGCAGCCGGGACACCGCCTTGGGCAGGTCGGCCACCCGCCACGGCAGCAGCGCCCTGGCCGCGGCCCCGCCGACCTCGACGGTCACCCCGGGCAGCTCCCCCACCGCCGCCCAGTGCGCTCCCCTGGCCCGCCGCGACACCTTGCGGATGCGCCCGTCGACCCAGTCGCCGACCTCGTCGTGCCATTCGCCGCCTGGCTGGGCGCGCTCGTCGAGGCACAGCGCCACCGCCGCGGCGGCGGCGGCCTCCAGCAGCGGCGTGCGCCCCGGCAGGTCGCGCTCGACGCGGAGGACGACCGGCATGGCCCGCACGGCCAGCGGATCGTCCTCCTCAGCACGGACCTCCCTGCTGAACAGCGCCGAGAGCACGCTCACGTCCGCGACGGCTCGATTCCGTCGGCCAGGTCCGCGGCCTCCACCTCGGCCCTGGTCACCCCGAGCATGAACAGCACGGCGTCGAGGTACGGGTGCGACAGCGCCGTGTCCGCGACCTCGCGCAGCGCGGGTTTGGCGTTGAACGCCACTCCCAGGCCCGCGGTCGCCAGCATGTCGATGTCGTTGGCCCCGTCGCCCACCGCGACGCACTGCTCCAGCGGAATCCCGAACGAGTCCGCGAAGCGCCGCAGGGCGACGGACTTGCCCGGCCGGTCCACGACCTCGCCGACGACGCGCCCGGTCAGCCTGCCGTCGACGATCTCCAGCTCGTTGGCCGCGGCGAAGTCCAGCTCCAGGTCGTCCACCAGCCGCGCGATGATCGCGCTGAAGCCGCCGGAGACGACCCCGCAGCGGAAGCCGAGGCGCTTGAGCGTCCTGATCGTCGTACGCGCCCCCGCCGTCAGCTCCAGGTCGGCGGCGACCTCGTCCAGCACCGACTCCGGCAGCCCGGCCAGGGTCGCCACCCTGCGGTTCAGCGACTCGGTGAAGTCGATCTCGCCGCGCATGGCCGCCTCGGTGACCTCGCGGACCTCGTCCTCGCAGCCTGCCCGCGCGGCCAGCATCTCGATGACCTCGCCCTGGATGAGCGTGGAGTCGACGTCGAAGACGATCAGGCGCTTGGCGCGGCGGGCCAGCAGGTCGCGCTCGACGGAGATGTCCAGGCCGCCCTTGGTGGCCACGTCGAGCAGCGCGGCGCGCAGCGAGGCGTCGGCGGCCTCGGTGTCCTCGGCGACCGAGACGCGCAGCTCCAGGCCGGTCACCGGGTAGTCGGCGACCCGGCGGATGGTGTCGATGTTGACCCCGAGCGCGGCCAGCCTGCGGGCGACCTCGGTGAACTCGCGTGCCCGCATCGGCGCGCCCAGCACGATCACGACGTGGGAGGAGCCGATGCGGGCCTGCGAGCCCGGGTCGACCCCGATCTCGACGTCCACCCGCATGGACACCGAGGCCATGGCCTGCTCGACGGCCTCCTGCAGGCCTTCGGCGTCGTGCCCTGCCGAGACGAGCACGCCCAGCACGAGCTGGCCGCGGATGACCACCTGCTCGACGTCGAGGATGTCCACCCCGTGCCGGGTGAGGACCGCGAAGAGGACCGAGGAGACGCCGGGCTTGTCGGGCCCGGTGACCGTGATGAGGACAGTGGTGGGCTGGGGACCAGGGGCCACTGAGTTCTCCCGGGGAAAGGCCAGGCCCCGCGGTTGCGCGCGGGGCCTGGGGTGAAAAGCGGATCAGTTGGGCAGCGTGGGATCGCCCTTGGAGATCTCGTCGGGGTTCATCTTCTCCGCGAGGATCTCCGACGGTGCTGGGCGGTGCTTGGCCGAACCGACGCCGACGTACTTGTCGTGGTTGGCCTGTTCGACCACATGCGGGTAGTGCAGGTCGAAGGCCGGGCGCTCGGAGCGGATGCGGGGCAGTTCCGTGAAGTTGTGCCGCGGCGGCGGCGAGCTCGTGGCCCACTCCAGGGAGTTGCCGTAGCCCCACGGGTCGTCGGCGGTGGTGATCTCGCCGTAGCGGTAGCTCTTGAAGACGTTCCAGATGAACGGCAGCGTGGACGCGCCGAGGATGTACGCCCCGATCGTGGAGATCATGTTGAGCGTGGTGAACCCGTCGGTCGCCAGGTAGTCGGCGTAGCGGCGCGGGAAGCCCTCGTTGCCCAGCCAGTGCTGGACGAGGAAGGTGCCGTGGAAGCCGATGAACGTGGTCCAGAAGTGCAGCTTGCCCAGCGGCTCGTCGAGGAACCGGCCGGTGATCTTCGGGAACCAGAAGTAGATGCCCGCGAACGTCGCGAACACGATCGTGCCGTAGAGCACGTAGTGGAAGTGCGCGACGACGAAGTAGGTGTCCGAGACGTGGAAGTCGATGGCCGGGGCGGCCAGCAGCACGCCGGTCAGACCGCCGAAGAGGAACGTCACCAGGAAGCCGACGCTGAACAGCATCGGGGTCTCGAAGGTGAGCTGCCCCTTCCACATCGTGCCGATCCAGTTGAAGAACTTCACACCGGTCGGGACCGCGATGAGGAACGTCATGAACGCGAAGAACGGCAGCAGCACGGCGCCGGTGGCGTACATGTGGTGCGCCCACACGGTGACCGACAGGGCGGCGATGCCGATGGTGGCGTAGATCAGGCCGCGGTAGCCGAACAGCGGCTTGCGGCTGAAGACCGGGAAGATCTCCGAGACGATGCCGAAGAACGGTAGGGCGACGATGTAGACCTCTGGGTGCCCGAAGAACCAGAACAGGTGCTGCCAGAGGATCACGCCCCCGTTCTCGGGGTCGAACACGTGCGCGCCGAGTTGTCGGTCCGCCAGCAGGCCGAAGAGGGCCGCGGTCAGGATCGGGAAGGCGAGCAGCACCAGCAGGCTGGTGACCAGGATGTTCCAGGTGAAGATCGGCATCCGGAACATGGTCATGCCGGGGGCCCGCAGGCAGACGATCGTCGTCAGCATGTTGACCGCGCCGAGGATCGTGCCCAGACCACCGACGATCAGACCGGTGATCCACAGGTCCGCGCCGACGCCCGGTGAGTGGATCTTGTCCGAGAGCGGTGTGTAGGCGAACCAGCCGAAGTCGGCCGCACCACCCGGGGTCAGGAAGCCCGCCATCACCGTCAGGCCGCCGAAGAGGTACAGCCAGTAGGAGAAGGCGTTGAGCCGGGGGAACGCGACGTCGGGCGAGCCGATCTGCAGCGGAAGGATGAAGTTCGCGAAGCCGAAGAGGATCGGGGTCGCGTACAGCAGCAGCATCACCGTGCCGTGCATGGTGAACAGCTGGTTGTACTGCTCCTGGGACAGGAACTGCTGTCCCGGGACGGCCAGCTCGCTGCGGATCAGCATCGCCATCGCGCCGCCCACCATGAAGAAGGCGAACGACGTGACCAGGTACATGATGCCGATTTGCTTGTGGTCCGTCGTGCGGAACAGCCGCAGCAGGTACGAACCCTTGGCCTTCTCGCTGGCCGGATAAGGCCGCGTGGCGATCGGCTTGGGGGCTACTGCAGTCACTCCTGCCTCCTGCACTGCCTTGTGGTGGGACTGCCGGCCGTCGGGGACTACCGGCGGGTTACCTCTCGGCACCCGGGAGGATCGTAGCCCTCGCGCCCCGGGTCAGCCCCGTTGGGCTCGGTCCGGTTCAGTGGGTCCGATCACCGGAGTTGCCCAGGTCACACCGCGCGGGCGGGACGGACCGCGTATTGCCGCAAGACCAGGTCGGTAAACGTCACCGGGCCGCGCGGGCCGGGGACCCGGTCCAGGTTGATGCCGGTCTCGGGCACCCCGAGCAGCTTGAACCCGTCGAGCAGGCGGGTGGGAGCGTTCCAGAAGACCCCGGTGCCGGTGTAGGCGGCGAAGAAGGCCTCGGCCGCGGCGGCGTCGGTGGTGACGATGCCCGCGGCCAGGCCGGAGGTGTCCTCGTTGGCCACCCGGGCGGCGTGGGCGAGGTCGTCCACGACGGCGATGGTGACGGTGGCCTCGCGCTCGCCGTCGAGGGCCCACTCGTAGCCGACGGGGTGGCTGTGCGGGGGCAGCGAGGCGCTCACGCCCACGGTGGCCAGCGCGTCCTGGATGCCCGGGAGCGCCTGGTCGTAGACGTCCTTGTGCACGAGCAGCAGGTTGAGGCGGTTGCACACGCCGAGGCGGTCCAGGCTGCGGGTGATGAGGTCCTCGGCGAAGGCGGGGTCGGCCTTGGCGTCGTAGTAGAGGACGCCGCCGCCGTCGGCGTGCGCCAGCGTGCGCACGCCGTGCTGGGCGGCGCGGCGGTCCAGCTCGCGGGTGGTCTCGCCGCTGCCGCGCACGATGACCAGCGGAATCAGGTCGGGCAGCTCGACCAGCGCGCCCGCGGCCTCGCGGTCGGGGCTGGGCACGAGCTGGACGACGTCCTCATCGATGCCGACGTCGGACAGGGCGGGGGCGACGACCCGGCTCAGCAGGGCCTGGGCGCTGCGCAGGGCGGCCGACCCGGTGCGCAGCACGCCCGCGTTGCGCGACTTCACCAGCTGGGAGGCGACGTCGATGGTGACGTTCGGGCGGGCCTCGTAGTTGGCGCCGATGACACCGACCGGCTTGCGGAGTTCGACCAGCTCGAACCCGCCGTCGAGGACGCCGACGACGCGGCTGGGCTCCGGGTGCGGGACCGAGGCGAGCAGGCGCAGCTGCTCGGCCATGTCGTCCAGGCGCTCCCCGGTGATGCGCAGCCGGTCGAGCAGGCCGCCGCTCATCCCGGCGGCCTCGGCGGCGGCGACGTCCTCGGCGTTGGCCGTGAGGACGTGCGCGCGGGCCGAGGACAGGCGGGCGGCCATCTCGCCGATGGCGGCGTCGACGGCCTCGTCGGAGGCGGCGGCCAGCACGGGCGCGGCCTGCTTGGCCTTGGCGGCGCACCCGCGGACGATCTGGGCGATGTCGGTCACGGCTTCCCTCTCATCCCGGCTGGTCGGCGGCCTGAATTCTGCCGGTTGGCCCAGGCCGGGCCGCAGATGGGGGTGCGGGGGCGGCGAGCAGCGCCGCCAGGGTGCCGGTGAGGACGTGCGCGCCGATGGCGGGGTCGATGACCCGCTGGATGCCCAGCCCGACGCCGAGGCCGAGCAGCGCGGTGGCGAGGTCGTCGGGGGGCAGGGCGGTGGGTCCGCGCCGGGCGAGCGCGGCGATGGCGGCGCGCACGGCCTGGTCGCGGGCGGCCAGCTCGGCGCGCAGGGCCGGGTCGCGCCGGGACTGCGCGGCGAACTCGACCCGCAGCAGGGTCCAGCCCTCGTCGCCGACCACACGCTCGGCCCACCCGGCGAACGCGGCAGCGGTCTCCTCGCCGGTGCGCCCCGCCAGCAGCGCGGCGAGCTGGTCGATCTGTTCGGCGTGGATGCCGTCGAGGACGGCCAGGCACAGCTCGTCCTTGTTGCGGAAGTTGGAGTAGACCGCGCCCTTGGAGAACCCGGCGGTGTCGGCGACCTTGTCCAGGGAGGTGGCGTGGTAGCCGTCGGTCAGGAACATCCGCCGGGCGGTCTCCAGCAGGCGCTCGCGGGTGCGCGCCTGGCTCTGCGCCCTGGTCAGTCGTGCCACGCGCCCAGCGTAATCAGGGCAGGAGCAGCCACGCGGCGGCGATCAGCAGCGCCCCGGTGTTGATCACCGCGAACACCCCGACCCAGAACAGGCCGGGCGCGCCGGTCAGCCGGGCCAGCTGGTCGGCGTCGGAGTCGCGCGCCTGGCCCCGGCGCCGCTTGCGCTGCAGCTCGAAGACCGGCCGCACGCCGCCGACCAGCAGGAACCAGGTGATGAGGTAGGCGAAGGCCGCCTTGATCTCGGCGGTGGCCAGCCACGACACGGCGAAGAGCACGGCGCCGGTCAGCACGATCGACAGCACGCCGTAGACGTTGCGGATCATGATGAGCACGCCGAGGAGCAGCACCGCGCAGGTCACCAGCACCGCGCCGACCCGCTCGCCGAGCAGCAGCCCGGCGAACACCAGCCCGAGCACCGAGGGCGCGAGGTAGCCCGCGAGCGCGGTGCACACCATGCCCGGCCCCTCGGTGCGGCCCCGCGAGACGGTGACGCCGGAGGTGTCGGAGTGCAGCCGGATCGAGGACAGCCTGCGCCCGGCCAGCAGCGCCACGACGCCGTGCCCGGCCTCGTGCACGATCGTGACGACGTTGCGCGCCGGACGCCACGCCGCACGCCACAGCACGACGACGAGCGCGACGCCCAGCGTGACCAGCACCATCGTCGCGGGCGGCTGGAACTGCTCTCCGAAGATCTCGGTGATCACACCGTGGATTGTGCCCCGTTCGCTCAGCCGGGTGACGGGGCCCGCCAGCCCGCGACCGACTGGAGCTGCCTGCGGGCCGCGCTGTCGGGGGTGAGCCGCACGGCCAGGTTCCGCAGCGCCGCGGCCGGGCCCCAGCTCAGGTGGGCCATGGCGGCGACCTGCCGGGAGCGGCGGGCGATGGCCTGGGCGCGCGGGCGGCGCAGCGCGTCGTAGCGGGCCAGGCCGTCGGGCTCATCGACCAGGGCGGCGAGGGTGACCGCGTCCTCCAGGGCCTGGCAGGCGCCCTGGCCGAGGTTCGGGGTCATGGCGTGCGCGGCGTCGCCGACGAGGGCGACCGGGCCCGCGGTGAAGGACGGCAGGTCGGGCAGGTAGCCCAGGTCGTGGCGCAGGACGGCGGCGGGGTCGGCGGCGGCGAGCAGCGCGGGGATGGGATCGGGCCAGCCCGCGAAGCGGCGGCGCAGCTCGGTCAGCTCGTCGGGGACGCGCGCGTCCTCCGGGGAGCGGGCGGCGGCGTAGCAGTAGATGTGGTCGGTGCTCATGCCACGGCCCATCGGGAACGCGCCGAAGACGAGGCCGCCGCCCCAGGTCTCACTGCCGTCGAAGCGCGGCACGCCCGCGTGCGGCAGCACGAACCGCCAGGCCGTGTAGCCGGCGTAGCGGGGTGCCGCCGCGTCCGGCCAGAACACCTGGCGCACCCGGCTGCGCAGGCCGTCGGCCCCGACGAGCAGGTCGACCGGGGTCCCCTCGACCACCGCCCGGCCGCCGGTCACCCTCGGGTCCTCGACGCGCCTGCCCGCGACCAGGCACTCCGCGGGCACCGCGGCGCGCAGGATGGCGAGCAGGTCGGCGCGGTGCAGCATGACCAGCTCGTCGGCCGCGCCCGCCCCCCTGGCCAGCCAGCGCCCGCGCCGGTCGCGGAAGCCGCCGCGGCCGGGGTGCGCGCCCGCGGCGCGGACCTCGTCGCCGACGCCGATGGCGTCCAGCGCCGAGAGCGCGTTCGCCCACATCGAGATGCCCGCGCCGACCTCGGTGAATCCCGGCGCCTGCTCGTAGACCCGCACGTCCCACCCGCGCCGCACCAGAGCCGCCGCCACGGCCAGTCCCCCGATGCCGCCGCCGACGATCGCCGCCGTCCCCATGACCATCCTCCTCTACATCCGTAGAGCACTCTACACTCGTAGAGGCTCGGTGGAAGGGGACCCATGACACGGCGCGACCAGGTGACCGACGCGGCGATCGCGACGCTGGCCGCCGACGGCCTGCGCGGGCTGACCCACCGCGCGGTCGACCGCGCGGCCGGTCTGCCCGAGGGGTCCTGCTCCTACTACTTCCGCACCCGCCAGGCGCTGCTGGAAGCCACCGTCACCCGGCTCGCCGCGCTCGACGACGTCGACCTCATCCCGCCCGGCATGCTCGAGGGCCCCCCGCCCGCGCTGCCCCCCGAGGCCATCGTCGACCTCGTCGCCGCGACCGTCGAGCGCTCGGCCACCGAGCACCGCGCCCGCATGCTCGCCCGCTACGAGCTGTCCATCGAAGCCACCCGCAGGCCCGAGCTGCGCGCGGCGCTGGCCGCTGTCGGCGAGCGGTACCGGCTGCTGGCCGCCGGGCTGCTGGCCGCGGCGGGGGCGGCGGACCCGCAGCGGCAGGGCCGCGCGCTCGTCGCCTTCCTCGACGGCCTGATCTACGACCGGATCGCGGGCGCGGGCCGCAAGCCGCTGACGCACGAGGAGATCCGCGCCAGCGTCGCCGAGGCGGTGGCCGCGATGACCCGCCACCCGTCCGGGTCATGATCCGGCGCTGGAGCCTCGCCACGCCCCCGGCGCTGTGGTTGACTGGCCGTGGTCGCTCGCTCCGCCGCCGTGTTCGCCCGGCGGCGAACCCGCGCCCGCCAACACAGAGGTGGCCGTCGACACGGCCGAAGCAGGACATCTAGGAGACAGGCATGGCCCAGGGCACCGTGAAGTGGTTCAACTCGGAGAAGGGCTACGGGTTCATCTCCCCCGACGACGGCAGCTCCGACGTCTTCGTCCACTACTCGGAAATCCAGTCGCAGGGATTCCGCACCCTGGAGGAGAACCAGAAGGTGCGCTACGAGGTCGGCCAGGGCAACAAGGGCCCGCAGGCGACCGGCGTGACCGTCATCTGATCCGACTTTCACAACCGTTCCACTTTGCGGACTTCGATCGGGCTCCACGAGCGGTGTGGGGCCCGATCGCTCGTTCCCGGCTCCCCATCAGGAAAGAAAGCCACATGACAGCCCAAACCCAGGCCCCCAGGGGCGTCACCGAGCGGATCGCCGAAGAGCTCGGGGTGCGTGAGCGGCAGGTCGTCGCGGCCGTCGACCTGCTCGACGGTGGCTCGACGGTCCCGTTCATCGCCCGGTACCGCAAGGAGGTGACCGGCGCGCTGGACGACGAGCAGCTGCGCACGCTGGAGGAGCGCCTGCGCTACCTGCGCGAGCTGGAGGAGCGCCGCGGCGCGATCCTGGAGTCCATCCGGGAGCAGGGCAAGCTGGACGACGCGCTCACCGCGCAGATCATGGCCGCCGACACCAAGTCGCGCCTGGAAGACATCTACCTGCCGTACAAGCCGAAGCGGCGCACCAAGGCCCAGATCGCGCGCGAGAACGGCCTGGAGCCGCTGGCCGACGCGCTGCTGTCGGACCCCGGCCTGGACCCGAAGGCGACGGCCGAGGGCTACACCGGCGAGAACGTCGCCGACGCCGCCGCCGCACTGGAGGGCGCGCGGGCCATCCTGGTCGAGCGCTTCGGCGAGGACGCCGACCTCATCGGCGAGCTGCGCGAGCGCATGTGGACCCGCGGCGCGATGGTGTCGAAGGTCCGCGAGGGCAAAGCGGACGACGGCGCCAAGTTCGCCGACTACTTCGACTTCGCCGAGCCGCTGTCCAAGCTGCCTTCGCACCGCGTGCTCGCGCTCTACCGCGGCGAGAAGGAGGAGGTCCTCGACCTCACCCTGGAGCCGGACCCGGAGGCGGACCCGCTCGCGCGCAGCGACTACGAGGTGCGCATCGCCGCCCGCTTCGGCGTCGGCGACCACGGCCGCCCGGCCGACAAGTGGCTGCTCGACACCGTCCGCTGGGCGTGGCGCACGCGCATCCTCGTGCACCTGGGCATCGACCTGCGCGGCAGGCTGCGCCAGGAGGCCGAGGACGAGGCGGTGCGCGTCTTCGCCGCGAACCTGCGCGACCTGCTGCTCGCCGCCCCGGCGGGCACCCGCGCCACGCTGGGCCTGGACCCCGGCTTCCGCACCGGGGTGAAGGTGGCCGTGGTCGACGCGACCGGCAAGGCCGTCGACACCGCCACGATCTTCCCGCACGTGCCGCAGCAGCGCTGGGACGAGTCGCTGGCCGTGCTGGCCAAGCTGTGCGCCAAGCACTCGGTGGACCTGGTGGCCATCGGCAACGGCACCGCGTCGCGGGAGACCGACAAGCTCGCCGCCGACCTGCTCAAGCGCTACCCGGACCTCAAGCTCACCAAGGTGATGGTGTCGGAGTCGGGCGCGTCGGTGTACTCGGCGTCGGCCTACGCCACCCAGGAACTGCCCGGCATGGACGTCTCGTTGCGCGGCGCGGTGTCCATCGCGCGGCGCCTGCAGGACCCGCTGGCCGAGCTGGTGAAGATCGACCCGAAGTCGATCGGCGTCGGCCAGTACCAGCACGACATCTCCGAGGTGAAGCTGTCGCGCTCGCTGGACGCGGTCGTCGAGGACTGCGTGAACGGCGTCGGCGTCGACGTCAACACCGCCTCGGTCCCGCTGCTGACCCGGGTCTCGGGCATCGGCGCGACCCTGGCGGAGAACATCGTCGCCCACCGCGACGCCAACGGCCCCTTCCGCTCGCGCGCCGGCCTCAAGGCCGTCCCGAGGCTGGGCGCGAAGGCCTTCGAGCAGTGCGCGGGCTTCCTGCGCATCCGCGACGGCGAGGACCCCCTGGACTCCTCCAGCGTCCACCCCGAGTCCTACCCGGTGGTCCGCCGCATCCTGGCCAGCACCGGCGGCGACCTGAAGTCCCTGATCGGCTCCTCGGCCCTGCGCTCGGTGCGCCCGGCGGACTTCGTCGACGACACCTTCGGCCTGCCCACCATCACCGACATCCTGGCGGAGCTGGAGAAGCCCGGCCGCGACCCCCGTCCGGCCTTCACCACCGCCACCTTCGCCGACGGCGTGGAGACCCTGAAGGACCTGCGCCCCGGGATGACCCTGGAGGGCGTCGTCACCAATGTCGCCGCCTTCGGGGCGTTCGTGGACATCGGCGTCCACCAGGACGGCCTCGTGCACGTCTCGGCGCTGTCCAAGACCTTCGTCAAGGACCCCCGCGACGTCGTCAAGTCCGGCGACGTGGTCCGCGTCAAGGTCCTGGACGTCGACATCCCCCGCAAGCGCATCTCCCTGACCCTGCGCCTGGACGACGAGCTGCCCGGGGCCCGCACCCCCCGCGACAGCCCCGACCAGGGCGGCAACCGCACCCAGAACCCGCGCTCGCAGAACCCGCGCGCCCAGAACCGCCAGGGCGCCCAGCCGCGCGCCGCCAACGCCAAGCAGCGGGACCGCCGCGACACCCCCGCCTCCGGCTCCATGGCCGACGCCCTGCGCCGGGCCGGCTTCAAGTAGGTCCACAGAGGACACAACGGCCGCCTCCCCCGCGAACGGGGAGGCGGCCGTCGCTTTCCCACCAGCGCACTGCCCCCGCCCGGCAGACAACAGGACAGGGACGCAACGAGAAGCGAGAAGGAGAGAAAGAGCCCACCACCAAAGCAACGCGCCAGACGCTCCACCCCATCGGCCCCACCCACAAACACCGCCGCGGAACCACACCGGGAACCCCGACCAAGCCACGGACCGATCAATCCACCAGATCGTCCGACATCTCCAGGTCGGTCACCGACCCCACGGTCAGCGCCGTGTTCATCCCCGTCACGTCCAGCACCCGCGACACCGCCCGCGAGACATCGGCCAACAGCAACCACCCGCCCATCCGGTGCAGCCGCTGCTGCGTCGACAGCAGCGCGTTGACCCCCGCGCACCCGATGAACTCCGTGTCCGAGAGGTCCACCACCAACCCGGGCTCGACCGCCCGCCGATCGGCCACCGCCCCCAGCAGGAACCGCTCCAGCACCCCGGCGGCCACCAGGTCGATCTCCCCGCCGACGGCCACCTGGACCACACCCTGCGCGGGCGGGTCATCCATGCGCAGTTCCACGGCGGGTCACTCCCCGAGATCAGGTCCGACCCGACGCTACCCCCCGACCGCCCTGCCGGACGACCCACGATCGAGTGAGAAGTGCGCGATGATGCCCTCATCCGCCCCCCGAACGTGCACGAGCGCGCCACCCGCCCGCACCGACTCGGTGGCCGCGACAGCCGTCGCCACGGCCTCCCTGGCCGCGACGGGTGAGGTCAGGGTCGGCGCGCCCGTCCGCACGTGGTCGAGGAACTCGGCGACGATCGCGGCGTCGGCGCCGCCGTGGCCGCCCTCGGCGCCCCCGACCCGCACGACGTGGTCCGGGGTGCCGTGGGAGCGGTGGCGCCGGTTCCACACCCGGACCTCGGCGCCGGGTCCGTCGCCGAGGTTCTCCAGCCTGCCCGCGTCCCCGATCACGGTGTAGTTGCGCCAGTAGTCCGGGGTGTAGTGGCACTGCGCGTAGGTCGCGAACACGCCGTTGTCGAGGGCGAGCGTCGCCATCGACAGGTCCTCGACGTCCACGACCGGGTTCAGCCCGGTGTGCGCCGACGGCGGCCAGTTCGCCAGGTAGGCGTCGATGTCGTGCCCGGCGAGGTAGCCGGTCCCGCCCCGGTCGCCCAGACCGCCGTAGACCGTCAGCGCACCCATGGCGGTGACCCGGCGGGTGTACCCGCCCGCCAGCCAGTGGATCACGTCGATGTCGTGGGCGCCCTTCTGCAGCAACAGCCCCCCGCTCTTGGCGCGCTCGGCGTGCCAGTCCTTGAAGTAGAAGTCGCCGCCGTGCCCGACGAAGTGCCTGCACCACACCGCCCGCACCGCGCCGACGGCCCCGTCGGCGATGAGCGCGCGCATCGCCAGCACGACCGGCATGTGCCGCATGTTGTGCCCGACGTAGAGCCTGGCGCCCGTGCGCCGCGCGGTGTCCAGGACGCGGTCGGCGTCCTCGGCGGTGAGGGCCAGCGGCTTCTCCACATAGGCCGCCGCGCCCGCTTCGAGGACGGCGGTGGCGTGCTCGGCGTGCAGGTGATCAGGGGACAGCACGAAGACCGCGTCGAGCCGGTGTCCGAGCAGTTCGGCGACCGAGCCGCAGGCGGCGACCCCGGGCGGAACCCGCTCCGGCCTGGGATCGTGCGCGGCGACCACGCTGCCCGGCGGGCAGTGCTCCAGCAGCGTCGCCCGCAACCCGTATCCGATGACCCCGATGCGCACCGGGTCAGGCTAGGTCAGTGCCGGGCTCGGTGCGCAGGAGGCGGACCAGGTCCAGGACGGTGAGCCCGCACAGCGAGGCCAGGGACTCCAGCGCCGGGTAGTCCAGCTCGCGGACCGGGCTGGCGTGGCGGGCGACTTCCGCGGCTGCCCATCGGCGGGCCGGGATCAGCTCGTGGTGCTCGTCGTGGGAGAGCCGGTTCAGGTCGACGCGCAGCGCGGCGGGGTACTCCTCGTGCGCGACCACCTGGTGGACGCGTTCGAGCAGGTCGTGCGGGGAGGCGTCGAGCACGCCGCACAGCTCGACGAAGCGCACGACCGTGCACGAGCGGGTTCCGGTCTCGTAGGAGGCGAGCGCCTGGGCCGACAGCTCACCGGGCAGGCGCTGCACCAGCTGCGCCCGCGTCCACTTGCGGCGCAGGCGCAGCCTGCGCAGTTCCAGCCCGAGCGCGCGCTGGTATGCGGCACCGTCCATGTCCCCTGCCCGGCCTGCTAAGGCGACGCCGTCCCCGACAGCAGTCTGACCTGCGATTTTCCGACCGGTGCCACGCTACGCACTTTGCCGCCCGAGGGAACCGCGACAGGCGAAGTGCCCCACTATCGGGTGAGGTGTCGGCAGAGGTCCGGCCACTTCCGACGGATCCGGCGGCCCGTTCGATTACCGTTCAGTAGCCCCTGGACGGACGGCCCCCGGCGACAGATACTGCCTGGGCACCGTGCCTTCGCGCCCCGCATCGAGGCCCGCCGCAACCCTCCTCGGCGGGGCGGGGCCGCGACCGCAGTGCGCGCCCCGGGCCGGTCCGTGCCGTACCGGTTCCGGGGCGTCCCCGACCCCTGCTGTTGAATCTGACCCGTGGTGACCGCACTGGATCGCGCCGACCGGCGCGCGGCTGGGCCGACACCCCGGGCGGACTGGCGGGTCTGGGGTCCGCTCGCCGCGCTCCTGGCCGTCTTCTACAGCGCGATCTCGGTCACCAACCACCTGGCACTGCGCACCACCGGCTACGACCTGGGCATCTTCGAGCAGGCCGTGCGCGGCTACGCCGAGGGCGGCGCGCCGGTCTCGGAGCTGCGCGGCCCCGGGTTCGTGCTGCTCGGCGACCATTTCCACCCGATCCTGGCGACGCTGGCCCCGGTCTACCGCCTCTTCCCCGGCGCGGTCACCCTGCTGGTGGCGCAGGCGGTGCTGCTGGCGGTCTCGGCGATCCCGGTGACCCGGCTGTCCGCGCGCCGCTTCGGCACCGGCTTCGGGCTGTGCGTCGGCCTGGCCTACGGGCTCTCGTGGGGCCTGCTCACGACTGTCGACTTCGACTTCCACGAGATCGTCTTCGCGGTGCCGATGCTGGCCTTCGCGCTGGAGAAGCTCGTCCAGGAGCGCTGGAGCGCCGCCGCCTGCTGGACGGTGCCGCTGGTGCTGGTCAAGGAGGAGCTGCCGCTGACCGTCGCGGCGATCGGCCTCTACCTCGTCTTCCGGGGGCAGCGGCGGCTCGGCTGGGCGGTCACGGGGTTCGGCGCGGTCTCCTTCGCCGTCATCGTGCTGGTGCTGATCCCGGCGTTCGCCCCCGACGGCTCCTACGGCCAAGGCGACAACCTCGGCGGCGGCGGTCCGCTGCAGCTGCTCTCCGAGGCCCCCGGCAGGCTCGTCACGCCGCCGGAGAAGCTGGTCACGGTCCTGGTCCTGCTGGCCCCGACGGCGTTGCTCGCCCTGTTCTCGCCGATGGTCCTGCTGGCCGCGCCGACGCTGCTGTGGCGGTTCATGTCGCTCAAGGAGGCCCACTGGGGCATCGAGCACCACTACGGCGCGGTGCTGGTGCCGATCGTCTACTTCGCCTTCCTGCAGGCGATGGCCACGCGCTGGCCCGCGCTGCGGGCCGAGGCGGTGATGCGGTGGCGGCGGGTCGTCGCCGCGGTGTGCGTGGTCTCGGCCGCGGTCTCGCTGACGGCCCTGCTGCACGGGCGGGAGTGGTCGCCGGGCGAGCGGGTGG
Organism: Actinokineospora guangxiensis; assembly: GCF_042657845.1. Lineage (NCBI taxonomy): Bacteria > Bacillati > Actinomycetota > Actinomycetes > Pseudonocardiales > Pseudonocardiaceae > Actinokineospora > Actinokineospora guangxiensis. The sequence continues at coordinate 110,301 of NZ_JBHSKF010000009.1, read as the reverse complement.
CCACCGCCCGGGAGCTGATGGCGCTGATCCCGGCGGGCGCGAGCGTGGCCGCGGGCAACCCGCTGGCCCCGCAGCTGACCGGCACCCACGACGTGCAGCTGTTCCCCTCGTACCAGGGCAACGTGGTCGACGCCGAGTGGGTGCTCGCCGACACCCTGTACAACGCCTGGCCGCTGACGCCGCAGGAGCAGGCCCAGGAGCTGCGCCTGCTCCAGTCCAGCGGCTACCGCACCGTCCGCGAGCAGGACGACTACGTGCTACTGCGCCGCGGGCCCGGCTAGCGCGTGCCCGATCAGCGCGAGCACCGCCGCCACCCCGGGCAGCACCGCGCAGACCGCCGCCCAGCGGCCGTCCATGACGCGGCGGTAGTCCCGGCGCGCGCCGATGGCGGCGAACCCCGACGCGCAGAGCAGCACGACCACCGCGGCGGCGAAACCGAGCGCACCTCGGGAACCGTGCAGCAGCAGCGCGCCGAGCGCCGCGCACGACAGCGCCGTCCGCCGCCAGGCCAGCCGGGTGCGCTCCGGTTGCAGGCCGGGATCTCCGGTCACGACACCAGCACCAGGACGAGGACGACGGCGGCCACGAGCGCGACGCCGTAGCCGAGGACCGCCATCTCCGGCGCCGGCGGCAGCGCGGCGCCCTCGCGCATCGCCCGCTGCGCGCGCCGCCAGCGGCGGTGGCTCAGCCCGGCCAGCGCGGCGCCCAGGACCACCAGCGCGACGCCGATCGCGGTGCGCACCGCGGGCGGACCGAGGTCGGGCAGGTACTGGTCGAGCGCGACCCCGGCGGCGACCAGCGCGAGCGAGGTGCGCACCCAGGCCAGGAACGTGCGCTCGTTGGCCAGCGTGAAGCGGTAGTCCGGCTCGGCCATGGCCTCCCTTTCCGTCCAGGCGATCGTAGGACGGGGTTCCCGTGCGGCAAGCGGGCCCATTCCCGCCCCCGTTCGCCGCAGCCGGCCACGCCTGGTGACCACGCCCCTCCTGGCGCGCACCGGATCGGCCGATTCCGGCGGGCGCGAACCGCGGCGTAACGTCGAGCGACGGGCGTACGCCGTCCTGCCGACAGACCCCCTCCCCCCTGCGCTCTCCACCGGAGGCCGTTCGTGAAGCTGTCCACAATCCTTGCCGCGGCTGGTGCCCTGGTCACCGCCGCCGCGCTCGCCACCCCCACCGCCGCCGCCGCACCCGCCGCACCGTCCGGAGTGGACGCCACAACGCTGATGTCGCGCCTGGACGCCAAAGCGGCGGCGGGCGTGCCCGACTCGGTCACCGGCTGGCACGTCGACCAGGCGAGCAAGCAGGTCGTGGTCTCGGTGCTGCGCGCCGACACCGACGGCCTGGCCTGGGCCCGCTCGCTGGGCGGACCGGTCCGGGTCGAGCACACCACCGCCCAGCCGCGGCGGATGTGGGACATCATCGGCGGGCAGGCCATCTACTTCGGCTCGGGCCGCTGCTCGGTGGGCTTCAACGCCCGCAACGCCTCCGGCACCCGCTACGTCATCACCGCGGGCCACTGCACCGAGCTGGGCGGCACGGTCAACGGCGTCGGCGGCGTGATCGGCCCGGTCGCCGGGACCTCGTTCCCGGGCAACGACTACGGGATCATCCGCGTCACCAACGCGGCGGCGGTCTCCACACCGCTGGTCGACCGCTACTCCAGCGGCTCGGACGTGACCGTCATCGGCAAGGAGGTGGTGCAGGTCGGCCAGCGGATCTGCCGCTCCGGCTCGACCACGCAGTGGCGCTGCGGCACCGTCCAGGCGTTCAACCAGTCGGTCAACTACGGCGGCGGCGACATCGTCACCGGGCTGACCCGCACCAACGCGTGCGCGCAGCCCGGCGACTCCGGCGGCCCGTACGTGAGCTTCCCGACCGGCACCACCGTGCAGGCCCAGGGCGTGCTGTCCGGCGGCTCGGGCAACTGCTCCACGGGCGGGACGACGTTCTTCCAGCCGGTCAACGAGATCCTCACCGCCTACGGGCTGACGCTGATCACCGGCTGATCCCCGGGAGCCCGTGCCCGCCCCCTCGTCGGGGCGGGCACGGGTGTGTCACAGCTGCCCGACCTCGACCTCGGTGTCCAGCAGCTCGGGCACCACCGCGCCCGCCCCCGGCGCGGCCACCGCCGCCGCCGACCAAGCGACCGCCGCCGCGACGCGCTCCGGCCAGGACCGTCCCGCCGCGGTCGCCCCGGCCAGCGCGGCGACCGCGGCGTCCCCCGCGCCGGTCGGGTTGCCGTCCACCCGCGGTCCGCGCGCCCGCCAGGCCCCGCTCCCGGTCACCGCGACCATCCCGGCCGCCCCGAGGGACACCACGACCGCGCCCGCCCCCGCTGCCAGCAGCTGCCGGGCCCCCGCCACGGGGTCTTCGGCTCCGGTGGCCGAGCGCAGTTCCTCGGCGTTGGGCTTGAGCACGTCCGCACCCGCCCGCGCGGCGGCCACCAGCGGCTCACCGCCCACGTCGACGAGCACGGGAACGCCCGATCCCCTCGCCAGCGCGACGAAGCGGGCGTAGGCATCGACCGGGGCGCCGGGCGGCAGCGAACCGGAGCAGACCAGCGCGCCCGCACCGGGCAGGCGGCGGGCAACGAGGTCGAGCAGGCGCTCCCAGTCCTTTTCGGACAAAGCGGTGCCCGGTTCGCTGAACAGGGTGGCGTCCGGCGGGTCGTCGGCGACGACGGCCACCGTCATCCGGGTCGCCCCGCCGACCGGCAGCAGCTCGTGCGGCAGACCGGAGTCGACCAGGTCCGCCCGCAGCGAGTCGCCGAGGACGCCGCCCGCCGGGCCGATGGCCAGCGTCGCGACGCCCAGCTGGTGCAGCACCCTGCTCACGTTGAAACCCTTGCCGCCCGCGCGTTCCAGCACCGACCGGACGCGGTGGGTCGCCCCGGGGACGAGCCGGTCGACGTGGTAGCTGACGTCCAGCGCCGGGTTGGGCGTGCAGGTGATGATCACCGGACCGCGACCCCGGCACCCAGCACCCCGAGCAGCCTGGCCACCTCCTCGGCGACGGCGTCGCGCGCCGGGCCGACGTACTTCCGTGTGTCCACAAGGGACTTGTCGGCGGCGAGCGCGGCGCGCACCGCGGCGGTGAACACCTTGTTGAGGTGGGTGGCGATGTTGACCTTCGTCATGCCCGCGGCGACGGCGGCGGCCAGCTGCTCGTCGGGCACGCCGGAGGAGCCGTGCAGCACGAGCGGGACCGGCACGGCGGCGCGCAGCGCGGCGATGAGGTCGAGGTCGAGCACGGCGTCGCGGGTCGTCATGGCGTGCGAGCTGCCGACGGCGACGGCGAGCGCGTCCACCCCGGTCGCCGCCGCGAACGCGGCGGCCTCGGCAGGGTCGGTGCGCACGCCGGGCGCGTGCACGCCGTCCTTGCCGCCGACCTCGCCCAGCTCGGCCTCCACGAACACCCCCGCAGCGTGGCAGCGGCGCACGACCTCGGCGGTGGCGGCGACGTTCTCCGCGTACGGCAGCCGCGAGGCGTCGAACATCACCGACCCGACGCCCAGCGCGATCCCCTCGTCCACCAGTTCCGGGGACTCGACGTGGTCCAGGTGCACCGCCACCGCCACCGCGGCGGCGCGCGCCACGGCCAGGGTCGCCGCGGCGATCGGCTCCAGGGAGCCGTGGTAGCGCACGCAGTTCTCGCTGATCTGCAGGACGACCGGGCAGCCCGCCCGCTCGGCCCCGCGCACCAGCGCGTAGGCGTGCTCGACCTGGATGACGTTGAATGCCCCGACCCCGCGCTCCCCGGTCACGATCGAGGCCATCGGGACCAGCATGTCAGGCGCCCGCCAGGATGACCGAGCGGCTCAGGCCGCGCGGGTTGTCCGGGTCGAGCCCGCGCGCGGCGGCCATCGCGACCGCGACGCGCTGGGCGAGCACCAGCTGGGCCATCGGGTCGACGCCGGTGCTGACGAAGTCCGCGCCGAGCGCGGTGACCTCGTCGGCGAGGCCGTCGGGGGCCGGGCCGAACATCCAGGTGGCGCGGCCGGGTCGGGCGATGCTGATCGGGCCGTGCCGGTACTCCATCGCCGGGTAGGACTCCGTCCACGCGCCCGCGGCCTCGCGCAGCTTGAGCGCGGCCTCGGCGGCCAGGCCGACGGTCCAGCCCCGGCCGAGGAAGGTGATCTGCTCGGCCGCGGCCAGCCCGGCGACCGGCAGCTCCAGGACCCGCGCGCAGTCGGCGGCCGGCGCGCCCAGGTCCTCGCCGAGGGAGGCGCGCAGCAGGGCGAGGGTGGAGGTGGCGAAGCGGGTCTGCACGACCGAGCGCTCGTCGGCGAACTCCAGCACCACGGCGGTGTCGGCGACCTCGGTGACGGGGCTGCCCGCGACGCCGGTGACCACGGTGGTGGCCGCCCGGCCCGCGTGCCCGCGCAGCAGGTCCACGACCTCGGTCGTGGTGCCGGACCGCGAGATCGCCACGACACGGTCGTAGTCGCGGCGGTAGTAGTCACGGCGGTCGTAGTCGCGGCGGTCGTAGTCGCGCCCGAGCGGGGCCTCCGAGGCGGCGAAGGCGTCGGTGACGCCGTGGCCCGCGCCTTCGCGCAGCGCGGCGTAGGCCATGGCCATGAACCACGACGTGCCGCAGCCGACGACCGCGACGCGCTCGCCCGCCTCCACGCCAAGGCCCCCGGCCCCGATCTCGGCGGCGCGTCGCCAGCACGCGGGCTGGCTGGCGATCTCGGCGGCCACGAACGACTCGGACATCCGCGCTCCCCTGCTCGATAGTGCTCACTTCTGCACATCATCATGCATCTCTGAGCAAAGCCTGGCAAGGGCGCAGATGTCTGGACCACCCGTGATCAGCAGGCGCAGGCGAAGCCCGGAGGCGCCACCAGCGGGTCGACCGGGCCGCGCGACACCGCGCCCGCGCGCTCCACCGGCAGGCCCTCGCGCACCCAGTACTCGAAGCCGCCGATCATCTCCTTGACCGCGAACCCCAGCCGGGCGAACTCCAGCGCCGCGCGGGTCGCGCCGTTGCACGCCGGACCCCAGCAGTAGGTCACCACCACGGCCGAGGACGTGACCTCGGCAGCCGCCCGCGCGGCGATCTCGGCGGTGGGCAGGTGCAGAGCACCCGGGATGTGGCCCGCCGCCCAGCTCTCGGGCGAGCGCGAGTCGACCACGAGCAGGCCGGGCGCGCCCGCCTCCAGGTCGGCGTGCACGTCGCTGACGTCGGTCTCGAAGGCCAGGCGCGCGGCGAAGTGGGCGGCGGCCTCGGCGGGCGGGGCGGGCGGGACGCGGGTCACGGCGGTCATGGCGCTGATGATCGCCGCCGCGGCGCCCGCCGCGGCAGTGGCTGAAACGTCGCGCGGCGACGAGATCCAGCCAGGATCAGGCCAGCTCCACCAGCCTGGAGTCGGTGAGCTGGTAGCCCACGCCGCGCACGGTGCGGATCAGCTCCTCGCCCGCGGCGAACTTGCCGCGCAGCCTGCGCACGTGCACGTCCACCGTGCGCTCCCCGATGTAGGCGGTGTGCCAGACCTCGCGCATCAGCGTGCGGCGGCGGTGCACCTGGTTCGGCGCGGAGGCGAGGTGGTGGAGCAGGTCGAACTCCAGCCGGGTGAGGGTGATCTCCTCGCCGTGCCAGTAGGCGCGGCGCGCGGCCGCGTCCAGCCGCAGCGGGGCCGACCGGGCGGGCAGGGCGATGACCCGGCTCCCCGGTCGCTCGGCCGACTCGGCGAAGTCCTCTGCCGCCGCGTCCAAGGCGCCCAAGGCGCGCAGCGCGTCCACGAGGTCGGCGACCTTGTCCGAGTCGGCGGTGATGTGCAGGGTCAGTTCGACCCGTCGGGCGGGGGGCTCGATCAGGAGCGGCGCTGCCATGTCAGTCATCCCAGTCGTGTACCGAAGGTGATGGTGGGAGCGGGCGGAATCCGCGCGGTCAGCGTGGACACCGCCGAGGAGTCACCACATCGGGACGCACAGTCCCACTCGACCATCGGATTACGAACGCGTCAACGTCGTCCCGCTCACTGGAACCGATCGGAGGACCTTCGCCCTCACCCCTTCGGCGGCCACGTCACCCCATCGGCCCCAAGCACCACGGATGGCCGCGTCACTCCAGCGGCTGCTCGACCCCCAGGTACGGGTGCAGCACGCCCTGTCCGCGCGGCAGGAACCACTCGTCGAAGTCCAGCCCCGGCGTGCCGAGCAGATCGATGTCGTCCTCGCCCGCCTCGCTGGAGAGCTCGTAGAGGCGCTCGTGGTCCATGTCGGCGAAGGCGTGCCGGTCGAAGGCCGCCAGGACCTCCTTCATCGGCAGCTCGTCCAGCAGGTTCGCCAGGTGCAGCTGCACCCCGGCCTCGGACTTGAGCACGTGCAGCGCCAGCGCCTCGGCGGTGCACAGCGGCGGCGTCCAGCCCTCCTGCGTCAGCCGGTGGCCGAGGATCGCCGACACCACCAGGAACTGCTTGGCGAACAGCGCGCCGTAGTGGTCGGCGTAGCGCTGGGGCAGCTGGTTGAGCACGCTCAGCGACTCGGTCTCGCTGGCGGCGGCCTCGGCGTCGTCCAGCTCCTGCACGTCGGCGAACAGCTCGTCGGTCAGGATCTCCATGCCCTGCACGAAGGCGCCCGCGACCAGCGCGGCGGCCTCGGCCGAGACCGGGCTGTCCGGGTCGTCGGGGTCGTGGCCGAAGGCCTCGGGGCCGAAGGCGACCAGGCTCTCGGCCGAGCGCAGCAGCTCCTCGCGCAGCGCGTCGACCTCCTCCTCGGTCAGCTCCTCGTCGTCCTCGTCCTCGCCGTCCTCCTCGGTCGCGGCGCCCAGGGCGGCTTCCAGGTCGTCGTCGGTGGCGATGACCTCGCAGCGGCCGACGGTCCAGCCGGGCAGCAGCTCGGCCTGCTGCAGCATCTCGGTCAGCACGTGTCGGGCCGCGTCCTCGGCGAAGCTCAGCGCCGGGGCGTCCACCAGCCACGTGATCACCGCGCCGCCGGGGTGCACCGCCACCCGGTGGTCCAGCGGCTCGACCTCGACGCCGTCCGGGCCCTCGATGCCCGCGAGCAGGTCGAGGCGCTCGTCGAGCAGGGCGGCCACGCCGTGGCGCTGGAGGGGGTCGAGGTCGGGGGTGCCTGCGGCGGGAGCGAGGTCCGCGGTGAGCTGGTATTCCACGGGGCGCAGTCTAGGAGCGCCACCGGACCGGGTCCCCGGCAGGCGGCCAGTCCACCGGTGGTGACCACGTTCACTCTCCCGGGTCGGTTTCTGCGTCCGGACGAGTCATATCCAGCCGCGGGTTGTGCCATTCGCAGGTTGCGTGCCCCACAGTGTTCGGCGAACCGATCTTGTGGAAGGCGCGATGAACATCTATCTGGCCGGTCTGCTCTGGGTGCTGGGCGCGGCGGTCGTGGCGGGCGTGGCCGCGTACGTGGTCCGCCGGATCGGCGAGACCGACGGCATCGTGGAGAACAACGAGGCCGCCGGCCAGGTGTTCACCATCGTCGGCGGCCTGCACGCCGTGCTCATCGCGTTCGTGCTGATCTCGCTGTTCGACTCCGCGGGCGCGGCCGAGGAGGACGCGTTCAAGGAGGCCGACGGGCTCGTCGCCGCCTACTGGGCCACCGAGGCCCTCGGCGAGCCGGTGCGCAGCGAGATGCACGACCTCGCCATCGCCTACGCCACCCGGGTCGCCGAGGACGAGTGGCCGACGATGCAGCAGGGCAGCGGCGACGTCAGCGACGACGGCTGGGGCGAGCTGGCCGCGATGCGCTCGCTGATCACCAAGGCCGAGGTCGACCAGCTCTGGCAGAACGAGCAGAAGGCCGAGGCGGCGGGCAAGCTCTGGGAGGTCTACGAGGCCAGGCAGGCCCGGCTCGACGCCGCAGGCAGCGAGGGCGTTTCGACGGTGGTGTGGTTCGCGCTGATCGCGGGCAGCCTGATGTCGATCTCCCTGCCGCTGATGTTCGGCGGCCCGCGCCCGGTCGCGCACATCTTCATCGTGTCCGTGCTGGCGGGCACCCTCGCCCTGCTGCTGTTCGCCACCGCGCAGCTGCAGAACCCGTACGGCGGCGGCGCAGCCATCCAGCCGGACGCCTTCGAGGCCGCGATCACCCGCCTCCAATGAGACTGCTGAGACCGCGACTGCTCGCCACCGGGCTCGCCGCGGCGGGCCTGGTCGGCGGCGGCGTGGTCGTCCTCGGCTCCGGCGCGGGCGAGGCCGCCCCGACCGCGCACCCGAGCTGCCAGGCCCTGCGCGTCACCGCCACCGGCGAGGACTCCCTGTCCACCGCCTACCGGGTCGACCTGGCCACCGGCCGCGCGACACGGCTGGGCACCCTGGCCGTCCAGGTGGACGCCATCGGCTACCACCACGGCCAGCGGCTCGTCTACGGCGTGGCGGGCGCGCGCCTGGTGAGCCTGACCCTCGACGGCGCGCTGACCGACCACGGACCCGTCCCCGGCTTCGACGGGGCGTCGGCGGGCGCGGTGCTCGGCGACCGCCTGCTCGTGCGCGACGGCCGCCACCTGCGCGCCATCGCCGTCGACCCGGCCGCGGCGGACTTCGCGACCGTGGTCGGCTCGACCCGCCTGCACCCCGCCGAACTCGCCAGGACCGTCGACGACTTCGACGCCCGCGGCGGCGCGCTCTACGGCGTCACCACCCACGTCCCCTACTACGGCCGCGTGGTCTCGATCGATCCGGCGACCGGCTCGGTGTCCGCGGTGGATGGTCCGCGCCTGCCCGGCGGCCGCTCCTACGGATCGGCGGCGCTGGGCCCCGACGGCGCGCTGTTCGCCGCGAGCAACACCACCGCCGAGCACGACTGGCACGAGCGGGACGAACCCCTGCGCAGCAGGCTGACCAGGCTCGCCCCCGGCCCGAACGCCGCCGCCGAGGAGATCGCCGCCTGGCCTGCCGCCACCCGCACCGACATGACGGGCTGCCTCGGCACCACCCAGCCGCCCATCCCCACCAACCCCCCGACACCGCCGATCCCGACCAACCCGCCGACCACGCCGTCGATCCCCACCAACCCCCCGACCACCACCCCCTCCATCCCGACCAACCCGACCACCCCTCGCCCGACCACCACCCGCCCGACGACCACCCGCCCGATTCCCACCCGCCCGATCCCCACCAATCCGCCCACCACCACCCGGCCCCGCCCGCGTCCGACCACACCACCACCACCCCCGCCTCCCCCACCGCCCCCGACCCAGCCTGCCGATCCGCCCGCCGCGGACCCGCCCGCCGCCGAGCCGCCCGCGCCCCCACCCCCGCCGCCACCCGCGCCCCCGGCCCCGCCGGTCCTCGCCGCGGGTCTGCCCGACCGGGCCCCCCAGCTGGCGCGCCCCGCCGTCACCCCGACGGAGAAGAAGCGCCGCTGGGGCGTGGCCACGCTGGCCCTCATCATCGGCGCGGGCGCCGTCGCGGGGGCCTCCCACCGCCGCAGGCACTGATCCCGCACGTCACCGGCGGTGCGGTCATCACTCCATAAGGGGTCCGTCAGCCGGGCGCGGGAACATCGTCGGCGGACGACGGCCAGCGGAAGGTGACTGCTGAATCGATTTTGACATCGCGCGTAACCCGTATGTACCGTCGGTGCCGCAACCGCCGGTGGATCGCCAGCGCTGTCGTCTCCCGGACTTGACCACCGCGCACACCGGAGACGACATGCCGACACCCCTGCACCCGGTCGTGGCCGAGGTGACCGCCAGGATCGCCGAGCGCAGCGCCGCGGGGCGGACCGCCTACCTGCACCGCATGTCCCAGGCCGCGTCCAGCACGCCGACGCGGGCCGGGCTCGGGTGCAGCAACCTCGCCCACGGGTTCGCCGCCTGCGACGGGCCGGACCGGCTGGCGGTGCGCGGGGTCAGCAAGACCAACGTGGCCATCGTGTCGGCCTACAACGACATGCTCTCGGCCCACCAGCCCTTCCAGGAGTACCCGGACTGGATCAAGGCCGCCGTGCGCGCGGCGGGCGGGGTGGCGCAGTTCGCCGGCGGCGTGCCCGCCATGTGCGACGGGATCACCCAGGGCCGGGCGGGCATGGAGCTCTCGCTCTACAGCCGCGAGGTCATCGCCATGGCCGCCGCGATCGCGCTCTCCCACGACATGTTCGACGCCACGCTGCTGCTCGGCGTCTGCGACAAGATCGTCCCTGGGCTGCTGATCGGCGCGCTCGCCTTCGGGCACCTGCCCGCGATCCTGGTCCCGGCCGGGCCGATGGCCTCCGGGCTGCCCAACACCGAGAAGGCCCGCGTGCGGCAGGCCTTCGCCGAGGGCAAGGCCACCCGCGATGACCTGCTCGCCGCCGAGTCGGCCTCCTACCACTCGGTCGGCACCTGCACCTTCTACGGCACCGCGAACTCCAACCAGCTCGTGGTCGAGGTGATGGGCCTGCACCTGCCGGGCGCCAGCTTCGTCGCCCCCGGCACCCCGCTGCGCCGCGCGCTGACCGACGCCGCCGCCCGCCGGGCGGTGGAGATCTCCGCGCAGGGCCGGGAGTACACGCCGCTGGCGCAGGTGGTGGACGAGCGCTCCGTGGTCAACGGCGTCATCGCGCTGCTGGCCACCGGCGGCTCCACCAACCACACCCTGCACCTGGTGGCCATCGCCGCCGCCGCGGGCATCCGGCTGACCTGGGACGACTTCGCCGACCTCTCGGCGGTGGTCCCGCTGCTGGCCCGCGTCTACCCCAACGGCACCGCCGACATCAACCACTTCGTCGCCGCGGGCGGCGTGCAGTTCCTCATCGGCGAGCTGCTCGACGCCGGCCTGCTGCACGGCGATGTGTCCACTGTGGCCGGACCGGGCCTGGACCGCTACCGCCAGGAGGCCGTGCTGGTCGACGGCGAGCTGACCTGGCGGCCCGGCGCGGCGGTCTCCGGCGACCCCGGCGTGCTGCGCCCGTTCGCCGAGCCCTTCTCCGCCGACGGCGGCCTGCGGATGCTCTCGGGCAACCTGGGCAAGGCCGTCATCAAGGTCTCCGCCGTGGCCCCCGAGCACCGCGTGGTGCAGGCGCCGGCGCGGGTGTTCACCGACCAGAACGCCGTCGGCGCCGCCTTCCGCGCCGGCGAGCTGGACGGCGACGTGGTGATCGTGCTGCGCCAGCAGGGCCCGCGCGCCAACGGCATGCCCGAGCTGCACGCGCTGACCCCGGCGATGAGCGCGCTGATGGCGCGCGGGCACCGCGTCGCCCTGGTCACCGACGGCCGCATGTCCGGCGCGTCCGGCAAGATCCCCGCCGCCATCCACTGCACCCCCGAGGCCGCGGCCGGCGGCCCGATCGCCCTGGTCCGCGACGGCGACCCGGTGCGCCTGGACGCCGAGACCGGCACCCTCACCCTGCTGGTCGAGCCGGACGTCCTCGCCGCCCGCCGCCCGACCGACGCCCCCGCCGACGACGCCGCCTGGACGGGCACCGGCCGCGAGCTGTTCGCCGCCTTCCGCCACGCCATCGGCCCCGCCGACCACGGCGCCACCATCTTCGGCCCCGCCTTCGCCACGAACACCACCGACCTGGACGAGCTGGAGTACTCGGTATGAGTTTGCTGGACATCTCGCCTGTCGTCCCCGTCGTCGTGATCGATGACCGGGCGACGGCGGTGCCCATCGCGGAGGCGCTGCTGAGCGGCGGGGTCGGGATCATCGAGGTCACCCTGCGCACGCAGGCCGCACTGGGGGCCATCGAGCGGATCGCCGCCGAGGTGCCGGGGATCGTCGTGGGCGCGGGCACCGTGACCAGCCCGGAGCTGGCCGCCGCCGCGGCCCGCGCGGGCGCGCGGTTCCTGGTGACCCCGGGCAGCACCGACCGCGTCCTGGACGCCGCCGCCGCCACCGGTCTGCCGACGCTGCCCGGCGCGGCGACGGTGTCGGAGGCGATGCGCCTGGCCGAGCGCGGCTTCACCGAGCTGAAGTTCTTCCCCGCCGAGGCCGCCGGTGGCGTGCCGTACCTGAAGTCGATCGCCGGTCCCCTGCCGGACCTGCGGTTCTGCCCCACCGGCGGCATCAGCGCCGCGACCGCGCCGACGTACCTGGCGCTGCCGAACGTGGGCTGCGTCGGCGGCAGCTGGCTGACCGCCTGCGGCGTCGCCGAGGTCGAGGCGCTGGCCAAGGAGGCGGCGGCCCTGCGCTGAGAGCCGCCTGTCGGCGGGCACCCGTAGCCTGGAGGCCATGACCGGGCACGCGCTGTTCGACACAGCCATCGGCCAGTGCGGCGTGGCCTGGGGTCCGTCGGGCATCACCGCCGCGTGGCTGCCGGGCGCCCGCCGCACCGGCAGTCCCGCCAAGCCGCCGCCCGCGGTGGCCGAGGCCATCCGGCGGATCACGGCGCTGCTGGCGGGCGAGAAGGACGACCTGCGCGACATCGCGCTGGACCCGGCGGGTGTGCCGGAGTTCCACCTGCGCGTCTACGAGGTCACCCGGGCCATCCCGGTGGGCGACGTGCTCACCTACGGCGAGGTCGCCCGGCGCGTCGGCCAGCCCGGGTCGGCGCAGGCGGTCGGCCGGGCGCTGGGCCGCAACCCGTTCCCGCCGATCGTGCCCTGCCACCGGGTGATGGGCGCCGACGGCCGCATGGTCGGCTTCTCCGCCCCCGGCGGCACGACGACGAAGCTGCGCATGCTCGCCATCGAGGGCGCGGCGGACCCCTACGGCCAGGAAGCGCTGTTCTAAGCCTTCACCGGCACCGCGATGGCGGTCGCGGCGATGCCGTTGGCGACCGTCCAGCGGCCGGTGAACCCGGTGATCTCGACACCGTCGACCACCGGCCCGGCGACCAGCAGCCGCGCGCGGAAGCCGCCGTCGGGGTCGAACTCGATGTGCGCGTCGGAGAAGCCCAGCCACTTGCGGGTGAGCGGGAACCAGGCCTTGTAGACGCTCTCCTTGCCCGCGAACAGCAGCTTGTCCCAGTGCACATCGCGGCTGCCCGCCGCCAGCGCCGCGAGGTGCACGCGCTCCTCGGGCAGCGAGACCGCCTCCAGCACGCCTTCGGGCAGCGGGACGTGCGGCTCGGCGTCGATGCCCACGCTGCGCAGGTCGGTGTCCAGCGCCAGCACCGCGGCCCGGTACCCGGCGCAGTGGGTCATGCTGCCGACGATCCCGGCAGGCCAGGTGGGCGCGCCCCGCTCGCCGGGCAGGATCGGGGCGGGTGGGACGCCGAGGCGGGCCATGGCCTGGCGGGCGCAGTGGCGCACGGTGGTGAACTCGCGGCGGCGCTTGTCGACCGCCTTCGCCACGACCGGCTCCTCCTCCGGGAGCAGCACGGCCTCCGGCGGGTCGTCGTAGACCTCGATGGCGACTACCTCGGCGGGGAGGATGCTCTCGATCACGTGGTGGGACCCTAGTCGAGGTGAGGCCCGGTCGACAGCGCACTTGACCGGGCCATCAGCACCTTCTCAGGATTTCCTCACCCGGCGCGGTTGCGCGCCACCACGTAGACCATCGGCAGGCGCAGGGGCGAGCCGTCGGGCAGCGTGTCGGTCGCGAGCAGGGGGACCTCACCGCTGTCGACCACCTCGATGCCCGCGCCGGCCAGCACGGACTCCAGCTTGCCCTCCTCCCAGGCGGCCGGGGTCAGGCCGTGGCTGAAGACGAGCTGGAGCCTCGGCACCGCGTCCGGGCTCTGGCCGAGCACGGCCTTCATCGCCGGACCCGCCGACGGCGCCAGCTCCACGTCGAAGGCGTGGCCGGAGCGGCCCAGCAGGACCGCCAGCGCGGCGGCGGCCTTCGGGCGGTCCTCGTCGGGCATCTGGTGGAACACGCCGCGCAGGTAGACGTTGGCGTCGCCGAACTCGTCGTGCAGCGCGGCGGCCGCGCCCGCGTCGGTGAGGTCGAAGTGCCGGAAGGTCGCGGCGGTGTCGGTCTGCAGCGCGCGGGCGTGCTCGATCGCGGACTCGGCGAAGTCCAGGCCGACCACCCGGTCGAAGTGCTCGGCCAGCGCGGCGGTCTGGGTGCCGTTGCCGCAGCCGATGTCGAGCACCGGCAGCGCGGCGGCGAAGTGCGGCTGGAAGATCGGCAGCTGCGCGGCCGCGGTCACCGCGCCCGTGCTGTCCCAGACCGGCAGCCCACGCTCCTTGGGCAGCTCGTGCCAGTAGTTCTGCCAGTTGGCGTTCACACCATCGACCATGAGTCCTCCACCGAACGGGTTACAAGCGGAGTTCGGTTTATGCCCGGACCACCAGTTCGGGCAAGAGATCAACTCGTTTTTGATCTTATAGGGTGAACCTGCGTAACCTTTATGATCACATCAGGTGATCTTTGATCACCCAGCGTCCACTAAGGACCGGCGACGGGCACCTGCGCGCCGGAGACCGCGACGTCGCCGCTGAGGTGCAGCACGGTCGCGGCGATGCGCTCCGGGCTCACCCAGCCCGCGCGGTCGGAGTCCGGCATGGCCGCCCGGTTGCCCGGGGTGTCGATCACGCCCGGCAGCACGGCGTTGGCGCGCACCCCGTCGCCGCCGTACTCCTCGGCCAGCGCCGCGACCAGGCCCAGCACCGCGGTCTTCGCCGTGATGTAGCCCGACGCCCCGGAGAACGGCCGCTTCACCGCGCCCGCCGACACGCACACGATCGACCCTCCGCCCGCGGCCACCAGGTGCGGCAGCGCGGCGTGGCAGACCAGGTACGTCGGGCGCAGGTTGAGCCGCAGCAGCCGCTCGAACTCCGCCACCGGCGTCTCGTGCAGCCGCCCGCCCATGGCGAACCCGCCGACGAGGTTGACCACCGCCCCCAGCGGGGCGCCCGGGTCGCCGGTGGCCGGCGCCAGGCACGCGGCGACCTCGTCCTCGGCGAAGAGGTCGGCGCGGTGGGCGACCAGGCGCTCGTGCTCGGGCAGCCGGTCCAGCTCGTGCTCGGCGATCCAGGGCACGACGACCCGCCACCCGTCGGCGAGGAACGCGGCCGTCACCGCGCTGCCCAGTCCCCCGGTCCCACCTGTCACCAGTGCGGTCTTCATGGCGACATCCTCCCCCGGTCAGCTCTCCGAGAGCTCGGGGGGCAGCGCCTCGTCGGCCTTGGGCTGCGTGCGCACCAGCACCGCGTGGATGATCATGCGCTGGGCGTTGGAGAACTTGGGGTGGCAGGTGGTCAGCGTCAGCATCGGCGTGAGCTTGTCCTCGGCCACGCCGGGGTTCTCGTTGCCCGGCACCGGCAGCACGACCTCGCTCTGGCCGGGGGTGACGATCCGGCGGCCGACGGCGGCGGCGTAGTCACCCTCCTGCGCCTCGACGCCCGCGCACCGGGGATCGCCCGCGTCGGCGGGCTGGCCCGCGGTGGGCAGCATCCGGTAGACGAACCAGTCGCTCTGCGTCTCCACGACGATCGCGTCGCACACTTCGAGCAGGTCGAGATCGTTGAACGGCGCACCCTTGCCGACCCGGTGCCCGGCCACTGCGAAGTTGCCCGGCTCCCCGGGCAGCGCCGAGTCCTTGTAGTGGCCGGGCCCGGTCTCCAGGTTCTTCTCGGACGTGCCCTCGACGATCGTGAAGTGGTAGTCCGGCCCGAAGACGGGGATGTAGAGCTTGGCCATGCCCTCGCCGTCGGCGAACTCGAACTTCTGCTGCCGCTCGGGATCCGGCGCGGGCGCGCTCTCCCACTGGCGGTCCATGTCGGCGGTGACCGTGGCCTGCTTGCGCGCCGACATCAGGTCGGTGATCCAGACCTCGTAGACGACGAACAGCAGGATGACCAGACCGGCGGTGACCATCAGCTCACCGAAGGAGCGGATGGCGATGGACACCGCGCCCGCCTTGGGCTTCTCGGGCTTGGCGTCGCCGTCGTGATCGTCGTAGCCGTCGTGATCGTCGTAGCCGTCGTGATCGTCGTAGCCGTCGTAGCCGTCGTCGTCCGGGGGGTCGGTCTCGATGAAGTCGGTGGGCGGATCGGCCTGCCGCCTGCGCGGGGGTGGCGGCGGCGCGACCGGGCGCAGAACGCGGGTGGGGGCGTCGGCGGGGTCGAGCGCGCGGATCACCTGGGTGGGCTCGTCGACCGAGCCCACCGCACCGAGATCGAGCTGACCGCCGAAACGCCCCGGCTGCGCCCCCGAGACCGGGCCGCCTGCCATCGGGGAACCACCCGACGGGCCGCCGTTGCGGGGCGTGCCGCCCTGGGGTGCGCCACTCGGCGGCATGCCGTCCCGAGACACGCCGACCTGGACCGTCCCGCTGGGCGGGGTGCCATTGCGAGCCGATCCACTCTGCGGCGCCCCACTCGCCGGAGCGCCATTGCGAGCCGAGCCGTCCTGAGGCGGCGTGCCGTTCGCCGGGATGCCGCTGGCTGGGGTGCCGTTTGGCGGGGTGCGGCGGGGTGGGGCCGGGCGGTGGGCGGGCGGGCGGTGTGGTTGGGCCTGCCTCGGCCGGTCTTCGCGCGGCGGGGCGCGGTGGGTGCCCGGGGGTGGCTGCGGGGCGCGGCGCAGGGGTGGTTGCTCCACCGTGCCCCACCCCCTCCGGGTCTGTCCGACCCCGTCAAGATAAGGCACTGCGCCGTTCGGCGGCTGTTAGTCCCGCCTCAGGTGAGGAAGCCGCGCAGCAGGGCTGCGGTCCCGGCGAGGTGTTCGGCCATGGCCGTGCGGGCGGCGGCGGGGTCGCCGTCGAGGATCGCGTCGACCACGGCGCGGTGTTGCTGGTCGGAGTGTTCGATGTTCGCGCCGAGGGGTGGGATGGCCTCCAGCAGGGCGTCGAGGCGGGCGCGCAGGTCGGCGACGGCGGCGGTCAGCGAGGGCGAGGCTGCCGCGGCGGCGACGGCCAGGTGCAGGCGGGCGTCGCGCCTGCGGTAGTCGGCGACGACGGCTCCGGTGCACTCCTCCAGGCGGGTGCGCAGGTGGCGGCGGGTGGTGGGGTCCAGCGCGCGGGCCGCGGCGGACTCGGCGGCGCCGGTCTCCAGCACCTGCCGCAGCGTGATCACGTCCTCGACATCGGCGGCGAACGCGGGCGGCGGCGGGGTCGGGTGCGTCGGGCGGATCGAGCGGACGAACGTGCCGCCGTAGCGGCCGCGCCTGCTCTCCACGTACCCGGCCTCCTGCAGCGCGTGCAGCGCCTCGCGCAGCGTGACCCGGCTCACCCCGAGCCGGGCCGCCAGTTCGCGCTCGGCGGGCAGCCGCTCGCCCGGCGCGGCCAGGCCCAGCCGGATGGCCTGCAGCAGCCGGGCCAGCGTCTCCTCGAAGGCGTTGCCCGCCTTGACCGGGCGCAGCAGCGCGTCGGCGAGCGGGTCAGAGTGGGGTGACATAGGCGCCGGAGATCCCGCCGTCGACCAGGAAGGACGACGCGGTGATGAAGGACGAGTCGTCGGAGGCCAGGAAGGCGACCGCGCCCGCGATCTCCTCCGGCTCGGCGAAGCGGCCGAGCGGGATGTGCACGAGCCTGCGCGCGGCGCGCTCGGGGTCCTTGGCGAACAGCTCCTGAAGCAGCGGGGTGTTCACCGGCCCCGGGCACAGCGCGTTGACCCGGATGCCCTCGCGGGCGAACTGCACGCCCAGCTCGCGGCTCATCGCCAGCACGCCGCCCTTGGACGCGGTGTAGGAGATCTGCGAGGTCGCCGCGCCCATCACCGCGACGAACGACGCGGTGTTGATCACCGAGCCGCGCCCGCGCTCCCGCATGTGGCCGATGGCGTGCTTGCAGCACAGGTACACCGAGGTCAGGTTGACCTGCTGCACCCGGTGCCAGGCGTCCGCGCCGGTCTCCAGGATCGAGTCGTCCTCCGGCGGGGAGATGCCCGCGTTGTTGAACGCGACGTCCAGCCCGCCGTAGCTGTCCACCGCGGTCTGGAACAGCGCCTTCACCTGCTCCTCGTCGGTGACGTCGGTGCGCACGAACAGGCCGTCGACCTCGCCCGCCGCCGCCTGCCCGCCCTCGACGTCGACGTCACCGACGACGACGCGCGCACCCTCCGCCGCGAGCCTGCGCACCGACGCCAGCCCGATGCCGCTCGCCCCGCCGGTGATCACCGCGACGCGGCCGTCCAGCCTGCCCATTCAGCCCTCCGAACTGATGAAGACGGTCTTCTCGTCGGTGAACCCGGCGAGCGCGTCCGGCCCCAGCTCGCGGCCGAGCCCGGACTGCTTGAACCCGCCGAACGGCGTCCAGTAGCGCACCGAGGAGTGCGAGTTGACCGACAGGTTGCCCGCCTCCACCCCGCGCGCCACGCGCAGCGCGCGGCCGACGTCGCGGGTCCAGATCGAGCCGGACAGGCCGTACTCGGTGTCGTTGGCCAGGGCGATGGCGGCGGCCTCGTCGTCGAAGGGCAGCACCGCCACGACCGGGCCGAAGACCTCGTCGGTGACGGCTCGGTGGTCCTCGGGCAGGCCCGCGAGGACCGTCGGGGGGAACCAGTAGCCCGGCCCGCCGGGCGCGGCGCCCTGGAAGGCGACCACGTCCTCGTCCAGGTAGGAGCGCACCCGCTCGCGGTGCTCGGCGGTGATCAGCGGCCCCATCTGGGTCGCGGGGTCGGCGGGCGGGCCGACCACGACGGCCTTGACCGCGGGCTCCAGCAGCTCCAGGAAGCGGTCGTGGACCGAGCGCTCGACCAGGATGCGCGAGCGCGCGCAGCAGTCCTGGCCCGCGTTGTCGAACACCGCCATCGGCGCGGCGGCGGCGGCCTTCTCCAGGTCGGCGTCGGCGAAGACGACGTTGGCGCTGTTGCCGCCCAGCTCCAGGGTCACCCGCTTGACCTGGTCGGCGCAGCCCGCCATGACCTGCTTGCCGACCTCGGTCGACCCGGTGAACACGACCTTGCGCACCAGCGGGTGGGTCACGAACCGCTGCCCCACGACCGGGCCGGAGCCGGGCAGCACCTGGAAGACGTCCTCCGGGATGCCCGCCGAGCGGGCCAGCTCGGCCAGGCGCAGCGCGCTCAGCGGCGTCGCCTCGGCGGGCTTGAGCACCACGGTGTTGCCCGCCGCCAGCGCGGGCGCGAAGCCCCACGCCGCGATCGGCATCGGGAAGTTCCACGGCGCGATCACCCCGACCACGCCCAGCGGCTCGTGGAAGGTGACCGCCCAACCGCCCGGCGCCGGGATCTGCCGCCCGGACAGCCGCTCCGGCGCGGCGGCGTAGTAGTGCAGCACGTCGCGGACGTTGCCCGCCTCCCAGCGGGCGTTGCCGACGGTGTGCCCGGCGTTGCGCACCTCGATCCCGGCGAGGTTCTCCAGGTCGGCGTCCACGGCGTCGGCGAAGCGGCGCAGCAGCCGGGCCCGGTCGGCGGGCGCGACCGCGCGCCAGGCCGGGAACGCGGCGTGCGCGCGGGCGATCGTGGCGTCGGCGTCCTCGGCCGAGGCCAGGGCGACGGTGGCGATCACCTGCTCGGTCGCGGGGTCGCGGACCTCACGGACGTCGCTCAGCGCTCCGCCCTCCAGCGGCGGGCCGCGTCGACCAGCGCGGTGAACAGGCGGATGTCGTCGGCGTTCTGCTCGGGGTGGGACTGCACGCCCACGGCGAAGCGGGCCGCGGGCACCTCCACCCCCTCGACCACCCCGTCGCCCGCCGTCGCGGTGACGGCGATGCCCGTGCCGAGGCGGTCCAGCGACTGGTGGTGGTGGCAGGCGACCTGCACCCGCTTGCCCAGGATCGACTCCAGCCCGCTGCCGGGCGCGAGCGTCACCTCGGTCTTGCCGAACATCGCCACCTCGGGCTGGTGGTCGTTGGTGCCGGTGCGCTCGGGGGTGTGCTGGTGCAGGGTCCCGCCCAGCACGACGTTGAGCACCTGCATGCCCCGGCAGACCGCCAGCAGCGGCATGCCGACCGCGAGCGCGGCCTCGGCGAGGGCGAACTCGGCGGCGTCGCGCAGCGGCTGCGGGGTGCCCGTCGTCGGGTGCGGGGCCTGGCCGTAGCGGGCCGGGTCGATGTCGGCGCCGCCGGAGAGCACCAGCCCGTCGAGCCAGTCGACGGTCTCGGCGCGCCAGTCGCCGATCGGCGGCAGCAGCACGGCGTTGCCGCCCGCCGAGCGCACCGACTCGACGTACTCGCGGTGCAGCACGACGGCCTCGGTCTCCCAGATCCCGAACGTCGAGTGCTCCAGGTAGGTGGTGATCCCGATGACCGGCGGGCGCCCGGCCCGGCGCTCAGAGCCTCTCGAAGCCACGGGCCAGCTCCCAGTCGGTCACCGCGGCCTCGAAGGCGGCCAGCTCGACCCGCGCGGCGTTGAGGTAGTGGTCCACGACGTCGTCGCCGAAGGCGGCCCGCGCGGTCGCGCTCTCCCGCAGCACGTCGGCGGCCTCGCGCAGCGTGGTGGGCACGCGGGGCTTGTCGGAGGTGTAGGCGTTGCCGGTGAACTCCGCTTCCGGCTCCAGGCCGTTCTCGATGCCGTGCAGCCCGGCCGCGACCATGGCCGCGACCGCGAGGTAGGGGTTCACGTCGCCGCCGGGGACGCGGTTCTCCACCCGCCGCGCCGCGCCGTGGCCGACCACGCGCAGCGCGCAGGTGCGGTTGTCGGTGCCCCAGGCGACCGCCGTCGGGGCGAACGACCCGGCGGCGAAGCGCTTGTAGGAGTTGATGTTCGGCGCGTAGAAGGCGGTGAACTCGCGCAGGCAGGCGAGCTGCCCGGCGAGGAAGGCGCGGAACACGTCGTCGCCGATCACCTCGCCGTCGGCGCGCAGGCTCATGTGGATGTGGCAGGAGTTGCCCTCGCGCTCGTTGACCTTGGCCATGAACGTCAGGCTGCGCCCGTGCTTGGCGGCGATCTCCTTCGCGCCGGTCTTGTAGACGGCGTGGTTGTCGCAGGTGGTGAGCGCCTCGGCGTAGCGGAAGGCGATCTCGTGCTGGCCGGGGTTGCACTCGCCCTTGACCGACTCGACGTAGAGCCCCGCGCCCGTCATGTGGTTGCGGATGTCGCGCAGCACCGGCTCGACGCGGCCGGTGCCGAGCAGGGAGTAGTCGACGTTGTACAGGTTCGACGGGGTGAGGTGGCGGTAGCCCATGCGCTGGGCGTCCTCGTAGGTGTCGTCGAAGAGGATGAACTCCAGCTCGGTGCCCACGTGCGCGGTCATCCCGTGCTCGGCGAGGCGGTCCAGCTGGCGGCGCAGCACCTGGCGCGGCGAGGGCGCGACCGGGGCGCCGTCGAGGGTGAGGACGTCGGCCTGCACCATCGCGGTGCCCTCGTGCCAGGGCACCGGGCGCAGCGTGTCCAGGTCGGGCTGGAGCAGGAAGTCGCCATAGCCGCGGTCCCAGGACGAGGACGCGTACCCGTCCACCGGGTTCATCTCGACGTCGACGGCCATCAGGTAGTCGCAGGCCTCGGTGCCGTGGCTGAGCACCTCCTCCAGGAAGTACCGCGCCCCGCAGCGCTTGCCCTGCAGCCTGCCCTGCATGTCGGTGAGCGCCACGAGCACGGTGTCGACCCGCCCGGCGTCCACCAGCTCGCGCAGCCGGTCGACCGACAGCTCAGGCATGCGTGTACCCCTCCCCAAAGGATCAGCAGGCGCCCAATGGAAGACCGCGTCCCAGCATCGTGTCAGTGATCACAGCCCTACGGCAACACTGAATTGGGCTCACAATGGGCCACGGAGATGCCAATAAGCCGCTCGACCAGCACGGACGGGCAAGTGGGAACGATCTGTTCAAAACTGCGCCTTGCCCGGTTCACGGCCGTTAACAAATACTGGCGATCATCGCGCTGGACCACACCCGGGCGCCCGACCGAGGGCGAGGGCGCTCAGGGGTTCCCTGCACCGGTCCACCGCGGGGCTCACCGGCGGTGGCCGCGGCACGCGGTCACCGCCCCCCTTCCGGTGATCATCGACAAGCGTCCTTGCCGCGCCTGCGCGGCTGGGGCAGGGTTGGGGCCGTGATCAGCGAGGAAGTCGTGCTGCTGGACGAGTCCGGCGCGGCCATCGGGACCGAGGACAAAGCGACGGTGCACCACGGGGACACTCCCCTGCACCTGGCGTTCTCCAGCTACGTGTTCAACCGCGACGGGGAGTTCCTGCTCACCCAGCGGGCGGCGAGCAAGAAGACCTGGCCCGCGGTGTGGACCAACTCCTGCTGCGGGCACCCCGCCCCCGGCGAGCCGCCGGTGACCGCGGTCGCCCGCAGGCTGGCCGACGAGCTGGGACTGGTCGGCAGCACCGAGATCGACCTGCTGCTGCCGCGCTTCCGCTACCGCGCGGTGCTCGACGGCGTGGTGGAGAACGAGATGTGCCCGGTGTACCGGGTCGTCACCGACGGCGTGCTCGCGCCCAACCCCGACGAGGTCGACACGGCCGAATGGGTGGCGTGGCAGCCCTTCGCGGCGGCGGTGCTGGCGGGCGAGCGGCCGATCTCGCCGTGGTGCGCGCTGCAGGTCGAGCAACTCGTGGCGCTCGGTCCCGACCCCCTCGCCTGGCCGGTGGGCGACGACGCCGAGCTGCCCCCCGCACTGCGGCGATGACGCACACCGAGCTGTTCAACGGCGCCATCGAGCACCTGGTGCCGCAGGCGCACCGGATGGGCGTGCAGGCCGTCGTCCTGGAGCCCGGCCGCGCGGTGTGCCGGGTTCCGCTGGCGGGCAACGGCAACCACCTGCGGACGATGTACGCCGGGGTGCTGTTCACCGTCGCCGAGGTGCTGGGCGGGGCGATCTGCCTGCCGTCGTTCGACATGGCGCGCTTCTACCCGGTGGTCAAGAGCGTGCGCATCGACTTCCGCAAGCCCGCCCGCACCGACGTGCTGGCCTCCGCCGAACTGCCCGCCGAGCGCGTCGCCGAGATCGCCGCCGCGGCCCAGGAGCACGGCAAGGCCGAGTTCACCCTCGGCGCGACGCTGACCGACGAGGCCGGGATCGTCGTCGCCACAACGGAAGGCGTGTACCAGCTGCGCGCGCACCAGCCCTAGGCTGGCCGTGTGCATGTGCTCTTCTCCGCGCTCGCCGCGCACGGCCACGTCTTCCCGCTGCTGCCCCTGGCACGCGCCGCGGCCGCGCGCGGGCACCGGGTCACCTTCGCCACCGGTGCGGACTTCGCGCCGCTGCTGGCCAGGCTCGGCTTCACCGCCGCCGCGGTGGGCATCGGCATGTCGGAGGCGTTCCGGCGGTCGACGGCCCACCTCGGCGAGCCGGTCGACCACACGAACCCCGACGACCCGGCGCTGCGGCGCGCGAGCGCCCGCTCCTTCGGCTACACCCTCCCGACGGCTTTCGGCGCGGACATCGGCGAGCTGATCGACCGCGATCGCCCCGACCTGGTCGTCCACGAGGTCGCCAACCCGGGCGCGGCCATCGCCGCCGCCGCGCGCGGCGTCCCGACCCTCGCCCACGGCATCGGCCGCGGCCGGATCCTGGAGATCTTCCCCGACTACGACGCCGAACTGGCCGCCGCCCACCAGACCCTGGGCGCCGACACCTCGGCCGACCCGATGCGCCTGGCCGACCCGTACCTCGACATCTACCCGCTGTCGCTGCAGGAGCGGCCCCTGCCCACCCGCATGCCGCTGCGCCCGACGCCCTTCGCCGAGCCCGGCGAGCTGCCCGCCTGGGTCGCCGAACACCGCGAACCGCTGGTGTACCTGACGCTGGGCACCGCTTTCAGCAGCGCCGACGCCCTGACCACCGCCGTCCACGGCCTGGCGGAACTGCCCGCCCGCCTCCTGGTCGCCGCGGGCCCGATGGTCGACACCGCCGACCTGCGCGACGTCCCGCCCTCGGTGACCGTGCTGCCCTGGGTCCCCCAGGCCGACCTGCTCCCCCACACCGACCTGGTCGTCCACCACGGCGGCGCGGGAACCTCCCTGGCGTCGCTGTCCGCGGGCCTGCCCCAGCTTTTCCTCCCCCAGGGCGCCGACCAGTTCATCAACGCCGACGCCATCACCGCCGCGGGCATCGGCCACACCCTCCGCGCGCCGACCGCGGAGTCCATCACCGAGGCGGCGACCGCCCTGCTGTCCGACGGCACCGCCCGCGCGAAGGCCCGGTCCGTCGCCGCCGAGATCGCCGCCATGCCCGGCCCTGCCGATGTCGCCGACCGCCTGCCCGAACTGGCACAGGGCTGACGAACAGGCACTCAGCCATCCGACTCCGTCGGCGCCGAGCCCGCGAACTCGGCGCGGACGTGCCGCAGTCGCCTGCCATCCGGGAGTCCCCAGAAGTACCAGCCGTTGGTGGCCCTCTTACGCAGCCCCCGCCCCGCCCCGGAGGGGCTGTCGTAGACCACGCCGCCCACCTCAAGACGACCGCCCGGCAGGATGGTCGCCTCCACGCCCGCGAAATCGCGGTGCGTGGCCCGGAGCTTGTCACCGACGGCGAGCAAGCCGGCGGCGATCAGGTGCTTGATCTCGACCCAGTCCTGGGCTTTCGCCTGTGGGTCGATGACCTGGCCTTGGTGCCCGTCGGGCACGGGCCAGACCGTCAACAGAGCAGTGATCAAGTCAGCCGTGCGCTGATCGATAAGCGGCTCGTCCCACTCCGTGGAGTGCGCCTGCTCTACGACGCGACCGGTCAGCTTGATCGTGTTGTGCTCCAGCAGCGCTTTCCGCTTGTCGGCCCACGTGCCGTTGGAGACCTTGGCGTTGAGCTTGCCAGTCAGCAGGGTCAGATTGCCGAGCCGGTGGACTCTGAGCTGCCGTTCCCACTCCTGTTCCTGCGTCTCCACCGGCCAGTTGGGCTGCCACTTCTGCGGAAGGATGTGCTCGATCGGGAACCCCGCCCGCTCAACCTGAGGTTGCCCCGTCTCCGCGCGGAAGGCGTTCTCGATGGCCTCCAGGACGGTCCGCAGGCGAGCGCGGGAGAACCGCCGGTACACAGCTTCGTCCGCGAGCGAGTCGCGGATCTCGTCGTCGCCGGGCCAGTAGGTGCTGGTGACGTTCAGCCGCGCGAGATGGGCGACGACGCGGTCGGCGAGGTCGCCCGCCGGAGTGTCCGAGTACGTCTTGATGATGTCGGCGACGATCCGGCCCAGATCCGAACCACTGAGCCGCAGGAGCTGGCGACGCACGATCCAGCTCTCGGCAGCCGAAACGATCCGGTCGATGGTCCACTGCGGCAGGTCCCGACCGGGTTCGTGCAGCCAGATCAACAGCGGTTTGAGCAGTTCCACGCCGCTCGCCTGCATCCGGTACACGGCCATCTCGACGACGCTGAGGTTGCCGCCGGTCCTGGCCGCCGCCTCTGTCCACGCCTCGTATTGGTCGGCCTGCTGTTTCAGCACCGGCAGCAGATCAGCGACCTTCTGCTCCCCGTGGTGCTCGACGTAGGACTTGAACCGGGTGAAAGTTGAATGCGGGCTGATCTCCTCTCCAAGGCGCGACATCAGCCATTGATTCAAGAAGAGCGAGCTGCGACTGACGAAGAACCGACCGACGCTGATGTCCTTCGCCCAGAACTTCGCCTCGAAGGGCCAGTCCTGCCGGTAGGCGGCCTTGGTGTCGCCGCCTTCGGCCGCCAAGCGCTGGAACACGAAGTTCCGCACAAGGTCCGCCGCTGTCAGCGGCGTTCCTCGCGCGTTGAGCGTCTCGAAGATCTCCTGGGAGTTCTCCGCGGCCAGGAGTTCGATGGTGACGAGTTGCAGATCCGCCTGCAAGGCGTTCGCCAGTTGCTCGGCCTTGAGGCCGTATTCCGCTGAGTCCGGGTCGCCAAGCCACTGGGCGACAGCGGTGGTGAAGTACCGGTGCGCTTGGACGATCTTGGAGTCCGCGTGCTTCAGGCTCGCATGATCCACAGGCGGGTCCGCTGTCATGACCTCGTCGAACGCGTCGTGATCCAGGTTGAGATGGCGCACCTTGAGGCAGCTTTCGCCCTCGGGCAGGTAGTTCGCGGAGTTGTGGGTCAGCGACTCGAGCTGGCTCGCCAGTCGCGCGTTCCCCCTCTGGCCGAGAATCGCGCCGGTCGCGTCCATCAGCAGTTGCAGCGTCGTCAACCTCTGCTGACCATCGATCACGTTCCACGTCGTCAGTCGATGAGTGTTCGATTCGTGCGCTTGGAGCACCACGGCGCCGAGGAAGTGCTGCTGAGTGCGTGAAGGCTCAGCGATGCGCAGTTCGACAACCCGGCGGATGTCCTTCCACAGCGGCTCCCACTGCTCGTCCTCTTTCCAGACGTAAGGGCGCTGGAACAGCGGAATCACGAAGTGCTGGGGAAGGCTGAACAGCTGCAAGGGCGTCCGCTTGAAGGTCTCCACGCGACCATGATGCCGCGACGTCCCTGATTCGCGGCCGAAGAATGATCACGGCGTGTCAACCGCGATCAGTCGGATGTGGGGACTTTCGCGCCGTGACCACGTAGTAGTCGAGCAGCCCGTCGCGGAACGCGGTGAGGTAGCGCCGCGGCCAGGTGCCCTCCGCCGCGCCGAGCTGCGCGACCCACGCGTCCAGCCCCGGCCACACGTCCGCGCCGATCGATTCCACCCCCACCCCGCCGAACCCGGCCGCCGCCAGGTCCGCGGCGAACAGCGGCACCGGGTGCTCCCGGTCGACCCCGTCGGCGAAGGGCTCCAACATCCTCGGCAGCGTCCCCACCACCGACTCGTGCGGGACGAAGAACGTGGCCACCACGAGCCGTCCCCCCGGCGCCAGCACCCGGAACGCCTCCCGCGCGAACCCCCCGAGATCGTCGAAGTGCTGCGCCGCCTCCACCGACACCACCGCATCCGCCACCCCGTCCCCGAACGGCAGCGCGTCGGCCGCCCCCTGCCGAAAACTCAGCCGCCCCCCGGAAGCCGCGACGGCCTCCCGATTCCGCTCGACACACCGCTGAACCTGCTCCTGGTGCAGATCCACCCCGTGCAGCTCGGCAGGCAGGCACTCGGCGAACGCCCACCCCGGCCCGACCCCGGTCCCCGGCCCGACCTCCACCACCTTCGCCCCGACGAGATCGGCGTACACGAGCCGGTAGAGGGCCAGCTGGCTCTCCACCCGCTGTTCCTCGGAGATCGGCCCGTCCAGCGGGATATCGCGCCAGTAGCCGTAGTTGATGAACCCGCCGGCGAAGACCGGGATCGAGCTGAGGTCGTCCTCGCCGTACATCTTCGCCCGGAGCGCCGCCACGTCGGTCATCCCGCCACGCTAGCGCCGCGGCCGGGTGGGCGCGCCCGCCTGTAGCGTTTCGTCAGGGCCGCGACGCAGGCCCGCACCGAGCGCTTGTCACCCACGATGACCGGCGCGTCGACGGCAAAGGTTCGATGAATCGCGGACAGCCCTGCGCGGGCTGTCGCCGCTCAGAGACTTCCCCCACCTCCCCATAGCCTGGGACGTCGCGCGACCGATCCGGGCGCCTCGTCCATCGGTGCGAGCACACCGAGCCGCGCTCGGCGCGATCGAACTGGCCCTCCGCGACGCCGCGACGATGTTCGGCGTCAGATCCCGAGACCGGTGGCGAACGCTTGACGGTCACAGGGCGCGCGGCTGAGAAAACCGCGACCAGCCGCCATCCGCGCGCGGCGACCGACACTCGACCAGGAGCCCCGGCCCGCGCGTCCACGGCCAGGCGCTAGCGTCGCGGCATGGGGACCGTCGTGGAGATCTTCAGCTATCCGGTGAAGGGCTGTGCCGGGGTATCGCTCACCCGCGCCGACGTGACGCCCGCAGGGCTGCGCCACGACCGGGAGTTCATGGTCACCGGGCTCGACGGGGTGTTCCGCAGCCAGCGGCGCTCGCCCCGGCTGGCGCTCATCCGGCCCGAGGTCGTCGGCGACGTGCTGTTGCTGCGCGCCACAGGCGTGGAGGAGCAGGCCATCCCCATCCACCCGGACGGCCCGCGCCGTCCCGTCACCCTGTTCTCGGCCCCCTTCACCGCCGTCGACCAAGGCGACGCGGCGGCCGGGTGGCTGAGCGAGGTGCTGGGTGCCCCGAGCAGGCTGGTCCGGGTCCCGCCCGACCACGCCCGCGTTGTCGACGGCGCGACGCCGGGGACCTCAGGCTGGGCGGACAGCGCCGCCGTGCACCTGCTCACCCGCTCGTCCCTGGCCGACCTCGCCGCCCGCGTGGACGAGCCGCTGCCGCTCTCCCGCTTCCGCCCGAACATCGTCGTCGACGACCTCGGCGCCCCCTACGCCGAGGACGACCTGCGCGCCGTCCGGATCGGCTCGGTGGGTCTGGCGTTCTGCAAGCACGCGATCCGGTGCGCGGTCACGCTGGTCGACCAGGACACGGGGGTCAGGGCGGGGCCGGAGCCGCTGCGGGCGCTGGCCGCCTACCGCCGCCACCCGGACGGCGGGGTGGCGTTCGGGACCAAGTTCTCGGTGGTCGCGCCGGGCGCGCTGGCCGTCGGGGATGTCGTGTCCCGGACATGCCGCGAGGCGCCCCCCGCTGGGAGCGCCTCGCGCTAGTCCGTCGCAGTACCGGTCAGTCGGTGACGGTGACGCCCATCGAACGGGCGGTGCCCGCGACGACCTTGACGGCGGCGTCGAGGGTGGTGGCGTTGAGGTCGGGCATCTTGCGCTCGGCGATCTCGCGGGCCTGCGCGCCGGTCAGCGTGCCGCCGGACTTGTGCCCGGGGGTGGCCGAGCCGCCCTTGGCGCCGATGGCCTTGCGGATCAGGAACGAGGTCGGCGGGGTCTTCAGGCGCAGCTTGTGGCTGCGGTCCTCGAAGACGGTCACCACGACCGGGACGATGTCACCGCGCTGGGCGGCGGTGGCCTCGTCGTACTCCAGCTTGATCGCACGCGTGTTGGCACCGGTCGGGCCGAGCATCTTGCCCAGGTCGACCATGGCGGCGTTGCCCGCTTCGAGCTCGAGGGTGGCCTCGAACGTCTTCTTCTGCTTCGGTGGCATTTCCCGATATCTTCTCTCTACGACGGACCCAACCGCCCAAGGGTACTACGCGGTCGGGTGATCCCCTGAGCGCACTCCCTCCGAGCAGCGCCACACCGCCCCCACGCTGGGCCGATCGCCTCGGGTCAGGCGGATTCGCGGCACCCCATCCCACCTTGCGATAACCCCTGTCCGATACCCGACATTGTCGTTTTCCGCCCTGTCCGCCCCGCGATCGCGCCGGCTACCGTCCCGCCACCCCGTGAGCCGCACCACAGCCCCCGGGTGGACGTGTGAGCGTCCCTGACCCCCTGCAGTCAGGAAGGACCGCAAGTGGAATCCAAGCGGAAGAAGGTGCTCGCGGCGATCGCCGTCGGGGCCTCGGTCACCACCGGGGTGGTGGTCACGCAAGCCGCGACCGCCGCGCCCACCGCACCCCAGGTGCAGCAGCACGCCGCCAAGATCATCGTCGGCTACAAGTCCGGCGCCGTGGAGGCCGTGTCCTACGTCGCCGCGGCCCAGGACGCCGAGGCCAAGACCGGCGGCAAGCTGGCCCGCACCCTGGGCACCGGCGCGGCGGTGGTCGCCCTCGCCCCCGGCGAGGACGTGAACGCGGCGCTGGCCGCCTACCGGGCCGACTCCTCGGTGGCCTACGCCGAGCCCGACCTGCTCGTGCACCGCATGGCCGAGCCGAACGACCCCGAGTACGCCAAGCAGTGGGACCTGTTCGAGGCCACCGCGGGCATGAACGTGCCGGGCGCGTGGGCGAAGTCGACCGGCGCGGGCGTGACCGTCGCGGTGATCGACACCGGCTACGTGGCGCACTCGGACCTGGCCGCGCAGATCGTGCCGGGCTACGACTTCATCTCCGACGTCGACAACGCCAAGGACGGCAACGGGCGCGACTCGAACCCGGCCGACCCCGGCGACGCCAGCACCACCTCCGACTGCCAGGGCCGCGGCGGCGCGAAGTCCTCCTGGCACGGCACGCACGTGGCGGGGACGATCGCCGCGCAGACCAACAACGGCAAGGGCGTCGTCGGCATCGCCTACGACGCGAAGATCCAGCCGATCCGCGTGCTCGGCAAGTGCGGCGGCTCGACCTCCGACATCGCCGACGCGATCACCTGGGCCTCCGGCGGCTCGGTGCCGGGCGTCCCGGCCAACCAGAACCCGGCGAAGGTGCTGAACCTGAGCCTGGGCGGGCAGTCCTCCTGCCTCTCGACCTACCAGAACGCCATCAACGGCGCGGTCCAGCGCGGCAGCACCGTGGTCATCGCCGCGGGCAACTCGAACATGGACGTCGCCAACTTCACGCCGGCGAACTGCAACAACGTCGTGGCCGTCGCCTCCAGCAACCGCCAGGGCAACCGCGCCTTCTACTCCAACTACGGCGCCAAGATCGACGTGGCCGCCCCGGGCGGCGAGGTGCGCCGCGAGAGCGACCCGCCGGGCTCCATCACCACCCCGGAGAACGGAATCTGGTCGACCCTCAACGCCGGTGACAACGGCCCGACCTCGGAGAACTACGAGCCGTACATGGGCACCAGCATGGCGGCCCCGCACGTGGCAGGCGTGGCCGCGCTGATGGTCGCCAAGAAGCCGTCGCTGACCCCGGCCGAGGTCGAGACGCTGCTGAAGAACAACACCCGCCCGCTGCCGGGCACCTGCTCCGGCGGCTGCGGCACCGGCCTGGTCGACACCGTCAAGACCGTCAACGCCGTCGACGGCGGCCAGGAGCCCCCCGCGGGCGAGGTCACCGTCACCAACCCGGGCAACCAGTCCGGCCGGGTCGGCACCGCGGCCTCCCTGCAGATCAGGGCGACCGCCAGCGGCCAGGGCGCGACCCTGTCCTACTCGGCGACCGGCCTGCCCGCCGGCCTGTCGATCAACGCGAGCACCGGCCTGATCTCCGGCACCCCGACCACCGCGGGCACCTCCACGGTCGTCGTCACCGCCAGGGACAGCCTGAACAAGACCGGCACCGCCCAGTTCACCTGGACGGTCACCTCGGGCACCGGCGGCGGCACGGTCACCGTGACCAACCCTGGCCTGCAGCTGGACTTCCGCGGCTGGGCGGCCTCCCTGCAGATCACCGCGCGCTCCTCGGACGGCACGGCGCTGACCTACTCGGCGACCGGCCTGCCCACCGGTATGGCGATCAACGCCCGCACCGGCCTGATCAGCGGCATCCCAAGCCGCACGGGCACCTACGCCGTCACCGTCACCGCGACGAACGCGGGCGGCACGGCGGGCACGACGACCTTCACCTGGTACGTGTTCTAGTCGAGCGCGGAAGGCCCCGCAGGTGAAGGGCGAGAGGGCCGGGCGGATCACCGCCCGGCCCTCTTCACGTCTGTCCGCAACGGTGGGGCCGGATACTCCGACCTCCCACCAGCGCCTGATCTACAGCCAGCCCCTGTGCGCGGCCTGCACCCCCGCTTGAAAGCGGGTCTCGGCGCCGAGTTGGCGCATCAGCTCGGTCACCCGCCGCCCGACGGTCCGCTCGGTGATCCCCATCGTCCTGGCGATCGAGCGGTCCTTCATGCCCGAGGAGAGCAGCGCCAGCAGCCTGCGGTCGCGGTCGGAGACCTCGGGGGCGGGGGCGGAGAACGGCACGGCGCGGGACCACTGGGCCTCGAAGCAGGCGATGATCGTGTCCAGCAGCGCCGAGCGGCGCACCAGCCACCGCCTGCCCGGGTCCGGCCGCTGGTAGGACGACGGCAGGATCGCCGCCTCGCGGTCGAAGACGACCATCTTCAGCGCGCCGTCGGCCAGCACCCTGGCCTCCTCGCCCGCCTCGACGCAGCGGCGCATCAGCTCGACGTTCTCCTCGGCCTCCAGCGACTCCGGCGCGTACACGACGCGGTAGCGGATGCCCGCGGCCAGCTGCGCCAGCTCGGGGACGTTGGGGGTGCAGTGCCCGCCCAGGTAGGGCGGGGCGTCGACGACCAGGACCTCGCGCCGGGCCTCGAACTGCAGGCGGGCGATGGCCGAGATCACCGCGTCGTCGCCTTCCAGCAGCTCGACGGCGTCGACGCCGTCGGAGCCGGTGCGCTGGCGCAGCCTGGCCAGGTCATCGATCTGCACTTGCAGCTCGGCCAGCTCGCTCTGCCTGCGCTGCACGAGAGCGCTCACCGACACCTCCGGCGACACCGCGGCGTACTCGTGCCTGCCGACGTACTGCACCAGGCCCGCCGCGAGCAGCCGGTCGACGGCGGCCAGCACCGCCGGTTCGCTGTCGCCGAGCCGCTCGGCCAGCTGCGGGGCGCTGGCCCGCGGCGCGTCGAGCAGCGCGAGGTAGACGTCGTTCTCGGCCCGGCCAAGACCGATGGGTTCCAACAGGAACATGGGCACCTCCTGTCGCCTCTGCCCTGAGAAGACGACCGAACACCCGGTTTGACACGCGGCCCCGCCAACCCGCGCGCGGGATGCGACCGGGACCACATCGCGCCGAGGACTAGACTCAGCCGGGTTTCCGCGCCCTGACTAGGAGGAATGGTGTCCGTCGACACGCCGAGTGATGTGCTGGCCACGGCGGGGCGGCGGCGCACGTTCGCGGTGATCAGCCACCCCGACGCGGGCAAGTCCACCCTCACCGAGGCGCTGGCGCTGCACGCGCGGGTGATCTCCGAGGCCGGCGCCGTGCACGGCAAGGCGGGCCGCCGCGGCGTGGTGTCGGACTGGATGGAGATGGAGCAGGCCCGCGGCATCTCGATCACGTCGGCGGCGCTGCAGTTCGGCTACGGCGACTGCGTGGTGAACCTGCTCGACACCCCCGGCCACGCCGACTTCTCCGAGGACACCTACCGGGTGCTGACGGCGGTCGACAGCGCGGTGATGCTGCTCGACGCCGCCAAGGGCCTGGAACCGCAGACGCTGAAGCTGTTCGAGGTGTGCCGCCACCGCGACATCCCGGTCATCACCTTCATCAACAAGTGGGACCGCCCCGGCCGCGACGCGCTCGCCCTGTGCGACGAGCTGGTCGAGCGCATCGGCCTGCAGCCGATGCCGCTGACCTGGCCGGTCGGCGACGCCGGGCACTTCAAGGGCGTGGTCGACCTGCCCACCGGCCGGTTCGTCGGCTACGAGCGCACCGCGGGCGGCGCGACCGCCGCCGCCGAGGAGCACCTGGACGCCGACGCGGCGCTGGAGCGGGTCGGCCCGGAGTGGACGCGCGCGGTCGAGGAGGCCGAGCTGCTTGCCCTCTCCGGCGGCGAGTTCGACCACGAGCGCTACCTCAAGGCCACCGCGACCCCGGTGCTCTTCGGCGCCGCGGTGCTGAACTTCGGCGTGCGCCACCTGCTGGACCTGCTGGTCTCGCTGGCCCCGCCGCCCGCGCCGCGCCCGGACGCCGCGGGCGCCGAGCGGCCGGTGGACGCCCCGTTCTCCGGGTTCGTGTTCAAGGTGCAGACCGGCATGGACCGCGCCCACCGCGACCAGGTGGCCTTCGCCAGGGTGTGCTCGGGGGTCTTCGAGCGCGGCATGGTCGTCACCAACGCGACGACGAACCGCCCGTTCGCCACCAAGTACACCCAGCAGATGTTCGGCCGCGAGCGCACCACCGTCGACACCGCTTACCCGGGCGACGTGATCGGCCTGGTCAACGCCACCGCGCTGCGCGTGGGCGACACGCTGTACGCGGGCAAGCCCGCCGTGCGCTACCCGCGGCTGCCCACCTTCACCCCGACGGCCTTCGCCGTCGCCCGCCCGACCGACCTCGGCAAGGCCAAGCAGTTCCGCCGCGGTGTCGAGCAGCTGGGCGCCGAGGGCGTGGTGCAGGTGCTGACCTCCGACCGCCGCGGCGACGCCGCGCCGGTGTTCGCCGCGGTGGGCCCGATGCAGTTCGAGGTCGCCGCGCACCGGATGGACGCGGAGTTCAACTCCCCCATCCGCATGGACCACCTGCCTTACAGCACCGTCCGGCGGCTGCTGGACCCCGCGCAGGCGCCGATCCTCAACACCGGCACCCGCAGCGAGGTCCTGACCCGCGCCGACGGCACGCTGCTGGCGCTGTTCCTCGACGAGATCTCGCTGGGCATGGCCAGGCGGCTCAACCCGGAGCTGGCGCTGGACGACAGCCTGGTCGACACCGACACCGACTGATCAGCCGGGCCTCACGGCTGGAAGAGGACCTTGACGGCCCCGTCCTGCTTCTTCTGGAACATCTCGTAGGCGTCGGGGGCCTCGGCCAGCGGCACCCGGTGGGTGGCGAAGCCGTCGACGCCGAGCGGGTCGCCGTCGGTGAGCAGCGGGAGGATGTCGGGCACCCAGCGGTGCACGTTGGCCTGCCCCATGCGCAGCTGGATCTGCTTGTCGAACATGGTCAGCATCGGCAGCGGGTCGGCCATGCCGCCGTAGACGCCGGAGACGGAGATCGTCCCGCCCCGGCGGACGATGTCGATGGCCAGCCGCAGCGCGTGCAGCCGGTCGACGCCCGCGGTCGTCATGACCTTCGCGGCGAGCGCGTCCGGCAGCAGTCCGGTCAGCTTCTGCGCGCCCTCGGCGACCCGGGACCCGTGGGCCTCCATGCCGACGGCGTCGATGACCGAGTCAGGGCCGCGCCCGCCGGTGCGCGCGCGGATCTCCTCGGCCAGGCCGGAGCCGAGCGCACGCAGGTCGAGGGTGTCCACGCCGCGTTCGGCCGCGCGGGCCAGCCGCTCGGGCACGAGGTCGACACCGATGATGGTCTCCACGCCCCGGTGCCGGGCGATCCGGCACGCCATGTCGCCGATCGGGCCGAGGCCGAGCACGACCAGGCTGCCGCCGGGCGGCACGTCGGCGTAGGCGACGGCTTGCCACGCGGTGGGCAGCACGTCGGAGAGGTAGACGAAACGGTCGTCCGCCGGGCCCTCCGGGACCTTGATCGGCAGCGTGTTGCCGAACGGCACGCGCAGGTACTCGGCCTGCCCGCCCGGGACCTGGCCGTAGAGCTTGGTGTAGCCGAAGAGCGAGGCGCCGGTGCCCTGCTCGCGCACCTGCGTGGTCTCGCACTGCGAGTGCAGGCCCGTGCCGCACATGGCGCAGGTGCCGCAGGAGACGGTGAAGGGGACCACGACCCGGTCGCCCGCGCGCAGTTCGGTGACGCCGGGTCCGACCTCCTCCACGATCCCCATCGGCTCGTGCCCGAGGATGTCGCCCTCGTCGAGGAACGGGCCGAGCACCTCGTAGAGGTGCAGGTCGGACCCGCACAGCCCGGTGGAGGTGATCCGCACGACGACGTCGGTCGGGTCGGTGATGCCGGGGTCGGCGACGGTGTCCACGCGGACGTCGCGGCGACCGTGCCAGGTGAGTGCCTTCATGCTGACCGGTTTCCCGCCAAGCCCGCAGGGAAACCGGGTTTTGTCCGTCTCCGCCAGGGGCACTTCACAGGTGTCTCCCGCGCTCCCCATGACCGAGGAAGTGGTCACGTGCCCGCTGACTTCGACCAGCACGGCGTTCCGACGCCCGGGGCCATCATCACCTTCGTGCGCTCCGGCGGGCAGCAGCCCGGCGGCACGGGGCCGGTCGGCTCCGGGATCGTGGTCGGCCCGGTGTACCCGGACCCGGACACCGGGCGGTGGTGGGTCGGGGTCCGGCTGCCGTCAGAGGCCGACGAGTTGCCCGGCGTCGACCTCATCGACGCGGAATCCATTGTGGACAGCATCCCGCCCCGCTGGGAGAAGCCGGTCTGGTAGCGGGCTGACGAAGAGAGAGCGGAGGACGGCGCAGCCGCCCTCCGCTCTCTCTTCGTCAGTCGTCCATGTGGTCACCGGTGAGCTTGCGGTACCCCTTCGCACCCGCGCGGTCCACCGCCGCCTTCACCACGCCGAACAGCGCGCCTTGCAGGAGTGCGGCTGCCAGCACCTCCTTGGTGCTGTGGTCCGGCGAGGTGGCCTCCGGCGCTTCCTCGTCACCGGAAGCCACCTTCCAGACCCGCTTGAACAGCGCCGACGCGAGCAGGCCGCCGAGCACGCTGATGAGCAGGCTCAGCGGCCGGTAGATGAGCTTCAGCATGCGCGGGGTTTACCCGGAACCTGCCATGTCCGAAACCGCCGCAGACATGTAGTACACATGCTATCGTTCGCAGCATGAGAACTACCGACTTTGCCGCGAGCCCCGCGCGGCAGGGGGAGCCGGTAGAGGGCACCGCGATCCGCGTGCGCGGCTTGCGGATGCGCTACGGCACCAAGGACGTGCTGCACGGCGTGGACTTCGAGGTCCGCACCGGGGAGCTGGTCGCCCTGCTGGGACCGAACGGGGCCGGCAAAAGCACGACCATCGAGATCCTGGAGGGCTTCCGGGCCCGCTCCGGGGGCGAGGTCGAGGTGCTGGGCACGGACCCGGCGCAGGGGGACGAGACCTGGCGGGCCGGGCTGGGCATCGTGCTCCAGTCCTGGCGCGACCACGCCAAGTGGCGGGTGCGCGAGCTGCTGGCGCACCTCGGCCGCTACTACCCCGACCCCTTCGACACCGACGAACTGCTGGAGCTGGTCGGGCTGACCGGGCAGCAGGGCCAGCGCGCAGGCACCCTCTCCGGCGGCCAGCGGCGCAGACTGGACGTGGCCATCGGCATCGTCGGCAGGCCCAGGCTGCTGTTCCTCGACGAGCCGACGGCGGGCTTCGACCCGCAGGCCCGCCGCGAGTTCCACGAGCTGGTGCACCGCCTGGTCGACGTCGAGAACACCACGGTCCTGCTCACCACCCACGACCTCGCCGAGGCCGAGAAGCTGGCCGACCGCATCCTGATCCTGGCCCAGGGCCGCATCCTGGCCGACGGCAGCGCCGTCGAACTGGCCCGCACGGTGGCGGGCAAGGCCGAGATCCGCTGGACGCGCGGCGGGAAGCACTTCGTGCACACCGCCGACGAAGTCGAGGACTACGTGCGCGAGCTGCTCGCCGAGCCGGGTGAGCCGGTGCGCGACCTGGAGGTCCGCCGGACCTCGCTGGAGGACACGTACATGGCGATGGTGCACCGGACGGAGGGATCATGAGCACGTTCGCGCTGGGGGTCGAACGGGGCCTGATCACCTGGCGGGGGACCAACCTCACCCGCGAGGGCCTCTTCAACCTCGTGTTCTACAACGCCATCCCGCTGGTCTTCCTGATCCTGTCCCGCAACTCGACGCTGCCGGGCACCGACATCCCGATCGGCGGCAAGCTGCTGCCGGGCACGCTCGCGCTGATGGTGGTGTTCTCGGTGATGGGCGTGGCCTACTACCTGTCCACCGAGCGCGAGGACGGCACGCTGCTGCGCGCCAAGGCGATCCCGAAGGGCATGTCGGCCTACACCGTCGGCCTGGCCGTGGTCGTCATCGTCGACACCGTCGCGGCGATGCTGGTCGTGTTCGTGCCGGGCATGTTCATCGTTCCGGACGTGCCCGTCGGCGATCCGATGATGTGGATCGGGCTGGTCGGCTACTTCCTGCTCGGCCTGCTGGCCTGCCTGCCGCTCGGGGTGCTGATCGGCTCGCTGATCAAGAGCCCCAGGGTGATCGGCGGCTTCGGCTTCCTGCTCACCATGGGCCTGGCGATGGTCTCCGGGCTGTTCTTCCCGCTCGAGGCGCTGTGGGGCTGGGTGCAGGCGATGGTGCAGGTCTTCCCGCTGTACTGGCTCGGCCTGGGCATGCGCTCGGTGTTCCTGCCCGCCGAGGCCGCCGCCTTCGAGATCGGCGAGTCGTGGCGCACGCTGGAGACCCTCGGCGTGCTCGGCGCGTGGACGGCCATCGGGCTGGTCCTGGGGCCGATCCTGCTGCGCCGGGTGGCCCGGCGGGAGTCCGGGGCGGCGATGGAGGAACGCCGTACGGCCGCTTTGCAGCGGGTCTAGAAGAATCACCGGCATATGAGCGAGAACGTCCACAACCGGATCGCGGTGCTGCGCGCCGAGCGCAAGGTGTCCCGTCGCCAGCTGGCGGACGCGCTCGGCGTGCACTACCAGACCGTCGGCTACCTCGAACGCGGCGAGTTCAGCCCGAGCCTGCACCTGGCGCTGCGCATCGCCGAGCACTTCGGGGTCCCGGTGGAGGCGGTCTTCTCCACCAAGCCGTTCCCGCGCATCGGGGTCGCGGCCGACTGAGCCGGCGCGGCGCGGGCCTCACTGCGGGTCTCACTGCGGGCCTCACAGCAGTGCCCGCCTGCTCTCCAGGAACTCCCGTTCGACGGCGTTGCCCGCCAGCGCGATCGCCGCGTCGTACTCCGCCGCCGCCTCCGCCGTCCGCCCCAGCCTGCGCAGCAGGTCGGCGCGGATGGCGGGGCGCAGGTGGAAGCCGGGCAGCTCGACGGCGTCCACCTCGGCCAGCGCGGCGGCGGGCCCGGCCACCTCGGCGACGGCGACCGCCCGGTTGAGGGCGGCCACCGGGGTCGGGGCGATGGCCAGCAGGTGGTCGTAGAGGGCGAGCACCTGCCGCCAGTCGGTGTCGGCGGCCGTCGCCGCGTCGGTGTGCACGGCGTTGATGGCCGCTTGGAGCTGGTAGGGCCCCGGCCGGTCGCGGCGCAGGCAGCGGCGCACGATGGCGTGGCCCTCGGCGATCAGCGCGCCGTCCCAGCGGCCGCGGTCCTGCTCGGGCAGCGGCACGAGCCGCCCGCCGTCGGTGCGCGCGGCGCGGCGGGCGTCGGTCAGCAGCATCAGGGCGAGCAGGCCGAGCGCCTCGGGCTCGTCGGGCATCAGCTCGGCCAGCAGCCGGGCCAGCCGGATCGCCTCGGCGCACAGCTCCGGGCGCACCAGGTCGGCGCCGTGGGCGGCCGTGTGGCCCTCGGAGAAGATCAGGTAGAGCACCGCCAGCACCCCGCCGAGGCGGTCGGGCAGGTCGGCGTCCCTCGGCACCCGGTACGGGATGCGCGCCGCCTTGATCTTCGCCTTGGCCCGGACCAGGCGCTGCGCCATGGTCGTCTCGGGGACGAGGAAGGCGCGCGCGACCTCGGCGGTGCTCAGCCCGCCGAGCAGCCGCAGCGTCAGCGCGACCCGGGCGGCCGGTGCCAGCGCCGGGTGGCAGCAGGTGAAGACCAGGCGCAGCCGGTCGTCGTGCACAGGGCCCAGCTCCTCCGGTTCGTCGCCGTGGGCCAGCGCGGCCTGGGCGTGCTTGTCGCCGCGCACGGCCTCCCTGCGGAGGCGGTCGATGGCGCGGTTGCGCGCGGTCGTGATGATCCAGCCCGCCGGTGCGGGCGGCGCGCCGGTCTCCGGCCAGCGCCGCACCGCCTCGGCGAACGCGTCCGCGACGGCGTCCTCGGCGAGGTCGATGTCACCGAAAGCCCTGGTCAGCACCGCCACCGCCCGGCCGTGCTCGGCCCGGAACACCGCCACGACCGCGTCCGGGTCGCTCATGCGAACGGCCGGACCTCGATCGACAGGGGGTCGAGCACCGCGGCCAGCCGCTTGCCCCACTCCAGAGCCTCGTCCAGGTCGGCGCACTCGACGACGGTGAACCCGCCCAGGTGCTCCCGGCCCTCGGCGAACGGGCCGTCGGTGAGCAGCGCGCCGCCCTGGCTGACCACGGTCGCGGTGTGCGGCGGGTGCAGCCCGGCGGCGAACACCCACACCCCCGCCTCGCGCATCCGCCGGTTCAGCGCGTCCAGCTCGGCCATGATCGGGTCGAGCACCTCCGGTGGCGGCGGGTCGCCGTCGGGCTGGTAGATGCTCAGCAGGTACTGGGCCATGTGCGCCTCCTCAGGCTCGTTCTCACCCCTACACGAACGAGGCCGCCGGATATCGACACCAGGCCCGGAATCGTCTGAAACACGCACACGCGTGCCGGACTTCACGCTGCCTCTCCACGGCGGCGACACCGAACGCGGCGACCTCGGCGCCGACCGCGTCGGGCATGGCACCGCCGCGCTGCCGCCCCGGCGCTGCCGGCGCACGCTGCTGGCCGAGAACGGCGTGACCGCGTCGTTGCTGCCACGGGAGCGCAAGGCGGCGTTGCTCAACGAGATCAGGGCGGTCCCGCTCCCGGCATGATGGCCCCATGGGGACAACGGAGGCCTTGCGCGCGCTGCTCGGGCCGGACGCGACGTGGTCGGCCGAGCACGAGGGCGCCAGCGGGACGGCGCTGCGGGTGAGCGCGGGCGGGGCGACGTACTGGGCCAAGGGCGGGCCGTCGGCCGACGCCGAGCACGAGCGGCTGCGCTGGCTGGCGGGCAGGCTGCCGGTGCCGGAGGTGGTGGCGCACCGGGACGGCCTGCTGCTGCTGGCCGACGTCGGCGCGCCGTCCCTGGCCGCCGCCGCGCCCGAGGACCTGGGGGCGGTCCACGGCGGGATGCTGCGGGCCCTGCACGCGCTGCCGGTCGCGGACTGCCCGTTCGACGGCGGGCTGGACGTCGTGCTCGCCCGTGCCGAGGCGGGGGTGCGCGCCGGACTGGTCGATCCCGGCGACTTCGACGACGACCACGCGGGGATGTCCGCCGAGGACGTCCTCGCCCGCCTGCGCGCGCTGCGGCCCTCCGAAGAGGACGCCGCGGACGCTGTCGTGGCCCACGGCGACTACACCACGACCAACGTCCTCGTCCCGGCAGGCGGCGCTCCCGTCCTCATCGACGTGCCCGCGCTCGGTGTCGCCGACCGCCACCGCGACCTGGCGATCGCCCGCCGCGAGCTGGACGACGACGGCTGGGCCGCCTTCCTGGCCGCCTACGGACCCGCCGAAGTGGACACCCACCGGCTGTACTACTACCGGTTGCTGGACGAGCTGCTGTGATCACCTTGTTGGGGGAACGCCGCCGCGGCTATTCGCTGGATACCTTTCGGCCACAACCGACGAGAGGACCCGGCATGCCCATTCCCACGGAGCCGATCGGCAGCGTCCCGCGCCCGGCCT
Source organism: Actinokineospora guangxiensis (assembly GCF_042657845.1). Taxonomy (NCBI): domain Bacteria; kingdom Bacillati; phylum Actinomycetota; class Actinomycetes; order Pseudonocardiales; family Pseudonocardiaceae; genus Actinokineospora; species Actinokineospora guangxiensis. Next base: position 69,924 of record NZ_JBHSKF010000009.1, on the reverse strand, counting down.
ACCTGCTGGCGGACATCACCGACGCGGCGTTGGTGGACAAAGCGCTGACCGAGACCATCGCCGAGTTCACCGCGACCGGCTCCCCCGTCGTCACCGACGGCGAACAGGGCAAGTCGAGCTTCGCCACCTACCCGCTCGCCGGCCTGACCAACCTCGGCCCCGACGGTGCCGTGATCCCGTTCGCCGACGGCCACACCCGCCAGCTCCCGGCGCTCACCGCGGGCCCGTTCCGCTACGGCGACTACGCGGTCACCCACTACCAGCGCGCCCGCGGCCTGACCGAGCTGCCGGTGAAGCAGGCGGTGATCGCCCCGTCCGCGCTGAGCCTGCTGTACCCGGCCGACGGCATCGACGGCTACAGCCGCGAGCAGTTCCTCGCCGACCTCGCCGACGAGGCCGAGAAGGACATCCGCCAGTGCCTGGAGGCGGGCGCGCACTCGGTGCAGCTGGACTTCACCGAGGGCAGGCTCTCCCTCAAGCTGGACCCCTCCGGCGGTGTCCTCGACGCGTTCATCGCCCTCAACAACCAGGTGCTCGACCGCTTCAGCGACGCCAAGCGCGCCCGCATCGGCGTGCACACCTGCCCCGGCGGTGACCAGGACTCCGTCCACAGCCTCGACATCGACTACGCCGACCTGCTGCCGAAGCTGTTCACCCTGCATGTCGGCGCCTTCTACCTCCAGCTCGCCAGCGAGCCCGACCCCGAGCGCGTGCTGGCCATCGCCGCCGAGCACCTGCCCGAGGGCGCCCGCCTGTTCGTCGGCGTCACCGACCCGATCGATCCGGCGGTGGAGACCGACGAGCAGGTCCGCGACCGCGTGCTCGCCGCCGCCCGCCACATCCCGGTCGACCGGCTCGGCACCTGCGACGACTGCGGCTTCTCCCCGTTCGCCGACGACACCTCGACCTCGCGCGAGACGGCCTTCGCCAAGGTCGCCGCCCGCGTCCGCGGCACCGCGCTGGCCGCCGAGCAGCTCGGCGTGTGACCTCTCGTGCCCCCGGCGCCCGCGCGGGCGCCGGGAGTACGGTCGCCCCATGACCGACGCGACGGTGTCCGACCTGATGGCCGAGCTAGCCGCCCTGGCAGACCCGAAGATCCGCGCCGTCAACGAACGCCACGGCGACGACCACGCCGTCAACCTCACCGCGCTGCGCGCCGTCGCCAAACGCCTCAAGACCCAGCCCGACCTCGCCACGGCCCTCTGGTCGACCGCCGACTCCGCCGCCCGCCTCCTGGCGATCCTGGTCTGCCGCCCCAAGCAGTTCACCCAGACCGACCTGGACACCATGCTGCGCGAGGCCCGCACCCCCAAGGTGCACGACTGGCTGGTCGGCTACGTGGTCAAGAAGACCCCCCACGCCGAAGCCCTGCGCACCACCTGGCTGACCGACCCCGACCCGGTCGTCGCGAGCGCGGGCTGGGCCCTCACCACCGACCGCGTCACCCGCTCCCCCGCGGGCCTGGACCTCGGCGCCCTCCTCGACACCATCGAGGCCCACATGAAGACCGCCCCCGACCGCCTCCAGTGGGCGATGAACCACTGCCTGGCCCAGATCGGCATCGACCACCCGACCCACCGCCCCCGAGCCCTCGCCATCGGCGAACGCCTGGAAGTCCTCAAGGACTACCCGACGCCGCCGAACTGCACCTCCCCCTACGCCCCGGCCTGGATCACCGAGATGGTCCGCCGCGCCGAACCGGCCCGGCACTAGGCTTTCCCGCACATCCGAGGGGAGCTGGTGGCAGTGGCACGCCTTCACGTCGGCTGCGCGCAATGGACCCACAAGGCGTGGCCCGGCCGCTACCTGCCCCAACCGCTGCCCGCCAAGGAACGCCTGCGCGCCTATGCGAGCTGGTGCAACGCGGTGGAGGGCAACACCACCTTCTACGCCACCCCTTCCCGCGCCACGGTCGAAACGTGGGCGGAGCAGACCGACCCCGACTTCCGCTTCGTCCTCAAGATCCCCAAACTCGTCACCCACGAACGCCGCTTCGCGGCCGTGGAAACCGAGATGCGCGCCTTCCTCGACGCCATCGACCCCTTGGGCAGCCGCGCCACCCTCTGGACCCAACTCCCCGCGTCCTTCGCCCCCACCGACGTCGACGCCCTCACCCGCTTCCTCCGCAGACTCCCCGTCAACCTCAACCGCGCCGTGGAAGTCCGCCACCCCCGCTTCTTCACCGACACCTCCGCGACCTCCGCCCTGGAAACCGCCCTGTCCCACGCGGACGCCGAGTGGGTCCCCTTCGACACCACCGCCTTCTTCGACCGCCCCCCGACCAGCGAAGCCGAACACGAGGCCTGGACCAGAAAACCCCGCCTCCCCCGCCGCACCAAGGCCCTCACCGACCACCCCGTCGTCCGCTACCTGGGCCGAGACTCCGCCGAGGACACCGTCCAAGGCTGGCAGCCCTGGACCGCCGTCACCGCCGACTGGCTCCACGAAGGCCGCTCCCCCACCATCTTCATCCACACCCCCAACAACGACGACGCCCCCGCCCTGGCCCGCCAGTTCCACAACGACGTCCGCGCCTTGGTCCCCGACCTGGACCCCCTCCCCGACCCAACCCCGACCGAACCCGCGACCTTGTTCTGACTCGGCCCGTAACACGGGTGGGGGTGCGGCGAGATGACCCGGAAAAGCGCCGCTGACACGGTGGCGCGCGGCGGAAGGGACGAAGCGCGGTCATGGAGCTCAACAAGGCCACCACGGCGTTCATCGCGTGTCACTGGGAGAACGACATCGCGGGAGCCGACGGGGCGTTCGCGCCGTTCTTCCGGGCGGAGATCGAGCGGCGCGGGGTCATCGGGGTGGCGAAGCGGCTGCTCGACGGGGCACGGGCGGCCGGGGTGTCGGTCGTGTACACGCGGGTGGCGTTCCAGGCGGGACACAGCGACCTGGTCACCAACATCCCGCTGCTGGGGGTCGTGGGGCAGCAGGGCAGCCTGCTGGACGGAACCCCCGCGACGGAGATCCTGGCCGAACTGGCACCCGAGCCGGGGGACACGGTGGTGACCAACGCCAAGGTGGGCGCCTTCGCGGCCAGCGACCTCGACGAGCGGCTGCGGACGGCTGGAATCGACACCGTGGTGCTGTTCGGCGTGGCCACCAACCTCACCATCGAGAACACCGGCCGTGCCGCGGGCGACCTCGGCTACCGCGTGGTGGTGGTCGAGGACGCCTGCGCCGCAGGCTCCCAGGAGGCCCACGACGCGACGATGGCCTCGTTCGGCCTGCTCGGCGAAGTCGCCTTGGCCGACGACGTACTCGCCGCCCTCGGCTAGACAGTCCCGTATACGGTCAAAGGCCGCCTTCCCTGATCGGAAGGCGGCCTTTGGTCTGTGGACCTTGGGGGAACTTACTACAACACAAAACCCCAGGTAGAAGCCCTGGAGGCGCTGCTCCGGAAGCTGCCCGACCCCACCGAACCGGCTCGACCGTCTATTGAGCGCCCCAAACCACGACGGGCACGCCAACTCGACGCCGACCAGGTCCAGGAACTCATCACCGGTTATCAGGCCGGAGCGACGGTCTACGAACTGGGCCACCGGTTCGGCATCGAACGGCGGACAGTCAGCAACATCCTCAAACGGCACGACGTGCCGATGCGCCGCCGCGGCCTCTCCCCCGAGCAGGTCGACGACGCCATCCACCTGTACAACCTCGGCTGGTCCCTGGCACGAGTCGGCGCACACCTGGGCGTTGACCACACCACCGTCTTGACCAGGTTGCGGGAGCGAGGCGTCCCCACCCGAGACACCCACGGGCGACCACGGGGCTGAGCGCCGCCGTCTCAAGGGGCCTTGAGAAGCGAGCATATTGACTACAGGGTGTAGCACTGGGCAAGTCATTCATACCATCGAGTGATGAGTGTGCGACTTGTCTGGAGTCCTCCACGGCACATGGTTGAGTGGTCGATTGCTAGGCCAATCACCCGCCCGTCCAGCGAGGAGGTCGATGAACCGGGTTCGCAACCAGCCGACTCGTCGACCGCTTGGGATTGTCGCGCGAACATCTCACGCCTTGGTCGGTGATCGATATGCGTGAGCACTACAAGCCCTTGCTGGGTGAGCTCTCGGGGCGGACACCGATCGTGCTGAGTGGTCTTCCCCAAGGTGTAGAGGCCGTGACGGTTCCGGTTCGCCGTAACGGAGAGTCGCGCGTGCCGAGGGACCGACGCGGCCGTGTGAACGTGACGCGAGTGGATCTTGTTCCTTCCGAGCGAACTGCGCTTTTCGCGCCGCCAGATGGCTTGTCGCGGGCAGACTTGGTGTGGGCGTTGTCTGCGGGTCGGCGGCAGTGGTCATCGGTGCAGAATCGCTTCGGTGATCGTGCGTTTCCTATGGCCCTAGATCTTGTCCGGTCTGGTGGGGTTGTGCTGCGGTGCGCGGTCGATCGAGATCGACTTGCGCTGGGTTCTCCGGAGAGCTGGACGCTGTCGAGCGCGTGGGCGGAGCAGGCGGATGACGAACTCGCCGAACTTAGGCCGCAACGTGATCCGGACGAGGTGCGCGCAGAACTCCTGAAGCTGCTCGAGGGCCTCCAGGCGCCACCGCCACTTGTTGCGGAGCGGTTGGTGCTTCGCGTGGTATCCGCTGGTTCTGCCCTCGTCCCGCCACCTGGCACGACGACAACCGCGAAGAGTTGGGCGACCTATGAAGCCGCTCTACGCGCCGCGTGTAAATGGGCGCGCATGGATCGCACGCCCGGCGCGGCTGAGCTTGCCGGTCTGGCGTGGGGTGATACACACGCCAAGTGGTCTGCAGCGCGATCGATCGTTTTCAGCCAACTCGTCGGCATTGAGTTCTCCCGAGCCGTGCAGAAGTCGGACATCACCATCAGGGTGCGCGGTCCGCTCGTCTGGCGGCAGGGAAGCGCGATCGCAGACGCGAGTCGCAGCAGACCGTGGATTGGGTTGCCGTCAGAGGGTGTCCGTCTTGTCGGTGAGATCGACTTCTCGGCAACGGGGATCCTACTGATTGAGAACGCCGAGACGTTTGAACAGGCATGCGGGATCGGTGAGATAACCGACTCATGGTTGTGCGTGTGGGGCCAAGGAAAAGCAGTCGTCAATACAATCGACCTCATCGCCGCTCTACCACACGTGAGGGTCGCGGCATGGATGGATCTCGACGCGGCCGGCCTGGAGATCTTCACGATGCTGACCCAACGATTGGGCAGGTCGGCGACGCCCATCGGCATGGATCTGGAGCTGCTGCGCTGCGGTCCCGCCAGAAAGAGAGCGAATGTCGAAGAGCAACGCAAGGCTGAGCACGACGACAGGGTTCTTGCTGCGAGGCTGAAGGACCGTCTCCCTCAATCGCTACGCGAGGTGGCGGAACACATTGAGGCGACCGGCAAAGCCGTAGAGCAACAGCCCCTCCATGACGTCGTCCTCCCAGTCCTTGCCCAGCGACTCTCGGCGATACCGCAGGAGTAGCCAAGATCGTGGACGAATTCGACGAGCAGCCGCTGTTTCCTTCCCCGTCTCCGGTGACGTCTGATCACGCTGTTCCAGTCAGTGACGCTCGCTTGCTGGAGAACCTTCGTTCGTTCGTGGCGCCCATCGCTCGTGACATGAAGGTTGTTATCGATGATCCACGCGCACTAAAAATGGCTCGCGATATGTCCGAGGTGTTCGCCGACCACGCCGGGTTGACTGGAATGACAAAGGCGGACGTCGAACATGCGCTGAGTGGTCGCGGCAACGTGGACCATGCGTTGTTCGAGTCGCGGTTCGATCTCTTCGTCCGGATGGGCCTGATCAAACCGTTCCTTGAGAAGAAACAACAGTCGCGGTACGTCCTGGACCCTTCCGGCATGGTCGGCCTGCTGGTGTTCGAGCGGCTCGGCACGCGTGGCGGTGTCGAGGAGATGCTGTTGCTGCTCGACCGAACGCGCTGGTTGATCGAAACCGGCGAGGCCGACCGGGCCACGCTAGCCAAACACCTGAAGCGGTGCCGCCAACTCCTCAGCGTGTATACCGCGAGTCTCGCTCGGCTGATCGGGACGGCGTCGATCAGCGAACTCATGGATGAGCACCGCAACCACGACCCTCGTAAGGTTCAACACGACGTACACGTGCTGAACAGATTGGTCACCGACCGGTTCGCCCGCGACTTCGAACTCGGTGAGCTTGCATTCCAGCTGGTGAAGGCGGAGCTCGCCTATCGCCACCAAGTACTCAGCGCAGTCGACCGGGTGCTCGACCAGGGTGGGGCGTCGCTGGACTTCAGTGTCCTCACACCTGAGCAGTACCTGTCTGCGGCTCTCGATGCCTCCTTGGAGGAGCTCTCGGGAGTCGCGGGACAGCTTGTTGTTGATCCGCCGAGTGCGTGGCTGGATCCGGGGTCAGTCGTGGACGCGTTGGATGAGTTCCGCCCTCGACGTCGCCAGCCATCGCGACCACCTGAGCCTACGGGAGGCGCAGACGCCGATCCCATCGGGACGATGCAGCAGCAGCACGAGCGCATGGCTCGTCAGCGGCGGTTGGCCATCGAGTCACATCTCGGCGATGCCGACTCGATCGACCTGACGGCGACCCTTCGCGAGATGGGGTGGCCGGCGGCTGCCGTTGAACTCGTGGAACTGCTGGGCGTTTCGGCGGACCCGACGCAGCCGTTCACCGTGAGCCTGGGCGAGCAGGCGTTGATCGACGTCGAATCTCCGGTCACTTATCTGCACCCCGTGACGCTGCACCGGGAACAGACCATCCAGGAGGACCAACGGCAATGACCACGCTGATAACAGATCCAGTGGTCCTGCTCGCCGCGATCCGCGCAACGGGTGGACTCCCTGTGGACCTAGCTGATCCACGAGCTGTCAATCTCGCGCGGCGCGCCGCGGAATCCGCGGGGCGCTCACTCGTGCATTGCACGACCGGCAGTGTCCGCCGACGCGCAGGTGGACGCGGATTGGTCCTCGGGTGGCTTCCTCAGTCCACGCCTGCGCCGGAGGAAAGCCAAACGTATCCAGTACGCAACCTGACTCCGGTAGCGAGGCTAACTTGGGCGTGCTGCCTCGGCCTGGCTTGGCCCGACCGCGTCGCCTCGCCGTATCCCGGTGTGCCGTTCAGGAGATCGGAAGTAGTAGATGTAGCGGGGGAACTGGGCGTTTCGACGATGTGGGCCAAGACCGCGCTGTTCCGTACGCTCATTCCGGGCCTCTTCGTCATTCCCGATGAAGGTTCCTTACGCTTGGGGCCGGCGACCGCCGCGCTACCGGAACCCTTCGTCGATGCGATGCGACGATTCCACGACAGACTTCCCCGCCTGCAACCGCGACCAGCCGTCCCTCATGACACTGAACTCGACGATGCCGAACTCGAGGACATTGACTTCGACGATGATCACGACACACGGTTGGAGGGCGAGACGTTCACCAATGAAGACGACTTCGAGCAGGGTACTTATGACGACCTCTGGGACGAATAATGGCTGCGCAGGGAATGCCCTCAACAGACGAAATCGCTGTTCGTGAAGCGATTGGTGCACTGGAAATCGCTGACGGTCTGGTGCCGTCGGGCGTATTCCCAGCGCTGGAGGAACCCGCCTTACGCAAAACGGTTAGCGAGCGGCTCGCGGAGTGCGGTCGGACGCTGATCAGCGTCGGCGACGACTGGACGAGTGGCTACCGTGACGACGTCGCCGACGCATTGGTTGAGTTGGACATCGGCGTCCTCCCACCGGAAGACCGAGCCGTGCTTGTCCTGATCCTTCTCCGAACAGTCGCCATTCCCCGCGCTCGTGGTAGCAGGGCTGGAGAGACATGGGGCAGCACTGCTGGAGCGAAAGGTACTTCGGTAGATGAACTCGCGTTGAACCGAAACATCTTCAAGACTCAGATCAAGGAGTCCGTTCGCAACTTGGTCACGCACGGCTTGGTCGACCGTCATCGCGGAATGCTGTTCCCCGGTCCCGCGCTCCTGCGCCTTACCCCACGGCGATCGGCGCAACTCTGGGAGAACCTGCTGCTCCTGGCCGCACCGGACAGCCTTTACGCCCATGCGATCCGCAGTCGTCGAGCAAGTCCATCTCAGCAGAGTGAGCATCAGGAGAGGGCATGACCACGCTGTTTGATCAGCCGCGGGCGATCGCTGACGACACCCTCGGTGTAATCGGTGATCGACAACTCGTGGTGGTGCAGACGTTCTACATCGCACGGCTTACCAGCCATCCCGTCGCCATCGTGCCCTCCGCGTTCGTGGCCGTCACTGGACGCGGCCCGCGTGACTCCAACGAATCCGGGAAGACGAGTTTCAATGCGGCGGTCTCACTCCTGCTCGGCGACCCCGAGTGGCGGGTCACCGGGGGAGGGGTCGCCGCCGTGGCTCAACTACTGTTCGAACCCGACACGGCAGGTGTTGCTGCTACGCGTTACCCCGCTGCGGACACCGGATTCATCATTGGTGTGTTCGCGGATCCGGACGATCCAGTGTCCACTGCGCACACCGTGTGGATGAAACTGTCGTCCACCCCGAAGTACGTGCAGGTCCGGCATTGCGCGGGGGTGCACCTCGTGGACGCGGAGAGCGACGTCGAACGGCACCGCTTGGCTCCGACGACGTGGAAGGCGCTGCCATCGGCCGACCTCGGCGCGCATAGTTATGTAGAGACTCTCTACGGTCACAGCCCCCGTTGCCTGGCTTACGTAGCCGCGCGAGGCAAACAGCGCAGCGGCCCGTCGCTGCTGAAGATGGACACCGGTGCGTTCAGTCCTGAAGATATCGGAACAGCCCTCGTCCGCCTCACAGGACGCAGCGAAGCACTCGAGTTCGAACAAGAACAGCGCCGCAAGCTCGCCAAGCAGCTCGAAGAACTAGAATCCACCAAAGCACAACACGAACAGAAGTGGACAGCCGAGGAAACGATCGTCGAAGGCGTTCGTACCCGCAAGAAGATCCGCGCCGTCCTCGACGACGGCGAGAAGCTGTGGCTCCAGCACTTGGCACGTGGCCTTCTCGACACAATGGGCCGGCGCGAGATGCTCGACGCCCAGCAGCGGCAGACCGCAGCTGAAATCAAGACCTTGGGCATAGAGCTACGCAAACGGCAGGCCCGCGAGAAAGAGCTCTCCGACGACACCTCGGTACACAAGCGTGCACAAGACGCCCAGGGAACCTTCAATCTGGCCGATCAAGACCTCTCAGAGGCGAAGAGCCGCGAGACGACGCTCCTGAACAAGCTAAGCACGCTTCGCGATCAGATGATCAAGCTTGAAGAGCGCGGCGCCAGAACCTCGCCCCCAGACGTTGCTACAGCGAAGGAAGCTCTGGAAAAGCGGAAGGAGGAGCGCACGAAGAGCGAGGTGATCCTCCAAACCGAGACGCAGGTTACGGAAGACCTGCGGATCGAACTCGCACAAGCCGAGGAGGGCCGGATCGGCGACGCTGGCCGTAGCATCACGATCCTGTCCGAATGGAGATCGGGCATTGAGGCTGTCGGGCTCCTAGACGCGATCGAGGTGGCCGAAGAACATCGTGACGTCTGGGAGCCACGTCTGCATCCATGGCGCGACGCAGTATGCGTCGATCATCACCTTCGCGACGACGCCCTCGCTGCACTGGCCAGCCACGCAGGGGCAATACTCATCGCAGGCGAACCCACGGACGTACTGCCCGATGGCCTCTTGGCGGCGCCACCTCCCGCGCGACGGTTCCTGGCTGAACTCGCGGCCCGCGTCCCGCCGGTCGAGACCGAAGGCGTCAATGCAGTCCACGATGTCAGCCTCGGGGTCATCGTGCTCGGTGGCTTCGCAGATCCAACGACCGGTCGTGTGCAACTGGTACGTGCTCTTAAAGCACGGCTCGGGCAGGCCGAGAACAAGCTGCTCGGGCTCAAGAAAGCTGCCGAACTCGCTGCAGCGCGGGAAGCACAGGCAATCGAAGTTCTCGATGCCGCCGAAGCGGCAGTTGAATACCAAAAATGCCATAACGAGCGCACCAGGATCGAGGAGCATGCACTTCCAGAGATTCGCACTGTCATCCAAGAGCTAACTGCCAAGCGGGATACAACACTGGAGATACTTACGGCGGCAAAGGCCGAGGTGCAAAGTATCGAAGCGACACGTTCCCAAGCGCGCAGCGAACGGCAGCAAGCAGAGAAGGAACTCGCCTCGGCTAAGAAGGACTACGCCACGACCCGCCAAGCTCTCGACGCCGCCACGATGGATTACTGGCGTTCAGGACTTCCTGGGGGTGAGGCCGACGCTCGCCTCATCCTCAACTGGGCCGACCAATCGGTGGACTACGACACACAACGCGGCATCGTGCGCCCCGCTGATCCACGCGACCCGTCCCTACCCGCGGTCGTCCGCTCTCGAGACGTACTCGCCAATCGCGCCAATGACGAACTCAACACCATCCTCAACCTCCTAGGCGTACAGCGTGATACCGGTGACGGAGCTCCCACCGACGAAATCGGCGAAGCCGTCCGCCGCCGGGATCGGCAAGACGACCGAAACCACACGCCGTCATCCCACGACGAAGCAAGTTTCGCCGTGCTCGCTTCAGCGCTGAACGACTGGCTTACCCAGCATGTGGAACGCGATCAACTAGCCGAGGAGCAGATCGAGACGGCACGGCAGGAACGAGCGAGGGAAAGAGCTTACATCGAGTCCAACCTCACGGTGATGGAGCAAAGCGTCACGAACGTTCAAGACAGCCTCGAACAACGCGTCGAAGACAACTTCATGGCGATCCGCGAGGCTCTCAACGAGCTCAACCGATCTGCCGGCGGCTATGGTGCGACACTGCACTGCGAGGTGTTCCGGCCGGTCGGACCTGAGGACACTTGGACATGGAGAGTGACACCGGCCTGGCAGCGGTCACCAGGTGGGCGGATGCTGCCGTACGACAATGCCACGAACACGGCCCAGGAGAAGCTGTTCAGCATCCACCTCGTGCTCGCAGCACTTCTCGCGAGCCCGAATCCGCGCGGGCGTGTCCTTATCCTGGACGAGCTCGGCGACTCTCTCGGTGACGAGCACCGCCGTGATGTCTTGTCAGCAGTCGCCAAAGTCGCCCGTATTCATGGAATCACCGTCCTCGGGACATGCCAGGACGCGGTGATGCCCGACGCAGCGTCCTACTGCGGCGAGGTCCTCTACTTCTGCTACCCGTCCAAAGCAGACGCCCTCAACCTGCCAACCCGGATGTTCGGGTTCGACGACAACGGCGAGAGAGTCGAACTGTCGGCCGAACACCTTCTTACTGGCAGGTAACCCTTTTGATTAGGGTGCTCATGTTTCCTCAAAACAACGGAACCCGCTCGTAGAGTAAGGGTTCAGCACCTCGCAATTCGTGTTCGACGGCCTCAGTGAGGTTTCGGTCGTCGATGAGTACGCCGAATTCGACATTGCTGTGTTCTGCGCTCCACGAGTAATTCGCGCTGGTCGCCAGCAGGAACCGGTGGTCGATGGCGAGAAACTTCGCGTGGTTGCGCACGCCTGCGCCGTCGAATTCCTTCGTACGCAGGACGGTAGCGGGTCGAAGATGCGCAGCAACTTCCGAGGCGGTCGGTGCGCCTCGACCTGCGGCTGTCGCGTCCAGGTACACCCGCACGGCCAGCTCCGACCGTCCTGCAGCCTGCCGCAGGGCTTGCCACAGCTCCGAGGAGCGCTGGAAGTTGAAGGTGGAGCAGGTGATCGACTGCCGCGCACTGTCGACAAGGTGCGGCACGGAGGCGGTGAGCGGCCCGCTGCGCGCGAGATGCCCCGGCATCGTCCACAAGGGCGTCGCCGAGGTCGGGGCGGACCGTGCGCCTTCGACGGCCCGCAGGACGGTGATGCGGGACGCCGAAGAGCTGGCGGCCAGCAGTGCCCGGACCGTTGCGCGGTTCCCTGGGGCGACAGCCCTCAGCGCGCTGGTGAGGGTGTCGCCGTCGGCGAGCCGGTCCGCCAGCAACCCCGCCTCGGTCCCAGTGAGCCGCCGGCCCAGTTCCCAGGCCGCCGCAGGGTCAATCGGCGCGTCCGAAGAACCCAACACCACTCCCAGGGAGGTCGACGAGGAAACGCCGGTCGAGGAACCGGTTGGCCCTCTCACAAGAGGTCTCCGACGCCATCACACAGCAGTGGCAGGCGGCGCCGTGCAGAAAGTCCTCAGGGTCCTGTGGGGTGCGCATCGCACAGATCGGGTCCGAGGAGCACCGGGTAGCCCGGTACAGCGCGCCCGACACAACACGTTCGAGCCGGTCGGGTTCACTGAGCTGCACCAGCCCGCCGAGGGTGCCGTCGCTATCAGAGGCGGTCGTGCAGATAAGCAGCCTGGCCGCCGCTTCGCGGCCTCCGGACTCGGGCCAGGCGTACAGCCGTTCGCTCAGACTGGCGGCGGAGTAGCCGCACGTCATGGCCAATTCCCGGATCAGTACGTGCGCGAAGGTGTGGATGAGCCAGTAGCGCGGCGGCCTGAGCCGGGTGTCGGGGTCCACATCCTGCGCGGTCTCGGAGAAGCGCCGGTAGAAGTTGCGCCGATGCGCGTCTCGCTGGGCACTCCAGATGTCCGTCGTTTCGATCCGCGTTTCCCACGCCGCCACGGCGGCCTCGTCGAGCTGGAGGTAGATGCCCTCGCCGCGATCCTCCGTTGCCACCGTCCACGCCGGGTACGGCGTTCTGGTCAGCGGGGCCAGGCGTTGGGGTAGGTCACCGACCCGGTCCATGTCGTCGATGCGGGTGAAGCCGACGAGCGCGTTGACCTTGCGCAGCCGTTCGACGGCCAGCACCCTGGTGATCTCCGGTCGCAGCTCGGGACCACGATCCCGCCGGGACAGCGTCAGCCCGCTTACCTCGTCCTCGTGCCGGAGCCCGAGCGGGTCCTTGAGCAGGTACTGCCATTCCGGGACGAGCAGGTCCACGGGATCCCAGTGCTTGGCCCAAGCGTCCAGTTCCTCGGCCGACTCCGGCGGCAGGAGAGCAGTCGCGACAGCCTGGGCAAGTTTGTCCGATCTGATCGAGGGGGCTGCGGCGTGAGCGTGGGCACCCCGGAGCCGTCGCGGGGGCGCAAGCGCGCCAATGGTGAGGGGCATATCCGACAGCGCAGGGATGGGCGCTACGAGGCCCAGGTGTTCGTGTCCACGGCGGACGGCGGGCGGAAGCGGGTCAGCGTCTACGGCAAGTCCTGGGACGACTGCCACGATGAGCTGATCAAGCTGCAAGACCAGGAGCGGCGGGGCATCCCTGCGGTGACCACCACGATGACCGTCGGTGAGTACATGACGTACTGGCTGCGCGAGATCGCCGAACCCGGCATCCGCCGCACCACGTACACCACGTACGAGGGCGCGGTGCGCCTGCACATCGTGCCCGGCATCGGCAGGCGCAAGCTGAAGGCGCTTCAGGCCGCCCACATCCGCACCTGGCTGAACGGCCTCGGGAAGGTGTGCCAGTGCTGCGCCCAGGGCAAGGACGAGGCGCGGAAGGTGCCCCGCTGCTGCGCCAAGCCTCGCCCCGCGTGCTGCCGGGACCACCTATCCTCCCCCTCGATCCGGCACCTGCTGCGCGTCCTGAGGGCCGCGCTCCAGGCCGCCGTGGATGAGGACCTGCTGACCCGCAACGCCGCCCGGCAGGTACGCCTGCGCGGCTCGGACAAGCGCAAGGAACGGGCCTTCACCGCTGCGGAGGCTCGCCAGCTCCTGGGCGCCGCACGGGAACACCGGCTCTACGCGCTGTGGGCGGTGGCGCTCGCGGTGGGCCTGCGGCGGGGTGAAGCTCTCGGGCTGCGGTGGGCGGACGTGGACCTGGCGGGGCGACGGCTGACGGTCCGGCAGGCCCTGCACCGGGTGGACGGCGCGCTGCGCCTGGAGGACGTGAAGACCGACGCCTCGGCTGCGACCATTCCGCTGCCTCGGCCGCTGGTGGCCGTGCTGACCGAGCACCGGACCCGCCAACTCGAAGAGCGCTCCGAGGCGGGCAAGGACTGGCAGGACACTGGCCTGGTCTTCACGACCAAGCTCGGCGGGCCGATCGAACCGCGCAACGTCAACCGCATGTTCGCCACGCTGTGCGAGCGGGCCAAGGTGCGGCCGGTCCGAGTGCACGACTTGCGGCACTCGTGCGCCACTCTGCTGTTCACGATGGGAGTGGACGCGGCGACCGTTCAGCGCGTCTTGCGGCACAGCTCGTTGGCGGTCACGACGGGGACCTACCTTGAGGTGATCGAGCGGGTGCAGCGCGACGCGGTAGACAAGATGGACGCCTTCTTCCCCGCCGATGACGACAGCGAGGAGGCGTAGGCGTTGCGGTACCCGTTGCGGTCAAAAGGCCGCCTCCCATGATCGGGAGGCGGCCTTTTCGCTGGTGGAGCTGAGGGGAATCGAACCCCTGACCCTCACACTGCCAGTGTGATGCGCTACCAACTGCGCTACAGCCCCGTCACTCCGGAAGATCGCTCCCCGGCGTGCTGCGCATACGCTACACGACCCTCCCGCAGGGGTGAAATCCGGGGGTCGGGGACTTCCGGACCAGCCTGCCCAGGTGCTAGACCAAGTGACCGTGACCACTCAGTTCACCGATGTGCCAATGCTGTTCCCCGACATCGAGGGCATGGACCGGCAGGCCCGGCGGGAGCTTCAGGACCGGCGTCTGCGCGACCTCGTCGACCGCCTTCTCGCCGCGGGCGGCCTCCAGGCGGCCCGGCTGCGGGACTGCGGGGTGCGCTCGGGGTCGGACGTGGGCATCGATGAGCTGCACCGCCTGCCGATGGTCCGCAAGCGGGACCTGTGGGAGCACTACCCGCACGGCCTGCGGGCGGTCGATCCCGAGGACGTCGTCTGCGTCCACGGGTCCTCCGGCACCGGGGGCAGGCCGACGCTGGTGCCCTACACCGCCAACGACGTCGACGTGTGGGCCGAGGTGATGGCGCGGGCGCTCGGGGCGGCCGGGGTGACGCGGGCGAGTGTGGTGCACAACGCCTACGGGTACGGGCTTTTCACCGGCGGCATCGGGGTGCACCACGGCGCCATGCGGTTGGGCGCGACGGTGGTGCCGCTGTCCGGCGGGATGACCGAGCGCCAGGTGCGGCTGTTGGCGGATCTGCGGCCCGACGTGCTGACCTGCACCCCCTCTTACGCCGTGCACCTGGGCGAGGCGTGCGCCGCCGCCGGGGTGGAGCCGAGCAGCCTCAAGGTGGGGGTGCACGGGGCCGAGCCGTGGACGCCGGAGATGCGGGCGCAGGTGGAGCGGCTGCTGGGCATCAGGGCGTTCGACATCTACGGGCTCTCGGAGGTCATCGGGCCGGGTGTGGCGTGCGAGTCGGTCGATTCCGGGGGGATGCTGTCGGTCGCGGAGGACCACTTCCTTCCCGAGGTCGTCGACGCGGACGGCAATCCGGTGCCGGACGGCACGCCCGGGGAGCTGGTGTTCACCACGCTCACCAAGACCGGCATGCCGCTGCTGCGCTACCGCACCGGTGACGTGGCGACCCTGGCCGATCCGGTGCCCGGCTCGCCGAGGACGCTGCGGCGGATGTCGAAGCTGCTGGGCCGCACCGACGACATGCTGGTGGTCCGCGGGGTCAACGTCTACCCGACGGAGATCGAGGCGGTGGTCCTCGCCGACGCGCGGGTGAGCCCGCACTACCTGGTCGTGGAGGACCGGCGGACGGCGCGCACGGAGCTGCGCGTGGCCGTCGAGCCGCGCGCCGACGCCGCGGGGGAGCTGGCCGGGGAACTCGCCGGGGCGCTGCGGGAGCGGCTGGGGGTGTCGGTGGACGTGCTGGTGCTGCCCGCCGGGTCGGTGCCGCGCGCGGAGACCGGCAAGGCCAAGCGGCTCGTGCGCTGGTCGGAGGGGCCCGCCCCGCTACCGGGCCTCTAGGAGCTTGCTCAGCCAGTCGCTCGCGGCGGTGTCGACCAGCGCGCCGCCGCTGGTGACCGTCGGAGTGGCGAAGGCGCGCTGGCCGTCGCGCTCGCGCAGCAGGGAGTCGGAGGTGCGGGCGCGCTCGAACTCGGCGGAGACGACCTCGCCCAGCGAGCCGGAGCGGACACCGTCGGCGAAGCCGGGATCGGTGACGCCGAGCGCCGCGCCGAGGGCGATCAGCTGCTCGCGGTCCCAGCCGCGGGCGTCCTCGGAAGGCTGGGCGGCGAAGAGGCTCTTGTGGAACGACGGGAACGCCGGGCCCGAGAGCAGCGCGGCGGTGGCGGCGTCGGTGGAGTAGCCGGCCGGGTCGGAGGCCTCGGCGAGCATGTTGAGCAGGTGGTAGTTGACGCGCAGGTCGCCCGCGGCGACGGCGCGCTCGATGTCGTCGCCGTACTCCTCCTCGAAGGCGCGGCAGGCCGGGCAGAGGAAGTCCTCGTAGACGTCGATGGTCACGCGGGCGTCGGGACGCCCGACGGTCATCACCGCGCCGTCGCGGCTGACGGGCACGTCGAGCGCGACCTCGCGCACGGTGATCGAGCCGCCTTCGGTGGCGTTCTTCACGCTGTTGCCGTAGACGAATCCCGCGATGATCGCGCCGAGCGCCACCACGACGGCGACCGCGATGAGCACCCGCTTGCGGTCGATCACCGGCCTCGACCGCGTGGCCTGCTTGACCGGCGCGGCCGGGGCCGCCCGCTCCGCCTGCTTGCGCTTGCGCTGACTCCGCTCGGCTCCGCCCACGTCTTTCCCTTTCGTCCGCTTCGAGGCTACCGGCCCCCACCTGAGAGGCTTGGCGGCATGTCCGAGCTGCCCGTCGCCGCCGCGCTGCCGAGCATCGTCGCCGCGCTGGCCGAGCACGGCACCGCGGTGCTGGTGGCCCCGCCCGGCACCGGCAAGACGACGCTGGTGCCGCCCGCGCTGCCGGGGCGGGTCGTGGTCGCCGAGCCGCGGCGGGTGGCCGCGCGGGCCGCGGCGGCGCGGATGGCGGCGCTGGCCGGTGAGCCGGTCGGGCGGTCGGTGGGGTACGCGGTGCGCGGCGACCGGAAGGTCTCGGCCGAGACCCGCGTCGAGGTGGTCACCTCCGGCCTGCTGGTGCGCAGGCTCCAGTCCGACCCCGAGTTGTCCGGTGTGGACACAGTCCTGCTCGACGAGTGCCATGAGCGCCACCTCGACGCCGACCTGCTGCTGGCCCTGCTCATGGACGCCCGCGACGGCCTGCGCCCCGACCTGCGCGTGCTGGCCACGAGCGCCACCGTGGCCGCCGAGCGCCTCGCGGCCCTGCTGGGCGACGCCCCGGTGATCCGCGTCGCTGGCGTCGCCCACCCCGTCACGACGGGCTACGTCCCCCCTGTCCGCGGCGAACGCCTCACCGCGACGGTCGTCAGGGCGATCCGAAAAGCACAGTCCGACGGCGACGGAGATGTCCTGGTCTTCCTACCGGGCGCCAAGGAGATCCGTCAGGTCTCGGCCCAGCTCGACGGGGACGTCGCGATCCTGCACGGCAGGCTGGCCGCGGGCGAGCAGGACGCCGCGCTGCGCCCCGGCGCGCGGCGGCGGGTGGTGCTGGCGACGGCGGTGGCCGAGTCGAGCCTGACGGTGCCCGGGGTGCGCGCGGTGGTCGACGCTGGCCAGGCGCGCGTGCCGAGGGTCGACCACGGCCGCGGCCTGTCGGGCCTGGTCACCGTCCGCGTCTCGGCCGCCGTCGCCGACCAGCGCGCGGGCCGCGCAGGCCGCGAGGCCCCCGGCCGGGTCTACCGCTGCTGGCCAGAGCACGAGCAGGCGACCCTGCCCCGCTACCCCGACCCGGAGATCCGCACCGCCGACCTGACCCGCCTGGCCCTGGAACTGGCCTGCTGGGGCACCCCCGACGGCAGCGCGCTGCGCTGGTGGGACGCCCCGCCCCCCGGGCCCCTCGCCGCCGCCCGCGACACCCTGTCGGCCCTCGGCGCGCTGGCCGACGGCGAGGTGACCCCCCGCGGCCGGTCCATGGCCCGCCTCGGCCTGCACCCGCGCCTCGCCCGCGCCCTGGTCGACCACCCGGCGGGCGCCGAGGTCGTCGCCGTGCTGGACGACGACACCCTCGCCGCGGGCGTCGACCTGGAGGCCGCGCTCCGGGCGTTGCGCCGGGGGTCACCGGCGTCGGAGCGCTGGCGCCGCGAGGTCAAGCGCTTGCGCCGCGGCGGGCAGGAAACCGCCGGGTCGGCGGACGCCGCGCTGGTGACCGGGCTCGCGTTCCCCGAGCGGCTGGCCAGGCGCCGGGCGCCCGGGTCGCGCTCCTACCTGATGGCGGGCGGCACGGCGGTGGACCTGCCCGTCGACTCCGGCCTCGGCGACCCGGAGTGGCTGGCCGTCGCCGCCGCCGACTGGACCGGCGGCGCGGGCCGCGTGCGCCTGGCCGCCCGCACCGACGAGGCCACCGCCCTGCGCGCCGCCCCGGCCCTGCTGACCGAGTCCGACGAGGTCACCTGGTCCGGCGGCGACGTCCTCGCCCACCGCGTGCGCAGGCTCGGCGCGATCGTCCTGCGCTCCCGCCCGCTGGCCGACCCGCCCCCGGCCGCCGTGCGCGCGGCGGTCCTGGCGGGCCTGGCCCGCCACGGCCTGTCCCTCGTCCGCTTCGACCAGGCCGCCACCGCCCTGCGCACCCGCATCGCCTTCCTGCACCGCACCCTCGGCGACCCGTGGCCCGCCGTCGATGACGACGCCCTCATCGCCACCGCCGACACCTGGGCGGGCTCGGCCCGCAACGCCACCGACCTGCGCGCCCTGAGGATGTCCGACGCCCTGCGCGCCCTGCTCCCCTGGCAGGCCGCCGCCCGCCTGGACGAACTGGCCCCCGAGCGGATCACCGTCCCCTCCGGCTCCCGCCTGCGCGTGGACTACTCCGCCGACCCGCCCGCCCTCCCGGTCAAGATCCAGGAAGTGTTCGGCTGGACCACCACCCCGACCCTCGCCGACGGCCGAGTCCCCCTGGTCCTGCACCTGCTCTCCCCAGCGGGCCGCCCCACCGCCGTCACCGGCGACCTGGCGAGCTTCTGGTCCACCGGCTACCCCCAGGTCCGCTCCGAACTGCGCGGCCGCTACCCCAAACACCGCTGGCCCGAAGACCCCACCACCGCCACCCCATCACAGCGCACCACCCAGCCGAAGAAGTAGTCACCGCCTGGACACCGCACCCCCGCCCGCTGATCCGGGAGCCGACCGGAGCCTGGAGACGGCGCAACGCCCTCTGTCGGTGCAGCGAGATCAACGGGGCTCTTCAGGCCGAACCACCCAGTACGGCGGCATCAACCAGCTCAAACAACACCGAGCCGTCGCTACCCGCTTCGACAAACTCGCCGTCCGCCCAGGTCGTTTGCATCGCGAACCATCTGCGCGTTGGATCGGGGGCATGCGCATCAGGGAAGGCGGCGTCGCGGACGCGCCGATCGTGCTGGGGCTGCTGGACGAGGCCGTCGAGTGGATGGTCGCCCGGGGGCAGACCGAGCAGTGGGGGACGGAGCCGTGGTCGGCGCAGCCGAAGCGGGTCGCGCGGATCGAGGGGTTGGCGGCCGAGGGGCTGTGGGTCGGCGAGGTCGACGGGGAGGCCGTGGGGGCGCTGGTGCTCGGCGGGCCGCCGCCGACGTGGATTCCCCCGGTGGACGAGCCCGAGGTCTACCTCCAGCTGCTCGTCACCTCCCGCCGCCACCAGGGCACCCGGGTCGGCGCGCGGATGCTGGAGTTCGCGCGGGAGCAGGCCTGGGAGTCCGGGGTGTCGCTGCTGCGGGTGGACTGCTGGGCCGGGGGCGGCGGCAGGCTGGTCGACTACTACACCGGCCAGGGCTTCACCCCGACCGAGACGTTCTCGGTCAACGGATGGCCCGGCCAGGTCCTGGAAATGCGACGATAGGCCATGCGCCTGGTCCTGCTCCGCCACGCCAAGTCCGCCTGGCCGCCCGACGTCCCCGACACCGAGCGCCCGCTCAACGACCGGGGCAGGCGGGACGCGCCCGCGGTCGGGCGGTGGCTGGCCGGGCAGCCCGGCTTCGACCTCGCGCTGGTCTCCCCCGCCACCCGGGCCCGCCAGACGTGGGCGCTGGTCTCCGCCGAACTGGCCGAGCCGCCCGAGCACCGCATCGAGCCCGCGCTCTACTTCTCCGGCCCGCGCGAGATCATCGCCGCCGCCAGGGAAACCGGACTGGACGACGTGCTGGTGGTCGCGCACAACCCGGACCTCGAAGACGTCGTCGCCGAGCTGACCGGCGAGCGCGTGACGCTCAAGACGTCCGCGCTCGCCGTCGTCGACACCGACGCGGGCGCGCTGCGGGACGTGCGCACCCTGCGCGGCGCCGCTCAGTAACCGATCAACAACTGAAACGCGCCGGCCGCTCGGGGCGACGCGACCATCAAAGACCCGATCACGACAACGACCAACACCAACCGGGTGAGCAACATGGCCACCTCCGGGACAGATAAGTGGGCACACAGTAGTGACGCACCAGCCCCTTTTCAACCATTTGGGTGTACTTCGCTCAGCCGAACACCAGGACCCGCGACCTTTCGTACACCTGACCGCTTTTTCACAGACACCAAAGCCACCTAGGCTGCGGCGGTTCTCGTGAAGCCGTTGGAGGCATGACCCATGCGCATGAGCAGAAGCGCCCGGATGTCGGCGGGAGTGGCCACCATCGCCACCTTCGCCGCTTTCGGTGTCGTCCCGGCGTTAGCCGACCCGTCCGGACCGACACTCAGTGAGATCCACTACGACAACGCAGGCACCGACACCGGCGAGGCCGTCGAGATCGACGGCCCCGAGGGCTTCGACCTCACCGGCTGGCGCGTCGTCCTCTACAACGGCAGCGGCGGGGCCTCCTACGACACCCGCACCCTGAGCGGCGCGATCCCCGCCGCGGGCGTCGTGGTCGAGACCTACCCGGCCAACGGCATCCAGAACGGCAGCCCCGACGGCATCGCCCTGGTCCGCCCGGACGGCACGGTCGCGGAGTTCCTCTCCTACGAGGGCGCCATGACCGCCACCAACGGCCCGGCGTCCGGCCAGACCAGCGTGGACATCGGCGTCTCCCAGTCGGGCTCGGAGCCCGCGGGCCAGTCGCTGCAGAAGATCGACGGCACCTGGCGCGCCTCGGCCCCGCACACCTTCGGCGCCCGCAACGGCGGCGGCAGCCCCGACCCCGATCCCGACCCGGACCCGGTCGGCTGCGACTTCCCGGTCACCCACACCATTGCCCAGGTCCAAGGCACCGGCGCCGCCTCCCCGCTGGTCGGCCAGACCGCCACCGTCGAGGGCGTCGTCACCGCGAACCACCTCACGGGCGGCTACAACGGCTTCTACATCCAGACCGAGGGCTCCGGCGACCGCCCGCCCGCGGCCGGGACCGCCTCCGACGGCCTGTTCGTCTTCGCCACCAGCACCGCCGCCAACCACCCCGCGATCGCCCTCGGCGACAAGGTGCGGGTGCGCGGCGCGGTCAGCGAGTACTTCGGCCTCACCCAGATCACCAGCTCGGCCAAGGCCAACACGCAGGTCTGCGCGCACGACGCGCCGCTGCCCGCCGCGGTCCCGCTGACCCTGCCGCTGGACGCCGCGGGCCGCGAGTCCGCCGAGTCGATGCTGGTCGCCCCCCTCGGCGCCTACACCGTCTCCGAGGTCTACGACACCAACCGCTTCGGCGAGGTCGTGCTGGCCGCGGGCGACAAGGCCGCGCGCATCCCCACCGACCTGCACCGCCCCGGCTCGCCCGAGGCGCTGGCGCTCAAGGCGGAGAACGCCACCAAGCGCCTGCTGGTCGACGACGGCTCCAGCCAGAACCTGGCCAACGCGGGCAAGCTGCCCCCGTACGTCTACCCGGACGCGCCGCTGCGCGTCGGCGACGCCGTCGAGGCGTTCGGCCCGTCGGTGCTGTCCTACGGCTTCGACCAGTGGCGGCTTCAGCCGACCACCCCGGTCGACGCCACCACCCCCGCCATCGGGCGCACCACGTTCAAGTCGGCCAACCCCCGCACCCCGGGGCCGGAGGCCGTCGGCGGCGACATCCAGGTCGCGGCCTTCAACGTGCTGAACTACTTCGTCCACTTCGGCGGCGAGGCCCGCGGCGCGGCGGACGAGGCCGCGCTGCTCAAGCAGGAGGCGAAGATCGTCAAGGCGATCAACGCCCTCGGCGCCGAGGTCGTCGCGCTGCAGGAGATCGAGAACTCGGTGCGCTTCGACACCGCCGACCCGCAGAAGGCGCTCAAGCGGCTCGTCGCCGCCCTCAACGCCGACGCGGGCGCGGGCACCTGGGACTACGTCCGCAGCCCCGCTGAGCTGCCGGGCGCGGCGCAGCAGGACGTCATCAGCTCGGCGATCATCTTCAAGCCCGGCGCGGTCACCCCGGAAGGACCGTCCAAGTCGGTCAACGACGAGTCGGTGTGGTTCAACGCGCGTGAGCCGATCGCCCAGGCGTTCACCTCCGGCGCGCTGACCTTCACCGTGGTCGGCAACCACTTCAAGTCCAAGAGCGCCTCCGGCGCGACGGGCGACAACGTGGACACCGGCGACGGCCAGGGCGCCTACAACGGCGACCGCACCCGCCAGGCCACCGCCCTGGTCGAGTTCGTCTCGACGCTGGAGAACCCGCTGCTGCTGGGAGACTTCAACTCCTACGGCGCGGAAGACCCCATGCAGGTCTTCTACGAGGCCGGCTACGCCGACCTGAACGACTCCGGCAAGACCAGCTACGTCTTCGGCGGCGAGTCCGGCTCGCTGGACCACGCCCTGGCCCAGGGCCCGCTGCGCGAGCGGGTCACCGGCGTGGACGTGTGGCAGTCCAACTCCCACGAGTCCTACGCCTTCCAGTACGACGGCATCGCGAGCTTCTACGCGGGCGACCCGTTCCGGGCCAGCGACCACAACCCGATCGTCCTGGGCCTGGACACCGCGGGCACCGTGGAGATCCAGCTGCTGTCGATCAACGACTTCCACGGCAGGCTGGAGTCCCCGGCCACCGCGCCGGACGGCCGCAAGATCGGCGGCGCCGCCCAGCTCGCCGGCCTGATCGACCAGCTGCGCGGGCAGAACCCGAACACGCTGTTCCTCTCCGCGGGCGACAACATCGGCGCCTCGACGTTCGTCTCCGCGATCGACAACGACAACCCGACGATCGACGCCCTCAACCTGATGGGCCTCGACGCCTCCGCGGTCGGCAACCACGAGTTCGACAAGGGCATGGCCGACCTGACCGGCCGCGTCATCCCGCGCTCGGACTTCCCGACCCTGGGCGCGAACGTCTACCGCGGCGATGAGCGCGCGCTGCCCGCCTACCACGTGCAGAACGTCGGCGGCGTGGACGTGGGCGTCATCGGCGTCGTGACCGAGCAGACCGCGTCGCTGGTCGCCCCGGACGGCATCCAGGGCATCACCTTCCGCGACCCGGTCGCCGAGGCGGCCCTGGTCGCCGGGCAGCTCAAGGACGGCGACACCGCCAACGGCGAGGCCGACGTCGTGGTGCTGATGGCCCACGAGGGCGCGGCCACGGAGAACATCGGCTCGATCGATGAGCTGAAGTCCGACGAGGTGTTCGGCGACTTCATGCTGCTGGACGGCAACGTGGACGCGATCTTCTCCGGCCACACCCACCAGCCGTACGCGTTCGTCGACGGGCAGCGCCCCGTCGTGCAGGCGGGCGACTACGGCAAGCTCGTCGGCCGGGCCACCCTGACCGTCGACGTCGCGTCGAAGGAGATCGTCGGCGCGGGCTCGAACCTGGTCGACGTCGTGGGCGCCCCGGAGCACCCGGGCGTCGCGCAGCTGGTCGCCGACGCCAAGGTGCGCGCCGACGAGCTGGGCAGGCAGCCGCTGGGCTCGATCACCGCCGACATCCGCCGCGCCTACACGCCCACGGGCAACGAGGACCGCGGCAAGGAGTCGGTGCTGGGCAACTTCATCGCCGACGTCCAGCTGGCGGGCACCGCGGCCGCGGGCCGCGGCGGCGCGCAGATCGCGTTCATGAACCCGGGCGGCCTGCGCGCGGACATCGCGTTCGCGCCGGACGGGGTCGTCACCTATGCCGAGGCGTTCGCGGTGCAGCCCTTCGCCAACGACGTGGTGACCAAGACCTACACCGGCGCTGAGATCAAGCAGGTGCTGGAGCAGCAGTGGCAGCCCGCGGGCGCGTCGCGGCCGGTGCTGTGGCTGGGCGTGTCGGAGGGCTTCCGGTACATGTACGTGCCGGAGAACGCCCAGGGCTCGCGCATCACCGGCATCTGGCTCAACGACCAGCCCATCAACCCGACCGGCACCTACCGGGTCACCGTGAACTCGTTCCTCGCCTCCGGCGGCGACAACTTCACGACCCTGGCGGGCGGGACCGACCGGGCCACCACCGGCAACAACGACCTGACGATGCTGGTGGACTACTTCGCCGCCAACTCGCCGATCACCGCCGACACCGCGCCGCGCTCGTCGGTGGGCACCCCCGGCCCGGTCTGCGACAAGACGATCACCGGCCGCCACGTCGGCCCGATCGTGGTCGCCTCCGGCCTGACCTGCCTGGAGAACGCCACCGTCACCGGCCCGATCGTGGTCAAGGCGGGCGCATCGCTACAGGCCGAGGGCGGCAAGATCACCGGCCCGATCGCCGCGGACCGGCCGAAGTCGGTCAGCCTGACCGGCGTGAACCTGACCGGCACCCTGTCGGTGGCGAAGGCGACCGGCGAGGTCGTCGTCGACGGCGGCACGATCACCGGCCTGGTCTCGCTGGTGGGCAACACGGGCGGCGTGACCGTCGCGGGCAACCGCGTGCTGGGCATCCTGTCCTGCACCGGCAACACGCCCGCGCCGACCAACGACAACCGTCCCAACCGGCTCCTCGGCCTAGCCTCCGGGCAGTGCCGCGGGCTCTGATGAACCAGTTGTAGGCCGCCAGTAGGCGGTAGTGAGGCCCGCTCGGTTATAACAACCGAGCGGGCCTCACCCGTTTGGTGGATAACACGACCGGGCGTCACCCGATTGACCGGACGTGCTTGAGAACTCAACGGCCGGTCTGTACATGCTGGACCCCGCCCGCGACGTCACCGTGACCCGCGAGGAGGACCACCAGCACGTCCTCGCCCGCTATCCCGTCACCCAGCGCACCCCACGCCGCGTCGCGGTCGAGCTGACCTGGTGCACCGTCGCCTCCGGCAAGCACAAGGGCACCCGGGCGATCGAGGTCCGCCTGGACGGCCACCGCACCGGCGAACTGACCCGCGCCATGAGCGACCGCTACACCCCCTTCGTGGAAGCGGTCACCACCGCGGGCCTGCGCCCCGGCTGCGAGGCCACCATCTCCTCCGGCGACCGCGGCCTCCAGATCCAGCTCCACCTGCCTCCCGGCGACGCCCCTCTCCCCAACCCCCGCCCCCTGCGCCCGACCCCCGCGCAGTCCGCATCGGCCTGGACCTCGCCCCCGCCCCGCCCCACGCCCTCCCCCGCGGGCACAGCCCGCTTCCCCACCCCCGCCCCGTACGCCGCGCCGACCCCCGGCTACCGCCCGCACATCCCGGGCTACCCGGTCACCGCGCCCACCACGCTGCCCACGGCCCCGGCACCCCGCAAGAAGTCCAAGAAGGTCCCCGTGGCCTTCGCGGGCACCGTCATCGGCATGGTCGGCCTCATCACCGGAATCACCACCAGCGGCGACGACACCCCCGAGATGAACCCCGTCGCCCTGGCCACCTCCACCACCGCCGCCCCCACGACCACCCTCCCGCCCCGCCCCACCACAACACCCCCCAGACCCACCACCCCCAAGCCCACCCCCCGACCCACCACCACGACCGAGCCGAAGCCGACCACCACCCCCCCCCCCCCCCCCCCCCCCCCCCCCAAACCCCGGCCCACCCCCGAACAGGACTGCAACCCCAACTACACCCCGTGCGTCCCCAACGACCCGGTGGACGTCGACTGCGCGGGCGGCAGCGGCAACGGCCCGTCCTATGTGGAAGGCCCGGTCGAGGTCATCGGCCAGGACGTCTACGACCTGGACCGCGACAACGACGGCGAGGGCTGCGAGTAGCTGAGCACCACCACCAGCAAGGCGGCCAGCGCGCCGCCCGCCGCGACGATCGGGATGCCGCCGGTGCCGACCAGCACCCCGCCCACGGCGCCACCGACCGCGGCGCCGAGGTAGACCGTGCTGCTGGTGACCGCCATCGCCGTGGCCGCGTGCGCCGGGCCGACCCGCGCGAGCATCAGCGACTGGATGACCGGCGGCACCGCCCACGCCGCCGCCGACCAGCACGCGAGCAGGCACACCACCACCCACACCGGCACCGGCCGAGCCGCCCAGCCCACGGCGAAGGCCGCCATGGCAGCGGCGAACACCGCCACGACGACGGCGAAGGCGCTCCGCGCCCCGAGCCGGTCGACGCACCAGCCCGCGCCCTGCGCGCCCGCGATCCCCGTCAGGCCCGCGATCACCAGCAGCACGCCGAGCAGGCCCGGGGTGACGCCCGCGAGGTCGGTGAGGAACGGCGCGAGGTAGGTCTGGAAGGCAAGGTTGCCCGCCACGGCCAGCACGGTCGCGGCGAGGACGCCGAACACCGGCCGGGACGCGAGCGCGCGCACCACCTCAGCGAGCGCGGGCCGCTCCGGCGCGCCCGTCCCGGACGGCACGGTCATCACGACGGCCACGAGCGCGGCCGCGCCGAGCAGCCCGCCGAGGACGAAGGTGGCCTGCCAGCCGAACAACGCCCCCACCCAGGTGCCCGCGGGCACGCCGACGACCACCGCGCCGGTGAGCCCAACCATCACCGTGGCCAGGTAGCGCCCGCGGAACTCCGGCGGCGCGAGGCTGGTCGCCAGGCCCAGCGCGGCGGGCAGCACGGTCGCCCCGCACAGCGCCGCGACCACGCGCAGCGCCATGAGCACCGCGTAGTCGTCCACGAGGGGCACGACACCGTTCGCGGCACAGAACAGCAGGAGGGCCCCGACCAGCAGCGGCCGCCGTCCGACGCGGGCGAACACGTGCGCCGACACAGGCGCGGCGAGGGCGTAGACGAGGGTGAACACCGTGACGAGCTGACCGGCG
This sequence comes from Actinokineospora guangxiensis, assembly GCF_042657845.1. Lineage (NCBI taxonomy): Bacteria > Bacillati > Actinomycetota > Actinomycetes > Pseudonocardiales > Pseudonocardiaceae > Actinokineospora > Actinokineospora guangxiensis. The sequence goes on along the minus strand of NZ_JBHSKF010000009.1, from coordinate 43,030 downwards.
GCGCCATCGGACACGCCCAGTCCGCCTGCCACGGCGGGCAGCACCCCGATGATCACGAAATCGTCGGTTTGCACGGCGAAGGCGGCGAGCGCGACGGCGAACAGCCACCATGGTCGAGTCGTCATGCAATTACGGTAACAGTCGTTACCCTTATCCGACGAGGGGTGCCCACGATGGCGCGCACGGCCGACCCCGCACGCCGCGTCGAGCTGATCGACGCGATCATCGACGAGCTGGCGCGCACGGGGATCGCGAGTTTCTCCCTGCGCACTCTCGCCGCCGCCCTGGGCCGTTCGACCCGGGTGCTGACCCACCACTTCGCCGACAAGGACGCGCTGCTGGCGGCGGTGCTGGCTCGCTTGGACGAGCAACAGCACGCCGCCCTCGCCGCGACCCCCGGCTGGTCCGACCCGGCCGTCGGCATCGGCGCGATCGTCGCCGACGCCTGGCGCAGGCACCTGTCCGAGGCCGAACTCCCGCGCACCCGGCTGGTCCAGGAGATCGAGGGCCTCGCCGCCGCGGGCAGGCTGACCGGCCACGTCCCCGCCTTCGTCAGCGGCCGAGCCGAGTTCGTCGCCCACGCCCTACAACTGCGCGGCCTCTCCCCGTTCGACGCCTTGGCCAAGGCCACCCTGCTCAACAACGCCTACGCGGGCCTGCAGTCCGACTACCTCACCACCGCCGACACAACCCGCACCGAAGCCGCCCTGACCCACCTCTGCACCCTCGCCGACTCCTGGACCCGCTAACACCCCCACACGCCCCCAACCAACACTCGGCCCCTCGGCAAACTGCCGCACCGTCGGCGACACCACCGACGCCTACACCCCCGACCCTCACACCAGGTCAAGACATCCCGCACCGCCGGCGAACCACCCGATACCTACACCCCCGACCCTCACACCAGGTCAAGACATCCCGCACCGCCGGCGAACCACCCGACGCCTGCACCCCCGACCCTCACGCCGGGTCGAGAGATGCCGCACCGTGGGGGTCCGGGGGGTCGCCCCCCGGAAATGATGACGGGCGACGTGGTCCGCGCTTTCCGCGGACACACGTCGCCCGAGACCGTGGAGGTGCCGGGAATCGAACCCGGGTCCTCTGCCGCGTCATCAAGACTTCTCCGTGCGCAGTTCGCGTTGTCTCTGCTTGGCCCTACCGATCACGCGAACAAGTCGGTATGACGGGCCCAGTCACTGTGAGTTTCCCTGACCAGACCCCGTGACCGGGTCTGGCGGTAAGCCCTCTAGCTGATGCCGGCGAGCCAGGTCGAGGGCGAACCTGGGCCGACAGACACGAACCGCTACTTAGGCAGCGAGTTCGTAGTCAGCGCGACTGTTAGTCTTGGCGCTTATTGGTTTGCGTTCGACGCTTGAGGTGGTCGTACGCCTTCACCTGCACGCTTCCCTTGACTCAACGTCCAGAGTCGAAACCGTTCACCCCCTTGTTGGGTACCTGTCGCCGAGTCTAACGCCTCCGGGCCCGCGGATCATCCCGGTTACCCGAAGCGGGGTAGGGGCAGCCCCACCACGGGCCCGGTGGCTTCCCTGATGTCCCCTCGCCCCGCTCGGGGGGATGCTGGTCCCATCACGTCGGAGGGGACTGCGATGACGACCGCTATCCAGCCTGAGCAGGGCTTCAGCCACGACGGCACCGTGCCGAGGCCACCGGTGGCCGGGGCGCTGGTGTACCTGGTGATGAACCTCGGGGTGGGGATCGCCGGGTTCGTGGCGCTGGTGACGCTGTTCGCCGTGGGGGCGGGGACGGCTCTGGTGTGGGTGGGGCTGCCGGTGCTGGCGCTGGCGGTGCTGCTGTGCCGGGGCGGGGCCCAGGTGGAGCGGGCGCGGGTGTACGCGCTGCTGGACACCTACATCGCGGTGCCGCACGCGCCGCTGCCGGAGAAGGGGCGGTGGAAGGCCCGGGTGCGGGACGGGGCGACGTGGCGTTCGTGTGCCTACTTCATCCTGCTGCTGCCGATCGGGATCGTGGAGTTCACGGCGATGGTGGTGCTGTGGGCGTCGGCGCTGGGGCTGCTGTTCCTGCCGGTCTACTTCCGCTGGCTGCCCGATGGCAGCTACCGGCTGTGGGACTGGGACCGCCCGACCTACGTGGTCGACTCCACGCTGGAGGCGCTGCCGTTCGCGGCGGCGGGAGTGCTGGTCCTCGCGGTGGCGCTGGTGGTGACCCGGTGGATGGGGCGCGCGCACGCCCGCTTCGCCCGCGGACTGCTCGGGCCGGTCGGGGCGCTGCGGTGAACCGGCAGTACCCGAACCCGGCGAAGGCGATCCTGTACCTGATCGGCGGCTTCCCGCTTGCCTTGGTGACCTTCGTGCTGGTGGTCGTCGGCACCGTGGTGGGCATCAGCACGGTGGTCGTGTGGGTGGGCGTGCTGATCCTGGTGGGGGCGCTGGTGGCGACCAGGGCGTTCGGCAACGCGCACCTGGCGTGGACGCGGCTGGTGTGCCCGGAGGCGCCGCGCAGGCCGGTGCTCGCCGCGCCGCAGGACAGCGCGCTGAAGCAGTGGCGGGCGCTGTTCACCGACCGCCGGTCGTGGCGGGACCTGGCGTTCATCGTGCTGAACTTCCCGCTGTCGATCCTCGGGTTCGCGCTCGGGATCGTGAGCATCCCGCTGGTGCCGCTGGCGCTGTGGGTGGCCCCGCGCTACGCCTGGCTGCAGGCGCAGCTGGCGATGGCGATGCTGGGCCACGACCGCGCCGCCGAGCTGACCGAGCGCGCCGAGCGGCTGCAGGCCTCGCGGGCCAGGGGCGTCGACGCCGCCGAGGCCGAGCGCCGCCGCATCGAGCGCGACCTGCACGACGGCGCCCAGCAGCGCCTGGTCGCGGTGGCGATGGGGCTGGGCCGGGCCAAGTCGAAGCTGGACGCCGACCCGGTCGCGGCGAAAGCGCTGCTGGACGAGGCGCACGCCGACGCCAAGCTGGCCGTCGCCGAGCTGCGCGACCTGGCCCGCGGCATCTACCCGGCGGTGCTGGGCGACCGCGGCCTGGACGCGGCGCTGTCGTCGCTGGCGGCGCGCTGCCCGGTGCAGGTCGAGGTGCACGTCGACGTGGAGCCGCGTCCGCCCGCCGCGGTGGAGAGCACCGCGTACTTCCTGGTCAGCGAGACCCTGACGAACGTCGCCAAGCACTCGCAGGCGAACAACGTCCTCATCAGGGTGTGGCGCGACGACGACCGCGTGGTCGTGGAGGTCACCGACGACGGCGTGGGCGGGGCGCGGGTGCACCCCGGGGGTGGGCTGTCGGGGCTGGCCGACCGGGCTGCGACGATCGACGGCGTGATGACCGTGGTGAGCCCGCTCGGCGGGCCAACCGTGATCAGGGCGGACCTGCCGTGCGAGTGGTGATCGCCGAGGACTCGGTGCTGCTGCGCATGGGGGTGCTGCGCCTGCTGGCCGACGAGGGGATCGAGACCGCGGCGGCGGTGGAGAACGGCGACGACCTGCTGGGCGCGGTCACCGAGCACCAGCCCGACCTGGCGATAGTCGATGTCCGCATGCCTCCGACCTTCACCGACGAGGGGCTGCGCGCCGCGCTGGCCGCCCGCGAGGCCATCCCCGGGCTGCCGGTGCTGGTGCTCTCCCAGTACGTCGAGGAGCAGTACGCCGTCGAGCTGCTGGCGGGCGGCGCGGGCGGGGTCGGCTACCTGCTGAAGGAGCGGGTCGCCGATGTCGCCGAGTTCGTCGACGCCGTGCACCGGGTGGCCGGCGGCGGCACGTGCATCGATCAGGAGGTGATCGCGCAGCTCATGGCCCGCAAGCGCAGGAACCCGGTGGACGCCCTCACCCCGCGCGAGCGTGAGGTGCTCGGCCTGATGGCCCAGGGCCTGTCCAACGTCGCCATCGCCCGCGGTCTCGTGGTCTCCGACGGCGCCGTGGAGAAGCACATCGGCAACATCTTCACCAAGCTCGGCTTGGAGCCGACCGGCGAGGAGCACCGCCGGGTGCGCGCCGTGCTGGCCTACCTGGAGCGCTGAGGCCCCGCCGACCAGGACGGGACCTCAGCGCTCCACAGTGGACTCACGCAGCGGCGGCGACCTCCTCGGGCGCCAGCGCGAGGTCGAGCACGTCGCGGACGTCGCCGACCAGGTGCACGGTCAGTGCCGAGCGCACCGACTCGGGCACGTCGTCGAGGTCGGGCCCGTTGCGGCTGGGCAGCAGCACCGTGGTGATGCCCGCGCGGTGCGCGGCCAGCAGCTTCTGCTTGACCCCGCCGATGGGCAACACCCGCCCGGTCAGCGACACCTCGCCGGTCATCGCCACGTCCGGGCGCACCGGCCTGCCGGTCAGCAGCGAGGCCAGCGCCGTCGTCATGGTGATACCCGCGCTCGGCCCGTCCTTGGGCACCGCGCCCGCCGGAACGTGCACGTGCACGCCGCGCTCGCCGAGCGAGCCGACCGGGAAGCCCAGCGCCGGGCCGTGCGCGCGCAGGTAGGACAGCGCGATCCGCGCCGACTCCTTCATCACCTCGCCCAGCTGCCCGGTCAGCGTGACCCCGGTGGAGCCGGTCTCCTTGTCGGCCAGCGAGGCCTCCACGAACAGCACGTCGCCGCCCGCGCCGGTGACCGCGAGGCCGGTGGCCACCCCCGGCGCGGAGGTGCGCTCGGCCGACTCCGGGGTGTGCCGGGGCCTGCCGAGGTAGCCGCGCAGCTCGGCCGCGCCCACCCGGACCGGCAGCTCGGCCTCGCCCAGCGCCGCCTTGGCCGTCACCTTGCGCAGCACGCGCGCGATCGAGCGCTCCAGCTCGCGCACGCCCGCCTCGCGGGTGTACTCCCCGGCCAGCGCCCGCAGCGCGTCCTCGCCGAAGGCGGCCTCATCGCCCGCCAGTCCCGCGCGGTCGAGCTGGCGGGGCAGCAGGTGGTCGCGGGCGATGACGACCTTCTCGTCCTCGGTGTAGCCGTCCAGGCGCACCAGCTCCATGCGGTCCAGCAGCGGGCCGGGGATCGCCTCGACCACGTTGGCGGTGGCCAGGAACACCACGTCGGAGAGGTCCAGCTCGACCTCGAGGTAGTGGTCGCGGAAGGTGTGGTTCTGCGCCGGGTCGAGCACTTCCAGCAGCGCCGCGGTCGGGTCGCCGCGGTGGTCGGCGCCGACCTTGTCGATCTCGTCCAGCAGCACGACCGGGTTCATCGTCCCGGCGTCCTTGATCGCGCGCACGATCCGGCCGGGCAGCGCGCCGACGTAGGTGCGGCGGTGGCCGCGGATCTCGGCCTCGTCGCGCACGCCGCCCAGGGCGACCCGCACGAACTTGCGGCCCATCGCCCGCGCGACCGACTCCCCCAGCGACGTCTTGCCGACGCCGGGCGGACCCGTCAGGGCCAGGACCGCGCCGCTGCGCCTGCCCTCCACGACGCCGAGGCCGCGCTCGGCGCGGCGCTTGCGCACCGCCAGGTACTCCACGATGCGGTCCTTGACCTCGTCGAGCCCCGCGTGGTCGGCGTCGAGGACGGCGCGGGCGCCGGCGATGTCGTAGGCGTCCTCGGTGCGCTCGGACCAGGGCATCTCCAGGACGGTGTCCAGCCAGGTCCTGATCCAGCCGCCCTCGGGCGAGGCGTCGCTGGAGCGCTCCAGCTTGTCCACTTCGGCCAGTGCGGCCGCGCGTACCTTCTCCGGCAGGTCGGCGGTGGAGACGCGCTCGCGGTAGTCCTGCTCCTCGGATGCGGGTTTGCCGTCGATCTCGGCCAGCTCCTTGCGGATCGCGGCGAGCTGCTTGCGCAGCAGGAACTCCCGCTGCTGCTTCTCCACACCCTCCTGGACGTCCTTGCGGATGGTCTCGGCGACGTCCAGTTCGGCCAGGTGCTCGCGAGCCCACTCGACCAGCTTGGCCAGACGCGCGGCGACGTCGGTGGTCTCCAGCAGCCAGACCTTGCGCTCGTCGGAGAGGTACGGCGCGTAGCCGGCGAGGTCGGCCAGCGCCGACGGGTCCTCAAGTGCGCTCACCGCGTCGACGGTCTGCCACGCCCCGCGCTGCTGCAGGATGCTGATGACCAGCTGCCGGTACTCCCGCGCCAGCTCGGCGGCGGGCTCGGGCGCGGTCTCGTCCAGGACCTCGACGCGCACCCACAGCGCCGCGCCCGGCCCGGTCGTCCCGGCGCCGAGGCGCACGCGCCCGGTGCCGCGCACCACCGCGGCCAGCTCGCCGCCGGGCAGCCGCCCGACCTGCTCGACCACGGCGACGACGCCGACCGCGGCGTACTTGCCGTCCAGGCGCGGCACGATCGCCACGCGCTGCTCGCCGCCCGCGGCCTTCGCCGCGTCCACGGCGGCCCTGGCCTCCGCGGTCAGCGCGACCGGGACGACCATGCCGGGCAGCAGGACCGTGTCGTCCAGCGGCAGCACCGGCAGTGTTCGCACCGGCGGCGTCAGAGCCTCCGACATGGGATCACCCCTCGTAAAGTTGAGTCTGACTAGCTCAACCTCCCTGAGCCGCCCGGTGTTCCCCTCGGGCGTTCACTCAGAGCGAAGGCAGCCGCAGCAGCCGCGCGGGGGTGTCGTGGAGCACCGCGCGCAGGAAATCCGGGCCCAGGCGGGGGTCCTCGGCCCAGGCGGCGATCGCCGACAGCTGCTCGGCGTACGGGTACGGGATGGACGGGAAGTCCGTGCCGAGGGCGACCCGGTCGGGGTGGGCGGCGAGCCGGTCGAGCCAGTCCGCGGGCAGCGGGGCCATCCGCAGCGAGAAGCCCACCCCGACCATCGTGGTGTCGATGTGCACGTTCGGGTAGGCCGCGACCAGGTCCAGCGCGGCGGAGATCTCCGGCATGCCCGCGTGCGCCAGCACCGCCGTCAGCCTGGGATGACGCGCCAGCACCTCGGCGAACACGTCGAGACCGGTGTGGTCGCCGCGCAGCGGGCCGTGGCCACAATGGACCACCACCGGCACGCCCGCGTCGGCCAGCATCCCCCACGCGGGCTCCAGCAGCGGCGAGCGCGGGTCGTAGGCGCCCACCTGCACGTGCGCCTTCACGCAGCGCACGCCCGCGCGCAGCCCGGCGTCCAGGTACGACACCACCGACGGCTCGGGGTAGACGGTCGCCGTCGGCACCGCGCCCGGGGTCCGCTCGGCGAAGTCGCGGACCCAGTCGCCCAGCCACTCGGCCATGCCCGGCTTGTGCGGGTACACCAGCGGCGCGAAGGCGACCACGCCCAGCGACCGCAGGACCTCGACGCGCTCGGCCTCGGGCAGCCGGTACTGGATGGGCCACTCGGTGCCGTAGTTCAGCGCCGCCTTGTCGAAGTACGCCCAGACCTTGCGCTGGACCTCATCGGGCAGGAAGTGCACGTGCAGGTCCACCAGGCCGGGCAGCCCCAGCCCGCGGACCCAGGCGGCGACGTCAGCGTCGCGCACCCGTGCCCCGCTTGGCGGCGCGGCCCATGACCTTCTGGATCTCCCGGTCGGCGTCGCGCTTGGCGATGGCCTGGCGCTTGTCGTGGGCCTTGCGGCCGCGCGCCAGGGCCAGCTCGACCTTGACCTTGCCGTCCTTGAAGTACATCGACAACGGGACCAGCGAGGTGCCGGACTCCTTGGTCTTGCCGATCAGCCGCAGGATCTCCTTCTTGTGGAGCAGCAGCTTGCGGGTCCGGCGCGGCTCGTGGTTGGTCCAGGTGCCGTGGGTGTACTCCGGGATGTGCAGCCCGCGCAGCCAGATCTCGCCGTCGTCGACGGTGGCGAAGGAGTCCACCAGGGACGCCCGACCGGCCCGCAGGCTCTTCACCTCGGTGCCCACCAGCACGACTCCGGCCTCATAGGTGTCCAGGATCGTGTAGTCGTGCCGCGCCTTGCGGTTCGACGCGATGACCTTCTGGCCGCTTTCCTTCGCCATGAGAACCAACTCTACGTAGGCCGACAAGCAGGTTACGTGCGCACGTAGAGCCGCAGGGTGACGTAGCCGGTGATGCCGGAGATGACGAGCGCGGTGAGCAGCAGGATCGGGGCCACGACCAGGATGTCCACCCCGTCGACGGAGCTGACCACCCCCGTCTGGATCGACCCGCCGAGCACGTCGTCGATGAAGGTCACCTTGAGCAGCACCAGCAGTCCGATGGCGACGAGCGCACCGACAATGCCGGTGACCACCGCCTCCAGGAGGAACGGCAGCTGGGTATACCAGCGCGTCGCGCCGACCAGGCGCATGATGCCGACTTCCACGCGCCGGGTGAACGCCGAGAGCTGCACGGTGTTCGAGATCAGCAGCAGGGCCGCGATGGCCATGATCAGCGCGATGAGGAACGTGCCGTTGCGCAGGCTGTTGAGCACGCCGAAGAAGCGGTCGAGGAACTCGCCCTGGTCGGCGATGGAGTCGATGCCCGGCCGCCCGCCGTAGGTCTGCTCGATCACCTCGGGGCGCTCGGGGTCGACCAGCTTGACCCGGAACGAGGAGGGCAGCGCCTCCGGCCTGGCCAGCTTCACCAGCTCCGGCTGGGCCTCGAAGATCCGCTTGAACCGCTCGTAGGCCTCGGCGCGGCTTTCGTGGTCGACCTGCTCGACGGCCGGGTCGGACTCCAGCGCGGTGCGCAGGCCGACGCACGGCTCTGCGGCGCAGTCCGGGTCGACCTCGGAGACGTCGTTGGTCAGGTAGACGCTGACCTCGACCTTGTCCTGGTAGAGCGCCTGCGTCTTGTCGATCATCCGCACGACCAGCAGACCGCCGCCGAGCAGGGCCAGCGAGATGGCGGTAGTGATGATCATGGCGATGGTCATCGTGATGTTCCGGCGCAGGCCGGTGACGACCTCGCTGAACACGAAACTGGCGCGCATCGTTCCTCTGGCTCTTTCCGGGGTGGGCGGCGGACCGGTCGGCTAGCGTCCGACGCCGTAGACGCCGCGGGCGTCGTCGCGGACCACGCGGCCGAGGTCGAGTTCGACGACCCTGCGGCGCATGGAGTCCACGATGGAATGGTCGTGGGTGGCCATCAGCACCGTCGTGCCGGTGCGGTTGATCCGCTCCAGCAGCAGCATGATGTCCTGGCTGGTGTCCGGGTCCAGGTTTCCGGTCGGCTCGTCGGCCAGCAGCATCAGCGGCCGGTTGACGAACGCGCGCGCGATCGCCACGCGCTGCTGCTCGCCGCCGGAGAGCTCGTTGGGCATGCGCTCGGCCTTGCCCTCCAGGCCGACCAGCTCCAGCACCTCGGGCACCACCTTGCGGATGGTGTGGCGGGGCTTGCCGATCACCTCGAGGGCGAACGCGACGTTCTCGGCCACCGTCTTGTTGTTCAGCAGGCGGAAGTCCTGGAACACGCAGCCGATCGACTGGCGCAGCCGGGGCACCCGGCGCCGGGCCATCCTGGCCACGTCGAAGTTGGCCACGTAGACGCGGCCCTTCGTGGGCACTTCCTCGCGCAGCAGCAGCCGCAGGAAGGTCGACTTCCCGGAGCCGGACGCCCCGATCAGGAAGACGAACTCGCCCTTGTCCACCTCGACGGAGACGTTCTCCAGCGCGGGTCGCGTGGAGGTCTTGTAGACCTTGGAAACCTGCTCTAGCCGGATCACGGTGCGCGAGTCTACCCCCGGGCGTTATCGACCCGTTGCCAAGCCCGGCCATCCGGTTTTCCCAGCTCACCGACGGTGCGCCCCCGACTACCGTCGGGGCCCGGATCGAGGCGCGTGATCGGCCAGGGGATCAGCCCGGGGATCAGCCCGGGGATCAGGACGTGCGCCGCCAGCGGATGCCCGCCTCGAGGAACCCGTCGATGTCGCCGTCGAGCACGGCGCTGGGCGTGCCCACCTCGTGCTCGGTGCGCAGGTCCTTGACCATCTGGTAGGGGTGCAGCACGTAGGAGCGCATCTGGTTGCCCCAGGAGCCCGACGAGGAGTCCTTGAGCGCGTCCATCAGCGCCTGCTCCTCCTGCCTGCGCCGCTCCAGCAGCTTGGACTGCAGCACGGCCATCGCGGTGGCCTTGTTCTGCAGCTGCGAGCGCTCGTTCTGACAGGAGGTGACGATGCCGGTCGGCAGGTGGGTGATGCGGACCGCGGAGTCGGTGGTGTTGACTCCCTGGCCGCCGGGGCCCGAGGAGCGGTACACGTCGACGCGCAGGTCCTTCTCATCGATGTCGACGTGGTCGGTCTGCTCGGTCACCGGCACGACCTCGACCGCGGCGAAGGAGGTCTGCCTGCGGCCCTGGTTGTCGAAGGGCGAGATGCGCACCAGGCGGTGCGTGCCCTGCTCGACCGAGAGGGTGCCGTAGGCGTAGGGGGCCTCCACCTTGAAGGTCGCGGACTTGATGCCCGCCTCCTCGGCGTAGGAGGTGTCGTAGACCTGCGTGGGGTAGCCGTGGCGCTCGGCCCAGCGCAGGTACATGCGCATCAGCATCTCGGCGAAGTCGGCGGCGTCGACGCCGCCGGCCTCGGCGCGGATGGTGACCAGCGCCTCGCGGGCGTCGTACTCGCCGGAGAGCAGGGTGCGGACCTCCATCGCGGCGATGTCGGCGCCCAGCTTCTCCCGCTCGGCGTCGGCCTCGGCGCGGGCGTCGTCGTCCTCGCCCTCCTCGGCGAGCTCGTAGAGCACGCCCAGGTCGTCCACCCGGGACCGCAGCGACTCGACCCTGCGCAGCTCGCCCTGGCGATAGGCCAGCTGGCTGGTGACCTTCTGCGCCTGCTCCGGGTCGTCCCACAGGTCCGGCCGGGCGGCCTGCTCCTCCAGGGCCGCGACCTGGTTGCGCAGGGTGTCGAGGTCCATCACCGCCTCGACGCTGGCCAGCGTGGCGGACAGGTCCTTGAGGTCGGTGACGACGTCCGGGTTCACGTCTAGCAAGGTTACGCGCCTGCCGGACACCGCGGCTTGCGGGTCCGCGGGCCGGGTCAGCGCACGGAGGCGGCCCGGTTCACGGGTGCGGTGTGAACCGGGCCGGCGGACGGGTGCGGTGTCAGGCCTTCGGGATGGCGTCCAGGAGCTTGAGGACGGCCTTGGCGCGGGCGACGCCGAACTCGGCGATCGCCTTCGCGTAGGGGTCCTCGGCGGACTTGACCGCGGCGCGCATGGCGTCGTGCTCGCCGGAGTAGGCCGCCTTGGCCTGGTCGATCAGGGTGGTGCGCTGCTTGGCGGTCAGGGTGTCCGCGTGCACCAGGCGCAGGATGAGCGGGCTGCGCAGGTGGTCGGGACCTGGCTCACCCGCCAGCCACGCCTTGAAGGCCTTCTTGCCCGCCGCGGTCAGGACGTACTGCTGGCTGGAGCGGGGCCCCTGCTTGCCGAGGCGGACGAGCCCGCCGTCGGCCAGCGCGGGCAGCTCCCGGTACACCTGGCTGCGCGTGACACTGAAGAACGAGCCGAAGCGCTCGCGGGCCGCCGCCACGAGCTGCCCGCCGGTCTGCGGACCGTCGTGCAGCAAGCCGAGCAGTGCCGCTGCGGTTGCATTCAAATCAGACACGTCCACCACGGTGCCATCTTTTCCACAAGCTGTCCACAATGGCCGGCCTAACCTGTCCACAGTGGCTGATCACAGCCCGGCGCGTCCGCCCCGTTCGGACGCGACCGAACAGACCAAGGCGTCGCGCCCGTCCGGCGCAAACCGGGACGGTCCCCTTGGGACCGGATCGCCCCAGCTCACCCAATGGAGTGGATCACTGGGATGCCCGCTACCCGTTCGGCCCAGTGCCGCACCCCGGCGCGTTGTCACCCGAATGGCGCTTCGACCTGCACGGATATGTGGCCTGGGTCACCCGCTTCGGGCACCCGTCCGGCGCGGACCGCCGCCGACGCCGAGCTGTAACCGGATTCCCTACTAAAGTAGGTTCCTCGCCAGGTCCCCACAGCTTGAGTATCCCTTCCTCGTGACAGTCGCGTGCAGGCCCCGACCGGGCCGTACCGGAAGGCCGTTTCTGACGTGATCGGATTCCTCGTCCGACGCCTGGCGAACTACATCGTGTTGTGCCTGGTGGCGACGTTCCTCGCCTTCGCCCTGGCCTCGCTGACGTTCGACCCCATCGGCATCCTCATGCAGCGCAACCCGCCGCCGCCGGAGGCCGTCATCCAGGCCAAGCGGGTCGACCTGATGCTCGACCAGCCCATCCCCCAGCGCTTCCTCAGCTGGCTCGGCGGCGTGGTCACCGGCGACTTCGGCCAGACCGTCGCCGGGCGCCCGATCACCGAGGAGCTGGGCAGACGCGTCGGCGTCAGCCTCCGGCTGTTCCTGCTCGGCGTGACCATCGGCGTGATCTGCGGCGTCGTGCTCGGCGTCGTCAGCGCCATCCGCCAGTACAAGCTGACCGACCACGTGGCGACCTTCTTCTCGTTCATCGTGCTGTCCACTCCGGTCTTCGTGCTCGGCACGCTGCTCAAGCAGCCCGCGCAGGCGTTCAACGACCTCATCGGGACGAACTACCTGCAAACCCTCGGCGAGGCCACACCCGGATTCCAGGGCACCTGGCTGGAGTCCCTCGGGGACAGGCTGCGCTACCTGATCGTGCCGACGCTGGCGATCGCCCTCGGCCAGATCGCCTTCTACAGCCGCTACCAGCGCAGCGCGATGCTCGACGTCCTCGGCAGCGACTTCCTGCGCACCGCCCAGGCCAAGGGACTGACCCGCCGTCGCGCGCTGTTCAAGCACGGCCTGCGCACCGCGCTCATCCCGATGGCGACCCTGTTCGCCTTCGGGTTCGGCCTGCTCATCACCGGTGGCACGTTCACCGAGCGGATCTTCGGCTGGTACGGCATGGGCGACTGGCTCATCGGCGGCGTGACCGCCCAGGACACCAACATCGTCGCCACGGTGACCCTGTTCGTCGCCGTGCTGGTGCTGGTGTCCGGCTGGCTGTCCGATGTGCTCTACGCCGCGCTCGACCCGCGAGTCCGGGTCTAGGAGGGGGATCGATGGTCACCGTCACCGACGACAAGTCGACCCCGGGCGCGAGCCCGGTCGAGCCGCCGCCGATCGCCGACAAGGCCCCCACCCGCGGGCGGATGGTGCTGCGCCGGTTCCTGCGCCGCAAGGCCGCGGTGTTCGGCCTCGCCGTGGTCGTGCTGCTCTACCTGATGGCCTTCCTCGGCCCGCTGATCTCCCCGTGGGGCTACGCCGAGCCGGACTACACCGCGTTCCTGCAGCCGCCGAGCGCCGAGCACTGGTTCGGCACCACCAAGATCGGCGAGGACGTGTTCGCGCAGGTCATGCGCGGTCTGCAGAAATCACTCACCATCGGCCTGCTGGTCGGTGTGGTCTCCACCGGCGTCGCCGCCCTCGTCGGCGCGCTGGCGGGCTACTTCGGCGGCTGGATCGACCGGTCGCTGATGTGGGTCGTGGACCTGCTGCTCGTGCTGCCGTCGTTCCTGATCATCGCGGTGCTCAGCCCGGCGTTCAAGGGCGAGAGCTGGCTGCTGTTCGTGGTCCTGCTGGCCGGGTTCAGCTGGATGATCACCGCGCGCATCGTGCGCGGCATGACGCTGACGCTGCGCGAGCGCGAGTACGTCAAGGCGGCCCGCTTCATGGGCCAGTCGCCGCTGCGCATCATCTTCAAGCACATCGTGCCCAACATGGCCTCGCTGCTGATCATCGACGCCACCATCACCATCGGCGCGGCCGTGCTGTCGGAGACCGGCCTGAGCTTCTTCGGCTTCGGCGTGCAGCCCCCGGACGTCTCGCTCGGCACGCTCATCGCCAGCGGCACCGAGTCGGCGCTGACCTACCCCTGGCTGTTCTACATCCCCGCGGGCTTCCTGGTGCTCTTCGTCCTCGCGGTGAACCTGTTCGGCGACGGCCTGCGCGACGCCCTGGACCCCAGCTCCACCCGCGCCCGCAAGCGCGACAAGGACGACTCCGAGGAGGACGAGCGGTGACGGCCGCCGACACGCTGTTCGACGGGCCCACCCCGGCCACCGATGGACCCGTGCTCAAGGTCGACGGTCTGAAGGTGTCCTTCCCCAGTGAGAGCGGTCGCGTGCGCGCCGTGCGCGGCCTGAGCTACGAGGTCGCCCCCGGCGAGGTGCTGGGCATCGTGGGCGAGTCCGGCTCGGGCAAGTCGGTGTCCTCGCTGGCGGTGATGGGCCTGCTGCCCGCCCAGGCGCGGGTGTCCGGGTCCATCCGGTTCCGCGGCAAGGAGCTGCTGGGCCTCGGCGACGACGAGCTCTCCCGCATCCGCGGCAAGAAGATCTCGATGGTCTTCCAGGACCCGCTCTCGGCGCTCACCCCCGTCTACACCGTGGGCGACCAGATCGCCGAGGCGCTGCTGACCCACGGCAAGGGCAGGGTCTCCAAGCAGCAGGCCGCCAACCGGGCCGTCGAGCTGCTGGACCTGGTCGGCATCCCGAACGCCGCCCAGCGGGCCAAGGCGTTCCCGCACGAGTTCTCCGGCGGCATGCGCCAGCGCGCGGTCATCGCCATCGCCATCGCCAACGATCCCGACCTGATCATCGCCGACGAGCCCACCACCGCCCTGGACGTCACCGTGCAGGCGCAGGTGCTGGAGGTCCTCAAGACCGCCCAGGAGGTGACCGGCGCGGGCATCGTGATCATCACCCACGACCTCGGCGTGGTCGCCGGGTTCGCCGACCGGCTGATGGTCATGTACGCCGGGCGCGCGGTGGAGACCGGCTCGGTCGACGAGGTCTACCCGCACCCGCGCATGCCCTACACCCTCGGCCTGCTCGGCTCGATCCCGCGGCTGGACTCCGCCGAGAAGCAGCCGCTGGTGCCCATCGACGGCCAGCCGCCGTCGCTGGTGGAGCTGCCGCCGGGCTGCCCGTTCGCCCCGCGCTGCCCGATGGCCGTCGAGGCCTGCACCGACGCCGAGCCGCCCCTGGCCGAGGTGGCGCCCGGCCACCACGCCGCCTGCATCCGCAGCGCCGACATCGCAGGCACCGACGCCGACGCCGCCGAGGTCTACGGCGTCGACGCGGTGGCCGACGGCGAGCTGGCCGAGGTCCCGCGCGAGCAGCGCGAGACCGTCCTGGAGATCGATGGCCTGGTCAAGGCGTTCCCGCTGACCAAGGGCTCGGTGTTCAAGCGCTCCATCGGCAGCGTCCGCGCCGTCGACGGGATCAGCTTCGACATCCGGGCGGGCGAGACGCTCGGCCTGGTCGGCGAGTCCGGCTGCGGCAAGACGACCACACTGATGGAGATCCTCGGCCTGGAGAAGCTCCAGTCGGGCCGCATCGCCGTGCTCGGCAAGGAGACCACCGCGCTGGACCGCGTCGCGCGCAAGGCGATCCGGCGGGACATGCAGGTCGTCTTCCAGGACCCGATGGCCGCGCTGGACCCGAGGATGCCGATCCACGACATCCTCGCCGAGCCCATGCAGGTGCACGGCTACTCCAAGGAGCAGATCGGCAAGCGCGTGCCGGAGCTGCTCGACCTGGTCGGCCTGCGCCGCGAGCATGGCAACCGCTACCCGGCGGAGTTCTCCGGCGGGCAGCGCCAGCGCATCGGCATCGCCCGCGCGCTGGCCCTGGAGCCCCGGCTGATCGTCCTGGACGAGCCGGTGTCCGCATTGGACGTCTCGATCCAGGCCGGTGTGATCAACCTGCTGGACGAGCTGAAGGCCAAGCTGGGCCT
Organism: Actinokineospora guangxiensis; assembly: GCF_042657845.1. Taxonomy (NCBI): domain Bacteria; kingdom Bacillati; phylum Actinomycetota; class Actinomycetes; order Pseudonocardiales; family Pseudonocardiaceae; genus Actinokineospora; species Actinokineospora guangxiensis. The sequence continues at coordinate 27,540 of NZ_JBHSKF010000009.1, read as the reverse complement.
GTCCTACCTGTTCGTCGCGCACGACCTGTCGGTGGTGCGCCACATCGCCGACCGGGTCGCCGTCATGTACCTGGGCAAGATCATCGAGATCGGCGCGGTGGACAAGGTGTTCAGCGCGCCCGAGCACCCATACACCCAGGCGCTGCTCTCGGCGATCCCCATCCCGGACCCCGTCACCGAACGGCGCCGGGAGCGGATCATCCTCACCGGGGACCTGCCCAGCCCGGCGAACCCGCCGCGCGGGTGCCGGTTCCACACCCGCTGCTTCAAGTACGCCGCGCTGCCGGAGTCCCGGCGGGCGCTGTGCGTCGATGAGGAGCCGGTGCTCGACGGCGCGGGGGACCACCGCGCCGCCTGCCATTACGCCGAGTCCCGCGCAGTCGTGTAGCGGGGCCGTGAAGGAGGGTTACCAGTGAATCGCAGAAGGTGGACCGGCATCGCCGCGTCCGTCACGGCGGGCGCGTTGCTGCTGTCCGCGTGCGGTGGCGACACCGACGGTCCGGGCGACGGCGGTCTGCAAGGGACCGACCAGGCGTCCCAGGGCTCGTGGGCCATCAACGAGAAGCCCTACGCCGAGGTCAAGCAGGGCGGCGAGCTCAAGTGGCCGCTGGACGCGCTGCCGGACAACTGGAACTACAACCAGCTCAACGGCCCGCTCGTCGACCACGACTACATCCTCTCGTCGATCATCCCCAAGCTGCACAAGGCCGACAAGGCCGGGAAGATCGTCATCAACAAGGACTACCTGGAGTCCGCCGAGCTGACCTCGCCGGACCCGCAGGTCGTCACCTACAAGCTGAACCCGGCCGCCAAGTGGAGCGACGGCACCGCGTTCAGCTGGGAGGACTTCGACGCCCAGTTCAAGGCGCTGAACGGGACCAACAAGGAGTACTCGGTCTCCGGCACCACCGGCTACGAGGACATCGAGAAGGTCGAGAAGGGCGCGGCCGACAACGAGGTCGTCGTCACCTTCAAGAACAAGTTCGCCGAGTGGACCTCGCTGTTCAGCCCGCTCTACCCGAAGTCGCTGAACTCCGACGTCAAGAACTTCAACGAGGGCTGGGCCACCGAGCCCAAGGTCACCGCCGGTCCGTTCAAGATCGAGACCATCGACCAGACCGCCAAGCTCGTCAGCGTCGTGCCCGACGCCAACTGGTGGGGCCAGAAGCCCAAGCTGGACAAGATCACCTTCCGGGTGGTCGAGCGCGCGGCGCTGGCCGACTCGCTGGCCTCCGGCGCGATCGACTGGTACACCATCGGCTCCAGCGTGGACAACTTCCAGCGCGCCAAGGGGATGCCGGGCATCGAGGTCCGCGAGGCCCCCGGCAAGTCCTACAACCACCTGACCTTCAACGGCGCGCCGTCGTCCATCCTGGCCGACCAGAAGCTGCGCGTCGCGGTCACCAAGGCCCTGGACCCGGCGGTCTACGCCAAGGGCATCCTCGGCCCGATCGTGGCTGACGCCAAGCCGCTGGGCAACCACTTCTTCCTGCAGGGCACCGCCGCCTACGTCGACAACTCCGCGCCGGTCAAGGCCGACAAGGAGGCCGCGAAGACCGAGCTGGACGGCCTCGGCTGGAAGCTGGAGGGCGAGTTCCGCAAGAAGGACGGCAAGCAGCTGGACATCCGCCTGGTCTCCACCGCGGGCAACCCGATCTCCGAGCAGATCGGCAAGCTCACCCAGGCGCAGCTCAAGGAGGTCGGCGTCAACGTCGTCATCGACGCGCAGCCCTCGGCGACCTTCTTCAGCGACTTCGTCAACACCGGCAACTTCGACATGGTCGGCTTCGGCTGGTCGCAGACGCCTTGGCCGATCAGCTCGTCCAAGGGCATCTACTACCTGAACCCCGACAGCGTGAACCAGAACTTCGGCCGCATCGGCTCCGACGAGATCAACAAGCTTCTCGACGAGGCCAACGCCGAGCTGGACGACGCCAAGCGCACCGAGCTGACCAACCAGGCCGACAAGCTGATCTGGGAGGCGGGCCACCACCTGCCGCTGTACCAGGTCCCGGGTGCCCGCGCGACGCGCGCCACCCTGGTCAACTTCGGCGCCTTCGGCGTCGCTGACCCGGACTACACCGCGATGGGCTTCGCCGGCTGACCGTGGCTGACTCCCAGGGCCGCGCGCACCCCCTGCGGGTGCGCGCGGCTCGTCACATCGCGGCCACGTCCGCGCTGGTCCTGGCCGTCTGCGCGGCGATCGGCGCGGTGTCGCTGTCGTCCTACCGCGACACCGACGCCTCGCTGGCCGGCCTGACCGAGGTCGTGCAGGGCACCGTCACCCCGCTGGGCGGGGCTCTGGTCCGCGCGGACTGGACGGACCCGGCAGGCGCTCGGCTGTCGGCGGAGATCGCCCTCGCGGTGTCCCCGCCCGAGACCGAGGTCCCCGCCGCGATCGCCTACGACCCCAGCGACCCGCGCCGCGCGGTCGTCCCGGGCGCGCAGGTCTTCGCCGACGCCGACCGAGCCTTCGGCGGGATGGTCTTCACCGGCCTGATCGCCGCCCTGGTCCTGCTGACCGCCCTCTGGCTCGCTGTCACCCGCTCGTTGCCGCTGCGCCGTCCCACGGCCTCGCTGGCCGTGCGCCGCGTCCGCTTCCAGCGCGGCCTGCTGACCCGCTCGTACCTGGAGACGGAGTCGACCCCGCGCCGCTGGATACCCGTCCACTTCGACCCGGCGCTGCACACCCTCCCCAGCCCCACCACGGTCCAGGTCCACGGCGACCCCCGCCGCTCCCGCCTGGTCGCCGTCACCCTGCCGGGCACGGTCCTGTACCCGTCGGGCCCGGTCCGCATGAGCGAACCCCCGGGCCGCCGCACCGACAACGCCGCCGAACCGGACGCCCCCGAGTCGACCCCCGGCCTGGCCCGCCAGGTCCGCGTGGACGCCCCCGCGACCCTCACGGCCCCCTTGGTGGGGCTGTTCTGGTCCTTCATCGACAACAGCGGCTTCACCGGCTGGCTGGCCGCGACGGGCGTCACGGCGTCACTGGCCCTGTGGCTGTGGTCGATCCGCGGCTCCGACCCGTCCTGAGTCCCGGGCGTCCCGGTCAGCCGGCCTCGGTGTACCCGCCGGAGCGCCAGTACTCCCCGCCCTCACGGCTGAGCAGGTCGGCGTCCACGAGGTAGCGCCGCACCGTGACGAAGTCCACTCCCCCACCCTCACACCATGCCCGCAGCACCACGTCGACCTCCTTCTCCGGGTAGCGCACCCCCGGCTCGAAGGACTGCACCACGTGCTCCAGCACCAGCCGCCGCTTCGCGTCCTGCGCGGGCATCCCCACCAACACCCCACCCTTGACGAAGGTCCGCACGACGCTCTCCACCCGCTGGTCGGCGTACCCGAACTCCTCCACGGCTTCGCTCTCCCCCCGAGCCGCGGCCTTGATGACCTCCCCGCGCACTTCCAGCCCGTCGACAAGCCCGGCTTCCCGAAGCTTCAACAACGCCTTGCCGACCTCCCGCGCCGACAGCCCGGTCGCCCGCCCCACCGCCTCCACGTCCCCGACGCCCAGCACCAGCGCCGCGAACACCCGCAGCCGCTCCTCCTCGGCCAACAGCCCAACCACCGCCCGAGCCGACACCGCACCCATCCTCAGAACTCCTCAAGAAAGCGAATGGCCCGATCCAGTTCGGATCGGGCCATTCACGTTGTAGCGGGGACAGGATTTGAACCTGCGACCTCTGGGTTATGAGCCCAGCGAGCTACCGAGCTGCTCCACCCCGCGTCGGTAATGTGAACTATACACACCCCTGTCGAACGGGTTTACCCACCCCCCCTCTGTCAGATCCGCCTTGGTTACTTCAGCCGATCTGACCTGGCAGGAACACACGTTGGACGGTCATGATCCGATGGCACCCTGCGTCGAGTGGGCGGCAGAGAGCCGAAGTCGTGCGGTCAGGCAGGCCGGGTCAGAAGATCCCGCACCGTGGCGACACCACCGATACCTACGCCTGTGGACCCCCACGCCGGTTCGAGAGATCCCGCACCACGGGCGACACCACCGATACCTACGCCCGTAGGCCCCCACACTGGTTCGAGAGATCCCGCACCACGGGCGACACCACCGATACCTACGCCCGTAGTCCCCCACGCCGGTTCGAGAGATCCCGCACCACGGGCGACACCACCGATACCTACGCCCGTAGTCCCCCACACTGATTCGAGAGGTCCCGCACCGTGGGGGTCCGGGGGCTCGGCCCCCGGGGTGCAACACGAAAGAGCCCTATCCGCGCTTTCCGCGGATAGGGCTCTTTCAACTCTGTAGCGGGGACAGGATTTGAACCTGCGACCTCTGGGTTATGAGCCCAGCGAGCTACCGAGCTGCTCCACCCCGCGTCGGTAAACAGAACTATACGGGAATGGTTGTGGGGCTGCAAATCGGGGGGTGGGCCGCCTCTTTGATCAGGGGCGGCCCACCCCCAGTGATCAGCCGCCGCCGTTGGGGGCGGGGGTGGGGGACGGCGACGGGGTGGTGGGCTGGCCGCCTTCCTCCTGCTTGGCCTTGGCGGCGTTGTAGCGGTCGGCGGCTGCTTCGAGTTCGGCCAGGGCTTGGCCCTGGGCGGCGAAGTCGCCGGACTGCTGGGCGGTCTTCAGCTTGGCCAGGGCGCCGTCGAGGGCCTTGACGGCGGCGTCGAGTTCGGCGGCGGCGTCGCCCGCGGGTGGGGGTGTGGTGGGCGGGGTGGTACCCGGCGGGGTGGTGGTGGGCGGCGGGTCCTCACCCTCGGGTGGGGTCGCCGGGCCGCCGGTGCCGGCGCCGATGGCTTCTTCCAGCGCCTCGGAGACGGTGGGGGCGAAGCCGACGCGGTTGTTGAAGGAGACCAGGACGCGGGCCAGCTGGGGGAACGCGTCGGTGTCCTTGCGCTGGATGTAGATCGGTTCGACGAACAGCAGGCCCTCGGCCAGGGGCAGGGTCAGCAGATTGCCGAACTTCACGTCGACGGTCGGGTTCTGGATGAGTGTTCGGTTCTCGGTGACTTCCGGTGTCGTCAGGAACCGGTTCTGCACCTGCCCGGGGCCTTCGATCTGCGAGGTGCCCGCGTCGGGCAGTCTCAGCACCGTGATCTTGCCGTAGTCGGCCGGGTCGGAGGAGACCGAGACCCAGGACGCCAGGAACGCTCGACTCAGGAAGGTCAGCGCGCTGGTGATCTGGAAGGTCTCCCGGTCTTGGCCGGGCGCTTGGGCGAGCACGTAGTACGGCGGCTGCTTGGCTCCGGTGTCACCGGTGTTGGTGCCGCCGCCTTCCGTCGGGTCGACCGGGACGTTCCAGAAGCTCTTCTGGGAGAAGAACTCGATGGCGTCCTGGACGTGGTACTTCGACAGGAGTTCGCGCTGGACCTTGAACAGGTCCTCCGGGTAGCGGAAGTGCGAGCGCAGCTCGTCGGAGATGGCGCTGGCGGGCTCCACGGTGCCGGGGAAGACACCCTGCCACGCCTTGAGGACCGGGTCCTGCTCGTCAATGGCGTAGAGCTTCACCGTGCCGTCGAAGGCGTCGACGGTGGCCTTCACCGAGTTGCGGATGTAGCTGATGGTGCGGTTGTCCTGCCGGACGACGCCGGTGAGCGAGTCGCTGGTGGCCTCGCCGAGCGGGGTGCGCTGGGAGTACGGGTAGTTCTCCAGGGTGGTGTAGCCGTCGACGATCCACTGGATGCGGCCGTCGATCACCGCGGGGTACGGGTCGCCGTCGAGGGTCAGCCACGGGGCGACCTTGGCCACCCGCTCACGCGGGTTGCGGTTGTACATGATCTTCGTGCCGTCCACGATCTGGCTGGAGAACAGGATGTTGCGCTCGCCGTAGTGCAGCGTGAACGCCAGCTTGTTCAGCAGTCCGTCGATCGGGACGCCGCCGCGGCCCTCGTAGGAGTAGGTCTGCGAGGCGGTGTCGTACTCCATCGGCTGGCCGTTGTTGCGGCCGCCGACGATGGCGTAGGTGTCGGTGGACAGCTCGCCGTAGTAGATCCGCGGCTGCTTGAGGCCGAACGGGCCCTCGCGGGTGAGGTCGCTGATCTGGAAGACGGGGAAGCCGCCCTCGCCGCCCGCGTCCTGCAGCGCCGAGTTGATCGTGTTGGCGGGCGCGGCGACGAAGCCGTTGCCGTGGGTGTAGATCATCGTGCGGTTGATCCAGGTGGCCTGGGTCTCGGTGAGACCGGCGGTGCGGATCTCGCGCGCGGCGACGATGTAGTCCTGCTGCTTGCCGTCGACGGTGTAGCGGTCGACGTCGAGCTTGGTCGGGAAGCCGTAGAAGTTCTCCGCGCCCGCGCGCTGGGTGAACGTCGGGGCCAGGATGTTCGGGTCGAGCAGCCGGATGTTGGAGATGGTCTTGGTCGCGGCCTCCTCGCCGCGGATCTCCGCCGGGGTCGCGGTGCTGATGCCCGGGTAGTTGGTGGTGGTCACCTTGTCGTCGGTGATGCCGAAGCCCTGCTTGGTCGCGGCGATGTTGCGCTGGATCGACTCGGCTTCCTTGGCGTTCTCGTTCGGGCGCACCGAGAACTGCTGGACCAGCTGCGGGTAGGCGACGCCGATCAGGATGCCGGAGAGCACCAGCAGCGCCGTCGCGATCGCGGGCAGCTGCAGGTTGCGCAGGAACGCGCCCGCGAAGAACGCCACGGCGCAGAACGCCGCGATGAACATCAGGATGAGCTTGGCGGGCAGCACCGCGTTGAGGTCGGTGTAGGTCGCGCCGCTGAAGAGCGGGTTGCGGGTGGAGAACAGCAGCTCGTAGCGCTCGAAGAAGTAGTCGACCGCGTACACCAGCACGAACGCGCCCGCGGTGACCGACAGCTGCACGCGCGCGGCGACGGCGAGTTGGCCGCCCTTGCCCGCGAGCCGGATGCCGCCGAAGATGTAGTGCATGATCAGCGCGCCGAAGAAGGCGATCGCGATGGCCACGAACAGCCAGCTGATGATCCAGGTGATGAACGGCAGCTCGAAGGCGTAGAACCCGATGTCGATGTTGTACTCGGGGTCGGTGATGCCGAACGGGGTCGAGTTGAACGCCAGCTGCACGCGCTGCCAGTCGCCCTGGGCGGCCGAGCCCGCGATCAGCCCGACGACCACCGGGACGCCGATGCCGAACAGGCGCACCCGCTGCACGATCGTGGAGCGGTAGCGGGCCAGCGGGTCGTCGGCGCTGCCGACCGGCACGAACACCGGCCTGTTGCGGTAGGCGATCCACAGGCTCAGGGCCAGCAGGCCGCCGACGAGCGCCCCTACGGAGAAGAACAGCACGATCCGGGTCACCACCATGGTGGTGAACACGGTGCGGAAGTCCACTTCGCCGTACCACAGCCAATCGACGTACGTGCCCAGCAGCCGGGACCCCAGTAGCAGGATCAGCAGGAGGGCCGCGCCGAGGATGAGCAGTATGCGGCTTCGCCGGGACAGCTTCGGCAGGCCGATCGGGGGCCGTGTGGCCACTGGACACGCTCCAGGGTCGCTTGCTTTTGTCGTCTGGCGGGCCCGGTCGTGCCCGGCCCTGACCTTTCAACTCTACGAGGGCGCGTTCAGGTTCCCACGCCGGTGTCCGTTTGATGTGGATATCCCGCTGACCGGGGGCGGGTGCGAGGATGCACCCGTGATCGAGTCGTCCGCCGCCCTGCCCGCGACCGCCCGCGAGATCGAGGAGTTCACCTCCTCCGGCGGGTGGGACCAGCCGCCGCGGCTGTTCGCCATCGTCGCCACCGAGCACCTGCTGCGCGAGCAGCCGGACCTGGCCGCCCAGGTCGACCCGGCCGCCCCGCTGACGCCGATCGCCCAGGACGAGCTGCCCGCGGGCGACCTGGGCGCGGCGCTGGCCGGGATCATGTGGCCCGATGCCGTGCTCGGCTGCGCGCTGGTCCAGGAGATCGTCACGCTGCCCCCGGAGGCCGAGGCCGACCTGCCGGAGGAGTCCGACGACGCGATGGCCAGGGTGGCCGCCTCGCACCCCAGCGCGCGCGAGGCCCGGCTGGTGGCCGCGGTGCTGCGCGACGGGACGGCGGCCTGCGTCATCCGGGTCCGCGACCTCGACGAGCTGGTCGAGCACCCGAAGCTCGCGCCGAACCTGACCGACGCGCTGCTGAGCACGTTCGAGTAGATCCGAGCAGGTCCGAGCAGGTCCGAGCAGGTCTCAGCCCGCCGGGGTCAGCCCGCCGTGCAGAGCGGGGCCTCGCGCCCGGCCTTGAGGTCTTCCAGCGCCGCGACCGCGCCGTCGAGGGTCTCCACCCGGATCAGCCGCAGGCCCTCGGGCGCGTTCTCGACGGCCTCCCGGCAGTTCTCGGCCGGGACGAGGAAGGACGTCGCGCCCGCCTCGGCGGCGGCGGTCATCTTGAACGAGATGCCGCCGATGCGCCCCACCACGCCCTGTGTGGTGATCTCCCCGGTCCCGGCGACGACCTGCCCGCCCACGAGGTCGCCCTCGGTGAGCCGGTCGACGATGGCCAGGGCGAACATCAGCCCGGCCGACGGCCCGCCGACGTCCTCCAGGGTGATGGTGGTGGTGAAGTCCACCTCGGGCTGGTCGATCGGGCCGAGCCCGATGAAGCCCTCGTCGCGGGAGTCCACGCCGAACGCGGCGGCGTCGCCGAGGGTGAGCTCGGCGGTCTTGGCCGCGCCGTCGCGCACGTAGGACAGCGAGATCACCGCACCCGGCTTGGTGCCCGCGAGCGCGGCGCGCACGTCGTCGGCCTGCTTGATCGGCTTGCCGTTGACCTCGGTGATCTCGTCGCCGGGGGCGAGCACCTTGTCGGCGGGGGCGCCGGTGGTGATCTGCTGGGCGATCACCTTCGTCGGGTACTTGAGGTGGCGCAGCGCGGCGGTCTCGGCGTTGCCCTGGGAGTCCTGGAACAGCTTGGTGTTCTGCTCCTGGATCTGCTCCTCGGTCTCCCCCGGCCGGAAGTACTCCTCGCGCGGGGCCAGCGCGTAGCGGCCGCTGACCCAGAGGGCGAGCGCGCCGAAGAGGGTGATGTCGTCGTTGACCGACACGGTGGTCATGCGCAGCTGGCCGGTGGTCGGGAAGGTGGGCTCGCCGTCGACCTGCACGATGGCGACGCCCTTGACGTCGCCGAGGGTGTCGTAGGTCGGACCGGGGCCGAGGGAGACGTAGGGCACCGGGACGGTCGCGCCGAGCACGCCGAGCACCAGCACGACGGCGAAGCCGACCAGCACTGTCCAGGCGCGACGGGTCAGCCGTCGCGGCGGCGCTGGCGGGGCCGGTACCGGTTCCTGCGCTGTGGTGCTCACGGAGGAACAGCGTACGTGCGTTCGCGCTCGGCGGATCACCGGACGTACCGGGCACGCCCGACCCGCGTACCGTGGGCATATGAGCGAGTTCAAGTTCGGCTTCAGCGCGCCGGACCCCGACGACGGCCGCGGCAAGGACGACAAGAGCGGTGCGGGCGACCCGAACCAGCAGCCGAACCCGTTCGACGCCTTCGGCCAGCTCGGGCAGATGCTCAGCCAGCTCGGCCAGATGATGAGCCAGGCTGGCTCCTCGACCGGGCCGGTCAACTACGACCTCGCCAAGCAGATCGCCGTGCAGAAGCTGGGCGGCGTCGGCTTCGCCGCCGACCAGGGCAAGGCTGTCGCCGACGCGGTGCACCTGGCCGAGATGTGGCTGGACCCGGCGACGACGCTGCCCGCGGGCGCCACGACGACCACGGCCTGGACGGCGCGGGACTGGGTGGACGCCACGCTGCCGACCTGGCGGCGGCTGTGCGACCCGGTCGCCCAGCGGATGTCCGGGGCCTGGGTGGAGGCGCTGCCCGCCGAGGCCAAGCAGCAGGCCGGTCCGCTGCTGGCGATGGTCGGCCAGATGGGCGGCATGGCGTTCGGCTCGCAGCTGGGCCAGGCGCTGGCGCAGCTGGCGGGCGAGGTGCAGACCTCCTCCGACATCGGGCTGCCGCTGGGCCCGGAGGGGGTGGCCGCGCTGCTGCCCGCCAACGTCGAGGAGTTCACCAAGGGCCTGGAGCGGCCCTCCAGCGAGGTGCTGGTCTACCTGGCCGCGCGCGAGGCCGCCCACCAGCGGCTGTACGCGCACGTGCCGTGGCTGCGCCAGCGGATGCTGGGCTCGGTGGAGGAGTTCGCGGGCGGCATCAAGATCGACACCGCGGCACTGGAGCAGCTGGCGGGCCAGTTCGACCCGACCAACCCCGAGTCGCTTGAGCAGGCGATGCAGTCGGGCATGCTCGAACCGCAGACCACCCCCGAGCAGCAGGCCGCGCTGACCCGCCTGGAGACGCTGCTGGCGCTGGTGGAGGGCTGGGTGGACGTCGTCGTGGCCGACGCCGTCGGCGACCGCCTGCCAGGCGCCGAAGCGCTGCGGGAGACGCTGCGCAGGCGGCGCGCCTCCGGCGGCCCCGCCGAGCAGACCTTCGCCACCCTGGTGGGCCTGGAGCTGCGCCCGCGCAGGCTGCGCGCGGCCGCGGCGCTGTGGCGGCTGGTCACCGACCAGCACGGCATGGACGTCCGCGACGGCCTGTGGGCCCACCCGGACCTGCTGCCGACCACCGAGGACCTCGACGACCCGATGGAGTTCGCCGAGCGCCTCGGCGCCGCCGACGTCGACCCGATCGCCGAGCTGCGCAAGACCGAGCCCCAGGCGGAGCCCAAGCCCGAGGGCGGCGACGAGGGCACCTCGGGGTGAGGCCCCGGCTGGACCAGGTCGTCGTGGACTGCCTGGAGCCCGCCCGGCTCGTCCGGTTCTGGGCCGCGCTGCTGGGCGGCGACGCGGTCGAGCGGGCCGGGGGCTGGGCGCACGTCGAGCCGCCGGGCTTCCCGAGGCTGTCCTTCCAGCCGGTGCCGGAGCCGAAGGCGGGCAAGAACCGGCTGCACCTGGACATCGCCGTGGACGACGTCCCCGCCGCGGCCGAGACCGCGGCTCGCCTCGGCGCGCGGCGGGTCGGCGAGGTCGTCGTGGACGCCCAGGGCGCCTTCCAGGTCATGCGCGACCCGGAAGGCAACGAGTTCTGCTTCACCCGGCCCGCGTGAGGCGGGCCGTCAGTCCTCGGTGAGGCCCCATCCGGCGGCCGCGGACAGGCCCTCCAGGAAGCCGACCGCCCTGTCCGTCTTCGGGTACTGGCGCACCAGCGCCCAGAACGCCGGGCCGTGGCCGGGTTCGAGCAGGTGCGCCAGCTCGTGCACCAGCACGTAGTCCAACACCCAGGTCGGCACGTCCCGCAGCCGCTCGCTGATGCGGATCGTGCGGTCGACGGGCGTGCACGACGCCCACCGGGTGCGCATGGGCGGGACCCAGCGCACGGAGGCGGGCTCGCAGCGCCCGCCGAAGTACTTGTCGGACAGCTCGACGCACCGGGCCAGCAGCGCCGTGTCGGAGCGGCGCGCCGGCGGGCGCGGCGGCGCCTCCGCGCGCAGCAGCCTGCGCTGCATCTCGGCGACCCAGTGGGCCTCCTCTTTCTTCGAGAGCCTTGCGGGGATCTGGACTATCAAGGTGTCACCGTCTCGATACGCCGTGACGGTGCGGGTGCGTCGCTTGCTCCTGCGCACCTCGACGCGGGGTTCGGCCACGGGACAACGGTAAGGCTCGCCACCGACATCCCGGGAGCGGCAATTTCCGCGCGTCCCGGTGGTACTCGACTGTTCGGCGCAACTGTGACCGAGGACACTGGCCGGCATGTTCCTGCCGTCACGTGCGACCTCACGCCGACGACGTGCAGGTAGTGGTCGGTGTCCGGGGTATCACGTGCCAAAACGCTGCGTGCGGGCACCCGAACGGGGGAGAATCGGACTGTGACCGAGATGCCACGCAAGACCGTCGCGCGCACGGCTCGGCTCGCCAGCATCCCGCTGGGAGTCGCGGGCCGCGCCGTCGGCGGCTGGGGTAAGCGGCTCGCGGGCCAGAGCGCCGACAAGGTCAGCGCCGAGCTGTCGGCCAAGACGGCCGAGCAGCTGTTCGCGGTGCTCGGTCAGCTCAAGGGCGGCGCGATGAAGTTCGGGCAGGCGCTGTCGGTCTTCGAGGCCGCTGTGCCCGACGAGCTGGCCGAGCCCTACCGCGACGCGCTGACCCGGCTGCAGTCGGCGGCCCCGCCGATGACGGCGCCGACCATGCACCGCGTGCTCGCCCAGCAGCTGGGCAGCGGCTGGCGCAAGCGCTTCGCCGAGTTCGACGACCAGCCCGCGGCGGCCGCCAGCATCGGCCAGGTGCACCGTGCGATCTGGCACGACGGCCGCGAGGTCGCGGTCAAGGTCCAGTACCCGGGCGCGGACGAGGCCCTGATGTCGGACCTGCGCCAGCTGCAGCGCTTCGCCAAGCTGTTCCAGCCGCTGGCCCCCGGTCTGGAGATCAAGCCGCTGCTCAAGGAGCTCGCCGACCGCATGGTCGAGGAGCTCGACTACCGCGCCGAGGCCGAGAACCAGCGCACGTTCGCCCGCGCGTTCGCAGGCGACGAGCGCGTCTTGGTCCCCAAGGTGGTGGCCAGCGCCCCCAAGGTCACCATCACCGAGTGGGTGACCGGCAAGCCGCTGTCGGCGATCATCCGCGAGGGCGACCGCCCCGAGCGCGACCACGCGGGCGAGCTGCTGTGCGAGTTCCACTTCTCCTCGCCCGCCAGGGCGGGCCTGCTGCACTCCGACCCGCACCCCGGCAACTTCATGGTCACCGCCGACGGCAGGCTCTGCGTGATCGACTTCGGCGCCGTCGCGCGGCTGCCCGAGGGCCTGCCCCGGCCGCTCGGGGTGATGACCAGGCTCTCCATCGAGGGCGGCTCGGCCGACCTGCTCAGGCTGATGCGCGCCGAGGGCTTCGTCCGCGAGGACATGGAGCTCGACGCCTGTGACGTGCTCGCCTACCTGGCGCCGTTCGCCGAGCCCACCGCGGTCGAGACGTTTCACTTCAGCCGCCGGTGGATGCAGGGCCAGGCCGAGCGGGTCGGCGCGGGCCAGGACTTCAAGACCGGCCGCTCGCTCAACCTGCCGCCGCAGTACCTGCTGATCCAGCGGGTGACGGCGGGCGCGGTGGGCATCCTCTGCCAGCTCGACGCCCACGTCGCGATGCGCGCGATCATCTCGCACTGGCAGCCGGGGTTCGCCGACGAAGCTGCTTAGCCGAGGTCCGGGCTCACCACCACTCGTCCTTGAGCTTGGCCTCGATCCCGCGGATGTTCTCCCGGGCGCAGCGGGGGCAGTACTGGCGGCTGCCGCGCTCGTCCACGTCGGTGACCCAGCTCATCGCGGTGAGCGCGTCGTCGTCGGCCCGCGAGCGCCCGCACCGAGCGCAGGCCACCTCGGTCACCGGGTGCCCAGGTGCGCCGTCGACGCGGCGAGGACGAAGACGTCGTCGCGGTGGCCAACCCAGTGGTCGCCGTCCTCGTCCAGCAGGGCGGCGACGGTCTCGCGGTCATCGGCCGACAGGAACTCCCCGGTCACACCCGCGAACCAGGCCAGCCAGTCCGCCACGAACCGCCGCACCGGCTCGGCGCCGGGGGCGGGCAGGTCGACCAGGTAGCTGAACGCCCGGACATCGGTGAGCCCGGCGTCGGCGAGCAGCCGGTTCCAGCCGACGCCCGCGCGCACCACACCCGCCATGCCCTGGCGCATCCGGGTGAACCACTCCGCGCGCGCCGCGTGCAGCCGGTCCTCCAGGCCCGGCCTGCCGATGCCGAGGTCCCACGGCAGGCACCGCTTGCTCAGCCCGCCCTCGACCAGCGCGAGCGTGCCGCCCGGGCGGACCAGCCCGGCCAGCCGCGCCACCCCGGCCCGCTCGTCGGGCAGGTGGTGCACCACCCGCGAGGCCCACACCAGGTCGGCGGCGGGCACCGCGTCGGCCAGCCCGTCGTCGGCGGCGTCGAACTCGACCAGCTCGACCTCGACGCCGCCGGTCCGCGCCGCCTCCGCCGCCGCGTGCAGCAGCTCCCGCGTGGCGTCCACCAGCACCAGCCGTCCGCCGCCGCGCGCGGCGAGCGCCGAGGCGAAGGCCGCGGCCATGCCACCGGAGCCGGACCCGACGTCGACCACCACGGCGCCGTCCGGGAGCCCGGCCACCAGCTTCTCCGCGACCCACCCGTTGACCTCGGCCTCCAGGGCGTCGGTGCGCCGCATCTCCGCGATCCGCTCGGTCCAGTCGAGGCCGTCATGCGTGTGCGCCATGCCAGCAACCTAATGTCTCAGAGCCTGCGCAATCCGATCAGCACGCGGTTCATCACCGCCAGATCGGGCGCGCCGCCCGCGACCCCGTGCACCCGCACCGCGCCCTCGGCGGCCAGGTCGGCGATCAGCACCCTGGCCACGCCGAGCGGCACCGCCATGAGCGCGGCGACCTCGGCGACCGACTTCGGCCGCACGCACAGCTCGGTGATCGCGCGCAGCTCCCACGACGGCCGCGCGCAGCCGCGCTCGGTGTGCACCAGCGCCTCGACCGCCAGGTCGCCGTCCGCCCTCGTGCGCCCCCCTGTCCAGGCGTAGGGACGGACCAGCGCGTGCGACTCGGGACGGGTGAGCCAGTCGGAGTACTCCTCGGACCAGTGGTCGTCGTCCGGGTCGACGGGGGTGTCGGCGTCCCACCACTGGGCGGCGGACTCCGTCCTGGCGACGGGCACCGCGACGGGTGCGGGGGCGGATTCGGTGGTGGGCTCGGCGGATTCGGTGGGCCGGGGAGCCTTGGCGCGCCTGCGCTTGCGGGCCGCCCCGCCGAAGCGGGCGCCGGTCAGCCCGATCGGGGAGTCGTCGGCGGGCGCGTCCGGTTCCGGCTCGTCCCCGGCGGGCTCGATGCGCCAGCGCCCCGGCGGCCCGAACCGGGCTCCGGTCCGTCCGACTTCGGGGGTCTCCCGCGCCCGGCGGGTGTTGCGGGCGCCCACGGTCTTCTGCACCAACGCCAGCCCCAAGGCTTCCGTCTGACAGGAGTCCTCACCGTATTGCTTCGCCACCGTGGCCCGGTTTCCAGCATGTTTCCATCACCGATGACCACCCGTTCGGTGGACACACGGCGAGGGCCCCGCCGTCAGCGACGGCGGGGCCCTCGTGGTCGTGTCCCTTGGCCGGGCTTACGCCGGGAGCTGGGCGACTCGCGCGCGCTGGGCGGCCCAGGTCGAGACCCGCTCCCAGCGCCTGGTTCGGAGGAGGCCGCGGACCAGGCGGTGCTTGCGCGCCGCCTGTTCCGCCTCCCGCATTCGGGATCTGGCGAGATGTTCGTACATCAGCATTTGCGTGCTTCCCTGTGGGGTGAAGTCGTCGGATTTCGGGGCGAGAACGGTGTGCGTGGTCATGCCGCGACCTCCCGAGCAGCGCGCTCGGCGGCGTCGCGGGCGGCGTCCTCCTTGCGCGGGCGGCCGCGGGGCCGCTTGCGGGGGATCACCACACCGCGCTCGAAGATCTCGCCGCCCCAGACGCCCCACGGCTCGTGCCGGGACATCGCCGCGGCCAGGCAGGCCGCGCGGACCGGGCAGTCCTCGCAGAGGGTCTTGGCGCGCTCGAGCTCGGCGGGCGCGTCGGCGAACCACAGGTCGGGGTTGTCGGAAGACCGGCAGGGCAGGTCGAGACCGGCGTGCGGAGCCGCGTCGAGCAGCTCGCTCACCCCGGTGCTGGACAGTTCCAGCAGGTCGGGAAGTGCTCCGTCGTGTCGAGGAGCTGTGGCGGTAGACATCTGGTGTCGCTCCAGGAAGAAAGTGGGCAAAGAAAAAGGCCGCGGATTCCGGTTATCGGAGTCCGCGGCCTCGGGTGGCTCGGGTGAGTTGACTCAGCGTCAAGTCACCCGTCCCGAGGTTGCGGACGGGATGGCGGTCGAATCAATGCGCGCTTCGCGCTGCCAAACAGCGCCGAAGACGGCGACGTGCGCGTAGCCGCGCTCGCGAACACCGGCCTTCGGGCACACCCCAGCCCCAGACATGGCTCCGCCCTTGGGCAGCGCGAGGTAGCCTGGGGTCATGGTGATCGTGTTGCTCACCATTGCGGCCACCTCCTCACTGACTCGTCGGTCGAAGTCCCCGGGCAGTTCGATCCCGGTGACTGCAGGTTATTGGTGCCCGCGAGGGGCGTGCAACCTATTTTCCACTTCTGGACGTGACGCGCGTCACACCCGTTCGGCCGAGTCGTTCCCGGCGACCAAGGTGAGCACCTCGGCCCCGAACTTCTCCAGCTTCTGCGCCCCGATGCCGGAGATCGCCACGAGTCCGGCGCGGTCGACCGGACGTTGTTCGGCGATCGCCACCAGCGTGGCGTCGGTGAGGATGACGTAGGCGGGCACCTTCAGCGCCCGGGAGCGCTCGTGCCGCCACTCCCTGAGCCGCTCCAGCAGCGACTGGTCGACCTCGGCCGGGCAGTCCTCGCAGCGGCCGAGCTTGATCGCCAGCGCGCCCGTCAGCCGCGACTCGCACACCCGGCAGTACCGCTCGGTGAACCGCGACCGGACCGGACCGGCGTCCCGTTTCGCGGGTGGGCGCGCCGCCGGATGGCTGTCCGGGATCAGCCCGTACAGGAAGCGGCTGCGCCTGCGGTAGCGCCCGCCGCCCGCGGTGCGCGCCAGCGACCACGACAGGGACAGGTGCTCGCGCGCCCTGGTCACCCCGACGTAGAGCAGCCGCCGCTCCTCCTCGATGGCGGCGTTGTCCCCGTCGGCGTGCTGGATCGGCAGCGTCCCCTCGACCAAGCCCACCAGGAAGACCGCGTCCCACTCCAGGCCCTTGGCCGCGTGCAGCGAAGCCAGCGTCACCCCGTCGACCGCGGGCGCGTGCTGGGCCTGCGCGCGCTGCTCCAGCTCATGGCAGAACCGGCGCAGGTCCGCCTCCGGCACCGCGGCGACCAGCTCCTCGGCCACCTCGACCAGCGCCAGCAGCGACTCCCACCGCTCGCGCGCCGACCCGCCCGGCGGCGGCTCCTCGGTCAGCCCCACCGGCTCCAGCACCGAGCGCACCAGCAGCGGCAGCTCCCCCGCCGGGTCGCCGACCGCGGCGGTGCGCAGCGCGGCCACGGCCTGGCGCACCTCCTGGCGCTGGAAGAACCGCTCGCCGCCGCGCACCAGGTACGGCAGGCCCGCGTCGGCCAGCGCCTGCTCGTAGACCTCCGACTGGGCGTTGATGCGGAAGAGCACCGCGATCTCGCGCAGCGGTGTGCCGCCGTCGGCCAGCTCCTTGATCTTGGCGACCGCGGCGGCGGCCTCGGCGGGCTCGTCGTCGAACTCGGCGAACACCGGCTCGGGCCCGGACGGGCGCTGCCCCACCAGCCGCAGCCGCGACCCGGCAGGCCGGTCCCGCGCGGCCGAGATGACCCGGTTGGCCAGCGTGACCACCTCCGGCGTCGAGCGGTAGTCGCGCTCCAACCGGACCACGGTCGCCTCGGGGAAGCGCCTGCTGAAGTCCAGCAGCGGCCGGGGTGAGGCCCCGGCGAAGGAGTAGATCGTCTGGTTGGCGTCGCCGACGACGGTGATGTCGTCGCGCCTGCCCAGCCAGGCGTCGAGCACGCGCTGCTGAAGCGGTGTGACGTCCTGGTACTCGTCCACGACGAAGCAGCGGTAGCGGTCGCGGAACTCCTCGGCGACCGCGGCGTTGTCCTCCAACGCGGCGGCGGTGTGCAGCAGCAGGTCGTCGAAGTCGAGCTGGCGGGCCCGGTTCTTCAGCGCCTCGTAGCCGGTGTAGACCGCCGCCACCAGCTCCGCCGACACCGGCGTCGACCGGTGCGCCCTGGCCACCGCCGCCGGGTAGTCCTCGGGCGCGATCAGCGACGCCTTGGACCACTCGATCTCCGCGGCCAGGTCCCGCAGCGACTCGCGCTCGGTGGCCACGCCCGCCCGGTGCGCCGCCTGCCCGACCAGGCGCAGCTTGCCGTCGATCAGCTCCCACGGCTCGTCGCCGACCACGCGCGGCCAGAAGTAGCGCAGCTGGCGCAGCGCGGCGGCGTGGAAGGTGCGGGCCTGCGCGCCGTGGATGTCCACCGACCGCAGCCGGGTGCGCAGCTCCCCCGCCGCCCGCGTCGTGAACGTGACCGCCAGGACCTGCCCCTCGGCGACGTGGCCGTCGTGCACCAGTGCCGCGATCCGGCTGACGATCGTCCTGGTCTTGCCGGTCCCGGCCCCGGCGAGCACGCACACCGGCCCGCGCGGCGCCTTCACCGCGGCCAGCTGGTCGGGGTCGAGCCCGTCGCTTGAGAATCCCCGCTCGGCCATGCGGAGCATCTTCGCAGAGCGCACCGGCTGCCCGCGCCTGCCCGCGCCTGCCTGCGTCGACTGGCACCGTATCCTGGGGGCATGGCGGACAAGCAGGACAAGGCGGCCGCGAAAGCGGCGGCCAAGGAGCGCAAGGTCGCGCGCAAGGCCGAGTCCAAGGCGAAGCGCGGGCAGATCTTCCAGGCGTTCAAGATGCAGCGCAAGGAGGACAAGGGCCTCATCCCGTGGATGCTGGGCTCGTTCCTGCTGGTCGTCGCCGTGGTCTTCGGCATCGGGTGGCTGCTGGACATCCACTGGTTCGTGCTGCCGGTCGGCATCGCGTTCGGCCTGCTCGCCGCCGTCATCATCTTCGGCCGCCGCGTGCAGAAGAGCGTCTACGGCAAGGCCGACGGCCAGCCCGGCGCCGCGGCGTGGGCGCTGGAGAACATGCGCGGCCGCTGGCGCGTCACCCCGACCGTCGCGGGCACCACCCAGCTCGACGCCGTGCACCGGGTCATCGGCCGCCCCGGCGTCATCCTGGTCGCCGAGGGCTCCCCGCACCGGGTCAAGGGCCTGCTCGGCCAGGAGAAGAAGCGCATCTCCCGGCTCGTCGGCGACACCCCGATCTACGACGTCATCGTCGGCAACGAGGACGGCCAGGTCCCCCTCAAGGGCCTGCAGAAGCACCTGATGAAGCTGCCGAACAACCTGCGCCCCGCCGACATCGAGTCCGTCGAGAAGCGCTTGGCCGCCCTGGCCAACCGCGGCGCGGCCATGCCCAAGGGCCCCATGCCCCAGGGCGTGAAGATGCGCAGCGTGCAGCGCACCATCCGCAGGCGCTGACTAGCGGACCTTCAGTTCCAGGGTGCCGGTGAGGCGGTCGTGGTAGCCGCGGCCGTCCCGGTCCCAGATCGCCGCCGGGATGATCAGCGCCGCCAGCACCGCCCTCGGCAGCGCGCGCAGCGGGCCCACCAGCGGGTTCCCGTCCATGCGCACGACCCGCAGCCCCAGCAGCACCTTGCCGGGGGTGAAGCCCGCCAGCGCCACCCCGATGGTCGTGATCGCCAGCCACACGCCGACCGCCGCGAGGTTGAACGCCCACAGCGACGCCGGGTCGTTGAAGTCGCGGTCGACGAACAGCGACGTCACCAGGGACGCGAGCACCAGGTCGATCAGGAACGCCACCAGCCGCGCGCCGGTCCCCGCCACCGAGCCCGGCCCCCGCTCCGGCAGCCCGAGACCGTCACCGCGCCACCGCGGCTCGCCCTCGCGCGGCTGGAACGCCGCGCCGGTCCCGGACAGCCACGTCTCGCTCCATCTGCTCACCCCACCAGCGTAAGACGACGTGCCGCGCGTGCCCGCCACTGGCATGCTTCGGACGAAACCGGCTGTCGTTAACACCGCTGAAACACCGGGGTGACTGCCGGGCAACACCGCCCTCATAGCGTCATCACGCAGAGCGGGGAAGCCAGCCTGCCGTCATGCGGAGCAAGGAGTAAGGAGCCAACCAGCGTGTTCAACTCTTCCGACGAGGTCTTGCGCTTCATCGCCGACGAGGACGTGAAGTTCGTCGATGTCCGCTTCTGCGACCTTCCCGGCGTGATGCAGCACTTCACCGTCCCGGCTGCGGCCTTCGACGAGGACGCCTTCACCGAGGGCCTGGCCTTCGACGGCTCCTCCGTGCGCGGCTTCCAGTCGATCCACGAGTCGGACATGCTGCTGCTGCCCGACCCCTACACCGCGCGCCTGGACCCGTTCCGGATCGAGAAGACCCTGATCCTGAACTTCTTCGTGCACGACCCGTTCACCCGCGAGGCCTACAGCCGCGACCCCCGCAACATCGCGCGCAAGGCCGAGCAGTACATCGCCGAGTCCGGCATCGCCGACACCGCGTACTTCGGCCCCGAGGCCGAGTTCTACATCTTCGACTCGATCCGCTTCGACTACACCGAGAACGGCTCGTTCCACGAGATCGACTCCGTCGAGGGCTGGTGGAACACCGGCGCCGAGGAGAACGGCAACAACAAGGGCTACAAGACCCGCTTCAAGGGCGGCTACTTCCCGGTCTCGCCGGTCGACCACTATGCCGACCTGCGCGACAAGATGGTCCTCAACCTCCAGGGCGCGGGCTTCACCCTGGAGCGCGCCCACCACGAGGTCGGCACCGCGGGTCAGGCCGAGATCAACTACCGGTTCAACACCCTGCTGCACGCCGCCGACGACCTGCAGCTGTTCAAGTACATCGTGAAGAACACCGGCTGGGAGGCGAACAAGTCGATCACGTTCATGCCCAAGCCGCTCTTCGGCGACAACGGCTCCGGCATGCACGTGCACTCCTCGCTGTGGAAGGACGGCGTGCCGCTGTTCCACGACGAGTCCGGCTACGCGGGCCTGTCCGACACCGCCCGCCACTACATCGGCGGCCTGCTCGCCCACGCCCCGTCGCTGCTGGCCTTCACCAACCCGACGGTGAACTCCTACCACCGCCTGGTCCCCGGCTACGAGGCCCCGGTCTCGCTGGTCTACTCCCAGCGCAACCGCTCCGCCTGCGTCCGCATCCCGATCACCGGGAACAACGCCAAGGCCAAGCGCGTCGAGTTCCGCTGCCCGGACTCCTCCGGCAACCCGTACCTGGCCTTCGCGGCCCTGGTCATGGCCGGCCTGGACGGCGTCAAGAACAAGATCGAGCCCCCGGCCCCGATCGACAAGGACCTCTACGAGCTGCCCCCCGAGGAGGCCAAGGAGGTCGCGCAGGTGCCCGCGTCGCTGGGCGCGGTGCTCGACGCGCTGGAGGCCGACCACGACTACCTGCTCGAAGGCGGCGTGTTCACCCCCGACGTCATCGACACCTGGGTGTCCTACAAGCGCGAGCACGAGATCGACCCGCTGCGCCTGCGCCCGCACCCCTACGAGTTCGGCCTGTACTACGACGTCTGATCGGTAGCTGAACGCACCTGATCCACAGGGCGGTAGCCGGGAGAGCACTCCGGCTACCGCCCTGTTTCATTACCCGAAAGAGTGGGTTTCCCGAACCGATACCCGCTGTGGGATTCCCTTGGCAGGGCAGGAAGTCGTACGCTCCCGCGCACACCAGTCCGTCCGGCTCTCCGGCGGGCGAACCCTCCCAGCGACGTCGAGGACCCGCCATGTTCGCACCCCTAGATCCAGCGCGCCTGAACCGGCTCAAGACGGCCTACTCGGTGCGCAATCTCGATCGGGAGTCCGCGCTCACCCTCGTCCACCAGGCTGATCGCCAACCGACCCACGGCGACGTCGTCCTCGCGGAAATCACCAAGGTGGGCTACCACCAGCTGCTGGAGCTGACCGACGGCCGCAAGGCGCGGCTGTACGTGGGCGACGAGATCCTCGTGGCCTACGGCGCCCGCTACGCCCCCGACCACTTCGAGGCCGAGCTGCCCGACGACCTCGGCGCCTGCGACCTGGTGGCCGCGGGCGGCGTGCTCGGCAAGGTCCGCAGCCGCAACGCGGCGGTGTCCGCGCCGACGACGGTGCGCCCGCTCGGCCTGCTCGGCGACGCGTCCGGCCGCGTCGTCAACGTCTCCGACCTGGCGCTGGGCGTCCCGGTGCCCGCGCTGCGCGTGCCGCCGACGGTCGTCGTGGTGGGCACGTCGATGAACTCGGGCAAGACGACCACCGTCGCCTCGCTCGTGCACGGCCTCACCCGCGCGGGCCTGCGCGTCGGCGCGGCCAAGATCACCGGCACCGCCGCGGGCGGCGACCCGTGGCTGTTCCGCGACTCCGGCGCCGTCATCGCCCTGGACTTCACCGACGCGGGCATGGCCACCACGTTCCGCATCCCGCTCGACCGCCTGGTCGAGGGCGCCCTGCTGCTGCACGGGCACCTGATGTCGCGCGGCGTCGACGCCGTCGTCCTGGAGATCGCCGACGGCCTGCTCCAGCCCGAGACCGCGCAACTGCTGGACCGCCCCGAGATGCGCCGCATCACCGACGGTGTCCTGTTCGCCGCCGCGGACTCCTCCGGCGCGCTCTACGGCGTGCAGCGCCTGCGCGCGGGAAACCACCCGGTGCTGGCCGTCAGCGGCCTGCTCACCACATCGCCCCTGGCCGTCCGCGAAGCCCAGGCCGGCCTGGACGTGCCCGTCTACGGCGCGCTCGACCTGCAGTCCCCCGCCCTGGCGGGCGAACTGCTGCGCCGCGCGAGCGCCGACGCCTTGGCCGACGAGGTGGGCGAGGTGCTGGCCTAGTCCAGCTTCGCCAGGTCGAACCCGTGCGCCTCCAACACGGCGCGCGGGTCTTCCACCAGCTTGCGCCTGCGCAGGTCCATGATCCCGGTGACGCAGCTCAGCTCAGCGGAGACGGTCCCGTCGAGCTTGGTGATGGTGGAGTCGGTCTGGAACGTCTTCCCGGTCCCGAACTTGACCTCGCAGGTCACGTCGACGGACTCCCCGCTGCGGATCTCCCTGCGGTAGTGGCAGGTGGAGGACAGCAGCACCGGCGCGGTCCCCGCCGCGATCAGCCCCTCCCACCCGCATCCCGCCACCTGGAAGCCCTCGACCCGGGCGATCTCGGCGTACTGGTGGTAGACGGCTTGGTTCACATGCCCCAGCGCGTCCAACTCGTAGCTGCGGACGGGGATGCGGATGCTCCAGGCCATACCCGCACCCTATGCCGCGGCGCTGACGCCGCGCCCCGTCCGTGACCAGCCCCTCAGTCCTCGTAGAACAGCCGCTCCACAACCCCCCGCGCGCGGCGCGTGGTGCGCAGGTACGCGTCCACGAAAGCACCCGGGTCGCTGCCCTTGTGGCCGACCGCCGCCGCCGTCGCGGTCAGCTCGCGGCCGGGTGGCGGAAGCTGGTCGGTCTGCTTGCCGCGCACCAGGGTCGCCGCGTTGCGCACGTGGGTGGCCAGCAGCCAGGACTCGCGCAGCGCGGCCGCGTCGGCCGGGTCGACGAGGTCGGCCTCGGCGGCCGCGCGCAGCCCGTCGAGGGTCGAGGCGGTCCTCAGCTCGGGGTGGGCGTGCGCGTGGCGCAGCTGGAGCAGCTGGAGTGTCCACTCGACGTCGGCGAGGCCGCCCCGGCCGAGCTTGGTGTGGGTGTTGGGGTTGGCCCCGCGCGGCAGCCGCTCGGTGTCCACGCGGGCCTTGATGCGCCGGATCTCCCGGATCTGCGCGGCGTCCAGACCGCCTGCCGGGTAGCGGATCGGGTCGATCATCGCGATGAACCGCGCCCCCAGGTCCTCGTCGCCGGCGATCGGCGTGGCACGCAGCAGCGCCTGCTGCTCCCACACCTCGGCCCATTGCGCGTAGTAGGCGCGATAGGACTCCAGCGTGCGCACGATCGGGCCGTTCTTGCCCTCCGGCCGCAGGTCGACGTCCACGTGCAGCGGCGGGTCCTGGCTGGGTGAGCCGAGCAGCTTGCGCAGCGACTGCGCGACCCGGCCCGCGTAGCGCACCGCGTCCTGGTCGGAGACGCCCTCGGCGGGCTCGCAGACGAACATCACGTCGGCGTCGGAGCCGTAGCCCAGCTCGTGGCCGCCCAGCCTGCCCATGCCGATCACCGTGACCCTGGCCAGGTGCCCGCCGTCGGCGGCCGCCTCGGCCCGGTCCACCGCGGCCAGCGCCGCCTGCAGCACCGCGGCCCACACGCTCGAGAGCGCCGCGCACACCTGCTCGACCTCCAGGAAGCCGAGCAGGTCCGCGCACGCCACGCGCAGCACCTCGTGGCGGCGCAGCGAGCGCGCCGCGGTGACCGCGTTGCCCAGGTACCCGTGCCGCTTCACCGCGCTGCGCAGCGACGCGGCCACCTCGGCCGGGTCGCGGTGGGTCAGCTCACGCGGGTCGCCGAGCAGCCGCAGCACCTCCGGCGCCCGCACGATCAGGTCCGGCACCAGCTTCGAGGTGCCGAGCAGGGTGGCCAGCCGCTCGGCGACCGCGCCCTCGTCGCGCAGCACCCGCAGGTACCACGGCGTGGAGGCCAGCGCCTCGGACACCTTGCGGTAGGCGAGCAGCCCGCCGTCGGGGTCGGGGGTGTCGCCGAGCAGGTCCAGCAGCACCGGCAGCAGCGCGGTCTGGATGGCCGCGCGCCGCGACACCCCGGAGGTGAGCGCCTTGATGTGCTGCAGCGCGCCGTCCGGGGAGAGGTAGCCCAGCGCCGCCAGCCGCTCCTGCGCCTGGCCCGCCGTCAGCCGCAGCGACTCGGTCGGCACGCGGGAGACCGCGGCCAGCAGCGGGCGGTAGAACAGCTTCTGGTGCATGCGCCGGATGGCCTTGGACTGCTTGCGGTACTCGGCCAGCAGCGCCTGCGCCGCCGACTTGCCCGCCAGCGGACCGATGCCGACCGCACGGGCCAGCCTGCGCAGCTCGGCGGTGTCGTCGTCGGCCGGGAACAGGTGCGTGCGGCGCAGCCGCTGCAACTGCAACCGGTGCTCCAGGGTGCGCATGAACCGGTAGGACTCGCCCAGCTCAGCCGCGTCGACCCTGCCGACGTAGCCGCCCGCCCCCAGCGCGGCCAGCGCGTCCACAGTAGAGGGCAGGCGCAGCGACTCGTCGGCGCGGCCGTGCACCAGCTGCAGCAGCTGCACGGCGAACTCGACGTCGCGCAGCCCGCCCTTGCCAAGCTTCAGGTCGCGGTCGATCAGCTCCGAGGGCACGTGCTCCTCGACGCGCTTGCGCATCTCCTGCACGTCGGAGACGAAGTTCTCCCGGTTGGCCGCCGACCACACCATCGGCCGCACCGCGCCGATGTACTCGGCGCCGAGTTCGGCGTCCCCGGCGATCGGCCGGGCCTTGAGCAGCGCCTGGAACTCCCAGGTGCGCGCCCAGCGCTTGTAGTACGCGGCATGGCCCTCCACGGTGCGCACCAGCGCGCCCGCCTTGCCTTCCGGCCGCAGCGCCGCGTCGACCTCGAAGCACGCCTCGCCCGCCACCCGCATCGCGGCGCTGGCGACCCGGGTGGCCAGCGCGCTGTCGCCCTCGGCGACGAAGACGATGTCGACGTCGCTGACGTAGTTGAGCTCGTATCCGCCGCACTTGCCCATCGCGATGACGCTGAGCCTGGCGCCGTCCTGCTCGGACGCATGCTCGGCCCACGCCACGGCCAGAGCCGCCCGCAGCGCCGCCTCGGCGAGGTCGGTCAGCTGCGCGGTGATCGCCGAATAGTCCGCTGAGGGGACGGACGCGTCCACGACGTGCCCGAGGTCGTCGCCCGCCACCTCCATGAGCAGCCCCCGGTAGGCGAAGCGCAGCGCCCGCACCGCGTCGCGCCCGGTCACCTCCGCGACCGGCCCCTGCGGGCCGTCCCCGCTCGCCCCGACGGCCGCCAGCAGCGCGTCGGTGTAGCCGTCGACGGGGGTGCGCCCGCCCGCGAAGCGCCGCCACTCGTGCGGACCCACCACCAGGTGGTCGGCCAGCGTGGTCGAGGTGCCGAGCACGGCGATCATCCTGCCGCGCAGGCCGCGGTCCTCGGCGAGGGCGTCGCGCAGCTGCGGCCACCCGTCGGGGTCGGCCTCGCGGACCCGGTCGAAGCCGCGCAGCGCGAGGTCGGGATCGGGGGCGCGCGACAGCGCGGCCAGCACGGGCTCGTAGGCGGCCAGCGGACCGGAATCGCCCCAGAGGCCCGCGGCGCGCAGCTCGCGCTCGGCGCGCTCGCCGGTGAGGCCGAACCGGGCGGTCGACGGGACTGAGCGGGCGGGGTCGGCCATCGGTCAGATCATCGGCAGGGTCGGGCGGGCCGGTTCCGCGGGCGCGATGTCGCCACGGGCCAGCGCCACGAATCGCTCGGTGAACGGCCGCCAGCACTCCTCGATGTCGGCGTGCAGCTCGGCGAGCCGTTCGGGCTCCAGCTCGCCCGCCTTCGCGCGCGCGGCCACGGCCGGGTTCGCCTCGGCCCAGCGCAGCACCGTCTCCGGTGTCGTCTCGATGTGGAACTGCACCCCGTAGGCCGCGCGCCCGACCCGGAACGCCTGGTTCGGGTAGCGGGCCGCGGCGGCCAGGAGCACGGCCGAGTCGGGCAGCCGGGTGATGGCGTCGCTGTGGAACTGCAGGACGTCGGGCATCAGCGGCATGTCGGCGAACAGCGGGTCGGTCCACCCGAGATCCCGCTTCGCCACCAGGCCCGCCCCGGCCTCGGGCCCGGAGTCCCCGACCTCCACCCGGCCGCCGGTCGCGACGGCGAGCAGCTGCGCGCCGAGGCAGATCGCCAGGACCGGGGTGCCTGCGGTGGCACACCGCGACAGGAACGTCCGGACCTCGGTCAGGTCGGGGTCGTTGGCGCTCTGCGGGCCGCCGAGGCAGACGACGGCGGTGTGGTCGCCGAGCTGCAGCTGGTCCCGTCCGGGGCGCACGACGTGCGGCAGCGCGCCCGCGTCGATGAGCCAGTCGGCGAGCCTGCCGGGCGGGTCCGAGTCGTCCAGCTGCACGACCAGAGTGCGTACGGTCACCCTCGGAGGGTATTCGCGTCCGGCACCCGGTGTTCGACGGCCTCCAGCACGGGTCGGTAACCGATGCGGTGGTAGATCGCGTTCGACACCGGATTGGTGACGTCGGTGTACAGCAGTACGTCCCGGGCGCCCTCGTCCAGCGCCCACTGGGTCAGTGCCGCGGTGACCGCGCTGCCGTACCCGCGGCCACGGTGCTCCTTGGGCGTGTACACCGGTCCGAGCCGGGACATCCCGCTCAGCGGCGCGCTGCCTCCCGCCATGGACACCGGGGTTCCGTCCTCGTCCAGCCAGAGCCCGAACCGCCGCATGGGGTTCTCCATCGCCCTGCGCGCTTCGGCCTGCCCGTCGATCTGGCGCAGTCCGCCGCTCTCCTCGTCCTCGAAGGCGGCCCACCACTCGCCGATGAGGTCGATGTCCCGCGGTTCAACCGGACGGAAGCGGCCAGGCGCAGTCTGCGGCGTGAACTCGCCGAGGCGGTGCAGGCGCAGACCGAGCGTGTAGTCCGGGGCCTGCCCGGTCATCTCCGTCCACAAGGTGATGAACGGGTCCGCCACCTCGCGCGGCGCGAGGACCCCGCCGAGCGGGATTCCGTTGCCCACGAGGAAGTCCTGCACCACTCGATGGGTTCCGACGGGCAGCGCGGAGGCGATCAGCGGCCAAGGCGGTGTCCGGAAGGCACAACCCGCCACTGCCCCCTCTCGGAGCACAGTGATCATCAGCACGTCGTCGCGGCCACGGCCCAGGATCGAGTCCAGGACCGTCAGCGCGGTGGTGTGGCGCACGGGGTCGGCTTCGTAGACCGGGAAAGCCAGCTCGGCGAACGCTTCCGGGTCGGAGTGCCTGATCACATCCATGGCACAGACAAAAACAGGCGGGGTGTTCTCGCAGCAACCCAATTACTTGGATTCCTGCGAGAACACCCCGCCTGTAAAGAAGTCCGGCGGTGTCCTACTCTCCCACACCCTCACGAGTGCAGTACCATCGGCGCTGGCAGGCTTAGCTTCCGGGTTCGGAATGGGACCGGGCGTTTCCCTGCCGCTATAACCACCGAAACA